>CAZNQD010000049.1:14268-15512 GCA_964575345.1 uncultured Bacteroidales bacterium
CGGTTTTTTTCGGCCAGAATCGGGTAGTTTACGCAACTCTGACAACCTTTCCAAAAAGCTTCGTCGTCGGTTAATTCTGCATAAGTAACAGGCCGGTAGCCGAGCTCGTAATTGATTTTCATTACAGCCGCGCTGGTGGTCAACCCAAACAATTTAGCCTCAGGAAATTTCTTTCGCGATAGCTTGAAGGCTTTTTTCTTGATTTGCTTGGCCAGACCATGTTGTCTGTACTTGTCCACCACTATCAAACCGGAATTGGCTACAAATTGTTTGTTGCCCCAGGTCTCGATGTAGCAAAAACCGGCAAAGAGGTCGCCGTCCAGAGCCAATATGGCTTTCCCTTCGAGTATTTTTTGAGCCAGGTATTCCGGGGAACGTTTGGCGATGCCGGTTCCTCTTATTTTCGCTGCTTCCTCGATAGTGTTCAATATAATGTCAACGTACTGCAAATGTGATGTATTTGCAATTACGATCTCAAATTCTTTATCCATTTCAATTTTAAACAAACCTGTCGGGAATAGTTCTAAGGCATTCAGAACAGGGTGAAATTCTTTAATCGGGTGAATTGTAAATCAAAGCGGGATAATTTCCGACAAGGTCTGCATAAGGCTTTCACGGTCGGTCTTTTCTTTGGGAATCACCAAAATGGTGTCGTCTCCGGCGATGGTTCCCAAAATAACTTTAGAGCCTTTTTTGTCGATTTCGGCGGCAATTCCTCCGGCGTAGGCCGGTTTGGTTTTGATCACGGCAAAATGTCCGCAAAAAGCAACCGATTCAAAGCCGGATTGAATAAAATGTACGTCTTGCGATTTCATACGTACAGTTTTACTTAAAGAAGAAGACTCTTCGGGCAAAACGTAAATATATCCACCTTCGTAATCGGGCATTTTGGCTATCTTGAGTTGTTTGAGATCTCTTGACAGAGTGGCCTGGGTGAGGTTGAAACCTTCTTCGGTAAGCAGGTTAAGTAATTCCTCCTGGCTGCTGATACGCCTTTCGTGTACAATTTTTCGTATGCTTTTCATACGATTAGCCTTGTTTTTCATTTTTCCCTTTGAATAAAAATACAAAAATAGGCTGCAAAATTATACATTATTTTTATGGCTGCAAAATAATTATACAGAAATATGTGCTTCAAAGAAAAAAATCTATTTTCCTGCACTCAGGCAAATTAATACAAATAAAAGCTGTTCAACTGTTTAAGTGAAAAAGAACCGATACAAACAGAAAAGACCGGGAAGCTC
>CAZNQD010000050.1:0-1118 GCA_964575345.1 uncultured Bacteroidales bacterium
TGGCTGGTAAACTGATCCTCACGTACTTTGCGACAAAATTCAATACCATCCATACCCGGCATCATCCAGTCACTGACGATCAAATGCACATCGTTGGCCTTTAGCATATCCAGGGCTTCCTGCCCTTCTTTGGCCATCAACACCTTGTAATCTTCCGACAAGCGTTCGCCGAGGAAATGCAGCATTTCGTGGTTGTCTTCGACCAACAAAAGAGTGGCAATCTCTGAGACATGTTCTTCGCGGGAGCCTTCGGACACAATGTCATCGGGAAGAATACCTGATGCTGTCGAAGTAAGCGGAGTTTTTTCTTCCATTTCACACATAGGCAACTCCACGTAGAAACTACAACCCTGCCCGGGTGCAGATATAATACGTATGGAACCGTTGTGCGCCTCAACCATGTTTTTTACAATATTCAGGCCTATGCCTGTGCCTGGCATATGATCTTTGGCCTGATAGAAGGGAGCAAATACCTGTTCCTGCTCGTCGGGACTAATGCCACAGCCGTTGTCCTGAACAAGAATTTCAATTATTTCTTTGTCCCTGTCTACAGTAGCGCTAAGGAGTATGTAATCCTTGGTGTACTTTACAGAATTCGACAATAAATTGCTCAACACCTTGGTCAAGGCTTCATAATCAAACCATGTTTCAATATCCAGCTCATCAAATTTACATTCAAATCGTTTACCTTCTTGTTCTATTACAGGACGGAAACGCTGGCTGACATCGTCAAGTAATTTCCTGAGGCTGTGTTTTGCTTTGTGAAGAGCCGGTGTACCTTCCTGCTCTATTTTCCTGAAATCCAGCAATTGATTGACCAAAAAGAGCAGGCGCTGGCTGTTACGATGAATCATCTTTAGGTCTTCGGCCAATTTCCCGGAACTGAGTTCAGGAATTTTCAGAATCTTTTCGAGAGGAGCAATAATCAGTGACACAGGATTGCGAATCTCGTGGGCTATAGTAGTAAAGAACTGAATCTTGGCCTTGTGCACTTCTTTTTCTTTTTCAACGCTGAGTATTTCCATTTGCCGTTGATGATTGCGTTCGCTGATACGCATTAAATTACGTATGATCAGAGTTATAATCAACAAAGCCAGAACAAAGTAAATAATCTTAAA
>CAZNQD010000050.1:1218-15067 GCA_964575345.1 uncultured Bacteroidales bacterium
GGTAAAAAATGCTCGCTGCGCAATCCGTCTTTGGTAGTAAAAGTGGTACTTTCTCCTCCGGAATTGTAATGAACCAGGCCTCTGGAAGTGGTTATCCACAATTCGTCCTCGTAGCCTATTATGCAACTGACATTTCTACCGGGTAAATTCAAGTCCAGAGGCACAAAGCTTTCCTCTTCTGAATTGAAGCAATAAATACCATTCCCGGTACCAAAATAGATTTTGTCATACTTATCTATGTAAATACTGCTGACCGTATTGCTGCCCAGCGAACCCGGCAGATCGCTTCTGCGATAGTTTTTCCAGCTGTTATCCTTGGGATTGTGGCAAAATAGACCTTCGCTTTCGGTTGCAAACCATATTCGGCCATCTTTATCCTGACTGATATCAAAAGTCGTACTGCCCAACTCCCGGACACGAACAAAATTATCCTGTTTGGAATTGTAGCGGTTTACTCCCCGCATGCTGGTAACCCAGATAATGCCTTCTCTGTCTTTGAAAATAGTATAAATACTGCTACCGTCAATGGTGGTGCTGTCACCGGCAATATGATTGTAATACGAGAAACGGCCTGTTTTCAGGTTAAGCACATTCAGACCTCCGGTATAGGTGCCTATCCATAGCTTGTCTCCATCCAGACATAGAGCGTGCACGTTGTGATAGGAAATACTGTTGCTATTGCGGTCGGGCAGAAATTGGGTAAAATGATCCCTGCCGGGATCATAACGGAACAAACCGTCGTCGTCGGTAGCTATCCAGATATTGCCTTGTTTATCTTCGCAAAAAGAGCTGATAATTTTGGCTTCTTCCATTTTGTCTGCCCGACAGGCATAGCTCTCAATTTGTCCGTTGTTGGGAGACACGTAATTTATTCCACCGTAATAAGTGCCAATCCAGATTCCTCCTTCTTTGTCCTTGTATATGGGATAGACAAATTTGTTCGTAATGGAAGTAGCGTCGGTTGCCTTAGGCAGATAGAGTTTGTGTTCATAACTTAAAGTGTTATACCACATCAGGCCTTCATCGGAACCTATCAGCAACTGATTGGGTTCTATCTCACTAAGGCTGTGAATATGCACCAAGCTACCTGCAGGCCTGTCTTTATAGAGATGACGCCGGGCTATTCCGCTGTGTTTGTCCAAACTGAGCAAGCCGCCACGCCAGAGGCCCAGCCATAAAACACCCTTGGCGTCTTCGGTCATCACTACTGTCTGAAAGTCGGCAGGTTCATCCAAAAGTCTCAGCGGGAAAACCATAAACTCATCTTCCGCCCTGTCCAGTCGCCAGATTCTGGAATTTCCCGAGGTACTGCACAACCAGACAGCGTTGTCCGAATCGACAAAAACATTATCTACCCTGCCCTGAGAAGCCTCCATGGGAAAGCGAGTCAAACGGCCACTGGTCGGACTGTAACGATAGACCCCTTGTTCAAAACTCGAAAACCAGAGATTCCCGTTTTTGTCCTCCGCGATGTTGTTGATAAAGTTGTCTATGCCTTCCCCATTTTCAGTTTCCCGGTTGAAGTGCCGAAACAGATTCATTTCATAATTATATTGATAAACTCCTTCATCAGTGGCAAGCCAAAGCAAGCCGTTGCGGTCCTGCAGCAGGGCGTTTATGTAATTGTTGGTGCCGGGCAACTCTTGTTCAGTTACTACAGGATGGAGAGTGATATTGATCCCGTCAAAACTGCAAAGGCCCTGACTGGTACCAAACCACATAATCCCCCGGTCGTTTTGACATATGCTGCGTACTGTATTGGACGCCAGGCCATCTTCAACCGTAATGTGTCGAAAACGATAAGGAACAGTTGAAGCATTTAAGGCTTGTAAAAACAAAGTTATCAGCAGAGTAAAGCTCAAAATAAGGTTTTTCATCTTAAGGCATATTATGGTGGACAAAGATAATAAAAATGCTTTTCGGCCTGTTTTCAACACTGTGCAGATTAAGTGCTTTGGACGATTGTTACACTAATATGGATGATTCTGCCAAAGCAACTCAGTCAGAAATGTTTATTTTTGTACAGTCAGCATACCTGCTAATCAATCTTAAGAAGTGAAAATCAATACCCTATGAAAAAACTAATGCTTATTGCGCTGGCCATATGGCCTTACATCCTGCTTAGTGCACAAGGAAAAGTCGAAGACTACAAGCGGGCTTACTCCATCAGAGAGCTTTACTCAGGCAATAAGGTTTATTATTCCGACGTAAATCCTTCCTGGATAGGAGACAGCGACAGTTTCTGGTATATCCGCAACAGCCCCGAAGGCCGGGAATACCTCTTGGTTGATGCAGGTGAAAAAAGCAGTAAGCCGCTGTTTGACCACCAAACCCTGGCAGAAAAACTCAGCCTGGCCGGCGGTGAAACAATCTCTGCCAAAAAACTTCAGCTTGAAAGGCTTAGAATAAACGACGAATCAAGTCAATTGTCCTTCAGTTTCAAGGGCAAGAACTGGACATACCAACTGGATACGGACAGTCTGCAGGAAGAAGTTGCCCGCACGGACCGTGCCAACCGGGGCAACCGCAGCCACTGGATGGTAACCGACGAAGAACGCGATCGGGGGCCGATAAACTCTCCGGATAATAAATATCAGGCTTTTATAAAAGACTTCAATGTGTATGTCAGGGAATTGCCCAGGGGCAAAGAAATCGCACTGAGCATAGACGGCTGTGCCGGTAACTATTATTCTTCCTACATTCAGTGGTCGCCCGATTCCCGCATGCTGGCCACCACCAAAATCCGCCCGGTGGAGAAGCGCTACATCCACATGGTGGAATCTTCGCCCTCCGATCAACTCCAGCCCAAACTTCGTACCCTGGAATACACCAAACCCGGTGATGAACTGCGTTTCAGGGTCCCCTGCATATTCAAGGTCGAAACCAAAGAAGCCATCATTCCATCGACTGAATTGTTCAACAATCAATATGAATTATCGGGCCTGAGCTGGAACAAAGACAACAGCGGCATTACTTTTGAATACAACGAACGGGCACACAAAGTATACCGCGTACTGGAATTATCTGCTCAAAACGGGCAGGTGCGCAGCCTGATCGAGGAAACAGCCGAAACCTTTGTCAACTACTCGCGTCGTTTTCGTCACGATCTTAAAAACGGAGAAGAAATCATCTGGATGAGTGAACGCGACAACTGGAACCACCTTTACCTTTACGACCGCAAAAGCGTCCGTGTCAAAAACCAAATCACCAAAGGAGAATGGTACGTGCGCGACATCATCAAAGTAGACGAGGAGGCCCGGCGCATTTATTTCACCGCCAATGGCGTACCCAAAAAAGGAGATCCTTACCTGATCCGCTATTATCACATCAATATGGACGGCAGCGGATTGACCTGCCTCACTCCCGACGAAGGCCACCACAAAGCCAGTTTTTCCAAAGACATGAAATACCTGGTAGATGTCTATTCCAGAGTTGATTTGGCTCCGGTAGCCCAATTGCGCGATGCCGAAAGCGGCAAACTGATCATGCCCCTGGAAAAGGCCGATATCAGCGAATTGGAAAAAACCGGCTGGAAAGCTCCCGAAGTCTTTGTTGCCAAAGGCCGTGACGGCAAAACCGACATCTGGGGCATCATCATCCGTCCCTCCAACTTCGATCCCAACAAGAAATACCCCATTATAGAATACATTTATTCAGGCCCGGGCAGCCACTACGTGCCCAAATCCTTTGCTCCCTACTACAACGACATGACCAACCTGGCCGAGCTGGGCTTTATCGTAGTCAAGATGGACGGTATGGGCACTTCTTTCCGCTCCAAAGCCTTCGAAGAAGTCTGTTATCAAAACCTGAAAGACGCCGGCTTCCCCGACCGCAAACTCTGGATAACAACAGCGGCCAAAAAATATCCTTATATGGACATCGATAAAGTGGGGATTTTCGGAGCCTCTGCCGGAGGACAGGAAGCCATGGCGGCCGTGCTCTTTCATCCGGAAATGTACAAGGCCGCCTATGCAGCCTGCGGCTGCCACGACAACCGCATGGACAAAATCTGGTGGAACGAACAATGGATGAGTTATCCCATAGGAGAACAATACCTGGAGAGTTCCAACGTGGTAAACGCGCATTTATTAAGCCGTCCGCTGATGCTGGTAGTGGGCGAACTCGACGACAATGTAGACCCGGCCTCGACCATGCAGGTGGCAGACGCCCTGATCAAAGCCGACAAAGATTTTGAACTGATCGTACTACCCGGGGTTGGCCACACCATGGGCGGCTCATACGGCGAGCACAAACGCTTCGACTTTTTTGTCAGGGAACTACTCGATGTGGTTCCTCCAAAATGGAATGAAATCAAAACAAACTAAAAAAATACTCATGAAAAAACTTTTATACAGCCTTGTTTTGCTGCTGGGCGTATCTGCCTGCTGTTGCGATTGCAAAGAACAACTCCCCAAACCCGACATAAGCACACCTCCGGCGGAATTGGGACTGGATGCCTTTTATAAAAAATACGTCAATGTAAACGGGATTCACCTGATTTCATCACACAGGGTGCCCGATTCAGCTCTCTATGCTGCTTATCGCACTCTCGAAGCCATGACAGGCATGTTGCCTCCCGAAGTGCTCAAGGTAATGACCGACATCAATATGCGGGTGGGCGTAATGGCCCGTTACGAAGGCACCACCGATATCCCCGAACACGCACATCTGGTGCACGACAAACGCCTGAATTGGGACGTCAGAGCCCGGGGCCTGGGAGGAGATATACATGAACCCCTGACTACCTGTGCCGAAGAAAACCTGCTTTGTTATCAGATTGACAAATACCACGCCGAAGATATCCTGATTCACGAATTTGCCCATTCCATCCATCTGATCGGTATTGTAAGCATAGACCAAGGCTTCAACGACAGGTTGCAGCAAGCCTTGGATGCCGCTGTTGCCGAGGGTAAGTGGTACAATACCTACGCTAAAACCAATATTGCCGAATACTGGGCCGAAGGCGTTCAAAGCTGGTTCAATGTCAACGCCGAAGTAGAATTCCCGGATGGAAAGCACAACCACGTCAATACCAGGTCGGACCTCAGGAAATACGATCCGCGCCTCTATGCCATCTTAGCTGAATTCTTGCCTGAATCCAGAGAGCAAATCTCCTGCCACAAGCACATCAACCTTTACCGCAGGGAAAAACGCTGAGATTGAAGGCAAAGGAGCGTACCTGAAGTACGTGACTGAGTCCGGATATAGATCGTAACGCAGCAGTTGGGCACTTATAGGACGCCGGCTTTATTGCTCCAGCATCGCAGGAGAGAACTGCGCTTCGGGCAAAGAGGAAGCCATTTGAAATTTGTCAACAGTCATTACCGAGCGACGATTGTTCTTCACATTTTGCATTGCCATGTGAAAGGCAAAATACTTGCCCTGGCCTTGTTCCCGGTAATCATTCAGTGTGTTTACCCGGTGGAGCTCTCCGTTTGAATCGTAATATTCCAGCTTGCGGGCAAGGTAACTGGCTTTGTCAATATATGAGATGCGTTTGCTGAAACCGTATTGGGCTGCAATGGCTTCGGTTTTGCAGCGCGATTCAATTTTATGGCAGGCTTTGCCTTCGATCTCGGCTTCACCCAGCCATTGGTAGTCAAATTCGTCCAGACCGGGCTTGCTCATGTCGGCATTGGTAAATTCGCTGCCCATAAAATTTTTACCCTTTTCAGTGCTTACTATGCGACGGGTCTTGCGCAGGGCGGGCATGTAGATCCACATATCGTCGTCCTGTTCTTCGTAATCAAAAATCAGCAGGGTGGTACCCCTGACCTCGGCCGGTTCCACAAAGCGGACCATGGTCTTGCTGACTTCTCCAAACTTTCCGGTGGCGGTCGAAATGGTACGGGAGCGTTCCTGACCGCTGGCGCTTATGATTTTCAGCGTCGAAATCATTTCCATGGATTCCGGTTCAATGACCTCTCCGGCTTTACGGATTATTTCACGGGCATCCTGTGCCTGAAGCATTTGCGCTAAAAGTAAAATTGAAACAATAATGAGTGATTTCATAATGTATGTTGTATTGTTGGTTAGTTAGTTAGTTAGTTAGTTAGTTAGTTAGTTCATTCGTTAATTAGTTAGTTCCTTTTTCCCTTTTTTATTTAAGAATTTAGGTTTCCAGAGCATACAGATAGCCGGTATCAAAATCAAAGCGCTGATCAGGCAAAGCAGCAATGAAAGAATAATCAGTAAGCCAAAGGAACGCACCAGCGGAAAAGCCGAGAAAAACAATACGGCAAATCCCAGCATCACAGCAAACGCATTAATCACTATGCCTCTGCCTATGGTCTTTAGGGTCACTCTAATGGCTGCAGGATAATTCTTGCCTCTGTTAAGTTCCCATTGTATACGCCAAAATACTTGTATGGTAAAATCTACACCCAAACCGATAGAGATGGACGAGAGCAGGGCTGTCACTATGGTAAGCTCCATACCCATCCAGCCCATCAGCCCAAAAATACTTAAGACGGCAAAAGCTAAAGGAATACTACCTATCAGGCCGGCCACGGGACTTTTAAAAATCAGCGTCATTAAGAGTATAATAGCCACCAGGGCAAACAAAAGAGAATTGTTTTGTCCTTTCATAATGGATTCGTTCAATTCTTTTTCCACCAGGCTGTAGCCTCCTGTCAGGGGTGTAAACGCACTGCTCTTGTTGAGCTCATCTATTGTATGTAAAACCGCTTCAATTTCTTCGATAGAGGTCGCCTGGTATTGAACGGTAAGCAAACTGTGTTCAAAATCGAAATCGACAAACTGTTCCAGATCTTCGGGATCACCGCTAAGGCTGTACAACTCCAGGTATTGGGCCACTGCCTCCCGGCTCGATGGAATTTGGTTGTAGCCCGGCTCAGAGGGGTCGTTCAGTGCCATACTTATTTTTTTGACGATAGTGGCGAGCGAAGCAACACTGCCCACTTGGGGCATTTTTTTGAGTTCCGACTCGTAGCGTTCCAGTTCCCTGAGCAAGGCGGGTTCTTTGGCATCGGCCTCAAACATAAGCGAAATGGTTTTACTGCCCCCCATATGTTTGTCAACAGCCGCGATGGCCTTGTTAAATCCGTGTTTTTCGGGCAGAATATTATTGGTATCAGGGCTAAGTTTAAAAAACAGCAAACCGGTAACGACTAATACAAAGAACACCGTAAAACCAAGAAGGACTCTTTTGGGGCGACGAATCACCACAACTGCTGCCCGGTATAAAAAAGCAGAAATAGGGCCGTTGGGTTTACTGCTTAAATCCTGATGCGGTTTGCCCTTTTTCATCAACGACAACACTGCCGGGACGAACAACAAACTGGCTGCCAAAGCAAAGGCAATTCCCAAGCCTGTAACCACGCCCATTTGCCGGGCGGGAATCATTAAATGTGTCGTCAAACCCAAAATTCCCACTATGGTCGTCAATCCGCAAAAAAGCACCGGCTTAAACAGATACGAAAAAGATTTTCGCACTATCTGAGGCATGCTCAGGTTTTGATTGTTTGCATTTAAATCCTGATACCGGGCAATAAAATACACGCCGTAATTGTTGGCGATGGCCAGCATCATAATGGGAATAAGTACGCCTATTATACTCAGCTCCCAACCAAACAACGGAATCAGCGCCATACTCACCACGATGGAAAAAACCACCACCGAAATCGGCAAAAAGACCCCTCTGGCCTCTCGAAAAGACAGCCACAAAAACACAAACATCACCAGCAAACCCAGAGGAAGTAAAATCATAATGTCCCGCCCGATCTTGTTACTGGCTTCTTCGCGCAAAACAGGCTGCCCGCTGATCATGAGTTTGTCGTTGCCCGGGTATTTTTCGATGGTTTGTTTAATAATCTTGAGTAATTCAGCATCTTCGAGTGATTTATCGGAACTCAGCATAATCAGGCTGTAACGAAAATCAGACGAAACAACCAATTCATAAGCCAGGTCATTGCTTTTGATTCTCTCCCTTAGAGCGTCCATTTCAACGGGACTTTGAGGAATAGCACTTATCAGCGGATCTACCACCATCATGCCCTCTTCTGAGCGAATATCTTTCACGCCGAACAAAGAAAACACCCTCTTAAAAGCAGGCTGCATGGAAAAAGCCCGGTGAAGTTTTTCAATGCGTTCCAGACTCCCTGGATTCAAAATATCGTCGCTTTCCATTACTATCAGTATCGGCTCTTCTGCGCCAAAGATTTCCTCTATCTGCCGGTTGTTTTGTTTGGATTGCATAGAGGCCGGCAAATACGATTCCAGGTCGGGATTGATTGTTGTCCTGGTCAGGGGCCAAACACATAAAGCCACGATCGCAATACCCGCCAAAATAATGAACCAGCGGTAGCGTAATACAAAATGTTTTGATTTCATCTTTATTTATTCATTCATCAAAAACTCACTTTCAATTCCATAAAGGCCCCGTTCAAAACAGGGCCGGCATAACTGAACATCGATTTTTCGGGGCCTTGCATATAAGAATAACCGGCACTGAGTCTGAGCGCATCGCTGATGTTCCAGGCCAGCTTGGGCCTGAGCAGGACTTCTTCGGTAGAAAAATCATAAAAAGCCGTCAGTTCGGCATTCAGCGCATTATAGGCGAAATCGCCCGACAAGCTCAGCGCAAGTGCATGGCTCGTTTCGAATTGTTGCTTAAAAATCTTGCGATTTATCGAATAAGACTCGTAGCTGATCAACTCATTGGCATATTGAGCCAGAGCAAGCGGATCCATGGGGTTTGTCAAAACAGGCTCGATCAAATCGGTGAAATCGAGGGTATATTTCCCCACATATTGCAAAAGGGCGGTTAGGGGGCCAAAAGTATGCTCCAGTCCCAGCACATAGCTCAGGTCGCTGTTGGGAATGTACATTTTTGCTTCCTCATTTTCGGTCAGATTATAGGCTCCCTCTCCGCGGATTATCCAGGAAGACAAAGGCAGGGCAAAATCCAGCCCTAAGGTGCTTTTGCGATAAAAGGCCGGCTGATAGCCGATCTGCGGGCTGCCCGAACTCAGATCCACACTGTTCAGGTCGATACCGTAAAAAGGATCGTAGCCCCGAAACCAGGACAGCGAAAAGCCAATTCCGGGCAATTCAACATTAAAGCGGGTGGCCAGGCTGCTGTTGCTTATTTTTTGCGTGGGCAGTACCGGATCAACAAAAGAAGCACCCATGTTGAATAAATCGTAGCGGTACACCGATGCCCGGTACACTGGAATAGCGATTATTTCCCATTCCATCGCCGGGTTGAATCGTACTTTGGTTCTCAACATAAGATTGGGCATCTTTTGATCGTCCGGATTGGCAGACAAGAAAAAATAGTGATTGGGATTGATGTTATTGGTAGGATTGAATCCATCGGTTCGCCCCCAGTTTACAATTTGCTCTCCCAGCAAAAAATCGATGGTTTTGGTACTGATGCCGGCGTAAGCCTCTTTGATTTCAAATTCCGAAAACGAGTCGCCAAAACGGTTACCACTGCGAAAACGCAGATCGGTATTCATTTTTAAAACTTTGGATTTGTAACTGAGTTGCAAGGCCGTTTCGCCAAACAAAGTACTGAAATCGTAGTTTTCGCCTGCCCCGTATGCCGAACCGCGAACATAACCACCCCATTGAACGGCTTTTTCGCTTTTTTCATCGGGTGATTTACCCGCCGTTTCAAACAAACCCTGAGCATACAGAAAGCCGACTGCAGCAACAAACAGAATGAAAAAAATAAGACGTTTCATTTAAGCGCATTTAAATATGGCGCCAAATTATACTTTGCCGGATTGCCTTCGGTCTTATTTTTAAAAGTCGGAGAACATGTTAAGGTACGATTTTTAAAAATTGGACAAAGCACACAGGGAAGCCCGAAGGATAAGGAGAAACTCTGCCCGGGAAGCAGCCTTTTTAAACCGGGGATGAGCCCGATCCTGATAATTCTTTTTTCTGCAAAACGGTCTGTTGGTAATTTTTGGGAGTTTGGCCGGTTATGCTTTTAAAAACCGAGAAAAAAGTAGATTTGCTGTTGAATCCGCACTCGTAACCGATGGCTTCTATCGAATAGGGATTGCCTGGTTTATCGAGTTGTTTTTTAACGGCTGACACCCGGTATTCGTTGACAAACAGAAAAAAGTTTTTGCCGAGATGTTTGTTCAAGACTTCCGTGAGATGATGCCGTGGTATTTTTAAGCTTTCGGACAAGAGGCTCATGCTGAATTCCGGGTTTAAAAAGGGCTTTTCTTTTTGAATATAATTCAACAGCTTCTGACTTATCTTTTCCATCTGATCGGCACTCAAAAAAGAATTTTGGTTCTTGTCGGGAACGTCCGGTTCTTCTTTTGTTTTAACAGAAAAAATATCGTGCTGTTTCAGCCCGTAAAAACTGAATATGTAAATAAAAAACAAGAGGGCAGAATAATTGAAAAGCGTCAGAGATTCAGCCGTAAATACGATAACATTAAACAAACCCCACAACAGTACTACCAGGCAATAAATACCATAAAAAACAACCACAAACATGATCCATCCGATTTTTTTAATGCGGTCGATGGTCGAAAATTCGTTTATAAGCCTTTTACGGTGACGCGATAAAATGATACCGGTGAATCCCAGATATACTATCCAGGAAACCAGTCCAAAAACACCAAACAATATCCTGTACCACAGTGTATTATCCGGTCTGAAAAATCCCTCAAACGACAGGGGCTCCTGCAGACTCCACGAAAATATTTTAAAAATAAGAAAGGGCAATAAATGCAGCAGCTGAGGCCATCTGAAACGAAATGAGGGTTTTACCAGAGAACGGGTATAGAGGTACAAAGCCGGATTGAACAACAAAAAGGTATTGGACAAAAACACAAAATTGGTATAGACATACGACTCTATCCCGACTGTCAGGAATTCCATACTCAGTAAAAAAAGCCAGGCTGAGAGCAGGTAATTGGCGGGGCTTTTTTCGTCTTTGCTTATGGTAAGAATCCCGGCAAAAAGGGCCTGGGCAAAACCTATCCAAATGATGACCTCCATACTCGTAATTTTCAGTAAAGATATAGAATTTAATCTTGGCCGGCACAAGAAAAAAGCCTACTTTTGAAACATCTTTTTCAAAATCTTAGCTTTTAAGGATTATATTACCAATGTACCCGTATTGTTTACAACAACTTGACTTACAAAGCATTATTTACCAAGTATTATGAAAAATTATTTTCTTGTAGTCTTGCTCTTCATTACAGTGTTAGGCCTGCAGGCACAACTTCCTGTACGGAATGCCGAAAATATCGGTAAATACAAAGAAATCTGCCGAACCTACATTTACAAAGAAATGAAAGGCATGTACCGCGAAGCCGGCGGATCCCTGCCGTATCCCTTTTTGGCACCCGGCAGCAACCAATACCTGGATATGCTTTGGGATTGGGATTCCTGGCTGAGTAACGTGGCTCTGAGACAAATTCTGCTGGAAAAGGGCAGGGAGAAAGACCGCAAAGAAGCTCTTAAATACGAACAAGGCTGCGTGCTGAATGCCCTGAGTTACGGTGGCATGGACGGTTGGATTCCCATCTGGATAGAACGCGATGCCCCTTCGAGAGAAGAGATGCTGAGCACACGCAACCCCTGGAAAAGCAATATGCACAAACCCTGCCTGGCCCAACACGCTGCTTTCATTGTACAAAACAGCAACGGCGATGCCGAATGGCTGCGCGAATCGTTTTATTACCTCCAGGCCTTTGTCAATAAATACCTCAATTTTCACAGGCATCAGCCCACCGGCCTGATGTATTGGGAAACCGACGAAGCCATTGGGGTGGACAACGATCCCTCCACTTTTTACCGCCCCGACGCAAGTTCCGGCTCTATCTTTCTGAACTGCCTGATGTACAAGGAGCTGCTGGCCATGGATTACCTGGCTCAATGCCTGAACTTAAAAGAAATCGCGGCTTTTTACAACAAAGAAGCCCAAGATTTACTCGAAAACATCCGGGAACATTGCTGGGATCCCCGTGACGGATTTTACTACAGCGTCGATTTGAATCTGCGTCCCGTTGAAAAACCCGACATCGATTCTATGGAGGCCGGTAAACTCTACCTGCATACCGGGCAGCCTCGTTCTTATCATTGCCTGATCCAGCGCTTCAGCGTCTGGAGCGGGTTTATGGCTCTGTGGTCCGGGACGGCAAGCAAGGAACAGGCAGCCCTCATGGTGGAACGGCATTTTCACGATAGCACTTCGTTCAACTCAGCCTCCGGCATCCGCAGTCTGTCGCCTCTGGAAAAGATGTACGACACCAGGGGCAGCGGCAACCCCTCTTCCTGGCAGGGGCCGGTATGGATCAATGTCAATTACCTGGTTTTCAGTGGGCTTATCAACTACGGCTACAAGGACGAAGCCAGGGAGCTGGCCGAAAAAACCATCCTGTTGCTGGGCAGGGACATCGAACGCTTTGGAGCCATGCACGAATATTATCTGCCCGAAAACGGAGAACCTGTCCTGAACCGGGGCTTTCAAAACTGGAATTTTCTGGTTTTGAATATGGCTGCCTGGCTCGATGGAAAGGACGTTATTAGGGAGTTTTAAGTCTATGCGGTTTTTTGGGCAATGAAAAACACATAGCCGTAATACTCTTTGTATTTGTCGTACAACTCGGCTTCACGACGCATGTTTTTTACCAGTGATTCGGCTATCTCGTTGCTTGGATAGTTGCTCAGGAACAAAGGCTGTGTTTTCTTTTGCGGGGCAAAGAAATGTTCGGTCCAACAATTTTCCGGCAAAACAAAACAAGCCTTCACCGTATAGCCCGCTTTTTGCAATTGAGCCATTTTAACGGGAATGGTATCGATTTCGGGATAGGCATCTACCCAAAAGTCATGGATTTCGGCCGGACGTTCCCCGCTAAACCAGCAAGCTTCGGTCAGGGCAAGATAGCCTCCTGCTTTCAAAAAAGTCTTCCACAGCTTGATGCCATTTTCAAAACCTACATTGTAGATAGCTCCTTCTGACCAAATTAAATCGAGTGATGCCGGTTCAAAGGGAGGTTTTACCATATCGCCCACCAAGCCCTGCACCCGCTTCTCCAGGCCCAGGCACCGGGCATTTTCATTGAAAATATCTATGAATTTTGGAAAGAGGTCTACACCGGTAATCTTGCCCGGTGTATGTTGAGCCAGGGTCATGGTCTGGCCTCCGCTGCCACAACCCAAATCGGCAATAAGGGAATCTTGGTCAAGCCCTTTTACAAAATCCAAAGCCTTAACGGTAGCTTCGGGGCTACCGGGTCCCTGCCTTTGAAGCATGGAAAAATAGTCGCAGATTAAATCAAAATCGAAATCGTAGATGGATGTATTTTCGTTATTCATGATCGTAAAAATAATGTTGATGATGGAATAAATCCTATTTCACAGCCTTTACTGCCTGAGCAAAGATTTAATATATAAACCGGCTGAAAAATACGACATACTTCCGGCAAAATTTCTGCCGGTAAAACGGAGGGATAAACAAGGTAAACGCCTTGTATATTTAGCTCACCAAATCCATTTTAAGAATAAACATCCAGTGGTTTTAGGGCAGCAAATATAGCCTGGTTTTTTAATTCAAACAAGACGGCTAAAGAAAATCCACACCGGAACTTGTAGATACAGTATAAAACCGATACTTTCGCCAAGGGAAAAGCCTTTTTGCAGAGATATTGTTACTAACCCTGGTGCTCATATTTAATGTTTGTTTGATGAAAAACAAAAAAATTTGGGGATTTCAAAGAAACGTCTTTTTTACAGGATTGACCAGCTTTTTCACTGATACATCCACCAAAATGTTATATAGTGTAATGCCTCTTTTCTTATTGTCGATTGGAGCTTCAAAGACTTCAATTTCGTTAATTGAAGGCATTGC
>CAZNQD010000051.1:0-14377 GCA_964575345.1 uncultured Bacteroidales bacterium
GCTGCACTCAAAGATTATCCCTACCACAGTTTGGAAATCATTCAATCCAGTAAATACAGAACCGGTAATTTGTGGGTATTCTCAAAACATCCGATTCTGAAATCCGGCAGATTACCCTTTAAGAGTCAATCCAATGCTTCCCATTATTGCGATGTTAAAATAGGGCAGGATACCCTGCGTTTTATAAACAATCATTTGGAATCAAACAAATTAACCAAAGAGGATAAAAGCCTTTATAAAACAATTGTAGAAAATCCCGACAGGGACAACATTAGCCAGGTTGCCGAAAAACTAGGTCGAAAATTAGGGCAGGCAGCCAGGTTGAGGGCTCCCCAGGCAGAAACCATTGCTTCTTTCATTCGCGAAAGCCCATACAAATTGGTGGTTTGTGGCGATTTTAACGATATCCCGGCTTCCTATACCTACCGTCGAATCAAAAAAGGTTTACAGGACGCCTGGTCGCAAAACGGCAGGGGCCTGGGAATTACTTTTCACGAAAAGTTTTATTTGTTCAGGATAGATTATATTCTGCATTCCCCGGAGCTGCGTTCCTACGGAACCAAAGTTGATCATGTTCATTATTCGGATCATTATCCGGTCTGGACTTATCTGGAATTGCCATGAATGCTCTTTACGCCGATGTGATACTGCCTTTGGCCTTTGGATCGGGACTGAGCTATAGTGTGCCGGAATCGCTGGCAAGGTGCATCCGGCCGGGATGCCGGGTAAGAGTGCCCCTGGGGCAACAAAAAATGTACACCGGCATAGTAGCCCGGCTTTTCGATGTACCACCTGCTGTCGTCAGCCTGAAAGAAATTGCAGGCCTCATTGACGAAGCCCCGGTGGTAAATGCCCATCAACTGGAGTTTTGGAAATGGTTGTCCTCGTATTATCTCTGTACGCCCGGCGAAGTGATGAAAGCTGCGTTACCGGCAGGCCTTAAAGCGCCCGGAACCGCGAAAGCCCAGACCAGAAGCTTCTTATGCCTGCAGCCTTCGCTCAGGGATAATCCTCCGGCGATAGAGCAAACCCTGACAAGTCTGGCAAGAGCAAAAAAACAACAGGAAGCCCTCCGTGTTTTTCTCCGTTTGACCCAAATTTCAAGTTATGGGCCCGGTATGTTCAGGGAAAAGCTTATAGAGGCCGGCCTGCAAGCGACTATTATAAAAGCCCTGGTTCAAAAGAACATTCTGGAGGTTCACGAAATCGAAGTACAGCCCGGTAATGTACCAGCGAATGACGTGAGATCCGCCAAACAACTCAGCCGGGAACAGCAGAAAGCCATAGAGGCCATACGACAAGGCTGGGAGAGCGGCACCAATGTTTGCCTTTTGCATGGCGTGACCTCTTCGGGTAAAACCGAGATATACATTCATCTGATACTGGACTACCTGGAGCAGGGCAAACAAGTGCTCTATCTCTTGCCCGAAATTGCTCTCACAACTCAGCTCACATCTCGCTTAAAAGAAGTGTTCGGCAATCGCCTGGGAGTATATCATTCTGCCTGCAGCGATAAGGAAAGGACCAATCTTTGGAACAAACAACTCGGAGACGATTCCTTTGATATCATTCTGGGGGTGCGTTCCTCTGTTTTTTTACCTTTCAAAGATTTGGGACTTGTCATAGTAGATGAGGAGCACGAAAACAGCTATAAACAACAAGATCCGGCTCCCCGTTATAACGCCCGTAATGCGGCCATAGTGCTGGCCTCTTTGTACGGGGCCAGGACAGTGCTGGGAACGGCTACACCCTGCATCGAAAGTTATTACAATTGTCGCACGGGCAAATACAAATTGGTTGAACTATCGAGCAGATACCTGGATTGGCAGCTGCCTGAAGTTCTGGCGGTAAATACCGCTGAGTTGAGGCGCAAGAAAAGTATGAAATCGCTGCTTTCGCCCCCCTTGATAGAAAAAATGCACCAAACCCTGGAAGCCGGGCAGCAAATCATGCTTTTCCGCAACCGGCGCGCCTACGCTCCCATGCTGGAATGCTCTGCCTGCGGCTGGGTGCCTCGATGCAAACGTTGCGACGTGAGTCTGGCCTTGCATAAGCAACATGCCGGGCTCCGTTGTCATTATTGTGGCCGGGAATACGTACAGCCGCGGGTTTGTCCTTCTTGTGGAAATAAAGACTTTGAACTCCGGGGTTATGGCACCGAAAAGGTCGAAGAAGAAGTCCGCCGCCTGTTCCCCTTGATACGCATTGCCCGTATGGATTCCGACAGTATGCGCAACCGCGCTGCCTACGAAAATACGATCGCCGATTTTGAACAACACAAGATAGACGTATTGATAGGCACCCAGATGCTGACCAAAGGCCTGGATTTTGACCGTTTACAGTTGGTGGGAATTCTCAACGCCGACTCTATGTTGAATTTTCCTGATTTCAGAGCTCACGAGCATGCTTTTCAGTTGATGACCCAGGTAAGCGGACGTGCAGGCAGAAAAAGCGGAAGAGGCAGTGTAATCATTCAGACGTCCGATCCTCAGCACCCCGTAATACAATACGTTTTGAATAACGACTACCAGGCCTTTTTCCAAAAAGAATGCGAGGAACGTTCTGAATTTGCCTATCCACCCTTTAGCCGTCTTATTGAGGTGATGTTCAGGCATAAGGACGAGAGTCTGCTCGGGCAGGCCTCCGGCTTTTTTGCCTCCCTTTTGCCCCAAGACATGGAGGCTGCGGTTTTCGGCCCGGTGCCGGCTCTGGTGTCGCGGGTTAAAGGGCTCTATCTGCAAAAGATCATACTTAAAATCAAGCCGGATATTTCGTTAAAAGCCGCCAAAGACTATCTTTGTCGGGCCAGGGATCAGTGTATTAAAGATAAAGTGTACCGTCAGGTACAAGTCTTTTTTGATGTTGACCCGGTATAAGTGTATAATAAATAATGAAATGAGAAGAGTCTCTCTTTGGTTGACCGCGGTTTTTTTACTCTTGAGCGCCGGCTCAAAGGCACAGGAGCTCTTGTACGATCTGGAGGTGTTGTCCTATTTTGACAACCGGGAGTACAAGGTCGATTTTCAACGCCCGCAGACCATACTCGGTTTGCGCGTTGCGCCAGAGTTGGGCCTGGGAATGACGGATGAAAGCCGGGGAAGTCACAGGCTGATGCTGGGCCTGAATTATATTCAGCCTTTGGGGGCCGGCATCAAAGAAGCATTGGTGATCCCTACCGTATATTACCGTTACGTGCACAACAGGTTCAGGGTGAATCTGGGTGCTGTTCCCTATAGTTATTTAACAGAGAGCCTGCCCGATTATTTGATGTACGATTCTTTGGTTTATATGCATCCGAACATGCAGGGCGGCCTGTTTCAATATGTAGCCCCCGGAGGTTACGTAGAGTTTTTGTGCGATTGGCGCAGCGCCCAGAGCCTGGAGCGTTACGAAGCCTTCAGGCTGATTTTGCAGGGCCGCTACCAACAGGGACTCCTGTTTGGAGGAGGCCGGGCTCAGCTCAATCATTTGGCCAACCGGGCCAGGCCGGCTCCGCGAACAGGCGTGAGCGACGATTTGATCGTGCATCCCTATCTGGGCCTTGACTTTTCACAAAAACTGCCTTTGGATTCTGTTTCCCTTCAGGCGGGCTATTTGTTTGGATACCAGCGAGACCGCTCAGCAAATCAGGGAACACACCTGCCTCAGGCTTTTTATTTGGAATTTTTTGCCCGCTGGAAGCGCTTCGGCATAAAGAATGTGTTGTACGCAGGTGACAATTTGTTTCCCCTCTATCCTGTCAAAGGGAACCTGCTCAATCAGGGAGATCCTTTTTATCAGGCCGGTTTCTACAACCGGACCGATGCCTTCGTTTACCTGATATCGACCAAAAGGGCCAGTTGTTATTTGTCTTTCAATTTTCACTACACCAGGCAGGGAGGTTTGAATCATCAGCAGCAGCTGGTGTTACGATTTAATCCGGGAAATATTCTGCCGATCGAAAAGTCGATGTCGGTATTGGGCAAGTAAGAATTTATTTTCGGCCAAAGTCTGCCGGAATCTCACCCCAGGCTTTCGTATCCCATTTGTAAACAGGAATTTCCCTGCTATGGTTGAGCAGCCATTGTTCAGCCCGGCTGATCAGTCGAAACAGTTCTGCATTTTGGGGGCTTACTTTGAGTTTAGTACCGCATTTTTTCTTTTTTACCCAAAGCAGGGCATTGGCACTGTCCGAATAAACGGGCAGGTGAATGTTGCGTTTTTCCAACAGAGCCAACGCGTGCACTATGGCCAGAAATTCGCCTATGTTGTTGGTGCCTTCTTCAAAAGGACCTTCGTGAAAAATTTCCTTGCCGTTTTGAAGCAAAACCCCCCGATATTCCATTTTGCCGGGATTTCCGCTGCAGGCGGCATCGACAGCAAGTGCCTCTCCGGCAGGCCGGGTTTTGGATGCCGGGCTGCCGCTTTTGTTTTTAAGAGCATAATGCTTTTTCCAACCATCCTTAAAGGCCTGCTCGGCTTGTTTTTGAGTTTCAAAGCCCATATAACGCGCTGACTCAAAAGCCTGCACTTCGGATTTGCAGGCTTCCCAACTTGAGTAGATGCCCGGTTTGCGACCCTGCCAAACCACATAAAAGTTGTTTTTTTTAGCCATTGCTTAGTTCTATTCTATTGGGTAGATTGATCTTTTTTCTTTCCACTGAAAATGTCGTAACGACGAAATTCACAGTCCAATGCTCCATTTATCAAAAAATGTCGGGTTGAATGCCTGAGGCCCATACAGTTGAGCAGATCTTTGCGGGAACTCAGTATCCAGGCTGTGTTGCCGGTAAAAACATGTTTCAGCCTTTCGCCCAGGCTTTGGTACAATTCATTTAATTTATTGTCGCCAAGTCTCTCTCCGTAAGGCGGATTGCATACCAGCAGGCCGTCGGGTGGCGCCTGTGTTATTTGTTGTATGCTTTGAACTTTCAGGTCGATGTATTTGCTCAAACCGGCATTTTTTATGTTTTCGGCAGCAATCTCTATTGCCTGGGCCGAAATATCGCTGCCCTGAATGCGAAAAGGGAATTCTTTTTGGTTTTCTTCTTCATAGAGTGACCGAAAAAGTTCCTCATCAAAATCTTTCCATTTTTCGAAGGCGAAATGCTGACGATAGATGCCGGGAGGGATATTAAGAGCGATCAGGGCTGCCTCGATCAGCAAGGTGCCCGAACCGCACATGGGATCTGTCAGGGGGCATTGCCCTTTCCAGCCCGCCAGCAGCAGCATGCCGGCTGCCAGCACTTCGTTGAGCGGGGCTTCTGTTTGCCTTACGCGCCAGCCTCTTTTGTGCAGTGATTCTCCGGAACTGTCGAGCAAGAGAGTGCAGTGTTTCTGTGCGATGTGCAGGTGGATGTACAGATCAGGATTGACCAGTTGCACCGAGGGACGTTTGCCTCCGTTTTCTCTGAAGTGGTCCGCTATAGCGTCTTTTACTCTGTAAGAAACAAAATTGGAATGCCTGAAGGTGTCTGAGTAAACTACGGTTTCTACCATAAAAGTCTGGTCGGCATCCATAAAACTTTCCCAGTCAACGGCTTTGACCGCCTTGTAAATTTGATCAGGATGAGCCGCATCGAAGGCGGCTATGGGTTTAAGTATACGCAGAGCTGTCCTCAGACGAAGATTAGCCTTGTACATAAGGCTTTTGTTCCCTTCGAAAAAAACGGAGCGTTTACCGAGTTCCACTTTGTTCCCGCCCAGCTGAATGATTTCTTCGGCCAGCACCTCTTCCAGGCCCTGGAGGGTTTTGGCCAGCATTTTAAAAGTATCTTCCGGCATGGTTTGTTATTCAGAGATGCGTTTGGATTGGACGACCCGGGCACCGGGAGAAACATCCTCGGTAACCCAGATGTTTCCTCCCACTACAGCGTTTTTGCCTATGGTAATCCTTCCCAGTATAGTGGCGTTGGAGTAGACAATGACATTATCTTCGAGTATAGGGTGGCGTGGAACACCTTTGATGGGATTACCTTTATCGTCAAGCGAAAAGCTTTTGGCACCCAGGGTAACGCCCTGGTAAAGTTTCACTTTGTTCCCTAAGATGGCAGTAGCCCCTATAACCACTCCTGTACCGTGATCAATCGAAAAAGAATGCCCTATAGTTGCTGCCGGGTGAATATCGATACCGGTTTCGGAATGGGCCATTTCGGTAATTATTCTGGGAATGATGGGCACGTCCAGTTGCAAAAGAAGATGCGCAATGCGATAATTGCTGATAGCCCTGATGCCGGGGTAGCAATAAATGACTTCATCGATGCTTTCGGCCGCGGGATCTCCGTAGTAGGTCGCCATAATGTCGGTATAGAGGGTCTTGCGCAACTCGGGCAAATTAAAAATAAACTCTTCGGCAATGGTATCGGCTGCTTGTTTAAGCTCCATGGCATTCAGGCATTTGTCTTTGGGTGAAAAACACAGCCCGGCGGCAATTTGCCCGCTGAGAAGAACCAGCAGCTTTTCGGTGTTCAGACCTATGTGATAAGTAAGGTTTTGTTTGTTGACAGAAGCGTTTCCAAAATAACCGGGAAAAAGAATGCTGCGGCAAATCTGAATGATTTCCTCCAGCTTAGCGGTCGAGGGCAGCGTGTCGGAATAAGCCTGCTCGTGCCTCAATTCTTTGAACGATTCATATTGAGACAGTTGGCAAATGGTTTCTTTTAGCCTTTTGGATTGGTTCGTATTCATAATTGTAGTATATTTCTCCGGCAAAAGTACGTAAATTTTTTACTTGATGATTGTTTTCGATATTCCGGAAATATTTCTTTAATTGTTTGCCGGTTTCTCAAAAACAATGTACTTTTGCCGCTTCTTAATCAAAGAGATTAAAACTCGCTAATTTAAATCGGATATGGCTGTTTTTATTATCAATTCATCGATTGGAAGAAAGCTCATTATGAGCATTACGGGAGCTGCTCTGGTGCTGTTTCTGAGCTTCCACAGCGTAATGAATATTTTTGTCGTCATTTCACCCGAGGTGTATGATGCCATCTGTCATTTTTTGGGAGCCAACTGGTATGCCCTGATTGCTACTATGGGCCTGGCTTTCCTTATGGTGGTGCATATTCTGTATGCTTTCTGGCTTAGCCTCCAAAACAAAATTGCACGCGGCAAGGATGCCTACTCGGTCAATAAGCGCCCAAAAGGCGTTGAATGGGCTTCCCAAAACATGTTGGTGCTGGGCTTGATTATCCTGGGCTTTCTGGGTTTGCATTTGTACAACTTCTGGTATAAAATGCAGCTGACAGAGTTGCTGGGCAAAATAAACGGAGAAGAAGTCAGTATTGCGGGAGCAGCCCTGGTTCAGGGTTTGTTCCAAAGCCCGGTTTACTGCCTGCTCTATATGGTATGGCTGGCCGCTTTGTGGTTTCACCTGACTCATGGGGTCTGGAGTGCCTTGCAAAGCATCGGTTTGAGCAACAATACCTGGCTGCCTCGTATTAAGGTGATTTCCAACATTGTATCGACCATAGTGGTAGGCCTATTTATGCTGATTCCCATTTATTATCTGATTGTAAATCTTATACTATAATAAGGCTATGAGTACCGATAAAAATACTAAGACAATCGTCGCAAAGGTACCAGAGGGTGCGTTGAGTGAAAAATGGTCCAATTACAAGGCTCATCAGAAACTGGTAAATCCATCCAACAAACGCCGTCTGGACGTAATTGTAGTGGGCACGGGCCTGGCAGGAGCTTCCGCTGCTGCTTCACTTGGTGAGCTGGGCTTCAATGTGCTGAATTTCTGTATTCAGGACTCTCCCCGCCGGGCACACTCCATTGCCGCACAGGGAGGTATCAATGCCGCCAAGAATTATCAAAACGACGGTGACTCTGTTTATCGTTTGTTTTACGACACCATAAAAGGAGGGGACTATCGTGCCCGCGAAGCCAACGTGTACCGCCTGGCCGAGGTCTCTAACAGCATCATTGACCAATGCGTAGCCCAGGGCGTTCCTTTTGCCAGGGAATACGGCGGTTTGCTCGACAATCGTTCCTTTGGAGGAGCTCAGGTTTCACGTACTTTTTATGCCAGGGGACAAACGGGCCAGCAGCTCTTGCTCGGAGCTTATTCAGCCCTGAGCCGTCAGGTGCATAAGGGCAGTGTTAAGCTCTATACCCGGCGTGAAATGCTCGATTTGGTAGTTGTGGGCGGTAAAGCCAGGGGTATCATAGTACGCAACCTGACAACCGGTAAAATTGAGCGTTATTCGGCTCATGCCGTTGTGATTGGGACCGGAGGCTATGGCAATGCCTTTTTTCTTTCGACCAATGCCATGGGGTCCAATGGCTCTGCTGCCTGGCAGGTGTACAAAAAAGGCGCTTATTTCGCCAATCCCTGCTATGCTCAGATTCACCCGACCTGCATTCCCGTGCACGGGGAATCGCAGTCAAAACTCACCCTGATGTCCGAATCCTTACGTAACGACGGCCGTATCTGGGTGCCCAAAAAGAAAGAAGACGCTCAGGCTATCCGTGCCGGCAAATTAAAGCCAACCGAAATAGCCGAAGAAGACAGAGACTATTATTTGGAACGCAGGTATCCGGCTTTTGGCAACCTGGTGCCCAGAGACGTAGCCTCGAGAGCAGCCAAAGAACGTTGCGATGCCGGTTACGGAGTAGGCAGCGGCCTGGCTGTGTATCTGGATTTCAAAGACGCGATAGAGCGTTTGGGAAAAGATGTAGTAGAAGCCCGTTATGGCAACCTTTTTCAGATGTACGAAAAAATTGTGGACGACAATCCTTACGAAACGCCCATGATGATTTATCCGGCCATACACTATACTATGGGAGGTGTCTGGGTTGATTACGAATTGCAAACTTCCATTCCGGGGCTCTATTGTATTGGTGAAGCCAATTTCTCCGATCACGGAGCAAACCGCCTCGGTGCCTCGGCTTTGATGCAAGGCTTGGCTGACGGCTATTTTGTATTGCCCTATACCATTCAAAATTACCTGGCTGACGAAATCCGCACACCGCGCATTTCGACCGATTTGCCTGAATTTGTAGATGCAGAACGTAAAATCAGCGATCGCATAGAGCGGCTTATGTCGATCAAAGGCAAACGCTCTGTGGATTCTCTGCACAAACAATTGGGCCATATCATGTGGGATTTTGTGGGGATGGGCCGCAACAAAGAAGGATTGCTCAAAGCCATCGACGACATTAAACAGGTCAAAAAGGAATTCTGGAGCAATGTCTTTATCCCCGGTGAAGGTCTTGATTTGAATACCGAACTGGAAAAAGCGCTGCGTTTGGCCGATTTTATAGAGATAGGTGAGCTGATGGCCCGCGATGCCCTGCATCGTGAAGAATCCTGCGGCGGCCATTTCCGCGAAGAATACCAAACCCCCGAAGGAGAGGCTTTGCGTCAGGACGACAAATTCAACTACGTTGCCTGCTGGAAATACCTGGGCGAGGATAATGAACCCGAGATGCATAAAGAAGAGTTGAACTATGAGTTCATACAAGTACAACAACGCAATTACAAATAATATGGAAAAGACAATAAATATTAGCTTGAAGATTTGGCGTCAGAGAGGTCCCAAAGCCAGGGGCGCTTTTGAAAGCTATAAGCTGGGCGGAGTCTCCACCGACAGTTCTTTTCTGGAAATGTTGGATCAACTCAATGAACAATTGATTGCAGAAGGCAAAGAACCGGTTGTTTTCGATCACGATTGCCGTGAAGGTATTTGTGGGATGTGTTCCTTGTACATCAACGGCCATCCTCACGGCCCCGATGAGGATATTACCACCTGCCAGCTTCATATGCGCAAATTCAAAGACGGCGAAACCATTACCATTGAACCCTGGCGTTCTCATGGTTTCCCTGTAATCCGCGACCTGATGGTGGATCGTTCTGCTTTCGATAAAATTATTCAGGCCGGCGGTTATGTTTCGGTTAATACCGGAGGAATCCCCGATGCCAACGCCATACCCATTCCCAAACCCGTTGCAGATATGTCTATGGATGCTGCTGCATGCATTGGATGTGGTGCCTGTGTCGCTGCCTGTAAAAACGGTTCGGCCATGTTGTTTGTATCTGCCAAAGTCAGCCAGCTTGCTTTGTTGCCTCAGGGCAAAGTTGAGGCTGCGCGTCGGGCTAAAGCCATGGTTCAGAAAATGGACGAATTGGGATTCGGCAATTGTACCAATACCGGTGCCTGCGAAGCCGAATGTCCTAAAAATATTTCCATAACCAATATTGCCCGTCTGAACAGAGAATTTTTGAGTGCAAAGATTAAAGATTAAGCAGCCATGGCTGTCCAAGATTACGTTCTTTCCGAGTCGTTTGACTATCCGGAAGCTCCGGACAGCCTCACCGCTGATGTTGCTGAAAATTCACTGACAATACAAAGGCCTTTATACGAAGGCATGCCAAGACAAGAAGGCCCCCTGTTCGGCTTAAAGCTCTTTATCATTTTGATATTGGGCCTTTTTGTTTTTTCGTACATATTCGGGCCGAGAAGCACGCTGTTTCTTCATTCGTTAAAAGATATTTTTGTATACCGCGAACGGTCCAGCATTTTTATCGATTCCGATGTCAGATTAGTACGTTATCAGAGGGTGCTATCGGTTTTTGGTTTTATGATTTGTCTTTTGTTGTTGTCTCTGATTTTTCAACCCGGACAAAAGGCTAGTCTAAACAGCCTGGATTCGAGCAGTTTAGGATATGCTTTGCTCTTTTTGGGGGCGTTTGTGTTGGCAAAGTCTTTACTATACCGGTTTTTTACTTATTTTCAGTTTGATGCTTCTACTGCCAGGCAATGGCAAAACGATAATCTGCTTTTGTTTATTCTGCTTTCCATCTTGTATGCTATTCTCATTTTTATTAACGAAATAGTATTTATAAGCCAGGAGAATTTATTGAATATTGCCCTAATGCTCTGGATTTCAGACAAATTGATACTTCTGGCCAAGACCCTTCATTATTTTTCCCTCCAAAGACTTTCGTGGTTTCATTTTATTATTTACCTTTGCGCACTCGAAATTTTGCCTGCTTGTGTCTTTTACAAAGGCATTATTTGGATACGAGATATTGTATAATTTAAACGATTATCGCGTTGAAAATCAAAAAGATTCTTGTTTCTCAGCCTCAACCGGCCACAGAGAAATCCCCTTACTTCGATATTGAGAAAAAATATGGAGTTAAGTGTGTGTTTAGGCCTTTTATAAAAGTGGAAGGCATTAGTGCCAAGGAGTTCAGACAACAAAAAATTACAATTCAGGATTATTCTGCTGTGGTTTTTACAGCCAGAACTGCCATTGATCATTTTTTCCGTTTGTGTGAAGAACTGAGAGTCTCGGTTTCGGAAGAACTGAAGTATTTCTGTATAGGGGAACAGATAGCTCTCTACCTTCAAAAATACATTCAATACAGGAAACGTAAGATTTTTTATCCCGAAAGCGGCATGGTAGAGGACTTGGTTGCGCTTATTCAAAAGCACAACACCGAAAATAACTTTTTGGTTTCGGTATCCTACGTTCACAAAGACGATTTAATTACCAAACTGGACGAAAACAATATTAATTACACCAAAGCAATAATGTATCGTACGGTCAGTAATGATTTTAAAGAGGGAGAAGCATTTGACTACGATATGTTGATTTTTTTCAGCCCTTCGGGAATTGTTGCCATGTTAAAGAATTTTCCCAATTTTGTTCAGGGCGATATTCGCATAGCCTGCTTAGGGCCAACTACAGCCAGAGCCGTCCGGGAAGCCGGATTGAGGCTTGACCTGGAAGCTCCCACACCGACTGCCCCCTCCATTACGG
The DNA here is from genome assembly GCA_964575345.1 of uncultured Bacteroidales bacterium. Taxonomy (GTDB): domain Bacteria; phylum Bacteroidota; class Bacteroidia; order Bacteroidales; family UBA1402; genus UBA1402. The sequence goes on from CAZNQD010000051.1 coordinate 11,755, forward strand.
CAGCCTTGGAGCAGTATTTAAAAGAAAATGGCAACAACAAAAACAGCAGTAGTATTAAAAAGTAATATTCATTTGAATTAATTCAAAGACACTTTATTTCGCTATTTTTGCAGAAATAAGGTGTCTTTTTTTATGGATACAACCCAATTATCCTTTGGTAAAGCGGAACGTTTGTGTGGGGAATTACGCATCAACAAACTCTTTGAGCAGGGAAAATCGTTCTTTGTCTACCCTCTGAGAATTTGCTGGTTGCTGGTACCACCTGCCAAAGGAGCTGCCGTGCAGGTAATGGTGAGTGTTCCCAAAAAAAAGATACGTAAAGCAGTACAGCGGAACAGAACAAGACGCCTTATAAAAGAAACGTATCGGCTTTCGAAAAACGATCTACCCGATGAAGTGCAGGAAAAGGATGGTCAACTGCTGCTGGCATTTATCTGGATGTCTGAACAAGTGCCTGAATTTAAAGACCTGGAAACAAAAATGCAGGAAGCCCTCCGGCAGTTAAGAAAAAAACTACTGTTATGAAAAAGCTGGCAATTTTTTTGGTCCTTTTGCCGGTACGGTTTTACAGGCTGTTTATTTCTCCCCTGATTCCTTCCTCCTGCCGCTATACCCCAACCTGTTCGGAATATGCTGTGCAGGCTGTGCAGAAACACGGCCCTGTCAAAGGAACCTGGCTGGCCGTCAAAAGGATATTGCGTTGTCATCCATGGGGAGGGCATGGTTACGATCCGGTGCCCTGAGTCCTGAAACCAGCATACATATGTTTATTGATATTCATACCCACAGAAAAGAACACTATCTGAAGTTTGTCGAGCAGGGGCAATTTGATCCTGTTCAATGTTACAGGGACAACGCCGTGTGGTGTTTCCTGAATATTGAATCGGAAGATTTTATTCCGGGCTTGAATTTACCTCCCCTTCTCAGCCTGAGTACAGGGATTCACCCCTGGAAGGCAAACGTTTTGCCGGCTACCGAAAAATTAGAAGCGGTTTTTGCACATCCGGCCATCAGCCTGATCGGAGAAATAGGCCTGGACAAAATATGCACGGTGCCCTATGAACTGCAATTACGGGTTTTCAAGCTGCAACTCGAAATGGCCGGGGCGCTTAAAAAGCCTGTACTTATTCATCAGGTGGGAGGTATGGACGAGATGCTGGCCTGCAAAAAGGATCATCCCGAAATTCCGGCCTGGATTATTCACGGCTTCAGAGGGAAAAAAACGCAGGCTTTGCAATGGCTTCAACACGGTTTTTGTCTCTCCTTCGGACCTCAATTCAACGAAGCAGCCCTGCAGGCTTGTCCGCCGGAGTGCCTGTTCTTTGAGACCGATGCGTCGGGAATAGCCATAGAAGAGATATACAAAAGAGCCGCACAAGCTTTTGCATGCTCTGTTGCGGCTCTTGAATTACAGGTAGAAATGAATGTGAACAGGTTGTTTAAGAAATAAACTTATAACCTACCCCTTTAACGGTAACAATGTGGTTGTCACCAATTTTTTCGCGAATCTTACGAATATGTACATCAATGGTTCTGTCGCCTACTATAGAACGATTGCCCCAGACATGTCTAAAGATTTCTTCGCGGGTAAACACCTTGGTCGGCCTTGAATTTAAGAGGTGCAGCAATTCGAATTCCTTACGGGGAAGGAAGATATCTTTGCCGTTTTTGTATACAAGATAGCGATCGCTGTCGATGATAATTCCTTTTTGAGGTATAACATCGATGAGGCTTTCTTCGTATTTGGACAGGATATTTCTGATACGTTGGCAAATCAGAATGCTGTTGGTGTCTCTGGTACCGAATTCATCTACTCCGTTCTTGAACCAATTGAGCTGTTCTTCCAGATTGCTGTTGTTGTCGATAAGAAAATAGACGTTGAAGCGGGTTTCTTCTTTGAGTTTCTTAATCTTTTTGCAGAGGTCCAGTGCTTTGGAATCGTCAGTGGGTGTGTCAAAGATTACCAGACAGGGAGAGTCTGCGTTGATAAAATCCAGGGCTTTTTGAACGTTGTTTGTTGTTTCAAAAAAAGCTTTGCGATCCTCTAGAAATTCCTGGATCTGAGGGGCAATGGCAGAGGGTTTTGTTGTAAAAATCAATGCCGAGTTTCTTAGCGTTTTCATTGTTTTAGTTTTAAATGTGGATGATATATGCAATAAAGGTAAATGAATCGAATTGTAATGAATATCGTTTTCTTGCTAAAGCAATACAAATATAAAATGAAGAATCAATTAAAACAAGTTACTTTGCAATAAAGATTCAAAATTCCCATAAAATAAATGTATTTTTGTGCCCTGTAATTATCATTTTTACTTTTAGATCAACAATGAACTTCATTGAAGAATTAAGCTGGAGGGGCATGATACACGATATGATGCCCGGAACAGAGGAACAACTCAAAAAAGAAATGACCACTGCTTATGTGGGCATCGATCCCACGGCAGATTCGCTGCACATAGGCCATTTGGTCGGTGTGATGATGCTCAGGCATTTGCAGCGTTCGGGGCACAAACCTATTGCTTTGATCGGAGGCGCAACCGGTATGATCGGCGATCCTTCGCTCAAATCGGGAGAGCGCAACCTACTGGACGAAGAAACACTAAGACGCAATCAAGAGGGAATA
>CAZNQD010000052.1:0-14267 GCA_964575345.1 uncultured Bacteroidales bacterium
ATTTTGAGCTCAATTCATTGGAGATAAATCCTTGGTCGCTAATCAGTACGGAGGCAAAGAACTGATCCTTGAAAGCGATCCAGCGCAGGCGGTTGTTCACATTTTTGCTGTCGTCTTTGCTTTCGCTCATTTTTTCGACATCGTCTCCCATAAATTTATACTGCAGCATGGAATAGCGTTGTTCAAATTTCCGTCCCTTTTCCTGACTGCGCATTTTGACGGCCCAATTCAGGTCGAGATTACTGATACTGGGCGAGAGCAAATTCTCGAGCCCCTGTCCACGGATGTCCATAGACATCATATAACTGCCTTCCTGCAAACTATATACAAAGTCAAGATATTGATCCTGAGCTATAGCCAGCCTGAAAATAAATTCCTGAGGATTTTCCCCTTGCACCGGAGTGAAATAGAGGTCTTTGGTGTTGATTATTCTATTATTGGAGCTTATCAGAGTTACATCGAACGAAGAATTATTTTCGTCGAAAAGAATCAGGGGCAGGGAATCGTGAGTGACATAGTTCTTGAGCCTGACTGAGGCGATGCGTCCTCCTTTGGAAGCCAGGCTGACCTCCATCAGGTCGTTTTTGATGCTGAAAATCTGATTTTCGCCGGCAAGAAAAGCGGCAAACTGACCATAATCACTGATTGCCTGAGTCCCGGTTTGTCCGGCTTCTGCCTGTTCCTGTTGATAGGGGGCCGTTTGCTCTGTGAGCGGTTTTTGAGGTGTTGCTTGTATTGCACTTTCTTGTTGAACGGCTTGTTGTACTTTTTGCTCTGTAGGTTTTTGGAGCAGGCTGAATCCGACAAGAATCAATAAAATAAGTCCAAATCCGATTAAAGTATTTTTATCCATAATATTATTTGTTGATGCAGGCTTTGATAAAGTCTACAAACAAGGGGTTGGGGTTGAGTACGGTACTGTTGTATTCCGGGTGGAACTGAGTGCCGAGATACCATTTTTTGTCGCTGAGTTCCATTATTTCCACCAATTGTGAATCGGGATTGATGCCTGAGCATTTCATGCCGGCAGCTTCGAATCTTTCCTTGAAATGATTATTGAATTCAAAGCGGTGACGATGTCTTTCCTGAATATGTTCCTGTTGGTAGGCCCGATAAGCGATGGAATTTTTGTCTACTTCGCAATCGAAATCTCCCAGGCGCATGGTGCCTCCCATATTGGTGACGCTTTTTTGTTCGTCCATCAGGTCGATGACATTATCGTTCGTATTGGGGTTGAATTCGGTAGAGGTGGCGTCTTGTATGCCCAGCACGTTACGGGCAAATTCTATGCAAATGCATTGCATGCCCAGGCAAATACCAAAAGTAGGCAGATTGTGTTCGCGGGCAAACTTCAGAGCTGTAATTTTACCTTCGATACCTCTGACCCCATAACCCGGACCGATGAGTATGCCATCAAGCCCTGAGAGTGTTTTTTCCACGTTACATTCTTCTATTTTCTCGGCCGATATAAGGCGCAGATCTAAACAACGGTCGCAGTGGGCTGAAGCGTGTTTAAGCGATTCGGTAATAGAAATATAAGCGTCGGGCAGGCTGGTGTATTTGCCTACCAGCCCTATGCGAACTTTTTTGGTTGCATTTTTCATCTTGTTAACGAAATCAATCCAAGGTTGCAGGTCAGATGCTGTATCCACCGGCAGATTGAATTTCTCCAGAATAATAGTGTCCAGGTTCTCCTGGCGCACTTTAAGCGGAATCTCATAAATACTGGGCAAATCAATACATTCGATAACGGCTTTTTCTTCGACATTGCAGAATAGGGCTACTTTTTTGCGTATGTTGGTATTCAGGGGATGTTCGGTGCGCAAAACAAGAATGTCGGGCTGCACTCCCAATTCAAGCAATTGTTTGACAGAATGCTGTACAGGTTTAGTTTTGAGTTCTTTGGCTGCTGCCAGATAGGGAACATAAGCCAGGTGGATGCACATGCAGTTGCTGCTGCCCAGTTCCCACCTTAGCTGACGCATGCTTTCAATAAATGGCAAAGATTCAATGTCGCCCACGGTTCCGCCAATCTCGGTGATGATAAAATCGTATTGGCCTTTGAGGCTGAGTTGCCTCATGGAACGTTTTATTTCGTCGGTTATATGAGGAACTACCTGTACGGTTTTGCCCAGGTAATCGCCTCTTCTTTCTTTGCTGATGACCGTCTGATAAATACGCCCTGTAGTGATGTTGTTGGCGCGGGTGGTTTTAATGTTGAGGAAACGCTCATAGTGGCCCAGGTCAAGATCGGCTTCGTGTCCGTCGCAGGTTACGTAACATTCTCCATGTTCCAGCGGGTTGAGGGTGCCCGGGTCAATGTTGATGTAAGGATCAAACTTTTGAATGGTTACTCTGTAGCCTCTTGCCTGTAGAAGCTTTCCCATTGCTGCCGACAAAGTCCCTTTTCCTAAAGAAGAGACCACACCTCCGGTGACGAAAATGAATTTGGTATTTTTCACAATTACAAGAAGTTATATTAACTAAACGTTCTCCGTTACTAAAAAAATCTAAAACCGCAAAAGTACGAAAAAAGTTTTGAAAAGAAAGTCTTACTTTCGTAGAAAATATCAAAGTATGCTAAATAGGATAATTGGTGGATTTGTATTGCTTTTTGTTTTGCAAATATTACCAATGAATGCCCAAGAAAATATCATACCCGGATATTCATTGTTTTTGAATACCATTCCGAACATTGATAACAACCTGCAGCCGCATCAGAAAAATGATTCTTTGCTGCGAGAAGCGGCCACTGATATTGAAATTGAATCTTCGCCCGGGTTCTCCTTGCTCGACAGCTTGTCGCTTATCGTAAGAAAAAGCCTGGGCATGGAATCTAAAACCAGCAATGCTCCTGTTAATAATGCTGCTGACAGCCTGAGAATAGTATATGCCGGAGATAGTCTGAAATTGATTAATGCTTTAGACAGCCTGGCTTTATACAACACAGGGCAAGCACTGAGCGATTCGGCCAATTTGCCAGGTACCGACACTGTGTCGGTTGAAATCATTCCCCAAACAAATCTTCAGCCCAAAGAGCCGGAACTTTCACCCTTACACCGCTATATAAGGGAATACGATATTTTCAAAGACCGCGTATATCCAAGGCCGCCTCTGGAATTACCCGAAGATACCGTATTGGATTATCCCCAAATGAGCCCCTTGTTTATGCCTTTGGTCTTCAACGCCAGAAAAAGAGAATTTAAACTGGAGTGGAGAGAACTCAAAAGGCAGCCTGTTCCCGAGAGCTGGCTCCAAACGCAACAATTAGGTCAAAAAAGCGGACTTTTCTATGTCAGGCGCCTGGCCAGGCAAATCCTGCTTGCCTTCGAAGTGGAACAAATTGACAAGATTCGTTATCTGGAAACAGATTTACCGGAACCCGAAAGGCTGGAAGTGCCCCTGGAGACTAACCGCCCCATACAATGGGCTACACCCCAGAGGATTCGTCCAAGGGATGTGGATGAGCCGCCTTCTGCTCCGGTGCGTTATACTCATTGGATAGTCAAAGGCCGTTTATCCAATCAGTTGACACAGACCTATGTGTCCCCCAACTGGTCCAGCGGAGGTATCAGCAATATGTCCACTTTGTCGGCCTTTTACTGGGTGGCCAAATACGACAACAAGAAAGGCCTACAATTTGATAATTTTATTGATATTAAGTTGGGATTCAATACTGTGTCCAACGATAGCCTGCGCAAGGTGAATATCAGCAACGACCAGTTCCAGGCTTCCAGTAAATTGGGCATACTGGCGGTCAAAAATTTCTATTACTCGGCATCGGTCGATTTTACCACCCAATTTTTGAACAATTACAAAACGAATACCTACGACAAGAAAGCCGCCTTTTTGTCGCCGGCTAAACTATATGTTGGTTTGGGTATGGACTACAAGATCAAAAACAAAGAAAAGGGCTATTCCTTTTCTGCTTTACTGACCCCCTTTACCTACCGCCTGAATTATTTGCATAACATAACTGATTTCAATCCCAAAGCCTACGGTATAGAAGAGGGAAAACATTTCGGGCAGGATATGGGTTTCAAGATTGCGACTACCATCGATATGCAAATTACGGAATTTATTAGCTGGAATTCCTATTTTTATTTTTATTCCGATTTTAAATACGTCGATTCAGAGTGGAAAAACACCTTCAACTTTAACGTGAATCATTATCTCTCGACCCAGTTGTTTATTCATATGAAAATGAATACCAAAAACGAAAGGCCCGAAGGTGAAAAACTTATACAATTCAAAGAGTTCCTTAGTTTTGGCCTGGTCTATTACTGGTAATATTGAATATAAATTCAAACATTAACCGACAACCTTTGCAGATTTGTTATATCTTTGTCCCGTTTTAAAACAGGACGAAGCAAATACAATATCATGGATGAAATTCGCCATTCCGGTTTGGTGGAAAGTATTGATGAAAAAGGCCTGCATATTCGGATAGATCAGTATTCGGCCTGCGGAGACTGTCAGGCGAAAAATTTTTGCTCTTCGTCCGGGAAAAAAGAAAAAATAATTGATATTCTTACTTATCAGGGCCATTACAAGGTGGGAGACAAGGTCGAAATACTGGGCTCGGCTGCCATGGGCTACAAAGCTGTACTTTGGGCTTATGTAGTTCCTCTTTGTCTTACCGTATTGATCCTGGTGTTGAGCCTGACCTTACTATTTCCGGGAAAGGAAGCGCTGGCAGCCTTGCTGGCTTTGCTCAGCCCTTTGGCCTATTATTTGGTCTTGTACCGCTTTCGTTCAGGCTTAAAACAGGAATTCAGATTTAAGGTTCGGTCATTAGAAGAGGACATAAGTATTGAGCTATGAATATTGTATTGATTGCTGTTCTTGTTTTGGGAGGCACCGGTATTATACTGGCCTCTGTAATATTTCTGACAGCTAAAAAATTCAGGGTTTTCGAAGATCCCAAAATCGATGAAGTACAGCAGGCTTTGCCCGGAGCTAACTGCGGGGGCTGCGGTTATCCCGGCTGCCGGAATTTTGCCGAAGCCTGCGTCAAAAGTGCAAGCCTTGACGGTCTTTTCTGCCCGGTAGGAGGCAACGATGTAATGAAGTCGGTGGCTACTCTCTTGGGCCGGGAGGCAGTGGAGGCTGAACCTTTGCTGGCCGTTTTACGATGTAACGGGACTTGTGCCCACCGGCCCAAAACCAATCACTACGAAGGAGTTTCAAGCTGTATGGCTGCCTCCCTGCTGTATGGAGGCGATACGGCCTGCACCTATGGTTGCCTGGGTATGGGCGATTGCGTGGCTGTATGCAAGTTTGATGCTTTGTCCATGGACAAGGAAACCGGCCTGCCGCTTGTGGACGAAGCCAAGTGTACGGCTTGTGGTGCCTGCGTCAGGGCTTGTCCCAAAAATTTGTTTGAATTACGCAAAAAAGGCCCCAAATCGAGACGAATCTTTGTTTCCTGTATGAACAAAGATAAAGGAGCCCTGGCTCGCAAAGGCTGCGCCGTGGCTTGCATCGGTTGCGGCAAATGCGAACAGGTTTGTGCCTTTGATGCCATAACCATCAAGGATAACCTGGCTTACATCGATTACAATGCCTGCCGCTTATGCCGCAAATGTGTGGAGGTTTGTCCGACCAATGCTATATGGGAATTGAATTTTCCGCCCAGAAAAAAAGCAGTCGAACAAGAAGTCTCAACAGGGGCTGAGAAAGATATAAGCCCTCCAACCGTGTAATTAAACCATGAATACCGGGAGAAATTCAAGAGGAATTCTCCAAAAATATATGTAAATGAGAACATTTTCGATGGGAGGGATACATCCTCCCGAAAATAAAATCTCGGCCGGAAAGGCCATAGAGCAAATGCCCCTGCCTAAGCAGGTAACTATTTTGCTCAACCAGCATTTGGGTGCCCCGGCTCTTCCGCTGGTACAAAGAGGGGACAGGGTCAAAACCGGGCAACTTATTGCCAAAGCTGCCGGTTATGTATCGGCCAATATTCACTCTTCGGTGACGGGTAAAGTTTTAAAACTCGATGAAGTCTACGACCCGGGCGGTTACCGTCGTCTGGCAGTCGTCATTGAGGTGGAACCCGATGAATGGGTCGAAGACATTGTTTTGAATCCCAGCCTGAAAAGAGAGTGCACACTGAGCCCCGAAGTCATTATTCAAAAAATTCAGGAAGCAGGTGTAGTCGGCATGGGAGGAGCCAGTTTTCCCACCCATGTCAAATTGAGCCCTCCTCCGGGCAACAAGGCCGAAGTGCTGATAGTGAACGCTGTGGAGTGCGAGCCATACCTCACTTCCGATCATCAGCTGATGTTGGAAAAAGGCATGGAGATCATTGTCGGAACCAAAATAACGATGATGGCCCTCAAGGTGAACCAGGCGGTAATTGCCATTGAAAACAACAAACCCGATGCCATCAACTTACTCCAGAGGCTGGCTATTCCCTATTCGCAAATAGAGGTGATGCCCCTGGAAGTTCATTATCCCCAGGGTGGAGAAAAACAACTTATTGACGCGGTTCTTGGCCGTCATGTGCCTTCGGGAGCCTTGCCCGTGGTCACCGGTGCCGTGGTATTGAATGTGGGCAGTGTGTTTGCCACCTACGAGGCAGTGCAAAAAAACAAACCTGTCATCGACCGGGTGGTATGCGTAACAGGCAAAACCGTCAGGAAGCCGGGTAACTATCTTTGCCGTATAGGAACCTCCATACAGGAATTAATTGATTTTGCCGGCGGCATAGCAGATTCGACAGCCAAAGTGATTTCCGGCGGCCCCATGATGGGCAAAGCTTTGATAAATACACAAGTTCCTGTCAGTAAAGGAACTTCGGGCATTTTGCTGATGGACGGCAAAGAAGCCCTGCGTAATATAGTAAACAACTGCATACGTTGTGGCAATTGCATTGAGGCATGCCCTATGGGCCTGGAACCTTATTTGTTGATGAGTCTCTCGGAGTTGTCTGATTGGGAAAATACAGAAAAGAATTGCATTATGGATTGTATTGAATGTGGTTGTTGTTCCTATGTTTGTCCTTCGAACCGTCCGTTGCTCGATCAGTTAAGGGTAGGTAAATTCAAGGTGGGAGCCATAATCAGGGGAAGAAAAAACCAATAAGCTATGGAAAATAAACTCTATGTATCCATGTCACCACACATTCACAGCGGTGACAGCATAAGCAGAAAAATGTGGGATGTCATTATTGCCCTGATACCCGCATTGCTGGTTTCAATTTATTTCTTCGGGCTGGGTTCCCTGCTGGTAACTTCTGTTTCGATTGCCTCTTGTGTGCTGTTTGAATACCTGATCGGGCGATTTTTGCTCAAACACGAAAACAGCCTGCGCGACGGTTCAGCAATACTGACGGGTTTACTGCTGGCTTTCAATTTGCCATCCAATCTTCCTTTGTGGATAGTGGTTATTGGTGCCCTCGTGGCCATCGGCATGGCCAAAATGTCCTTTGGCGGGCTGGGCAACAACATCTTCAATCCGGCTTTGGTGGGCAGGGTCTTTCTGCTGATTTCTTTTCCCCAGCAAATGACTTCGTGGCCTTTGCCAAAAGCTTTTAATCTTCAGTATCTGGACGCCGCCACGGGAGCTACTCCTTTGTCGGTCATGAAATCGGGCCGTTTTGATCGTTTGCCCGAGGTGTTGGATCTGTTCATTGGCAACACCGGAGGCAGCCTGGGTGAAATTGCCGCAGCAGCCTTGATTCTGGGAGGCCTCTTTTTGCTGATTCGCAAAGTTATCAGCTGGCATATTCCGGTATCGATATTGCTGACAGTCTATATTTTTACAGGCATACTCAGAATAGCCAATCCCGAAGTTTATGCCGATCCGCTCAGCCATTTGCTTACGGGCGGCCTGATGCTGGGAGCCATTTTTATGGCTACCGATTACGTCACTTCGCCTATGGTAAAAAAAGGGCAGGTGATATATGGAATAGGCATCGGCATTATTACGGTATGTATAAGGGTTTTCGGCTCCTATCCCGAAGGGGTCTCTTTTGCCATTTTGATGATGAACGGAGTGACACCTCTTATTAATGCCTATTGTAAACCTAAACGTTTTGGGGAGGTAAAAATGAAATGAAAAAACTGAAATCCTCATTCAAAAACATGGTCCTGGCGCTGGGTGGCATCACCATAGTAGCTGCCGCTGCCCTGGGCTGGGTGAACGGACTCACTTCAGAGCCGATACGATTGGCCGCAATAGCCAAACAGGAGAAGGCCATTCGCATGGTGTCGCCCGAGTTTGACAACCAGCCTGTACAGGAACAGTACGAGCTGACCGATTACGAAGGCAACAACCTGGTATGCTTCCCGATTAAAAAAGAAGGAAAACTACTGGGGGTAGCCATTGAAACTTTTTCCATGAAAGGGTTCAACGGTGAAGTCCGGCTGATGTTAGGCCTTAAGCCCGATGGCACCATCAATAATTATGAAGTATTGAAGCAGACCGAAACGCCTGGCCTGGGTACACAAATGACCTCTTGGTTCAAGACTGACAAAAACAAACAAAGTATATTAAACAAAGATCCGGGAAAGGAGAAAGTCTGGGTGGCCAAAGACGGAGGAGATATTGATGCCATCACCGCTGCCACCATCACTTCCAGAGCTTTTCTGGATGCCGTGGACAGGGCCTACCGGGCTTATATGGAACATGGCGGCACTGTGGTGGATGTAGTTACAACCGCAACTATCGAAGAAAAGGAGGCGCAAAATGAAAAAGAATAAATTCAGTATAGTATTAAACGGACTGATAGCCGAGAACCCCATTTTCGTACTTATGTTGGGTATGTGCCCGACACTGGCCACGACCACTTCTGCCATCAACGGATTGGGAATGGGCCTGGCCACAACCTTTGTGTTGATCTTTTCCAATCTGGTGATTTCGCTCATAAAAAATCTGGTTCCCGAAAACGTTCGGATTCCTTCTTACATTGTTGTTATTGCCACTTTTGTGACTATCCTGGATATGTTGATGCAAGCTTATTTCCCCTCTCTGCACGAAAGCCTGGGGCTATTTATTCCCTTGATTGTAGTCAACTGTATAGTCTTAGGCAGGGCCGAGTCTTTCGCTTCCAAAAACAAGGTATTTGATTCCGCACTCGACGGCATAGGTATTGGATTAGGTTTCACCTTTGCGCTGGGTTTGCTGGGTATGATCCGTGAATTATTGGGAGCCGGCACCTTATTCGGTTTCCGTATTTTCCCCGAAGATTACGGCATGCTTATGTTTATTCTGGCTCCCGGGGCTTTTATCAGCCTGGCTTATCTCATCGCTATTGTCAACCGTATAAGAAAAGTATCATGATCTATATCACTATCTTTATTGCAGCCGTGTTTGTCAATAACATCGTGCTGTCTCAGTTTTTGGGAATTTGTCCTTTTTTGGGAGTATCCAAAAAGATCAGCACAGCTCTGGGAATGTCCGGAGGGGTAGCTTTTGTGCTTACTCTGTCGACCCTTATTACCTGGTTGATCTTTCATTATTTGCTGGAACCTTTTGATTTGGCTTTTTTACAAACAATCAGTTTTATTTTGGTTATAGCAGCTCTGGTGCAACTGGTCGAAATCATAATAAAAAAAATCTCCCGGCCCCTTTATCAGGCCCTGGGCGTGTATCTGCCGCTTATTTCCACCAACTGTGCCATTCTCGGTGTAGCCATCCTCGTAATTCAAAAGGAATACAATTTATTGGAATCGGTGGTTTTTGCCTTTTCAACAGCCATCGGTTTTGGGCTGGCCCTGGTCTTGTTTGCTGGAATTCGTGAACAACTCGGACATACCAAAATACCCAAAGGCATGCAGGGCATGCCGGTGGCTTTGCTGGTGGCCGGTTTGCTGGCCATGGCTTTTATGGGATTTTCGGGAATAGTAAAATTATAAGTTGTGTCAGAACTCATTCTTGTTACAGGCGGTACAGGCTATATTGGTTCACATACCGTGGTCGAGCTGCAGCAATCGGGTTACCGGGTGGTAATCGTTGATAATCTCTCCAATTCCAGTCGGGATGTGCTGGACGGTATTGAACATATTACCGGCATCAGGCCCGACTTTGAACAGGCTGATTGTACCGATTTCAAGATGATGGAAGCTTTGTTCGGTAAATACGGCAATATTAAGGCCGTCATTCATTTTGCGGCCAGCAAAGCCGTAGGCGAATCGGTCGAAAAGCCCTTGCTTTATTACCGCAACAACCTGACATCGCTGATGAATTTGCTGGAGCTGATGTCTAAATACGGGGTGGTAGCACTGGTCTTTTCCTCTTCCTGCACGGTTTACGGCCAGCCGGATGTTTTACCCGTCAACGAAAATGCCCCCATTAAACCGGCCATGTCGCCCTACGGTAATACAAAACAAATCTGTGAAGAGATTATAACTGACTCTATCCATGCCAGGGCTCCCTACAAGGCCAGCATCTTGCGTTATTTCAATCCCATAGGAGCACATCCCTCTGCCGAAATCGGCGAATTGCCTCTGGGAGTGCCCCAAAATCTGATTCCTTTTGTTACCCAGACGGCTGCCGGCCTGCGCGAGAAACTCAGTGTGTTTGGCAACGATTACAACACGCCCGACGGATCCTGCATCAGGGATTATATCCATGTGGTTGATCTGGCCAAGGCACATGTCATCGCTTTGAACAGGATGCTGAGCGGTAAAGCCGCCGATAAGCTGGAAGTATTCAACCTGGGCACCGGCAAAGGATTATCAGTACTCGAAATTATCGAAAGCTTTCAAAAGGTGACAGGCCTTAAACTCAATTACCAAATTGTAGGACGCAGACCGGGCGATATAGAACAGGTCTGGGCCGATCCTAAAAAAGCCAACGAAGTATTGGGCTGGACCGCCCGTGAAACGGTAGAGGAGACCTTGTTGTCGGCCTGGCGCTGGCAGCAAAAAATCAGCGGTTAATCGCATTGCCGGAGCCGTATCCGTATCAACCATTTCCATACAATCAAAGGCCGGACTGAGATAATTGATCTGCCTGAAGCCTGCAGGCTAAAGTTTACACAAAAAACAAAGCAACCCCTGCGACGCTGATGATTGCTCCAAGCACCTCGGCCGTACGTACTTTCTGTTTTTGTATAAAGACAGCCGGAATTAAAATCAAAATCGGAGTAGTAGCCATAATGGTAGAGGCAATGCCGCTGGCAGTGTACTGAACAGCCATCAGGGAGCCGGCCACACCCAGAAAAGGCCCGAAAAAAGTGGCCAGCAAAATCGACCAGGCCGCTTTTTTGTTGTAAAGCACCGGTTTGATGTCTTTGAGCTGATGACTGAGCATCAGGATAATTACCAGCGAAATGGAGGCAATGACCATCCGCATTTGCGAAGCGGCAAAAGGGATCATTTGAATCACTTCCTGCGGGCTGCCTTCGGCACTCAGGCTGTAGTATTGCATGCCCAGCTTACTCAACACCAGTCCCACACCTTGTCCCACACCGGCGCCTATGCCCAGCAATACCCCTTTTAAAGGTAATTTTAAGCTGTAGTGATTGCGGCTTCCCTTGTCGGATTTTTGCCGGCTTAGGATTGAAATAGCTATGCCGGCCAGGGTGACGGTCATCCCCAGTACGCCCATCCAGCCCATTTTTTCGTCCAGAATAAAATAACCTGCTATGGCGGCCGCAGGCGGAGCCAGTGTCATAAAGAGTTGACCGAAACGGGAGCCGATTACGACATAAGAATAAAAAAGGCAGAAATCGCCGAACACAAATCCGACCAAACCCGACATGGACATCCAAAACCAGGTGTCGGCATCGGCAGCCTGAGGCAGAAAATGTCCCGTAAACAGCATCAACAGCAGGCCGGTGAACAAAAAAGCCAAAACCAGCCGCAGAAAATTCACCGGCAAATGCCCCAGCTTCTTACTGGCGTACTCAATAAACAGAGCCGTAAAGGTCCACATAAAGGCCACCAGCAGCGAAATCAGTTCTCCCAGGTACACAGAAATTAAATTAGGAATAAGAAAAGCCCTCCAGTTGGAGGGCTCAAAATTACAAAAAAATGTGGAAGCTTTTTCAAAGCTATAGATTTATAACGACAGGGATAAATTTACTGTGGCATAATACAGAGCACTGCCGTTTTTGGGTGCTGTCATCCTGAGGTTGGGAGCGAGTTTAATGCCTTTGATCGGTGTATATTGTACGCCCAGTACGACCATCTGTTCGTCGCCGGGATCCCAGGTGTCCAAAAGGTCATTGTAATTTTTGTTGGAGGCGGCATAGTCCCAACGTCCAAAGAGCTGAAAATCTTTAGGCAGTCTGACCGTAGTGTAGGCCGAGAAACCGTACTGATTTCTGTCGTCCCGAAATTGAGCATGATACATATGGACGTATTCGGCTCCCAGCGAGAATGCCTCGTTTTTGTAGCCGGCAAAAAAGGATGTGATTTGTTTGCTTTTATCGTGTAAGAGATTGTTCGGGTCTTTGTCGTGCCTGTCGTAATAGAGTCTGAAGCTCAATTCTTTGATGGGAGTAACGCTGAGGCCGCCTCCGTAGCGGAAATACTTATCGGTATTGAGTTTTTTATATCCTTCTCCGTTGGTGATGGTTACATCTGCGCTCAGGAGATCGTTGATGCGGTATTCCACACTCAGTCCGGCATCTGCAGTGGTACCGTAGCCATAAATGTCGTGAAAGGACTTCATGATATAGCGATAGCCCCAGAATTTTTCCTGGACGCTGAACTGTTTCAGACCGATAAGTCCGGCATCCAGGCTGAGATTTCCTTTTTTCCAGCTAAGCATAGCGTTTTTGACGTAAGCTATGCGTTCCAGAGCTGAGCCGGCCAATTTGCTGCTGCCCATGTCAAAAACCACTTTACCCGAAAAACTCTTACTGAAAGCGTATTGATAACCCAGGTAAGCTCTTTCCAGACCAAAGCCGCTTTCGTTTCCGGCAGTACCCAGACCCGTATGGAAATCACTGAAAATGGTAATAATAGCTGATCCATTGGGTTTGAATTCGGAATTCGTTTGCTGCGCCTGAATCAAAAAGGAAAAAGTGCTTGTAAAACAAAACAATAAGAATAGCCTAATTTTCATAGTTCTTTAATTTTTTTAGATAGATAATAAAATAAGTGTTCTGTTCCTTGTGGAATATTTTTCCTAAATCCTGGCAGCCGGATGTTTTCTCAGGCTGAATTTAAACATCAGTCCTCCTTCGGCTCTGTTTAATGCCATTATACTGCCCTGGTGAAACAAAACGGCATGCTTAACTATTGACAGCCCCAGCCCGGTGCCTCCGGTGCGGCGATCGCGGCTTTCTTCGAGTCGCACAAAGCGGTCGAAGATTTTTTGCAGGTATTTTTCTTTAACACCGAAGCCTGTATCGTAATATTGAAAGTGGTAAAAATCATTATCTTCATTGAGGCATTCCACAACGATTGCGCTGTTGTTGCCGGCATAATTAATCGAATTCTCGACCAGATTTCTGAAGATAGCATGCACCAGGTTGTGATTGCCCGAAATTTCAAGATCGGCATCCAATCTGTTTTCGACTTTCATGCCGGTTTTGTCCAGGTGGGCCTGCAGTTCGTTAATTACATCTTCGGCAATCTTGCTGATGTTTACTTTTTCTCTTGGAAAGAGGTTTGAAGCTTCTTCGAGTTTGGTAATCAGTGCAATATCCTTGATCAGTGCAGAGAGCCGCAAGGTCTGGGCGTAGGCGCGTTCCACAAAGTATTGTCTTTTGGTACTTTCCAGTTCTGCATTTTCGTTCAGGATTTCAAGATAACCCTGAATACTGCTTACAGGGGTCTTGAGTTCATGAGCGATGTTGTTGGTCATTTCCTGTTTAATCTTGCGGTTGAGTTCTTTTTCCAAATCGGTTTGCTGTTTGCTTTTTTCGAGTTGTTCGTAGAGGTTGATTATTTTTTTGCCAATAATGCCCGAATCGGAATCGGGAAATTGAAAACTCTTATAATCTACCGTACCCTTTTCGATATCCGAAGTAAAACGTTTGAGAGAATGCATCACCCGGCTGAATTTGTCGGTTTTATACAGTAAAAGGACCAGCAATACAATAAAGAGAACTGCCAGTCCATAGAAAATCAGGTTTTCCTGTTTCATGACATCGGTTAGTTTTACGGTATAGGGCAGTGCCAGTCGAATGTAATGCCCTGTATTGCTGCGGTGGGCATAGTAGAGATAATCCATTTGGGTCGAAAAAGAGCGACGGATGGCATAGCCCGATCCTTTGGTTCTGGCCGAAAGTATTTCTGGCCGGTCAGCATGATTGCTCATGTCTTTGACTTGACCCACTACATTGTCAAAAAGAACTAAAC
>CAZNQD010000053.1:0-14110 GCA_964575345.1 uncultured Bacteroidales bacterium
CTTGTTCTCGTCAACCCCCATCAGCTGCAGATTATACAGGCTTCCTTCCCAAACATAATTCAAAAGCGGTATCTGCTCCTCCTGAACTTCTTTTGTGTCTTTCATTGCCTTGCGCCTTGCAACCTCGGCAATTATTTTTTCATCTTCTTTTTTGTGTGGACAAGCCATAACTGTAATTTTTAGGTTCCATGGTACCGCTTTGTCAGCACTACACCATCTTCAATTTTATAGATTAGATATTTAGTTCCCCAAATAAATTCATCTGTTAGTGGATTCAAATATGAATAAACCTCAAAATTTTGTAAAGGGTTGTCTATCCATACTCCATCTGTATCTCTTGATGCAGTTATTATAAACTCCATAAAGAAATTAACAAATCCTTTTTGAGGATAATAAGTAATCTGTACAAACGTAGCCTCCATCCATTCAGGAGTAGTCTTGTCGGTATAAAATAATCCGGGAATCCAACCACCATATGTGCTAACGGGTGGCAAACTATACGCCCCTGTGTATCTATAATACGAATAGAATGGATAAGTGTACCTACACCTTGTAGTATATGAGAAATTTCCTAAGTTATATGTTGCGTTAATACTATTTACAACAGTAGTTACTAATTGCCCGGAAGAATCACAAGTCCCAGAAGTAAAATCATTTGTTTCCGGGACTGCCTCTATTGTTATGATATAATTAATATCATCATAGGTAACGGTCGAACCAACTCCAAAATATCCATTCCATAGCGTTTCGTTATCTCCGCACGTTACAGCGGCCGTAATCCAGTACATAACAAAATATCCATAATGCCGAATGTCTGTCCCATCTGTTTCCCATGTTTGTCCTGCCCAATCCGTGTACCACGTACTTCCATACATGATTACCAGCTTATCCTTGAACCCATTGTAATCTGTTGCATTTGTACAGGTTATTGTAAACGTGCTTCCGTTTTTAGCGAACACAACATTCCCATCCGATTGTAATTTTACTCCTGTTCCAAAATATTGACCCGATGAATTAGGTTGTTTTTTATAACCAAGTGAAATCGTCCCTATATCATTAACTGCATCATATGTTCCAGAATTGTAACTTGTGCCGGATGCTCCACAATATTTTCCAAGATTTGTATTATAAAATGCCCACGGATAAATATTTGCAAATTGCATCGAAAGTTTAAACAAACAATTTGTAGAATCCCATATAAGACTTAATGTATCAATATCATAAGCCTTTGCAGAATCATCAAAATAGTCATACTCGAATACCGTACTTGACGTAAGACATTTTAAACTCAATTCCCAATTCGTCTGGTAATTACTCTCCAAAACAGACGGGACAACTTCGACTATAAGGTAATCTCCTGAAGTATATTCAGGTAATGAAAATGCAAATTTTATCTCCTGTGCATTATACCTATAAGGTAGCGCCGAGTCATACCATGAATTGTTATTTGTCCCAACAACCCAACTTTCCATTGGAGTTGTTGAATCATTGTAATACACAGATACCTTATCTGCAACAAGAAAGGCTTTAAAATAAACCGCAAAATAAATAGCACTCCCATCCTCAGGCAAACATATTTTTACCTTCCTACCAGCTAAAGCCCAGTCTTGTGAAGAATTATATGTGATTCTGAAATTATATCCTGATGGAGGATTTCCACTAATAGTATCACAATTTATACAATTGATTTCTATCTCAGGAAGATTAATAGTCATGTCACAAAATTTCTGACATTGACGTGGAGACGTAAATATCTTTTCTCCATTGACCACAATAAACCGAACAATCGGGATATATGTTCCTTCAATAACTGGAATTGCAGAAGCTCCGGTAAAAGGATGAAAAGCTGTTGCCTCTGAAGTTAATCCAACCTCCGAAGCCGATACCAGGGCAAGCTCCCCGTCGCGGTACCAGTCAATTACATACCCTTCAATCTCGCAACTTTCATCCCCCACATTCACCAAATTACCAACATCCAGTACCGACGTAGTTCCGGTTTCGTAGGAATCGAATTCGAGCTCACACCCGCATTCAATCTTCTCCGGGCAGTTACAGTTGCTTATCATGTCAGCACAATTTTAACACGTAAAAAAGTGGGGGTGCCCGTGTCAACCCCACTGGTGGTAAGCGTTACCCGGTTACTCTCCGCAACCGCATTGTTAGCAGTCGCAGTAAATACGGCAGGCGTAGTGGTGATGTCCATATCGTCGAGCCCGGTAACAGGGGTGGAGCCAATCAGCACGCTCAGTCCGTCGAGGGTGCCCGCGTCGCATTCGATGATACATTTGTCAATCGTGTAACTGCGGAAGGCATAGATATCGAGCACAAAAGTGTCTTCATGTCCCGCGTTCACACAGAATTCATAATCTTTATCGAGGGTAACAATAGCATCAGGCAGGTCATGGTATCCCTTTTCCCCGGCTTCGTTTGTCCCGTAATACTTATCGTTACCGGGGCTTTCCTCGTCGTTCACCAGCTTCACCGGGTCCTCCTCGCTCCCATCCCCCGTAACCGACATATCTGTTATAACGGCACCTCCCCATGGATTCGGTTCTTCATCACCCGATTCGCTCCCCGATCCGCTCCCGCTCCCCGATCCGCTCCCGCTTCCACTCCCCGATTCCGACCCCGACGCTTCCTCTTCTTCTCCTCCTATCTTATGCCATCCCTTTATGCCATACCGGTCAGTCCCGTAATACATATAAGTACCTGGTTCCTTTTCATCATTGAATAGTTTTATTTTATCAATAACGCTTCCGTCGCCAATCACGCTCATTTCGGTCCACACAGTAAAGTTCGTCGATATAATACGCGAATGAACCGAATTGGTAAACTCAACACTCGTTTGGTAAACAAGTGTACCAATCAGTAAAAAGTCAGTATAAGGCAGCAACGCCTTTACAGCTTCCTGTTCGTCAAGCATATTTAGCAGGGCATCCGATAATGTCTCATACTGGTCAATTCCCGGAACCGATATAAATTCGTTGTATCCGCAATTCGTGAAAAAGATATGATATAGCACAAAAAAACCGTCATCCGCATCAGTCAGCGCCCCCCCGTATTGGTATTGAAGCAAGTTCCCCACACTTATCGCCCATCCCCCGTTTTCAATAATACGCGGGTAATTCATCCCTGTAAAGTACATAATCTTTATGGTCACGCCCACGTTCACCCCTACCGATGTCCGGTATATGTCGCCGTGCCAGGCTGCTCCTGCCGAAATCGCGAACTGGGCATGGCTGTTCTTGCTGCCGTCGCCATCAGGGTCCATATCTGTCAGCGCAAGCCCGTAATCCCGCAAACTACCCAGGGTGTTTTTTAAAGTCTTGTGCATTTGCGGGTTCCACTCGCTCCCGTACCGCTGGTCGTTAAAAACAATCGCATCCTGTTTTTCAGCATCCCAGTACACCGAAGCCACCATGCACTTGTTAACTATCAACCAGTCAGGAGTTGGATTGTCGTCGTCGAAAGGAGCGTCGCTTATTGTCAAAACCTGCTTTTTGGTAATCGGGTCCTGGGTGTAATATATGTAATGAATCCCCTCTTCCGTCGGCACTGATACCGATTCCGCCGAGTATTTTTTATGATAACTTAATTTGGTGATATACTGATAAAACGAAAATTTCTTCCCAATCGGTGCAATCGAAAAAGTAAGTGCAAACGTATCATCCCCCGATCCGCTCCCGCTCCCCTCCATCTCAGTCAGCGAAAGGTCGATTGTCGCGTCGGTTCCCCCAGGCCAATGAAATCCCGACGTGCGCAACGAATATGGGTCGCGCCACAAACTGTCAATCAACAGTTCCATTTGCAGGTTCCCAACCCCGTACTTCCGTGTCAGGTCGCTGATCCTTCGCTTTAAATCCGTCCTCCCCGTAATCATGTATGTATTTATTTTTTAATCATCAATCCGCAATCCGAAATCCGCAATCCGAAATCATATCTTATACCCCCTTATCGTTGTATTTCCCACCAGGTTCAGTCCTATCTCCACCTCCATCTCCTCAATCAAAAATTCACCGTGTCTCGTCCTGAACTTATTAGTAATGTTATTTACCACGTAATAAATCATATTCATAGGCAAAGCAAACTTTCCCTCCACTGGCAGCCGGTTAGCCCAAAACCTCGACCACTTCTTCCATCGTACATCAAATATCCCGTTATCCTCTTCCCAGTTAAGGTCCATTGTATCGTCAATGTTCGTGGTATAGGCATAGTCGCGTCCGTGGTAATACATCAATCGCAGACTGAAATCGTTCCATACGTTCTTTATCATATCGAAGTTCCCCTTCTGTAATACCTGCGGACGCCCGTTCGCAATAGGCCAGCCAATCTCATTATTCATTTTCAGGCAGCTCGCACCTGTATTTATTTCTTCTTCGTCATTCCCTTCACTGTTGAAGTAGTAAGGTTGCGGACCGGTACTTATAAATCTCCATTCGCGTATGTCAAGCTGATGTTCATATCTCAGTTCATCAAGTCCCACTTCAACGCTCCATTTGAATTCGTAATAATTGTTCTCCTCAATCACCAGTCTTATCGATCCTTCCGGGTCTGTGGTAATAGCCTCCAGTTCATCAAACGTCTCCACCGCTTCCAGTATATCATCCAGCCGGTCGCTCAAATCATGAAACTCATCCCCGTACATCCGGTCCTCTTTATCATATTCCGAAACAAATTTCAGTTTTACATTCTTCCGCTCACCCATAATCCATTCATCCAGGAACCAGTCGGCAAGGTCAATCGCTTCCGTATCCATAATCGCTTCCCTGTCAATAATGTCAACCTTATGTCCCGGTTTGAAGAAGAAAACAATGTTCAGATAATTTTGAAGCGAAATAAGGAAGTCAGCCAGTTTTATTCGCGGAACCATATTGTTGTACTTTACCGTATCAAATTCCCAGTAAATCGTTTCTATCTGGTTAACGGTTTTTTCACTGTATTGATGTGTAACATCGTCATACACCGAAATTACCTGTTCCGAAGTGGCAAACGAGTTCTTTACAATCGACCAGTTATTATAAATAAACAAGCCTTCAAATACATCATTCTCCTTACCGCTCTCTATCCCCTCTCCTGTCAGAATATTCTTTTCGATATACCATTCACACATTTTCAATATCTCTTTCACCGCGAAACTCAGAAACAGGAATGGCGACAATACGCAGGCCGTCGATAAGGTATCAATCCCGATGACATTGATGCTGTTATCTCCCGACCGCTGATTTATGTACGATAAAAAGTTCTCCTTAAACTTTGTCGTCAGCACGGTAATATCTTCCTCCTTCATTTCTTCTTCACCATCTTCATTGAAATACTTAATCGTTTCTGTTTCAACACGTCCCTTGTCGTCCCACCATATCAAATTATGAATCTCAGCGCAGCAGTAATCATCCTCCCCTTCAATATAATCAGCCTTATTTACAAAATCGGTGTCGGTTGTGCCGTCGTCGTTCCACGGAAGTTCATTGATATATTTCTCCCTTTGTTCCTCTCCCATTACTCCCACATCCGATTGAAGCCAGCCCGTATAAGTCTCCGGGGTTGCGTTTGTAATATTCAGGGTTCCCGACATAAGCAACATCCCTGAGTATCGTATTTCAACATTCTCAAATTTACGGTCATTCACAAACTCGCTGCCCGGAGTATATTTTTCAAATCGGTGAGGATTACCAAAATAAGTCCTCGAATATTCATTCACAGGTATATCAATTCCCACGCCGTAGTCCCCCGGTATTTTGTCAAAGTAACAAGCCGGGTTCACCCACGTCAGCCTGATCGAAAAATTATCGTCAAGCGGTATATTTTGCCCGTTATAACTTAATGTCAACATTATATTTCTCTTTCATTCCTCATTCCGCAATCCGAAATCCGCAATCCGAAATCACAAATACTGATTATCATGTGCCTCCTCCAATTCAATTTCCAGGTTATTCAAATCCCTCATGGAATCTGTAAGTACGCTCTCCGAATTTGCAATGATCACTGGGTACAAGGTACCGCCGTTATAGCTCCCCGCATCTTCGAGTAGCCATACTTGTCGGCTAAGCAGGATATCCGTCAGAGCTATCATCTCATCCTTGCTCTTGTAGCCCGTATTAATCTTCCAGGTACGTCTTCCCGCTCTCGACGAAATTATTCTTGTCCGGTCCTTTTGGGTATTCGCATAGCGCCATGGTTTGATAGCCGTAACCATTTCCGTGCTGAATCCCCTTTCAAAATTCCCCCTGAGCCATATACAGTCGATCCCCCCCAGCGAGTTCGCCGCAAATAAGAAATTGCAGTATTCATAGTAATTATGGTCAACTACAAATGTCCGTACCTCACCCGTTCCGTCTCCCCATATTTCATAGTACAGGAGTTTAGCGCCGTTCTTCACCGGTTTTAGGTTAGTTGCGTCCCAGTGGTAGGCCAATCCGTTAAGTTCATGAAGTATATTTACATACAGGGTATAGCTATAACTCTTCGTGTAGGTAGTTCCGTCGTCGTAGTATCCTTTGCAGTACATAGTCGTCGATCCGCTTCCCGATGCCAGCAACCACAGTTTCACCGGCTGGTATGGGTGCACTGTTTGTCGCAGGGGCATTCTCGTCAAAAACTTGCTGCCTGTAACAAACTCCGCGTAAAACGAGCTGCTTTCGTCATAGTAAACACCTAATTGTTTAAACGAAACTCCCCCTTTTATAACGTAGTGGGTCGCGCTTGCCGTCCCGAAATTCTCCACAAGTTCGCCATCTTCGTCAATATATCGCTCCCCGGGTGTAAAGTTAATGTCGATAGTCTGGTCGCCGTAAGGGTTAAGACCTCCCAGCAATGGCCATTCAAAGCTCTTATCCATGGGCTGGTCCACAACCCCCGACACATCAAATTCAGCATCCCCCGAACCATCCGGAGCTATCGCGTCCACAAACGGACCCCCCGTGAGCACTCCGTCCACGCTTGTCACCTTCAGCAGAATCTTATAGTCGATAGCTCCTGCAGGTGCCGAAGCCCCTGCTATAAGCACCCTTATCGGATTCCCGCTCAAATGAAATGTACCTGCCGGCACTGTCAACGCCCCTATACTCATATTTCAATTTTTATTTATTCCGCACTCCCCAATCCGCAATCCGCAATCCTCATAATCCCCTGTTCCTCTCAATGCTCTCTAACGTATCCAGGTCTCTCTTTATCAGTTCAGTATATACCTTCGGTTTCCACGAAAGCAATTTTTTCTGAAGCTCAATATTTTGTCTCAGCAACTCTTTCATTTCCGGGTCTCCTCCCTCGAAGTTCGTTGCTGGCAAATAATTCCCTTTTGCAAACTGTTCCGTTCCTTTTGTTTTCCGGTCCTGGTTCTGGGTCCGGTATGCCAGTATAGCCTCAATGATTCTCGGGTTATTAAACTGAATTCTACGCAATGTAGGGTAATCAATCACCATCTCCGGTTTTTCGGCAAACAGTCCCAGGCTTGGCCTCCGATAAATGCCGGTTGTTACTCTTCCTACATATTGCGCGTTATAAGTTTTACCATCATCCGCCCCAGTAACGGCATAATTTCCCCCGTCAAACTGACGGGCAGCAATATAATTCTTTAACTGGTCAACCGGATAATTCCCCTTTTTATATTGCGTAGTAGTAGTTGTTTCTTCACTCTTTTTCTCCGTTTTCCAAAGCGCCGAAACCAAACCTTTTGCAGTTCCAATCGCCGCTTCGATCAGAGCTATTGACGTTGCTGTATTTGTCAGAGCTATTGCTAAACCACCAGGTATAGCTGCATTTTTCATTATTTGTTTTGCGAGAATTGTTGGGTACATTGCTCTTGCCATGGTTGCCGCAAGGTCAATGGCCGTAAGTACAAGATTTTTTGCGAGTGCCGAAAATCCTTTTTGCGATCTGTCAAATAATTGTGCAAAAGCATCACCCATTCCCTGTCCAACCATTTGCCAAACTCCGATCATGGCTTCACCCTGGGCAAGCGCCTCCATCTGCAAATCATTGAATCCTGCCTTTATTGCGTCAAATTCCTTCTCAATATTCGATTTAAAAGTCCTTTCCCGTTTGTCGTCATATTTCTTCCGTATAGCTTCAATCCCCTTCTGCTTTTCTTCCTCAGTCAGCAAGGCATAAAATTCCGATTTCTGGTACATGGCAATTTCCTCCTGCAGCGTATCTTCAACCAGTATCCCATACCTGCGTTTATATACAAGCATGTCGTTCTCAAAGTCGTTGGTAATTTCCCTTTTCCTTTGGTTATACTCCTCTTGGGTTATTAATTCCTGTTTGAGTTCAGCTTCCAGCAGTACTATCTTTTGTGTATAGGTAAGCGTATCGTCGGCTAATTGTTGATCGAGGTATTTCAGATGTATTTCATTCAGGTTAGTTTTATGCAACTGTTCTTCTGCCTTTTGGGCTTCCATCCGGTTTTCATCTATTTTTCTCCGTTCTTCTGTCGATTTCTTTAAATAGGCAGTCTTTTCGTCCTCTGTCAGTTTATAGCTTTGCAGTGCATTTTCATATCTTACTTGCTCCTCTGCAAGTTCCCGCTCCTGTTCATCTTTCTTTGCACTCGCCGTTATTTTGGCAACATCAATCAGTTTAATTTCCTTCTCCTTTGGTGCGCTTGTTTTTGGCCCAGCTTTCCCTTCTCCCCTCTGTGCGAGCAAATTTTCTGCAAGTTGTGTCTGGTAAGGCAACAATGCCGCTTCCATTCCGGGGAGTTCTTTCTGTTCGTAATCAAATCCTCCGGTTTTTTCATTTTTTATTTCTTTAATCGAAGTCCACCGTAGTTTGGTAATCTCAATAAGTTTCCGGGTAAATTCTTCTTCGGCCTTTAACTCTTCCTTTTTCAGCCATTCGTCATTTTTCTTCAGTTCAAGGGCTTCGTTCTTTTTTAGTAAAATCATCTGGTCGCGTGCATTCTCCGCTTCCTTTATTGTCTGGTTGTATTCACTTTCGCTGATCATCGGTTCCCATCCAATACCCGCATTTTGGGCCGCCTTTTGGTATGCTTTCTCTCCTCCTTCGTACTCACCCATAAATTTCCGTTTCATCTTTTCGAGTTCCGCCCTGTTTTCATATACTTTTTTTAAAGCCCGGTATGTTCCGCCCGTTGCCCCTCTAATCAAAAATCCATCCCCGATATCATATTTTCTTATTACTTCGTTCACTTTATCAAGAACATCGCCTGTAATATCTCCAACATCTTTACTCCAATCTTCAAGCTCATCAAGCACTATCCTAAAGTTTGCTTTTAGCATTCCCCTTTGAACAGGGTCTTTTATATTTTTAAATATCTTATCGATCCCTTCCGATATTTCTTTTTCCTTGCTCTCTGTCAGGTCAGCCAGTTTGGTTTGTGTAGCTTCCAGTCTTATTTTCTTTGCCAGTTCAGCGCTCGCATAATTATAAGCATCGCCAACTTGCTCTGCGGTGTCTCTTTCCGATATCAGATTAGGCAGGTATTCTCCATATAAAATGTTAGCCCTGTTTATTAGGTCTGCTCTTTGCTTTGTTCCCTCATTTGTTCTCTTTATCGTATCAAACAAAAATTTCATTGCTGTATCTTGTGCCTTTACCTCTGCATTCATCTCGGCCACGGCAGCATTCACTTCGTCCGCTCTTTTCCTGAATAAAAATAAAGCACCAACTACAAGGCTTATTACGGTTACTATAGCCGTAAACGGGTTCTTAATCATTGTGGCAGTCATGGCTTTCATGGCGGCAGCAACTCCTTTAATTCCTCTTCCGGCCTGCGTATATGCGATGTACATTTTATTTATGGCTGCATTATTTAATAAGGCCATTTGAGTGTTTATAACCAACTCTTTCGACCATACTATAAATGCAGTTGTTATGCTCGCTATTCCCCTTACTATGGCCGCGCTTTTAAAAGCAGTCCATATCGAAACCAGGGTTCCAAGTAAATTGATATGTTTGCCTATCCACAATACAACATTTTTGATCGAAAATGCCAGGTCGGTAAACCACTTGTACAATTTATACACCGAAGGAGCAACCGACTTTGAATAGCTGTCAGCCAGTGTTTTCCATCTTTTCCCCTGAATGGCCATCAACGAATCGAAGTCTTTCGACATGATATAGAATTCATTCATTACCGATGCGCTGCTCGCAAATGCCTTCGATGCAATGGTTTGTTGCTCTATAACCAAATCCATATTCTGAACCAGTTTTCCGTACACTTCCATTACGCGCACACCGGTAACATCCATCTGGTCCATACCAGCCACAACATCCATAATGCTCTCATTGCCCCTGGCCGATGCTTCCGCAAGGCTGAGCATTGCACCATTGATGTTGGTTTTCATCATCTCAGTATATTCTTCGGTGGTCATTCCCAACATCCTGGCAAATTCTTCGGCATGGTTCCCCATCCCCATAATCAGTTTCGCCAGGGCTG
The DNA here is from genome assembly GCA_964575345.1 of uncultured Bacteroidales bacterium. Lineage (GTDB taxonomy): Bacteria > Bacteroidota > Bacteroidia > Bacteroidales > UBA1402 > UBA1402. The sequence goes on from CAZNQD010000053.1 coordinate 10,397, forward strand.
TACTCCCCCTTTCAGCCGGCACCCCCACTGCATCTAACGCAGCGCCCAATCCGGCAAGTTGATCCATGCTGAATTGTGCCATACTGCCAACACCTCCCAGCCGCGAGGTATAGTTAAGTATCGTTTCGGCGCCAGCCGCGCTGCTTTTGCTCAGTTCGTTTATTAAACTCCCTGCCCTGAGCATAGCTTCTCCAAGTGGCAATTCATCTGTTAACCTGAAGGTATTTACCAGTTTCCCTATTTTTTCAGCCACATCTTCAATGGTCCCCTGTAAGTCTTCGCCCAATGCCACATACAATTTATCCACTGCCATTGTAAAGTCGGCCACATCCTTCACCCCTCTCACACCAAGTCTTCCCGCTATCCTGGCTATTTCCATCAGGTCAGTTGTTTTTGTGGGCGTCCGCATCGCCTCGTCAACATTCAACTGGTCAAACTGTTTCTTTAGAGCCCACATCTCCTGCCTGGTCAGGTTGGTGCTCTTCATAACATTCGAGAATTGCTTGTCAAGGTTCCGCAGGTTACTTACTGTCCCCCCCACTGCCCGGCCAAAAGCATAACCAATAATTGCCAGCCAGCTTGTAATTGTACCAAACTTGTTCGCAATGGTACCCATCCTTTCAAAAGCAATGCTCAATCTGCTTGCTCCGGTTACCAGATGCTTTATACGGTTTTCAGTCAGTATAATTTCTTTTCTCAACCGTGCCATTGTTCGCGGATCAGTGGCATTGTTAAGCTGTATCTTTAAAACCTTCAGGTAACTGTTCAACTGGTTAATGGTCAGTCCTGTCAGCCCGATGTCTTTCCTCAGTTGGTTCATCTGGGCATGATTCTGGTTTATTGCTCTTGTTAATTTTTTATGTTCGTTTTCCAGCTTTTTTAAATCCTGGGCATAAGTGGCCGACGATTTACTTAACCGTTTTTGTGCCCGTTCGTTTTTGGCAAGTTGAAGTTCCAATTCCCTCGTTGCCCGGTCCAGCTTGTACAGTTCATTAAGCGCAAGTTTGTTTTGTGCCGGCATGTCCTTCCCGTTTATAATCAGGTTCAGGACCAAATCTTCGCTGTATATTCTTCGTGCCATTTATATTCACATATTATAAATTATACGGCAAGGTACGGCTTGTAAATGCCTGCCTCACACTCTCTGTTACAATCATCCTCAGTTCGTGCATAAGCCTGAACGAAATAGGGTTCAGCTTTCCCCATATAATCCGGTTATGTATTGGTATCCCGTTTTTTCTGAAAAGTACATCCCGCTGTTTGTAATATCCTTGTGCCTGCCTTGTCCCGTAAAATTTCTTTTTCATGTCAATGAACCGCTCATAATCTGGGTGCTTCAGTGTAGCCACTGCCTCCATCGCCGCCAGGTTAGTTGCTACATTATAATCACGCGATACTCTTAATGTTCCGGTACTTTTCTTTTTCTGAACCTGATAAATTCTCCGTTCGATAGTATCACGGTGCCTTTTTTCAAAGTCCTCCCACTCATTTTCCAGTATCATCCCGGCAAACTTCATATCAATTTTATCAACCGCCATATTTCAAAAAAATTACATTACTGGGCCTAATGAAAGGACATATAAACTAAACATTCCATTCCCATCTCCTGCCAGGAGAGGGCAGGGTGAGGTCGTAACTTCGGGCACTCCAGGCACTTTAAGTATTTCAAGTATTCCAGGCACTCCAGGTACTTTTCATCAAAATCCATCAGTCGAAAAGCTAAACATTAAACTCCACCCCTGGCAATCCACCATTTGGTATTCCGGTTGCTGCTCCCGGCTTCCGAAATCACAGTCATCGAGCATATCCGCAAAATCGCCGCATATTCCGTCATGTATAAATTCCTTCAGTTCCTTCATCCCCTCCTGGGTCTCCTGCCAAAGAGCCATTCTCTGTTCGCGGTTCATCATCTCCTTCATTGGTTTCAAAACAAAGAACAATCCCATATTACGTTCAGCAACATTGTCATGGCTGCGGTCGTCTCCCTGGGCATGAGGTATAACGATAACAAGCATCGGGTAATCCCTTACCTTGTCAATCACATCTTTCAGTTCAGCTTCATTGGCTACAATTACATAACTCTTTATGTTTTCGCATTCCAAAACTGCCGCTTCGCCAAAATTATCAAGTCTGCTCAGATCAATCATCTCTTTTCTCTTTTAGTATTACTCTGAAATTCCAGTGTACTTTCCCTCCGATCACCATTTTATAAAGTTCTGTCTGTTCGCCGGTAGCTTCCGTCCATCGTTGTGCCAGTATTTTTATTCTCTTTTTCGCCCGGCGTTCGTCGTAACATCCAATACATGCCATTGCTTATTTGTGAGTTCTGCTGCGTTCCATCCTTCTTTCAAATTCCATCCTCTCCGATTCCATCTGGTACATTCGCACAAGAACATCCCATACGTCGGTATTGGCTACATCTTTCAGGTTCCCGAATACTCCGCTCTCCGCAATCGCCATCATTATCCCTATCATCCCAATCCCCTCTTCATCCCCTTCATTGTTGCTTCCTTTCCTTTTGAACAATATCGAGAAGTCGCATTTGTTACCGTCAATTTCAATTCCGTTCGTTTCGTTCTTCAGTGTCCACAGGCATCCCATTATATACATCAGTATCATGTATTTAATCCCTTTGTTAACCCTTTTCATAATCCCGGTATTATGTTCCGCCAGGTTTTGGTTGTATGGTGCCCTTGTCTGTCCGTCGAAGTCGGTCGTCAGTTTTAGTTTCTTCAGCCCTTTTCTTTTGGGTCTGTAAAGAATGGCAGCCAGCCGGTCGAGCCAGTAATCATCGTTTGTATCCATATATTTCGTGGCTGCGGCCAGAGCATCCTTATATTCACTGAAAACCATGCCCTGCAAAAAGTCGCCCGGCCCGTAGAATATCTTCCTTCCAAGTCTCCCCGTTCTGAACCATGGAATCAGGTTTTTCGTAAACGTAGGCATCACCTCCCACGTCTCATGAGTAACATTCCTATCCCCTCTCGAATGAATCCTTTTCCCTTTTTCCCCCTCTCCTTTTAAAAGAGAGGCAGGGAGAGGTTCAGGAGAGGGCATGGTGAGGTCTTCTCCATCTCTGGTAACCTTAAAGAAAAAGTTTGCCGTCTCAGCCAGCATCCATTCGTTGCCCCACAGGTCCAGTTCGTCGTCTTTGGTTAGCGAAGGTGCAATATTATTTACGCGACGAATAAATTTGTCAACTATCAGTTTTCTGAATTGATCAACGTCAAGTTGTTTATTCGCCAGTTTATAGAGAAGTTTCCCTGCATACACAGCCTGTTCCCGGTCCATCTCCTCCCATTGCGACGGATATGAAACAAAAATCTTCTTAGCAGGAATTTCAAGCGTATTCATTTACTTCTCCTTTTGAAAAATTCAATTTGTCTCAGTCTTTTGCGGGCTGCATTTTTCGACCGGTATGTTCCCATATTTTTCCCGGTCTTGCTTTTTACTTTATATTTCTTCCCCGTCTTCCGTATCATAGTTAAACCCTCACGTATTTATTGGTAGTTTGCATTCTCTCCGCAATCGTTGTAATGGTTTCGTCGGTTATCCCCGATCCACTTCCGCTTTCTTCGGCATCGAGTGTAAGCAGGTGGTCGAGTAGTACCTGATGTTGTCTCAGTCCCTCTTTCCAGGTAGTATCAGCAATCTTATCACGGAAGGCGATAAAGGCAGCCCCGTTCCCTGCAGCCCAAAAGTTCTTGCTCATGC
>CAZNQD010000054.1:0-13915 GCA_964575345.1 uncultured Bacteroidales bacterium
CTGAGTGCCACAAAACCATAACGCCAGCCGGCTTTGTCCACATTGAGTTTACGGTAGCCGTCTGCCCCGGCCAGGCCCACGAAATGAGCTCTGACTTCTTTGCCCGCCTGAGGAACATTGAGCCGTATCACATTGTAACCGTAGTTTTCGGGGCAACGTTCGGGATTGATCTGCCAGTAATCCAGCGAATCCTGAGTCATGCTGACGCTTTGACGGCCAATGTAATTTTGGCCGTAATCGCGTATTTTGTCGATGTCCCAGGTGGCCAGACGGGCGGCACAATCGTACATTTCGTCGTTGAAAGCGGCCTGATCTAAACCCGTAAGCCTCTTGTAGGCTTCGACCGGATCTTCGGGAGAACGGGCACCCCGCCAGAGTGTGCCGATGAAATCGTCGCCGTGTTTCATTACCCAGTAATCCTGAATAAAATAATTGGCGTAACGGGGCGTTTCGTGCAGAATGTGTTTGTGGTAATTCTCCAGATAAACGCCAAAATTGTAGTTGGTAAATTTCTCGTCGGGATAGATGTCGTAGGCCTGCCAGTTGGCGCATTGTTCCCAGAAACCGTTGCCTCCCGAGGTGTTGGCACCGTAGCCGTATCGCCAGCCGCAAGTGTTGCGGTAGTCGGAATAGGTCTGGTATTGAAAAGCATGACCGATTTCGTGGGCAATGGTGGCTCCAACTGTGGGCTGGCAGGTGAGGTAATTCACCCAGATGGCGCCGATCACGTCGCTGCTGCCTCCGCCGTATGCTCCCCATTCGTCGTCGTCCCACAGGAAAATGATCATTTTGTACTGATCGGCCTTGCTTTCGCCCGGGAGGATAAATTTCATGCGGTTTTTGTACACGTCGTAATAGATTTCGGCTTTGGCCAGCAGATCGTCCACGTCCACTTTTTTGTTGCCCGCATTGATGGGGTCGCTGCCCAGCCCGGCTTCCCAAAAGCAGATAAAGTTTTCGGATTCCCGGCTTCGTTCCCAGCAGTATTGGCTCGAACTGCTGTTTAAATTCAGATTCCTGAGGTCGTCGGCCTGGGTGAAGATCTGTTTGGGTGGTTTTTCAAACGAAAGGTATTGAAAATTGGAGTAAAGATTCGTGCTGTAACTGCCGTTTTTGTATAGCCTGTAGATGCTGGAACGCCATACAATACTGTCGATGTTGTTCAGGTCGATGTTTTGGTAACTGCGGTCTTGTTTTACCACATAAAGTTCCGATTGGGCAGGACTTTGCAGGCTGAGGCCCAGCAGAAGGATCAGGAGCAGAAGTTTCTTCATTTTTTCTGAAATTTAAGGCTCTTGCTGCCGATTTTTAGAATGTAAATGCCCCGGGCTAACGCAGAGGTTTCCAGTATCAGTTCCCTGCCCCTGAAGCTGTAGGAGCTTTCCAGCAATTTTCCGTCTATGCTAAACAAGCTGACCTCGGGTTGTTCCTCCGGATTCAGGTTCTCCAGGATAATGTGGAGCGATTCGGTTGCCAGGCCGGTACTTCTGAACGCCTCTTCCTGTAGGGGATTGCTCAGCTGATTGGGATTATCGGTTTCACTGATGTAAAATTTTCTTACATCGGAGACGGTAAACTGGTCGGATTGTATGCTCATGTTGCCCTGGTCGAATACCAGGCAAGGATTTTCGTCCAGCGAAACAATGTAATACATTTTTGTGCCGTCTTTGAGTTCAATGACCAGGCTTCTTGCCGAAACCAGGCAGACATGGAGCATTAAAAGAAAAAGGATCAAAATGTTTTTAGTTTTCATCAGAAAGTTATTTAAAATTCTAGAAAGTGTCTAATTAAAAGTTTATTGATGTATTTCCGGGAAATATCGTTTCAATCGTCAGGTATACAATGCAATAATTGATGCATTAAATTAACATTTGGCCCCATGGTTTCATGACTAAATGGTTTAAGGTCAATTCGCTTAACAGATATTAGGTCAGTTTTGTGAATAGAAATATCATTATTCAAACAATGGGCTATTTCAAAAACCATACTTTTGTCATAAATGTAAATGCCTGCATAGTTGTTTAATGAGACAGGGCAAATGTAGGCATTTCTTGTCGTGAATAAAAGTAGAACTATGCCAAAATATGCTCAATCTTGCATAAAATTGTACTGTTTATGCTTATTTAAAACCTAAAGTTTATACGTATCCCTTGATGAACATAATCCTATGGAGATGGCTTGTCAAACAGAAGATTACATTTTTGTATTAACCTGAAACAACATGAAAATCGCAAAATGCCGCAACCGGGGCCTTATATTCTATGCAATGGAACGGAGCTTTTTAATTGTACCCGTTCTTTTGATTTTGTTTCTTTTAGGATCTTGCAGCAAGAATTTTGACAATTATTATCAACGTCCTTCCTGGCTGGAAAAAAACGCTCTCGAGGTTTTGGGGGAAAAAGGAAATTTCGACCATTACCTCAGGCTGGTGGACAGAACCTTGTATTCCAAAGTATTACGAGGCTCGGGACAGTATACTTTTTTTGCCCCCAACGATCAGGCTTTTGAGGCCTGGCTGCAGGAAAACGGTTACGATAAAGTGGAAGACATTCCCCTGAACCTGGCAACGGACATAGTTGCTTACAGCTTGATATACAACGCCTACGAGGCAGCCAATCTGGGCAATACCTGGTTGAGTTCGGCGGAATGGGAGTTGGGCAGTTCGTTCCGTAAACAGACCCCTTCGTACAAGACTATTTTTAAAGAAGAAGTAGACGGACAAAAGCGCTGGACTCTGCATTCTACAGGCTCATTCAACGAAACCTGGCATAATTACCGCTACCTGCCCATTTTTACCGGTAATTATTTTACAGCCAACGGCCTGAGTGCCGCCGATTACAATGAATTTTATTCTCAAACGGACTGGAATCCGGCCAACGGCAATGTGTTGGGAGCAGAAATCCTTACTCCCGATATTTACGTCGAAAACGGGGTGGTTCACGAAGTCAGCAAGGTGATTGTACCCCCTGCCAATCTGGACGAGCTTATATCTGTTCAGGCCGAAGATCCTGCCAAATCTGCCGAGGGCTGGGCTTTGTTTAAACAACTTTTGTATCATAAACTGCCCGACAGCTCTTATCAGTTTGTTTTGTACAGTGACGATGTGGACGCACAATATTATTACAATAAAATGTATCCCGATTCAGCCGTCGGCTCGGTTTATCTTAAAGTATACAATCCCCAACATATTGGTGTGCCGCTAAACCTGGAAGGCTATTACGGCCCTACAGAAGGCACGACCTCCGAAAACGGTGCGTACACCTTGTTTGTGCCCGACGATGCTGCCATCAGACATTATGTGGACAATACCTTACTCAAATATACCGACGATTTTAATAAATTACCCTCGACAGTACTGAGCACCTTTATTGCTTCGCATATTTGCGACGGGCTGGTCTGGCCGTCCAATTTTAAAATGGCTAAAAACATGGTCGGGCTCGAGGGGGAATTTATCAATGGCCAGGGCGTGCTCGGCAGCGATTATGCAGCTTCAGGCATTACCTCGGCCCAATTTGCCAGCAACGGCATGGTCTTTACAATAAATAAGGTGGTAAAGTCCGGCTTTTTTGAGTCGGTTTACGGCAGGTTGTTGCTCGATCCTGCGTATTCCTTTATGAATCAGGTGATATCGGCCAATTACAGTTCTTCTGTTTATCAGTATTTGCTGCGATCGCCTTATTCGGGCTATCTGAACGAAAACTACACCATACTGTTGCCGGCCAACGATTTGCTCGAAAACGACGGATTTACTTTTGATCCTTCCAACTCAACTTTCGCCAATGCAACCGCAGCTTCGGTAGGGGGAGTAGACGTGGTGGCAAGGATCAACCGATTGGCCGCCAGCGGAGTCTTTGTTAGAACCCGGGATTATCCCCTGAATAATTTTACTACGGCGCCCGTCGCCCTTGGAGACAGTTACGGTGGCTACGGTTTTGCGGTGAATTATTTCGGCGATATGGTTCGCTACAGAAACAATTACCTGCAGGCTGCCGGCAATATTGCCGATAACGATTCGGTTCTTTTGCAAAAAGACACGGTCAATTACGCCAACGGGCAATTTTATCAGTTAGACAAACTGATCAATTACAGCCCCAGAAACACCTTGGGCGGATCGTCCGAAGGCTGGAACCAGGTCAGTTTGGTCAGTTTTATTCAAAATTACCTGGACAATAGCGATAAAACCCTGTTCAAGGCTTATTGGGATACTTGTCTGGTAGAAATTGAAAGCTCTATTAATACCAGCGCCTTTTATACCGTGTTGATTCCTACAAATGCCCGCATACAGGAAGCCATCGACGCCGGTTATCTGCCGACCCTGGCTGACGTGAATACCAATCTCAATGGAGAGATGATAAAAGCCGTTGCTTTTATCAATGCTCACCTGATCATCGGAGAGGTTTATCCCGATGACGGCCTGGACAGAATTTTCCCCGGAAATTACGCCTCTTACAAAACGACGACTTCGCATAAGATTACCCAGGCCAAACTCGATCTGGTGTTGGCCAAATCTTACGTGAACATCACCAAAGGGGCCGGGCAGAATGAATTGACTTTCAGGGCGGCCGATATCGAAGCAGGCAGCAATGTGCTGGTGTACGGACGTGGTTCTGCGCAGGGAACCCAGCAGGTAATCCGCGGATTAAACAACAGTAATGTTATGGGGCCCAGAGCTGTCTTGCACAGCCTGGACGGTTTTATCTGTTTCGAGATCAACCAAACTCTTCTATCCAACTAAGTGCAAACCATCAACAAGGCAAGGATGAAAAATATACTGAATAAATGCCTCTTAATCGCTTTACTGGCTTTCCTGCCCGGCTTGATGCAGGCTCAGAAAGTACTGATACGCGGAGTAGTAACTGCCTACGAAGACAAGCAGCCTTTGCCCGGGGCCTATCTTTTGCTGCAAAACAGCGATGGCCGTGTGGTTGCCAATACCGTTACCGATTACGAAGGGAATTACAGCCTCCTGTCTGTGCTTAAACCCGGCGATGTGCTGGTTGTATCCTATTCGGGATTTAAGAAACAGACTATTCCTGTCGAAAACCGCGAAATCATTAACGTCGAAATGCGGGAGGAAGTCCTGGAACTGGAAACAGCTACTGTGCTGGGAAGGCGACAGATCAGCACGGGAATGATGAACATCAACGAACGCGATCTGACCACAGCTGCCGTCAGGATAGAAATGAGCGAACTCGAAGACCTGGCCGTGGCCAGTATTGACGATGCGTTGCAGGGCAGGGTGGCCGGCATGGACATGGTGACCACGTCGGGAGCTCCCGGTGCCGGTATGTCCATTCGTATTCGTGGAACTACTTCGATCAACGGTAGTTCCCAACCTTATATTATCGTGGATGGTTTTCCTTACGAAACCACCATTTCGGAGGATTTTGACTTTTCAACTGCCGACGAGGAGGAATACTCCCAAATGTTGAATATTGCACCCGGAGACATCAAGGAAATCATAGTGCTCAAAGATGCTGCGGCAACTGCAATATGGGGCTCAAAAGCAGCCAACGGGGTATTGCAGATTACGACCAAAAGGGGAGGAATCAGTCCGCCTACTGTGACTTTGAGTTCTAAAGGAACGCTGTCAAAGCAGGCCAAAGGCATTCCCACCCTGAATGGAGACCAGTACGTAGGACTTATCCTGGAAGCCATGATGAATTCGGGCAGAACTTTTAATCCGGAATCCTATCCGGAACTGGCCAACGATGTCAACAATCCCTATTATTATTTCAATTACGGTCAAAATACCGATTGGTTCAATGAATTAACTCAGAACGGCTGGACTCAGGACCACAATGTGGCCATCAGCGGAGGAAGCGGCAAAGCCCAGTACCGGGCCTCGGTGGGTTATTACGACGAAACGGGGACCACTGTAGGCACAGGTTTTGAGCGTATTACTACCCGTCTGAATGTGGATTACAATGTTTCGGAGAAGTTCAGGTTCTCGGCCAATATGTCCTACAATTACTCGGAGACCGACCGTGCCTTTATTTCTTACCTGAGAAGTTCCTACGATGTGTTGAGCCAGGCTTATGTCCGTGCTCCTAATATGTCTGTGTACGAATACAACGAAGCGGGCGTGCTGACCGGCAATTTCTTTACGCCGGCCTCGACCCTGCAGGGATACTGGACAGGTTCGGCCAGCAGTATTTACAATCCGGTGGCCATGGCCGACGAAAGTATGTACAAGCTGGTAAGCAATCGTATCATTCCCAATCTATCGGTGATCTGGAATCCAATCACTGAATTGCGCTATCAGTTCGATGTGGGTTTCGATATTATGAACGACAAAGCCAATGCTTTTCTGCCGGTGACAGCCACTGGTCGTCCCTGGACGGAATCTACGGTTAACAGGGCCAGCGACAGCGACAGCGAGGCTTTTATTCTGCAAACCTTCAACAAACTTTTATACACACCCAAACTGGGCGACAACCACAGTTTGCAGATTCTGGCGGGACTCAATACCTACGACAAAATGGAAAAAGGCTTTGCGGCTAATGCTTCCAATTCGGCCAGCCCCTATCTGACGGATCCTTCCAACGGGGCCAGAGTGGCCGGCCTTAGTGGCTTGGGTATCAGTTCGTCGTCGGGCCAGAATCGTTCCATTAACTTTTTTACCCAGCTGCATTATACTTTGCTGGATCGGTACATTTTGAGCGCCACTCTCCGTCGCGACGGCAGTTCCCGCTTTGGGCAAAATCACCGCTGGGGTACTTATCCCAGTGCTTCTTTGCGCTACCGCATATCGGGAGAGCCTTTTATGCAGAAACTGAGTGAACAGTGGCTGGACGAACTCAGCCTGCGTGCCAGTTACGGTGTGAATGGTGCTCAGCCCAGAGGCAATTATGCCTCGGTAGCCACCTACGATGTGTATGATTTTGAATACCTGGGTGCCTCAGGCACTCATCAGCGAAATCTGGAACTGGTCGATTTGCGTTGGGAGAATACAACCCAAGCCAACATCGGTTTGAATTTTGCTTCGTTCAGGAATCGTCTGGGCTTCGATTTTGAATGGTATCAAAAGAAAACCCGCGATTTGTTTATGTACAATCTGAAGATTCCTACTACCACCGGCTTTTCTTCGGTCAACACCAACGTGGGCCGTATGGACAACAATGGCTGGGAATTTCAGTGTTTTGCCATACCCATCAAAACCAAAGACTGGACCTTGTCGCTGAATCTGAATTTTGCACGTAACGACAACCGTTTAAGGGAGATTTCGGAATTGTATCCTCAGGAATCGGGCCTTAGCACTTCTAATGCCAGTTACATTTCCCAGCTAATAGTAGATCAGCCTCTGGGCTCTTATTACGGCTATTTGTACGACGGAGTTTATTTGAACGAAGACCAAACCATTGCCCGCGACAAAAAGGGCGACAAGATTTATACCTATAACGACAAGGGAGAACAGGAGCCTGTTTATATGCGCTTCAGTTATCCTTCCATCGATTATCAGTTTCAACCCGGTGATGCCAGGTATGTGGACGTGAATAACGACGGTAATATTGATTATCAGGACATTGTCTGGCTGGGTAACGCCATGGCTTTGTTTTCGGGCGGTTTTGGCGGAAAACTCAGCTGGAAGCAATTCAGTATGGATGCTTTCTTTAATTTCCGTTACGGCAATGATGTTATCAACTTCGCCAAGTTGAACATGGAGAATATGTATGCCTTCGACAACCAAAGTTTGTCGGTGCTGAGACGCTGGAGGCATGTCTACCCGGATGAGTCCGAGGCTCCCGACGACCTGTTGCCCAGAGCTCTGTACAGAAAGGGTTACAATTATCTGGCTTCGGACAGGTTTGTCGAAGATGGTTCTTTTGTGCGCTTCAAGTCGCTTACTTTCCGGTATAATATGTCGGGAGAGCAGTTAAAGAATACTTTCCTTCAGCGCGCTTCCTTCTTTATTACCTTGCAAAATCTTTATGTATGGACCGGCTACACCGGCATGGATCCCGAAGTCAATATCAGTAATCCGCTGTCTGCCGGTTACGACTATGCCAGCACGCCGCGGCCCAGAGACTATATGATAGGCGTTTCATTAACCTTTTGATGCGAACGGAAGTTATGAAAAAATCAAACAAAATACTGGCTATATTACTGCCTTTGCTTCTGATGAGCTCTGTTTCGTGCAGCGACTGGTTGAATTTGCTGCCCGAGGATAGTGTGCCCAAGCAGGCCTACTGGAAAAGCAAGGAAGATGTGGCTTCGGCCATGAAGGGCATTTACAGCTCTATGTTGTCCTCCGATCTGAGTTCAAAAATCTGGCTTTGGGGAGAAGTCAGGGCTGATATGATCACGAATGGCCGTTCTGTAAATGCAGCTTTGAATTTAGTCAGGCAGGGAGAAATCTCGGCAGATAACAGCCTGTGTAACTGGGCTTCGTTTTACACGACCATCAACAATTGCAATTTGCTGCTCAAATTTGCTCCGGAGGCTTACGAACAGGACGAATCCTTTACCAAACAGGAGCTGGAGGCTTACATGGCTCAGGCAGTTGCCGTCCGCAGCCTGATGTATTTTTACCTGGTTCGCACTTTTAAAGACGTTCCTCTTTCACTGGATGCTTATGTGGACGATTCTCAGTACCTGCCCCTGGCAAAGACTCCCGGGAATGAGATACTCGATACCCTGGTGCTCCAGCTGGAGGGACTCAGAACCAACAACAGCATTCCATACAACTACGGTTCGGTGGCCGAAAACAAGGGCCAGATGACCCGCTACGCTGTCGATGCCCTTTTGGCCGACATTTATCTTTGGAAGGAAGACTATGCTTCTTGTGTGAATGTTTGCGACGAAATTTTGAACAGCGGGCAATTTGCCTTGATTCCTGTACCTAAAACGGAAGCCGTAACCGACCAGGGCGACACCGTTCTTCATCCTTCGCCCGCCGGTATTTACGATTTGTTCCAAAGCCTTTACATTGATGGCAACAGCGTGGAAAGTATTTTCGAATTGCCTTTCAACCGGGATGTAACCAATCCTTTTTACAATTATCTGGTCCATTCCAATCGAACACTGATACCCAATGCCCAATATATAAGTACTGATATTTTTATTCATACAGCCAAAGGCGATCCCGAATATTTTGATATTCGTGCTTCCATCAATTCCAAAGGGGGCTATGTCTGGAAGATGGCCGGTGTCAATTACGACGGTAATGAGGTGCACACGGTAGAAAATATGACCAACAATCTGATTATTTATCGTATGGCCCAGGTTTACCTGATGAAAGCCGAAGCGTTGACCCAGCTGGCCGGAGAGGATCAGGCCAAACTGGAAGAAGCTTACGAATTACTCCGTTTGCTGCGCGATCGCTCCTGCGCGGTTGAAACCACTGAGCTTGAAAGAGATGGTTCGGGAAGTATAGATAAGGATTTGCTGGAGCTTTTTGTCTTGGAAGAATCGGCCAGGGAGTTGATGTTCGAGGGCAAACGCTGGTTTGATGTGCTGAGAAATGCCCAAAGAAACAATTATGCCAAATTAAATTACCTGATGTCCATAGTGCCCAACAGCACTACGCCCGACAAAGTGTATAGCCTGCAGGTGAAGTACAAGAACTTTAATAGTCATTATTTGCCCTTGCCTCAAGGAGATATTGAATCAAATCCTTTGTTGGTGCAGAATCCTTTTTACGATATAAACACAAATAAGCCGTAAATATGAAAACAGTTCATTTATTCAATATAAAAGCCGTACTGAGGGCTATCCTGATTTGCCTGATTATGCTGCCTGCTTTGTTCAGCTCCTGTAAGACCAACCTGGACAAAGGTCTGTATCAGACCTCGGCCGAACTGATGATAGATGAATACCTGGAAAGCAAGGAGGAATTGTCGCTGTTTCTGAATATAATAGATATTGCTGATCTCAGGGGAATGGTGCATGCCTATGGCACCTATACCTGCTTTGCCCCAACCAATCAGGCGGTCAGTGCCTATCTTGAGGCTGAGAATCTCGATCTGACTACTTTGACTCAGGCAGATGCCGCTTATATGGTGAAATATCATTTCGTAAGCGACACCCTTTCGACGGCGGATTTTGTTGAAAGCCGTTTGAGCGCGGCCAACATGAACAATCAGTTCCTGACAACCAAAACAGAAATGGACGGCGAGGGCAATATCCAAATCATTGTCAATCGCGAGGCTAAAATACTGGAAGCCAATATCAGGCTGGGGAACGGACTGGTGCATGTGGTGGACCACTTTTTATCGCTGCCGGCACAGTCGGTGGAGGCAAGCCTGGAGGCCATGCCCGATTCGGCCTTTTCTACCATGAAATCTTTTGTAAACGAATTAAAGACTGACTACAACATCAAAATAGAAGATTTCCTGCAGGATACCGCCTACATTACGCTTTTGGTTCAAACCAATGCTGCTTTCGAAAAGGCCGGAATCGCCGACATTAGCGATTTGCTGGCCCGCCTTAGGGAAAATGACCTGAAATCGGAATTCACCGACAAGCAATTGCTGAGCAACTGGCTGGGTTATCATTGCCTGCCGGGCAGGATTTACATCGCTGATGTCTTGTTGTCCACCACGCTAAATACTTCCGTCAAAGGCCAGCCTATCACCATTACCATGGTTGATGAGCATTTGTATTTGAACCGCTTCAAAACAGAAAGAATTGACGAAGACGGTATTTTTATGGACAGACAGGGTGTTTACGTGGATTACAATTGTTCCAACGGAGTGGTACAAACCATCGATGACATGCTCGAAATTATACAACGGGCGGCCTATCGTGTGTATTGGGATATGGGAGACCAACCCGAGATAAAAGCACTCAAAGGTTACCGTAAAGCCGGCACCAGCGTGACATATCAGCCGGGAGAATTGTCTATGATGAACTGGGGCGGAAACAATAATCCCACGGTTACCTATTCCGCCTGGGGCTTGCCCGACATCAACGGAGCCTACGATCAGAAATCGCAGTATGTGTACAACGATTATCTTACTTTCAGGGTGTGTGCCAGGGTGATGCAATGGCTGGAAATCAAGACTCCTGTGCTGGTGGCCGGCAAGTATCATGTTTGGATTTGCTGGAGACGAATGAATCCCTGTAAGTTCAGAACCACCTTTAAACAGGAGGGCGAAGAGGATCAAATATTCCCGGCTGTTGTAGACCTGCAGGATTATATGCCCGTGGAACTGGACGATGACCAGCTGGAGGCTAAAGGTTGGAAGCAATACAATGCCAAATTCCGGATCAGCGTCTTCAACAGCAAGAATATTGCCACTATAGACGTAAAAACAACCGGATCGCATATTTTACGTTTTGATGGGCTGGTAGATTCCAAAGACGTGGGCAACAACTGGGATATGATACAATTTATCCCGATCAACGACGATCAGGTATGGCCTATGATTGCTATAGACGGTACCCTGGTTACAAAAGGTACCCCCGATTGCCGCATCTTTCCCGAAGATGGCAGCAATTGTCCGGTCGAAGAGACAGAAGAGTAGCTAATAATTAATAGAAAAACAATGAAATACGTTTCTCTAAAAAGTGTAGGTCTTATGCTGCTGAGTGCAATGCTGCTGAGTTGTGCAGATCAGTGGGCCGAACACATCCGCCCGGTGGATAAAAACCTGGAATCCTCATTGTTCCAGGCCATAAAGGCTGATCAGGAGCTGAGCCTGTTTCAGGCTTTCCTGCAGGAAACAGGTTACGATGCAGTGCTGGAATCCATGGAAAATTATACGGTTTTTGCACCAATCAACACTGTCTTGTCCGCTTATGAGTCGGCCTCGGTGGAAGTAAAGAAGAATCTGGTTAAAAATCATATTGCCGCTTTGAGCTACAACGCGGCAGACCTGAGTTCGATGGAGTATTTGATGATGTTGAGCGGCAAACGCCTTAAGCTGGACGACCTGTTGCTTAACGCGAATGAGATGGTTTGCAGCAACGGTATTCTCCGCACCAGTAACAGCCTCAGTTTACCCAAAGCCAATCTTTACGAGCTGATTTCAGCCTACAAGGACTCTTTGGAAATTGCACGGGTAATCTTCCTGGCCGGTGATTCCATTATGGATCCTGTCAAGAGTATACAAACCGGGGTAGACCCTCTCAGCGGCAAACCCGTTTACGATACGGCTTACCGGTATTACAATCCTTACCTGGAAAGTTTGTCGATACATCAGGAGGATTCTTCGTATTGTTTTGTACTGTTGAACAATAGTAATTTTGCCAATCTCAAGGCTAAATACGCCAAATACATGCAGCAATGGGACGAAAGCATCAGAGCGGTTAACGACAGCCTGACGGATTTGGTAGCGACCCGCGAACTTATCAACGATTTGATTTGTTCCACTGCCGGTTTTGAAGAAAACAATCCGACCTACCTGAATACAAACAGCCTGAGCCTGGATATGAGCAAAACCCTCGTGCTGGACAGGTTAGAGGCTTCCAACGGCCTGTTGTTGATTTGCGACAGTGTTAATATCCGGATGAAGGATAATAAAATCAAAGAAGTATATATTCAGGGCGAAGATTACGCAGAAAGCCTCAATCCTTCCTACACATACATACGTTTGCGCGATTACGCCATGGGAGGCAGGGATGTGATGGTCGCCGGCCGCTGGTCCGAAAGTTTTGATTATTCCACAGTTCTGGACGGGGTGGATACCACCTTGTCGAAAACGGTTAACTATTATTATTACAGCGCCACGGCTTCGGGTTCTTATTACGATAAATCCATCAATTTTTACCTCAAATACAGCCCCAGGCTCTATTCGACCAAGTACCGGCTTTATTGGAAAACCTACGATGATTTCGAAAATCATTTTGCCGGGGATACCCTTGATGTCCTATATAATCCCGAAGATCCCAATCAGGCTTGCCCTTCGGTGTACCGGGTCACCCAAAAGCTTTACATTTCCCTGCCTGGAAGGCCGGAGCTGAAGCGGAACAACGGTATTATTGAAAATTTGTCGCTGCAGTCGGGAGCCAAGGTAATGGTGGGCATTACCCCCGATACGACCGACGCAACCGGACGTAATCACACCATAGGTGTAAATGCCGGAGTCGAAACCGAAATGCCTCTGCGTTGGTACAAGGCCAGCGGAGATTACGAAGCGCTGTCCACCCCGCTGGCTGCTGCCAATACCCGTGATTACCTGAATTGCACATCGATGGGAACTGCCAGTTTTTATGTTACCAATTCTTCCTATACCAGCGCTTCCAACAGCACCTCCAACGGTTTGATCTTTTTGGATTACATCCGTTTGGTGCCTGAAATGATCGATGAAAATGATTAGCGAATATTCAAGCCCAAGAACCATGATAAAATGCTTAAAAACCATAGGGATACTCCTGCTGCTGACAGGGATTGCCTTTTTACCGGCGAAGGCTCAGGACGAGGTTGTGACCGTTACCGGCAAGGTGTTGTCTCAGGCCGGTCAAAAAGCTTTACCCGGTATCAGCGTATCTGTGCAGAATCTTACCTCTGCCATGACGGCGGACGACGGCAGTTTCAGTTTGAGCCTGCCCTCGGCCGATGCAGAGCTCAGTGTATCCGGTCCGGGTTATCAGACTAAGAAAGTAGCGCTGCGGGGCAGAACTCAATTGATAATAAAACTGCATGCGGAAGATTTTGCCAATTCCGTCTACAAAGAAGTGCTGATGCCTCTGGGGACAGTAAATAACAGCCACCTGAGCTCAGCAGTTGTATTTCTGGATCAGGACAAAAGCACCGAAGTGGCCACTATGCCCGAGCAGCTTTTGCAGGCTAAGGTATCGGGTTTGAATACTATGTTCAGATCGGGTATGGAAGGCTCGGGTGCGAATCTTTTTGTCCGGGGTTTCAATTCCCTCTATGCCTCCAACCAACCCCTATTGGTGATTGACGGTATGGTAATAGAAAATGCACAATTCGGCAGCTCCCTTATCGAAGGTTATATTTCTACACCTT
>CAZNQD010000055.1:0-13607 GCA_964575345.1 uncultured Bacteroidales bacterium
TTTATGCCAGGAATTATCGCCTTCCATATAGGGAACACCCTTCCCCTTGAGGGTGTGTGCAATCAGCACCACGGGCTGGTCGGGATGCGGTGTGCCGGCCGAAGCCTGCCCCGGATCGAAATGCTCTGGCAGCAGGCTAATTCCATGACGTTCCTCGCGCGTTGCCCTGCCCCGGATAAAGGCCTTTTCGAGCACAGGCAAAAGCTGACTTATATCGTGTCCGTCTACTTCGATTACATACCAGCCAAAGGCTTCCCATTTTTCGCGCAGGGGATACAGGCCACTCACCTTATCCACCTTGCCGCCGCTCTGCATGCCGTTGTTGTCGACTATGGCTATGAGGTTGGTCAGTTTAAGATGAGCAATAGCCATGGCCGCTTCCCAAACTATGCCTTCGTTGAGTTCCCCGTCACCGGTAATCACCACATTCAGGCTGTCCGAACCCCGTTTACGGGCAGCAAGCGCCATGCCGCAGGCTTGCGACAGGCCATGGCCCAGCGAACCGGAATTGGCATCCACTCCCGGAGTTTTTTTCAGATCCGGATGGCCTTGCAGCCTGGAACCCAAAGATCTGAGGGTTTTAAGCTCCACGGGAGGGAAATAGCCCCTGCGGGCCAGTGCAGCATACCATAAGGGGCAGGCATGTCCCTTGGACAATATAAAACGGTCACGGTCGATCCAGGAAGGGTCCCCGGGATTGATACGCAATAAATCAAAATACAAGACAGCCATCAAATCGGCAGCCGACATACAGGGCCCGGGATGGCCGTCTTTGGCGTAATATACCGCATTGACCACATCACGGCGCAATTGGGCAGCCACGGCGGTCAGTTTTGCTATGCGTTCATCCATAAGTATATTTAAGTTCGTTTTTGCTCAAAGTGCATTCAAAGCTCAAATATATGGCATTATCTGTTATCGCAGTAGTCCTCAGGGTATTTTTAACCAATCTTTTAGAAACAAACCAGTTCAATTAAAAAGCAGGGAACCGGCGGCAGCGTCGCTGTAACCGCAGATGTGCAGCCCTTTACAAAACAAAGATTGTTATGCCTCAGCCACTTTTTTCATAAATCGGGCCGGAGTTCCGATGTGGATCTCGCCGTCGGGAATGTCTTTGGTCACCAGGCTCGAAGCCCCGGCTACTGCAAAGTTGCCGATATTTTTCTTTTCGAGCACTACCGTTCCAAAGGAAATCGATGAGCACTTACCGATGGTATCGTAAGAACTGGTAATGGAGCCCACCGAAAAATGACATAAGGGCCCCACCCGGGTATTGTGCCCCACAATGGCATTGGCCATCAGCATAGAACAAAGGCCGATATGGGCAGCCGGGCCGACGTAGCAATTGGACATAATAAACACCCCCGGCTCCAAATGAGCATTGGGAGCCACAAAGGCCGAAGGGTGCACGATAGTCGCCAGGCGTTCCCGGGGAAGATTCACCTTATTAAATACTTTCTCAATCAAATAATTGCGTCCTATGGTGTGGATGCCCCACATCAGGTAATAATCGGGGTGGCGTTGCAGAATATCCTGCACGTCATCGGTGCCTCCCAACACCGGATAGCCGCTGACGCTTTGTTCATAATCGTTGATAAAACCTACCACCTCCCATTCAAGGATGTGGTAGCGCAGACGCATATCTTCTATACAGGAGGCAATCACACCGCCATTGCCTTCGCCGCCGATAATCACTATTTTTTTGCTCATGCTATGATCGTTCTTTTCGTTTTTTTGCTTTTCGTCCTTTGTCCTTTTTGCTCTTTTTGCAAAGGTATTGTTTCCACCGGTTCTACAAAAAACTTTCTGCTGAGTCCTTCGGAATAATGACCTAAATCAAAATTTTATCTGCATGATTATGGTCAATACAGTTTAAAACAATCGTTTCTTCAATTCCAGCAGCGAATAGATGCCCAGTAAAACAATCAAGGGAATACCCAGCCAATAATGCAGCCCCCCCGAAATCAAAACGGGTTCCATCAGCAGATAAACTGTCAGCACCGTGGTGGTCAAAGCCAGCATTCTCCAAAATACCCCGGAATAAATCAACTGATATTTTCGGTAAGCCACTATGCCCACCCAAAGAAAATAAATGCCGTAACAAAGTACATAGGCATAGCCTATGCCCAGGAGTCCGAACAAACTGTATCCCAGCATGTAAGCGGGCAAAGTGATGAATTTAATACCCAATTCATTGAATAAATAGGTTTTGCCGTGTCCTTTGGCCAGGAAGACAAAAGAAATGGCCCAGGAACCTGCCTTGAGCAGGGAACCCAGCAAAAGCCAGCGAGCCATGGGCACTATGCCGTCGAAATCGCCCGAATAGAGCAGACGCACAACAAAAGGCAGGAACACCAGCATCACTATCACCATGGGCGCCAAAATCAAAATGGCGATTTCGGCCTGCTCGTTGATGCTCTTTCGCACCCGCAAACGGTCGTTGGCCACCTGCGAAAGACGGGGGAAATAATCCTTGGCCATGGCCGTAAATACCAGGCCCAGATATTGTTCGTTCAGCCCCCAGCCCGCCTGATAGAGTCCCACATCATCCAGGCCGCCCTGATGCGAAATATACGTCTTGACTACAAATTGTACCAAAAAAACCGCGATGTTGCTGATGGCCATCATTATGCCCAGCTTCACCGTATCGCTGCCCAACACCATCGAAGTACGCCAGTCCTGTTTGGGCAAAATCAAGCCCAGCTTGCGGACGTAGAGCAGACTCACCACCAAAGAGGCCAGAGCAGCAATCACCACTGTCCAGGCCAAACCCTCTTCGCGGAAAAAATAAAAGACCGGCACCGAACAGACGAAACCCGCCAGGGCACCGACAATATTGGCCTGAGCCATCAGCCTGAGCCTCCTCAGGCCCTGCAACACCGCGTAGTCCTGATTGAACAGTCCCATCAGCAACACGGCTGCCGACAGCAAAATAAAAGCTCCCACGTACTGGTCCGACTCAAACACCCAGCGGCTGAGCCAGGGCGACATGACGATGGTAAGCAGAGTACCCAGCAGGCCGCTGGCCAGTACCCAGCGATTGACGGCTTTGATGATGGCCAGGGTTTTTCCTCTGTCAGCCGAAGCAGCCGCGATATCGCGCACTGCAGAACTCTGCAATCCCAGATTACTGATCGAAAAGAGCAGGTTGACCGCCGCGTTAAACAAGCTGAGTATGCCAAAACCCGTGGTGCCCATCCATACAGCCACCAGCTTGGACTTGAGCAGGCCGGTCAAAATGGTCACTACCTGCACCCCTCCAAACAGACCCGTAGCCTTGAAGGCCGTGCGGTAACCCTCTTTGGCTGCTTTATTCCTGCCTCGCAGGCGATCGAGAAGCTTATGGATCATGGGCGCAAATGTAGGAATTTTTTATCAGTATGCACGCCCGGGCCTTTCCCGCTTGACCGACTTTTTTTCTTATAGCACCAAGGACCGCTATTTCTTTACAAAACGCAGAACAGAAAGCTTGTTGTCGTGATATAGCCTGACAAAATACAAGCCCGGTTTAAGCTGCCCTACCCTGATTCCGTCCTTTTCGGGCAAAACGTCTGTATACGACCACAGCAGCTGGCCGTTGAGCGATACTATATCCAGCCTGTCAGCCTGAGCTCTGTTTTTAATATACAAGACATTTTCTACCGGATTGGGCCAAGACTCAGCCTCAGTAAGCCCTGTTGGGGAATGCAGGCTGTTGGCCTGCCCCGGATTGAATTTCACAAAATAGGGATTTCCGGCTATGGCTCCCTTGCCGACGGAATCTTCGACGGGGGTGTAATAATCCTGAAACACCAGGGTGCAAATAGTAGTGTATGAGCCGAATCCGCCGCTGGTGAGGTATATCTCATCCCTATCGGTCACCGCCATCCTGGGATAGCAATTGTTGTCTTCGCCCGACGTAATGTATTTCCACCATAACAGGTTGAATTCAGAATCCAGCCTGGCCAACATTCTGTCGCCACTACCCGATACGCTGTTTCTTGGTAATTCATTTCCAAAGAAATCACAGCCTCGCTGGATATAGAGGCAGAACAAATAGATATCGTTGTTGGAGCCGAACCTTAATTGCCTGATTTCGGAATCTTTGTACTTGGTGGAAACGTCCACATAGGTCTTGGCCCATTGATAACTGCCATCGGTGTTGTATTTCACAATAAAGGCGTTCCTCACACTACCGCTGCCAACTCCCTCCAAAGTATCATATTCGTTGAAAACCACGCTGGTATTGTAGTAACCCACCAAATGAGGTGCGTCGTTCTTGTCACATACTATGTCGGTGGTTTGGGTAACCACACCGTTTATACCCGATTTCGGGAGCGGAACACTGGTCAGTACAGCCCACAAAGCCTTGCCGTCGGGATCAAATTTGGCCGTATAAAGTTGATATTGAGTCGTAAGCAGCTCGGTATAGCTCAAAACCACCCCATTGCCAAAATCGCAGATGTTGTAATCCTTGTTGGCATAAGATTCAAGCTGCCCGGTCAGATAAAGGTTGTTTTTGGCATCAACGCACATATTGCTGAGGGTAAAACCGGAAACATTTTTGCAGTAAATGAATTCACCCCCGGGGCCAAATTTCAACAGGGCTTTTCCGTTCCAGCTCAAGCTGGTGTCACCAATGACAGCGTTTTCGTTGCCGGTCCTGTTAAGATACAGATAGACATTGCCCAGGTTATCGGCAATCATCACCGTTTTCTCATCGCTGTGCGATTGGAGAACATGCGTTGTAAATCCGGTGGTTTCCGGTTTATACTGCACATTCCATAATTGTTTGCCGCTCCGGTCGAATTTGGCCAGCAAAATCTTACTTGATTCGCTTTCATATGCTATAGTATCGTCGTCAATGTAAAAGGGATTGCCGGCGATGAAAGGCATATCAAAGGCCATAAAGAAATTGTCGTTGTTGTCGGCTACCAGCGAATTAATATCGTCCGAGGTTTTTTTCAGAAACTCCACGTGGCCGCTGTGGTTGACCATCATCACGTATTGCGATGCGCCTGTAAAGGAAAAGCCGTCAATGTCCATACCCTCGTTGGCACTCCCCATAAAAAAGAAGTTACCGTTTTTGTTGACAGAGGCCGAAATCCAGCCGGGATCACCGGCGTTATACAATCCCCAATCAAAGCTTTGCGAATTACTCTGTGAGGCAAGGCCCAGGAAGACCAACAAAACAAGGCCGGCTCTTTTGGCCAGACTTGCTTTGTAATGTTTGGATGTTGAGGTGTTGAATGATTTATTCATGTGATTAGAACTTTAGTGATGAATAATACTTATTTTTTCAGGAGTTTACGGTAATAGCAAGCTTCGCTTGTCAGAATCCTGATCAGGTAGGTTGCGGCAGGCAAATCTGCAGGCAGCAACAAGGGGCTCCTTGCATTCGTCCAACGCACCAGCGTCTGGCCCTGCATATTGAGCAGTTCAAGACTTAGCACCGTCGTTTTGCCCTCGGACGAAAAGTAAACCCTGTCGTCTACAGGATTGGGCCAGAGAGCTAGTGGATTGTCTCCCTGCGGTCCCTGCGGTCCACCCGTTCCGATGGAAACGAACAGAGTCGATTCGGGCCCCGGGCCGCAATCGTTCAACTGACACACCTTGATGAGTCCGGCCAGGGCGTCCTCTCCAACCGTTACCACTATGCTGTCTGCATTGCTGTTTCCCGAGAAACCTTCGGGCAATGTCCAGGTGTAAATCAGCGCGTTCGATACAAAGGGAATACGATACACCACCGTCTGGCCTTTAGTAACCAAGGCCGGCCCGGCGATGTCGCCCACCGGCATCGGAGCCGGATTGACGGTAATATGTATCACGGTATCAACACTGCCGCAGTCACATTCCCCGTGCAGGGTGATGTCGCCCGAAAGAGCGGTAGGCTCTATGTCAAACACCAGGGTGGCGCTGGTGCTGCTGCCACCGAAACCTTGTGGCAGATTCCAGCTGTAATTATCGTAACAATTCGAATACACCGTCAGGACATTGCCGCTGGTTCCGGCACAAAATTCCGTTTGCATGTTCGGATCGAGATACAATTCCGGTTTTTGGGGTGCATTAATGTACAATTTGGAGGGCAGGCCGTATCCGCATTCGTTCCTGGGATAGACCTGAAATTCTCCTCCCCAGAAATTATTGGCCAGGCGCACACAAATGGTGTCGTTGTTTACATCGCCCAGCAGCGAAGCGCCAAAAGGCAAGACCCATTCGTATTCAGTTGTCAGGAACGAAGAAACGGCAGCCAGGTGGAATAAGCTGTCTCCGTAACAAATCTGTTTGCTTCCGGCCTTCTGCGGAATAATTTTCAGCTCTCCCGCCGCTCCGGGGAAGCTGCAGTCTTCGGGATAGAAAATGCCAAAGCGCGAAGACACAGTCCCTCTGTCTCCGCCGCCAAAATATCCACCCATATAGAGTTTGCCGTTGTTGAACAAGACGGCATTCACTTCGCCTGTCAGGTTTTCGGGGAAAGTGGTCCAGTCTTTCCCGTTCCAACGATAGATGGCCGGCTTAGCCCATTCATGCCCACCCAGGTAAATGATTTCGCCGTTGAAGCTTATATCAGTAACAGGATAATACTGCGGCAGGGCTTTGTACTGATAGCTGATCCAATAACCATCGGTGAGCTTTCTCAAGCCGAAGGGCCCGCCCGCGAACAATTCGGGGGTACCCCCGGTATTCCGTACCGCCAGCTTGTATACGCAATAGTTCAGGCGGGAATTTTCGCTTACTTTCACCCAATTTGTTCCGTTCCATTTGGCCACGTAGTCAAAGTTGGTATCTCCGTTCAGGTCGTAAAAATCACCCCCGGCAAACAGCGAGGTTCCGTCGTGTACCACCGTACTGACCCTTTCGGGCAAACCCTGATCCAAAGCCGTCCATTCATCCTTGAACCATTTGGCTATGTGGGCTGTCCCCACGACATCGCCGATGGACATAAAATCGCCTGCCACGTAAAGGCCGCCCTTGTAGCACATATCTAAGACATTGTTGTCGGGTTGTCCCAACACTTCCCAACCCGACAAGCCCATCCTGGCTACTACTATCCGCTCGTCGGTGAGCCGCGCGGCAATATACAACTGATCAAGGTCGTAGGCGGCAGCATAGACCGATTTCAGCACTTGCCTCGAGCCGTTGGTTCCGTGGGGCAACCAGCCCTGGTCTTCGTCCCAGTAAGCGAGGTCATGGATATTGGTGTCGTTGGGCAGGGAGAAATCACCCAAAACCAACACCCGTTTCGACTGGCCCGGTACCGACAGGATTTTACTCACGCTACCCGACAAGCCGCAATTGGCAAGTTGTTTCCATTGGCCGTTGATTCGGGCTACCAGGTTGCGGCTGCCCCCTTTTTCGTAAAAAGCCTCCAGATAACTGCTCCCCAGCAGATAATTGACACCGTCCAGCGTTTTCACCCGACTCACAGCGTTATTTTCGAAGGTTTTAAGCTCGTCGTCAAAAGCAGACCAGTTTTCGGTATTGAGATCAAGCACAGCCACACTGGGGCATTCCAGCATCGATCCTCCCGGATTCTGTACCCGTTCAAAGCTGCCGACTACAATAAGTTTTCCGTCCTGCAGGCTGATGCTGCTGCATTCGCCTTTTACCCCGTACCATTTCAGCACGTAATCGCTACCCCAGATATCTCTTTCCCTGCGGGTGAACGAAACCAGCCCCTCGGAGTCAGTGACCGGATTTCCCCGGTCGCTGACGAACCATTTACCGGCGGCATAAACCGTATTGCCCACTACCAGAAGTTGATTCACGGCATAGTTGGGCATAGCAAAGCTATAGTCAATCAGGGTATCGGTTCTTACTATAAAATATTGGTAATCGTCAACGCGGTAAGAATAGGCATAGCTATCGCGGTACCAGGTGGTGTCATACTTGATGGTATACTCCCTCTGTTCCAGCTTTTTGAAAGAACCCTCCGGCGTAATTTCCGTCATCCGATACAAATCTCCGCTTTTATTGTCTCTTTGATAACCGGCCGCATAAAAGCTCAGTATTTCTGATTCTGCCAGCAGCGATTGTTGAATATCCATTTTGGCCGTATCGACCGGGAAAAACAAGGCATTGTTCATCAACACAGCATTGTAGGGAATCTGCTTTTCACCGGCAGCCGTGAAATCACCCGAAACGATGAGCTTTCCATGTCCGGCCAAAAGATAGTCCACAGCTGCGTTGGGTTTGTCTTCCACCGCGTGCCAGTTGCTTCCGTCGTACCAGGCCAGGTGATCGGCATCGGCCAGCCCGCCGGCATCCTGGAACGAACCGCCGGCATAGAGCTTGTCTTCGAACACTTCCAGCACTTTTATTTCACCGGCCGAAACAAGGGTCGAAACCGAATCCCATTCAAAACCGTCCCATTTCATCAACTTTCCGTACTTGGAGCCGGCAGAAAGTTCCGAGCCGCAGACGTACAAAGCTCCTCCGAAATGCGCCACATCTTGCACAAATCCACCCACCACACCCGAAAAACGCCTATCCCAGACCCCATGCCGGACAGCAGCTTCTACCACATCGATTTGGAATGATTCACTTGTTCTTTCGGTGCACTTACCTGTGGCCGTAACCTGTATGTAGTGATCACCCGTAGGGGTTCCGGCATCAGCCGATACCGTACAGGTATTTCTCCAGCCGTGAAGGTAAAGGCCTTTGGATCCCGTCCATTCGTAGTATTGTACCTGAGGGTCGTAGGGCACCGAAAGGCTGATCATGCCGTGCCGTTCCAGGCTTGCTGCTCCGGTGATGGGGCCCGGACGTTGCAGTTCAGTTTCGAATTTCAGCTCCAGGGAGGCTGTTTCACCCGGGCCGCAATCGTTGACTCCCCGCACTTGTAAAAAACCGGGCGAAGAACCGGCGTTATAATCCAGCGTTATGCTGTTGGAGCTGCTGCTGCCGCTGAATCCGGAGGGAAGCATCCATTCGTAGGCAGTAGCGCCCGGTATAGGGTCGGTGTAGTAAGTCGCGGAGCCTTCCTCCGGACAGAGACGGACTTGTCCGCGGATTTCTCCGGCTTGCGAGGGCAGCACACCCCTGGCCAGAAGCAAAAAACAGGGCTCGCTCCAGCCCTCGGCATTCTGCACCCGCACCGACAAAGTGCCTCCTTTGAATTGACCTGAAAAAAACAATTCAACAGAGTCCACATTACTGCTGCCGCTCACTCCGGCCGGCAGCGTCCATTCGTAAGAAAGAGCCCCTTCGGCAGCTGAGGTCCTGTACCAGGCACGTTCAATTTCCGGACAAATCTTACTCATCCCAAGGATGGTGTCCGGTTTAGCCGGAACAGCAGCTTGCGCCGCAAAGATCGAAATAAGGGCAGGAAACAAAACAAGTAAAATCCTTTTCATACTATTGCAGAATATTAACAGAACAGAGTACGTAAAAAATACTATAGAAGCAAACGTAAAAATACTATAGAAGCAAAAACTCTGAATCTGTCGTTTCTACATTAATCTATTGAATTCGGAATGTTGTAGAAACTTGTTGTTCCAGCTTGTTTTTTCTGGGAATTTCTAAAAAAGGAGGGGGTAAAGCCCGTATAACGCTTAAAAGCGTTGACAAAGGAAGAATTAGAATTGAAACCCGTCATTTTTCCTATGGCCTCGATGGTGTAATGAGCATAAGCGCGGTCAATCAGCATACAGCGGGCCTCCTTGATGCGGAGCTCGTTGATAAAATTAGGGAAGGAATTCCCATGAGTCTGATTGATGATTTGCGACAGGTATTTGGTGTTGGTGTCCAGTAAATTGGCAATTTTATCGAGGCTGATGTCAGGCTGCCTCCAGGGTTTCTGCTCTGTAAACAACCTGTTCAGCTCCAATTCCAAAAATTCTTTGGAAGAGGCCGCCAGGCTCGAGTTGCTGTATTTTTTGCGATTCAGGGGTTCCCGAAAACAAGTCATTGGAACGATTCCGCCACCGGAGCGTTCTGCTTCCATGGCTTCCAGGTTTTTTGCCAGCAATTGCTGCAGCATCTGGTTCCGTTTGTGGTAAACCAGCCCTCCGAGCAGGATGACACCAAGCAGAAAACCCGTCAGCATAAACAAAAAAACCAATCGTTGCCGGGCTTGTTTCAGGTGTTTTTCCTGAGCCAGGATGGTGTTCTCATTTTTCTCATTCTCGTAGCGGGCCGATAGTTCCAAAATCTGAGTCTGCACTTCATTATTGAGGATGCTGTCTTTTATCGCCGTGTATTTTTTAAAGTAGGATAAGGCTTCGTCCGCTTTGTGCTGCTCCTCTTTCGATCGGTACAAGGCATAATAAGAAGCCATTATCTCGTCTTTGGCCCCGGTACCTTCGGCCAGCTTCAGGGCTTCAAAGGCGTAGTTTTCGGCCTCGGCGAAATGTTTCATCTTAAGCTCTATGCCCGAGAGGCCCGAGAGACAGGCCAGCACCTGGCCGGTATTGTTTGAGCTGCGGGCAAGGTCAAGGGCTTCGAGAATGTATTGGCGGGCCATCGCGTTATTTCCGCGTTCTTTTTCCAGTTCGGACATATTTATGCCGAAACTGACAGCCGAAAGAATCAGGCCATATTGTTGAGCAAGCCGGTAAGCCGAGTTATAATAAAAAAGAGCACTGTCAATATTGGATTGTTCGTGGAAACAATTGCCCAGATTCATCAGCGAAGTGACGTAAACCTGTTGTTGCCCGTTTTTTCGCGCCAGTTTACCTATTTCACGAAACAGCTCTCCGGCCTTATCGTAGCGTCCCAGGCGGGCGTGAATCACAGCCATGGAATTGAGTGCTGGCATCGCCGTCGAATCATTTCCGGCCTCTTTCGACAAACGGTAGGATTGCTCAAAATTCCGGTAAGCTTCGGGCAAAACGGAATGGTAATAATCGGCCAGGGCCAGCCCGTAATAGCCTTTTATCACCCAGGTGGTGTTTCCGGTCTTTTCGCCCAGCGCAATCAACTGCCGGGCATACTGTTTGGCCTTGTCGGGCTGAGTATCGTAATAGCCGTTGCAAATACTTATCAGCAGCGGCCCTTGTTCGGCCGTTCCGGCCGTTTTCAACTCCCTTGCCAGCGAGTCACTCAGGTACTCCGAGGGCTTGGCTCCAAGGTAGCCGCCCTGCAGCAAAACGAAAAAGCACAGCAGACATACGCGAAATGTGTTCCTGTTGTTCATATTAGGGAGTATAAGCCTGCAGTGGGTGCTACCAAAAGAAAATCCGAAAAGTTTGCCCGGGCGCGAATCCCTGACAAAAGTGAAACGGGCCAAAAGTATTCTGTTTTTTTTACAAAAAAAAGAAAATTAAAAAAAAACAATGCCGGTCCCCCCGGGTAGTAATGCTTTTTTCGTTAGACTCTATGTTCTTTCGAAAGAATAAGAGCATTCTTTTCAATAATGTTCTTTGCCATTTTTACCATGGGTGGCCCAATGAATTTATTGTCTTTCACGGCAACACCTTTCCCCAGCAAAGCGGCTTCTTCCGACAGGCTTAACATTTCGTTTGCCCAATTTACTTCGTCCCGGGAAGGAGAATAGTATTTATGAACCAGGGGCAACTCTTTGGGATTTAACACCAACATCCCCTCAAAACCAAGATTTCTTCCAATTTTTAAATTTCTTTCCAAATCTTCCAGATCATGAACTTTAATATGAACTGTATCAATTGGAATCACCGAGTTTGCCTTTGCCCCCATGGCAATTGTTGCACGGGCGGTAAAAATACTTTGATAATCTTCATCGTGAACGCCACCCAGTTCCGTCATAAAATCTTCACACCCGAAAGCAACAGCCACTAAACGTTCGGGACAGGCAGTACAAATATCCTGAATATTCATTACAGCTCCCGGAGTCTCGATTAAAGCTATTATTTTGAACGTATGCCTGGGGATATTTTTTTCATATTCTATCGTTTCCAACAATTTTCCGAAAAAATAGACATCTTCACCCTTTTTTGATTTTGGATACATAAAACCTTCCACTCCATCAATAGTCAGTTGATAAACGTCTTGTAAAAGCTGTCCACTTTCACGATCGTTTACCCGGGGGAAAATAATTCTGTCTTTAAATTTTCCTTCTCTAATGTATTTCTTGATATTATTCCGGGCAATTTGTTTGTTTTCTGCCGGCAGAACAGAATCTTCTAAATCGAGGAGTAAAACATCGGCCTCTCTTTTAAGAGCACTTTCCATCAACTTTTCGTTGTGAGCCGGCACAAACATTAAACTCCGCATTAAATACTTATTATTGATCATATTCTCTTTTTTTTATCAAAACATTTCTTCTGAAACTGATTACATCCACTCCATCCTGATTGTATCCGACTGTTTCTACATAAACTATCCCTCTGTCTGATTTTGATCTTGATTCTTTTTTGCTGATAATACGAGTCCTGGCATAAATGGTATCGTTGATAAAGACCGGAGATAAATGCTTAACCGCTTCGTAGTCAAGATTTGCAACGGCCTTTCCGCTTATGTCCGGAACCGTCATTCCCACAACTATCGAAAAAACCAAGGTGCCAACCACTAAAATTTTACCGTGTTGATTTTTTTGCGCATAATCCAGATTGGTATGCACCGGATGATGATTCATAGTAAGCAAGCTGAAAAAATTATTGTCACTCTCAAAAATAGTTTTGGATAATGCATGTTTAATTTCTTCACCTACAACAAAATCTTCAAAATATAAACCTAATATCGACTGTTTCATTTCCATAACAACCAAGATTCTAACTAATAATTATACCATGGAGTCTATCCTTATATATCCCACCTGTTCCTTATTCCATAAACATAGTACCTCTTCGGGAAAAAAAGTGCATCAGAGGCAAAGGTAATTTTTTATACGTTCATTTTTTGTTGTTATACACAAAAAATGGAAAAATTCGCAGAGAGCTGTGATGCCACGTTTTGCCAAACAACGGAAGTAAAAGGGTAACCCTCCCTGGCCGCTTTGTTCCTGTCGCGCAGGCGATCGGGAAGTTTGTGGATTATGGGCGCAAAGGCAGGAAATTTTTATTACCGGGCACGCCGGGCCCGCTCCCAGTTGACCGACTGTTTTTTGCCCAAATAACGCCAGAGGCCGGCAAAAACAGCATAATTCATGACAAAAAAATAATAAGGCACAAAAAACAGCCTGATTTTGATCTTGCGCTGCTCAAACAACCAACCCGTCAAAGCCGCCCCGTAAAACAAAAGCTGCAGGAGCAGCAACACTGAATAAAACACCGAAGCCGGAGCCAGCGCAATATTCAATGGCAGCAGCAACAAGAGGGCAAATGGCGTAATGGTCCAGCGCAGCACCCGGTGCGAAATGTATTGAAACGAAAGCAGGCCGTATTTGAAAATATTGAGCAAGGGACGCAGACGCACAACGGACTGTATGCCACCGGCGGCAATCCTTACCTTGCGTTTGAGTTCTTCTTTGACATTGGCCGAAGCATGTTCTATGGCATAAGCTTCGGGGTCGTAATCAATCTTGTAGCCCTGCATGGCCACCCGCAGCGAAATCACAAAATCGTCCAGCAGGGTGTCGGCTTCCACCGGCTGATACAAGGCTGTGCGTATGGCAAACAACTCTCCGGCCGCTCCCACCACCGAATGCAATTCGGCATCCCAGCTTTTCAGTTTCGATTCGTATTTCCAGTAAATGCCTTCGCCGGCGGCTG
>CAZNQD010000056.1:0-13155 GCA_964575345.1 uncultured Bacteroidales bacterium
AAGTATGGAAGAGCTTGGTCTTCGAGGGGTTTATCAAGCCACAGATCTTTGGTTCGACGAAACCTTCGCTTTTAGCGACAGCATCTATTGCAGTTTGAGACCACATGCGGCAGTTCTCTACAAGATCCACTCTCAGTAAAACCCTGACCAGTGCTGTTCAAAACACTTTGCAACAAAAAAAGTCTCATTCAGAACCAACTTAAAACATCTTTGCTTTATGTACGAAAAAGACAAACGCATAGTCATGACCCTGGACGCCGGGGGAACTAATTTTGTTTTCTCAGCCGTACAGGCACATCGCGAAATAGTGGAAGCTCTGCGTTTGCCCTCATCGGCTGACAAGCTTGAGCAGAGCCTGGATCATCTGGAACAGGGTTTTTCCCGGGTATTATCACAATTAAAAAAGGCCCCGGTTGCTATCAGTTTTGCCTTCCCGGGACCGGCCGACTACAGCCGTGGCATCATTATGGATTTAAATAATTTTCCGGCTTACCGGGGAGGTATTGCATTAGGAGCTTTCTTGAAAAATCAGTTCAAATTGCCGGTTTTCATCAACAATGACGCTGATTTGTTTACCTACGGCGAATGTATGGCAGGAGCTTTGCCCTATGTGAATCAACGCCTCGAAAAAGCCGGCAGCACCAAACGTTACCACAACCTGATCGGATTCACTTTGGGTACGGGCTTTGGCTGCGGTATTACAAGGAATAACGAATTATACCTGGGAGACAACGGCTCAGCCGGCGAAGTGCTGCTGCTCCGTCACAAAACCAAACGCGACATCATCATCGAAGACGGTGTTTCCATCCGGGCCATCAAAAGAGTCTACTGGGAATTATCGGGCGATATGCGCAGGCTGGAACCTCTGGATATTTACAACATTGCCGATGGGAAGATGGAAGGAGATATCCATGCAGCCCAAAAAACCTTTAAGGTCTTTGGCGTCATGGCAGCCGAAGGTATTGCCGCTGTTTCGACCGTACTGGACGGTCTGGTGGTTTTGGGCGGTGGGCTGACCGGGGCCCGGAAATATTTTATGCCCTCACTTATGCAGGAATTAAACGGCAGCATCAACACGCTGGACGGCCAGTCTAAAAGCCGCCTGGAAATGAAAGTCTACTATTTGGATCAAGCGGCCGAACTCGAGGAATTCCTGAATCCGGAAATCAAAAAGATCAAGGTTCCCCGCAGCAAGGAACTGGTCGATTACGATCCTCAAAAGCGTATGGGTATTCTTGTCAGCAAGCTGGGCACAAGCAAGGCCATTGCCCTGGGAGCTTACGCTTATGCCTTACACGAACTGGATAAAAAACCAGATTGAAGCTTTTACTCTTTTTCTGACAAAACTTTACTCTTTTTCCGACAAAACTTTGTCGTCTCCGCCTAAATACACGGCGATCAATACCACTGTGTCGGTTCCGTTGTTTTTGCCATTGTGGTAGGTATTCCATACTTCCGAAATGCAATCGTCTTTGGAATAGACATTGCATTTCCCGTTTTTGAGTTCAACCTGCAATTCTCCCTGCATGACATACGCAAAAACCGGAATGCTGTGTTTGTGCCAGCCGGTGGCTTCTCCTGGCGGAATATGCACTTTGCAAATGCTTACCTCGGCACGCTCTACCTCCGGATAGGCTAAGGCTTGCCCAACATCAGTCGTATCGGTTTTTAGCAGATTTTCCACTTTGATTGTTTGCCGGTATTGGGCAAAGATCTGTAAGCCCAGGCAGAGCATAAGGAAAGCAACAGAGAGTCTTTTCATCTAATTATGTATTGTCATGTTTCAATATTGCCCGGTAGAAAGCAACACCAGGGTGCAGGCTTCCTGGCATTCTATGGATGCTTTTTTCAGCAAGGCCTGTAATTCGGGATTTTCTGTTCCGGGGTTGAAAATCACCCTGCGGGGTTTGAGCGACAGTATATAATCGTAGTAATCCACTTGATTCCTGGCCGACAGATACAAAGTCACCGTATCAACGTCGGGGTAAATTTGCCGGCTAAGGCTTATTTCCTTACCAAATAATTCTCCGGGACTATTACCCAGTAAATGTATTTGGTGTTTGTGCGCCAACAGCTGTTGGGCTGCTCTATAGGCATAGCGAACGGGATTGGTGCTTGCACCTATAATCAGGGTCTTGTTTTTTGTTATAGTTTCCATATTTACAGTGTTCTATATATTGAATCTGTTCTTAAAAACAGACCTGGCCCTGCTTTTAAAAACAGATTAAATACGGTGTGGAATGTAAAAAACGTCGAAAGATAAAAAAAATACTTCAAATGAGAAGTTTTACTATCTTTACACAGGTTTTTTTTTCTCAACACGCTTTGCATTACCAAGGCTCAGATATGGAACAATACAACAGGATTAACTTCGAAATATCCAGATACATAACTAAATCATACAGTACTTCTTTTTACAGCTCCAGCCGACTGCTTGACCCGGAATCGCGTAAGGCGATATTTGCTATTTACGGTTTTGTGCGTTTTGCCGATGAAATTGTGGACACTTTTCATAACGTGAACAAGAAAACCCTGCTGGATAATTTCGAGAAACAGTTCAGGGAAGCATTATCTGAGGGAATAAGTACAAATCCCGTGTTGCATTCTTTTGTTTTGACCATTCGCAAATACCAGATTCCCAATGATCTGGTGGACGCTTTTTTGCAGAGTATGCGATTGGATCTGGATAAAAAACATTATTTGAAACCGGAAGAGTTCAAGGAATACATTTACGGCTCGGCCGAGGTTGTAGGGCTGATGTGTTTAAAGGTCTTTGTACAGGGCAAACAGGAATCTTACCTACAATTACAGGAAGCAGCCAGGGCTTTGGGTTCCGCTTTTCAAAAAGTGAATTTTTTTCGTGACCTGAAGACGGACACCCAGGTATTGGGCCGTTATTATTTCCCCGATTTCAAACCCGAAAGCTTCGACAAAAAAACAAAACAGACCATGACCGAAGACATCCGGGCAGATTTCAAACTGGCCAGATCAGGCATCGGCCTGTTGCCGGGCCGATCAAGACTGGCCGTTTATGTGGCCTACATTTATTATCTTGCCTTGCTCCGAAAAATTGAACGCAGTCCCGAACAATTGATTCTCAGCAAAAGAATACGAATCAATAATTTTCATAAATCCGTATTATTGTTTTGGGCTTCGTTACGCTATCACCTAAAACTTCTTTAATTACACCGGCTTAATTTTGATTTATGAAATTCTCACTGACCGATCCTTTAGAAGTTCGCAAATTCTTTTTTATTTTTTACATCGTTGGCACCATCGGCATGTGTCTGCCCTGGACTTTTCCCATTTTTGTTAAACTGATTCCCCTGGCTCTGGTTTTAAATCTTTTTTACCTGATCTATTTTCACAAGGACAAAAAAAACCTCAAGGATATTAGCCTGTTTGTGCTGATTTTTATTTTAGGTTTCGGTATTGAAGTGCTGGGGGTGAAAACCGGAAAAATATTTGGAGTCTATTATTATGGAAGCAGCATGGGCCCCAAATTGATGGAAGTGCCATTGACTATAGGTTTCAACTGGCTGATCCTCACCTATACTACCGCTAGTTTAAGTAATATCTTCCGTATTCCCACGGTTTTTAAAATTCTGTTGGGAGCACTTATGATGCTGGCGCTGGATCTGATTCTGGAATTGGCTGCAAATTCGATGGATATGTGGTATTGGCCAAACAACGAACAGGTGCCGTTGCAAAATTACCTGGTTTGGTTTAGTCTGGCTGTATTATTCCATATTATTTTCAGAGCAGGCCGTATTCGTACCGAAAATAAGCTGGCTATACCGATTTTTATCTGTCAGTTTTTACTTTTTGCCATCAGTTTGTTAATCAAAACCCTTATTGGATAATGTTCAAAGCCAGACATCATTGGTTTTTATTCCCCTTTTTTAAGCATTACGCCTTTCGAATAATGCGAAAAAATTTTGCTTCGGTACATATTTGTGGTGAACCGCAGCCCTGGAATAAATCCGTTTTACTGATCGCCAATCATCTCAGCTGGTGGGATGGTTTTTGGGGCTTATATCTCAATGAGCAGGTTTTCAAAAAGAAATTTCACGTGATGATGCTCGAAGAGCAACTGCGTAAACATCGGTATTTTAATTATTGCGGCGCTTATTCGGTGGCAAAAAAAAGCCGCGGCATAGTGCAGAGCCTGTCATACACCAATGAATTACTGGCCGATCCCGGCAATATGGTCTTGTTTTTCCCTCAGGGAGAAATCCAGTCGATGCATGTAAGTGAATTTTCTTTCGAAAAAGGCATAACAAAAGTGCTGGAACAACAAAACGACAACTGTGAGCTGGTTTTTATGGCCGCTGTATGCGATTATTTTTCAAACAAGAAAGCTTCTTTGTGGTTGTATTACAAAAAAATGTTCCTTCAGCCCTGGAGCAAAAAAAATCTGAATGAACAGTATACCGCATTTTATGCTGAGTGTTTAAAACAACAAATCGGACAAAAATCATAATGATGCTGTACCTGGGATATTTTATATTGGCTTTTGCCGGACTGCAGTTCCTGGTAGTACTGATCAATTTCTT
Organism: uncultured Bacteroidales bacterium; assembly: GCA_964575345.1. Classification (GTDB taxonomy): domain Bacteria; phylum Bacteroidota; class Bacteroidia; order Bacteroidales; family UBA1402; genus UBA1402. The sequence continues at coordinate 4,557 of CAZNQD010000056.1, forward strand.
GTTTCGTCCAGGACTCAAAGCCGAAAAGTCCGAAAAAGAAGAGCTGATTTCCATTTTGATTCCTGCCCGCAACGAACAAAATAACATAGACAGGCTTTTGTACGATTTACTCAGGCAACACTATCAGAATTTTGAAATTTTCGTCTACGATGATCAATCAACGGACAATACGGCACAAATTGTGCGACAATACAGCCAAATTGATAACAGAATACAATTAATCACCGGCAAAGAATTGCCTGGAGGCTGGCTGGGCAAAAATTACGCCTGTCACCTATTGTCGGGCTACGGCAAAGGTTCTTATCTTTTGTTTCTGGATGCCGATGTGCGGGTGAATCCTTTATTAATAAGCAATTTATGGTCTTACGCACGCAAAAAAGCCTTGAAGCTGGTCTCGGTTTTTCCTGTACAGGAAATGCACAGCAAAGGAGAATGGATGAGTGTTCCTCTTATGAATTATATTCTGCTTAGCTTGTTGGCCCTGCCTCTGGTGAGGATTTCCCGTTTCAGTTCCATTTCGGCAGCCAACGGCCAATGCATGTTTTTTGAAGCTCAAACCTATCATCGCCTTAAACCGCATGAAATAGTTCAAAGCAATAAAGTAGAAGATATTCAGATTGCCCGGCTTTACAAAAAGAGCCGTTTAAAAATAGCCTGCCTGGCATCGGTACGAGACATCAGTTGCCGCATGTACAGAGGTCTGGATGAGGCTATTCAGGGTTTTTCGAAAAATATGCTGGCCTTTTTCGGCAATTCCTTTATTCTTGCATTATTGTTTTGGATTATAAACAGCTTCGGTTGGTTTTTTTTACTGTGGCAAGGATTATACCCGGTTTTGGCCTGGTTTTTGCTTCAACTGTTTATACATCTTCTGGTGACTCTTGTCAGCCATCAAAAAACAGGATATTATTTTTGGTTTGCCCTGCCCAGGCAATTTATTTTAATTAAAATTATTTTAAGGGCAGAAATTAGTAAAATACGCAAAGAGACCATATGGAAAGGACGAACTATTTCCTGATTATTTTAATCCTTGCTTTTTCCGGTTTATTTCAGCTGAAGGCCTCTGACAGCGAAGATATTCTCAGAGCTTATCAACAAGGAGACATGAGCCAGTGGAAGGCCGTAATTGACCGTATGGAAAAAAACAAAACATCCAGGCCCGAAACAAAACTCGAATTATTGAATTATTATTACGGTTACATAGGCTACACCTTGGGAGAAAAGCGCAACAAAGAAGCACGTGCTTTGATTAATTCAGCTTATATTCAACTCGAAGCTCTGGAGAAAATCAACTACAAGCCTGCCGTCCTGAAAGCTTACAGGGCAGCCTTTTACGGCTACGAGATCGCCCTGAACAAACTCAAGGCACCCTATTTGGGGCCTAAAAGCATTACGGCAGCAAAAGAAGCCCTGGAACTGGACAAAAACAATCCCTTGGCCCTGACCCAATACGGAAATATTCAGTCATATATGCCTGTCGTTATGGGGGGCTCAAAAAAAGAAGGGCTGGAATACTATCAAAAGGCGCTGAATTCGTACGAACAAGAGCCGGAACGGGCCAAAACAGACTGGAATTACCAAAATCTGCTCATTACAATAATCATGGCACATCTTCGGCTGGAACAAGAAGCCGAGGCCAGGACTTTTTACCGCAAATTAATCGAAATTGCTCCAGAAATGCATTGGGCAATCGAAGCCTTAAATCCAAACAATCCAAAATTGCATTATGAATAAAAAAGTACTTATAATCGGCTCCGGCATTGCCGGTTTAACGGCAGCCTTACGCCTGGCCAAAAGAGGTTATCAGGTAGAAATCGTCGAAAAAAACGCTCAGGCCGGAGGCAGGCTCAATCAACTCAAAAAAGACGGCTTCACGTTTGATCTGGGTCCCAGTTTCTTCAGCATGACATATGAGTTTGAAGAATTTGCCCGGGATTGCAAGATCGAAATGCCTTTTCGTTTTATAGAACTCGATCCGCTCTACAGCGTACATTTCGAAGGCAATCCAAAAACCTATCGACTGTATAAGGATATTCACAAACTGGCCGAACAATTCAAAGAGGAAGAGCCCGATTTTGAAGCCAAAATGGAAAAGTACCTCAAAAAATGCGCTCAATTGTTTGACGACACCGTCGATGTGGTAATCAAAAGCAATTTCGATTCTGTTTTTGATTACCTGATGCATTTAATCAAAGTCAATCCGGCCCACATAACGGTTTTGTTCCGTAATTTTTACCAACAGGTGCGGCTGCACTTTTCTTCCAAAGAGGTCAGGCAGATCTTGTCACTGGTGGCTTTTTTCCTGGGCAGGACACCCTTCGACACCATGGCCATTTACACCCTGCTTTCGCATACCGAATTCAGACACAACGGGTACTACAACGTGGAGGGCGGCATGTATTCCATAGTAGAAGGTTTACTCCTGGAGCTCGAAAAAGAGAATGTACAGATAAACTACAACACCGAAATTATCAGTTATAAAGAAAATAAAGGCAAGCTGGAACATTTTATTGATAACAGGGGACAAAACTGGAAAGCCGATCTTTACCTGGTCAACGGAGACGCTGCCGTATTCAGGGGCAAAGTGCTGGATCGCAAACAATTCAGCACCAAAAAGCTGGACAAAATGAGCTGGACCATGGGCTACCTGACTTTTTATCTGGGAGTAAAAACCAAACTGCCTCAGGTAGACCACCATAATTATTACCTGGGCTCCAACTTCGAAGATTATGCCCGCAACGTACAACAAGATCCCGGTTCTCTGCAAAAACCCTATTACTACGTCAATGTGGTTTCCAAATACAATAAAGAATGTGCCCCCGAAGGCTGCGAGAGTCTGTTTTTTGTCTGCCCGGTTCCCAATTTGCTGCAAAAACCCGACTGGAGCGACAAAGACAGCATTGTTAACAGCATCATTGAAGATTTTTCGATCCGTATAGGCCAGGACATCAAACCCGCTATTGTATCTAAAACCGTTTTTACTCCCCTGGACTGGGAAAAACAATTTCACCTGCATCGGGGAACGGGATTGGGTCTTTCGCACAAAATGCTGCAAATAGGCGGTTTCCGGCCCGCCAATGTGGACGAAAAATTCAGGAATGTGTTTTACGCCGGAGCCTCCACCGTGCCCGGAGCCGGTCTGCCCATGGGAGTTATCAGCTCAAAACTGGCTGTCGACAGAATGCTGAACTACAAAGCAGACTAATTTTTGGACCGATTCAGAAGAATTGTTTCCTGAGTTCCTGCATCAACTCGTCCCGGCATAAGTTCGGGTCCTGAGCTGCCCCACCCAGTTCCGCTTGCAGGGAAGTAACGCCCTTATCTACAAAACCACAGGGATTGATCAAGCGGAAATAACTCAGGTCGGTATTGATGTTAAAGGCCAATCCATGCATGGTGATGTAGCGGCTGCATCTAACTCCGATGGCGCATATTTTGCGGTCCGGGTTTTGCAGCCAAACCCCGGTTGCACCATGTAAGCGACCTGACTGTATGCCTCTGTTTTTCAAAAAAGAGATTACCGCTTCTTCCAGGCAGTTTATATAGGCTTTGAGGCCCATTCCAAAATGTTCCAGATCTACGATAGGATAAACCACGATTTGTCCCGGGCCATGATACGTAATATCGCCTCCCCTGTCGATCTTAAAAAATTCCACGCCTTTTTGTTCCAGCTCAGCGGATCCTATCAGCAGATTGTTGCTCAAACCGTTTTTGCCCAAGGTATAGACCGGATTGTGTTCACAGCTGATGAGCAAATCGGGTAAAAGATTTTCACCCTGCTGCTTGGCCGTAATTCTCGACTGAAACAATTCCGTTTGCTTTTGCCAGGCTTCTGAGTAGGGAATTCTGCCCCAATGGACAATATCTATCATAAATAGCAATCTTCTTGATTATTGACGACAATGTCGTATTTTTGCAGACTATATTAAGAAGACAAAAGTACCGGTTTTTTACAAAAAACCAATGTTAAAAGGCCGACAAATGGAGCTGATAAAAAAATATTTCCATGAACTGAACAGCGTTCAGCTGTCCCAATTCGAAAACTTATACGGACTCTACTCCGGCTGGAATCAAAAAATCAATCTGATCTCGCGCAAAGACCTGGAGCGACTCTACGAAAGACATGTATTGCATTCCCTTGGAATTGCCCGCTACATCTGCTTCAAAGCAGGCAGCCGCATACTCGATGTGGGCTGCGGCGGAGGTTTCCCGGGCATTCCTCTGGCCATACTCTTTCCCGAGGTGGAATTCGTGCTGCTGGACAGCATAGCCAAAAAAATACGGGCAGCCGAAGACATCGCACTACAAAGCGGTTTAAACAATGTACAATTCCGAACAGAGCGGGCCGAAAACGAAAAGGGGCTTTACGATTTTGTGGTTAGCCGGGCCGTAATGCCTATGCCCGATTTATACAAAATATGCCGTAAAAACCTTTCCGGAACACAGCGTAATGCACTGCCTAACGGAATACTGGCTCTAAAAGGCGGTGACCTGAGTGCAGAATTGTCCGGTTTTGGCCCCAAAGCCGTAGTAACAGAACTTTCGCAATACTTCGAAGAAGAATTCTTTGCTACAAAGAAAGTGGTTTATCTGAGCTTTTGAGCAAACGGAACTCCAGAATCTCCTTGAGTAATTCTTTTTGTGCCCTCATTTCCAACATCTTGTTCTTATAATCCTCCACAGAGCTGGAGTCGTTGATAAATCGCGGTACCTGAATATTTGCATCGAAAAAATCAGGCAAATACACTTTGAACAATTGTGCAAATTGGGTTAATCGGGTGATAGAAAAATCCGTCTTCCCGTTTTCCATTTTGGAATAAGCGGTAGCCGAAATGCCGACATCATCGGCTACGTTTTGTTGTGTGAGTTGAGAACGCATACGTACTTGTCTCAATTTTTGCCCTATGGCAAGACTTAATTCTGTGTTCGTAATCTTTCTGGACATATCAGTCATGTTTAATAAATTTAGCACGCAAACATAATATATTATTTACATATAAAAAACATTTCTATATAATTATTTTTTATTTTACTATATATTTCTGTTTTCTCTGTTTCTTGAGAAGCCCAAAAAGGAGCTTTTCAGAAATAATTGCTACCTTTGTCTTTTCATTTTCGGCCTTAGCATGCATATTCAATCCTTTTGCTTCAATCCCATTCAGGTAAACAGCTATTTGCTTTGGGACGACGATCTCAATGCACTGATCATCGATCCTGGCTGTTATACTGAAAAGGAAAAAATTACGCTCCGGGAATTCATCCAAAACAACAAGTTGGTTTTGAGAACGATATTGAACACTCACCTGCATTTCGACCACATTCTGGGTAACAACTTTGTCGAAAAAACCTACGCAGTAGGCAGCCAGGCACATAAAGACGATTTGTTCCTCTTGAATCAGCTGCCGCTGCATGCCCGACTCTTTGGCGTTACAGCTCAGGAGATTTGCGAACAGCCAACCACTTTGGTCGAAGACGGAGCGACTGTAGACTGCGGTAATATCAGCCTCAAAGCTATTCACGCACCCGGCCACTCACCGGGCAGCCTGGCCTTTTACAGTGAGGCTGACAAATGTCTGTTCCCTGGCGATGTTTTATTCAAAGGAAGTGTCGGCCGCAGCGATCTGCAGGGAGGAAACAGTAACATCTTGGTTTCGAGCCTTCAGAAACTGATGAAGCTGCCTTACGATACAGTCGTTTACCCGGGGCACGGGCCTCAAACTACTTTAGGATACGAAAAGCTTCACAATCCCTTTCTTTGAATTGAGCTGAAAGGCTGAACCAAGGAAAATTCGGTCTGTATCGGGCTTTATGTTTGTGTCTTCTTGTAGAATAGAATAGAGAAAACTAGTTTAAATAAGGCAAAGAGAATAACATCTCGTAAACCATCCCTTTGGCGGGATAATAGGTGCAGCGTAAGCCAAGATTAAATTCCGCGTTGATGCGAAGCAGATTTATATTAAACAAGCTCTCCAGGCCTGTCGAATAAAGGCTTTCCTTCACTATACCGCCGGGTGTCTCAGAATAGGTTCTTAACAGGTCTACAAAAGGATAAAACTCCATACGTTTCAAATAAAGAAAACCGGGTAGCGAAAGATCAGGAAAAACAGGCAAAGCGTAATCTAAACTAAAAGCCATAATCTCGGGTGCGTTAATGTTGTCAGCCCCACGGAGCGTAACGGCATTGCCCAGATAGAAACTTCGGCCTTTGGTGTTGTGCAATTGATAAGATGCCGAAATCTTTATACCCTGATTTTTGAACAAGCCGGGCAGATAGCCATACAATTTGGCATAGTACAAATCGGTAAAATATCCCCGGTTAAAGGGAGCTGCGGCCAACTGCAGATTCAGGCCTGCTCCCAGACGGGGAAACAAATCACGCGGAGCCATCGACTTCATACAGTAAAGTTGCAGTCCTGCCTGTACGGTATTTAAATAACGACTTTGTTCTACAGAATCGATGAAAAAACGGTTATTGGAAAATTGCCAGTTCACGGAAGGCACTATACCCCTGTGCCAGCCATACCTGTCAAAGTTCAAAGGCACATAGGCCGAAAGTCTGGTGTCTACGGCCACAGCGGAAAGTGTATCTCTGCTCAGAATCCGTCCTCCCTCATCGGGGTAACTCAATCCCTGTCGGACAACCTTACGATCGTTGATATCGGCTTCGACACTCAACACAGGATACCAACCGGAATAGATGTATTTGAGATGGCCTGAATGAAATCCACGGCGATAGGCGTACCCGGCCTGCAGTACCGATGTGCTGAGTGCATTCTGCGACATAAACATCAGCCCGGGACTCAAACCCCGGTGCAGATTTTCAAAACTCAATGCGGATAATTCATCCAGGTCGTAATAAAAAGGCGCCCAGGAATGTATATGGAACAAATTTCGGGCCTTGGAATAGTTGCTGACGGGATAACTCAAGTCTTTGGGATAAACCATAGTATCGGCCACCAAACCGCTCTCTGCCGTAAAACGGTCTGCCAGGTCCATCGGGCTCCCGGGCAAGCCGGTTCCGACAGAGTATTCAGGCGACATCGTATCAAGACACTTTTCGGGTAACACAGCCTTAAAATCTTGTTCCATAACGTTCAGTTCTCGTGCCGCTAATACCGCAAGCCGATACCCTTTTGTGTCGTAAGAAATACAATACAGGCTGTCTTCCTTTTCATTCCACAGATGATCAAAGGCTCCAAAACGGGCATTGGTCAAACGATAACTTTTCCCAGTAAGCAAATGATAGCGGAAAATATTGTCGGTACCTCCGGCATCGCTTTCAAAACTGAGAGTCTCTTTGGAATAACGTAAACCGGACAACTTACGATATTGTGGAGGTATCAGCTCATTCCATTCTCCGGTATGAACATCCAGCGAGTAAATACCGGCCCCCTTGTTTTGGATCAAAACAGCAAAAATGCGCTGTCCAGGGCTATCCCAGGCCATTTCGAACAATTGGGCCCCGGAGGGGACAAAATAAACTTGTTTGATTTCCCCGTTTGAGGCATCCAAAATGTGCAATTCAGAGCCTCCGCCAATCAGATAAGAGGCAACAGCAACCCGACTACCATCCTGGGAGAGCGCAGGCAAATAATAGCGGCTCTTTTCACTGAGCCTCTGAATTTTCTTCGTCTCCAAATCGTAACTCGACAAAATGGAATAGCTTTCGTGTACCCAGCGCGGGCTGTTGATTTGTTCCGTCCAGTAAACCTTGCTTCCATGGGCTGCCAAAGAGGAATTAACCTCTCCCATGGCGCGCAGACGTTCCTCTTTGTTGTTCCCGTTTATGCGAACCAGACTCAGCGGTTCCGACAGGCTTTTTTTCAGAGCCAGCAGCCCCTGAGGGCTGAAACAGGGAGAACGATACGAGACATATCGGTTTGTCGCCGGGCCGATCAGACGCAGGCTGTCAAAGGGAGCCTTTTCTGTCGCTTCGTCCAGCCACATTTGCCGGTAAAAGGCAGCAGCCGGTTTAAACAACTTATAAAAATTGCTGCCGAAGTGTTGCTTGTAGGTTTTGTTGTAATTGAAAGGATTGCGGGTAATGTCTCTAAAAACTGCAGCGGTTCCGGAAGAAACTGTTCCATCGGCAAAAGAAACAGCTGAAGAAGAAGAAGAGGAAGAAGAATTCAGAAAAGTACCGGCCGAAAGTTTCAGGTAGCCCAGCGCGTACTCGTTGGGAATAAAATGTTTTTGCGAGCCGAAATGCCATTTGTCCAGGGAAAAATGCACCGAATCCATAAAATAGGCCTTGTAGGGCATCAGAAACTCAGCCTGACGGCCCCTGCCGGCAGCAGAAAAGGATGTTTCGGCCATAACGGCATCGCCTTCGAGCAAACCCACAGAAAATACATCGAACAAACCGGCAGCCAATCCCTGGGACTGTTCTCCCATGAACCAATACAGCTTAGAGAATAAGCCCTTACCTGCCCATTGCATTTGGCCTACATGCCTGGACTCGTGCAGAGCCAGGCTGGTTTCCCAGTTCTGAGGCTCGCCGTCGGCCGAAGGCAGGCAAAACAATTCCATTCTTTTGGGTGCCCACACCACAAAGCCATTGCTTCGAGTAGTGTAGATAAGTGGACAGTATCATGGGATA
>CAZNQD010000057.1:0-1338 GCA_964575345.1 uncultured Bacteroidales bacterium
TTCCAGCACCGGCAGCCATCAGGGCGAAAGCTGGAGAGATGCCTACAACGGAGGCTATATCCGTTACACCATTCCGCTGGACGGTCAGGACAGTATGTTCCTGCGGGTCCGTTACTGGGGCAACGAAGGCCTGAGCCGCGAATTTGATATACTGCTGGACGAAGTGGTCTTTGCCAGCGAGAGCCTGGTGGGAAAATGGAATGTAGATGCGTTTCAGGAAGTGAATTACAACATCCCTTCGGCTTTGTTCAAAGGAAAAAGCAAGATCAACCTAAAGTTTAGAGCCAAAGCGGGCAATTATGCCGGCGGCTTGTTTTATGTCTGGCTCTATGCCCTGCAGGCACAAGAACCGGACGCCCTGGGTTCCGGCCGGGAAGATCGCAGGGAAATGGATGTCCTAATCAGTGACGGTATGCTCCGGCTCAGGCTGCCCTCCGAAGACCGGGGTTTAAACAACCGCTTACGTATTTTTGGGATGAATGGCTCGTTGATGTATTCGGGGACAGTCCAGGAAGAGGTTCAGGTTTTTGACCTTCGTCGCCTGCCCCGTCAGCAGTGCTATGTGTTGCTCTGTTCCAACGAGAAAGGCTCCAGGGCTCAAAAGCTGCTGATTCCCTGAAGGAAATCTGTGAAAGGCTGGTATTCTGACTGATAGTCGCGATATATTGATAATGTGAAAGCCGGAAAGTCAGAACCTGTTGACAATAAGTAGAAGCAATAAAAAAGAAATAGTATGTACGAAAAATTTAAAGAATTTCTCGGCAGCGAACTCGATAACATTCGTTCCGCCGGACTGTATAAGGACGAAAGGGTAATTCATTCCCCGCAGTCGGCCAGCATCAGGTTGGCCGACAACCGCGAGGTGCTGAACTTTTGCGCCAACAACTACCTGGGATTGTCCAATCATCCTCTGGTGAGGGAAACAGCCGCCCGGGTGCTCGAAGAGAGAGGATACGGCATGTCGTCGGTGCGTTTTATCTGTGGCACCCAGGATCTGCACAAAGAATTGGAAAAGGAAATCTCCCGCTTCTTTGGCATGGAAGATACAATTCTCTATGCTTCCTGTTTCGATGCCAACGGGGGCTTGTTTGAACCCCTGCTGGGCGAGGAGGATGCCATCATTTCCGATGCCCTCAACCATGCTTCCATCATCGACGGAGTAAGGCTTTGCAAGGCCAAACGCTATCGTTACGCCAATGCCGATATGGAGGATTTGGAAAAGCAGTTGCAACTGGCACAGGCTCAGCGTTTTCGTCTGATAGTTAGCGACGGGGTGTTTTCTATGGATGGAAATGTGGCCCCTTTGGACAAAATATATGCCCTGGCTCAGCAATACGA
>CAZNQD010000057.1:1438-13145 GCA_964575345.1 uncultured Bacteroidales bacterium
AAGATGAAAGCTTTAGTAAAACTTCGCCCCGAAAAAGGCCTCTGGATGTGCGACAGGCCCATCCCCAGGCCGGGTATCAACGAGGTCCTGGTCAAAATCAACAAAACCGCCGTTTGCGGCACCGATCTGCATATTTACAAATGGGATACCTGGTCGCAGCGTACCATTAAAACACCCATGATCATCGGGCACGAATACGCGGGAGAAATTGTGGAAATGGGCAAGGGTGTGGAAAACCTGAAAACCGGTGACCGGGTGACGGGCGAAGGACACATCGCCTGCGGACATTGCCGCAATTGCCGAAGGGGCAAGCTGCACGTCTGCGAAAATGTGGTCGGTATCGGTGTGAATCGCGACGGGGCCTTTGCCGAATACCTGGTGGTCCCGGCCTCGAACATTGTAAAACTCGACTCTCGCATCAGCGACGAGATGGCGGCTATCATGGATCCTTTCGGCAATGCCACGCATGCGGCTTTGTCGTTCCCCCTGATAGGCGAGGACGTGCTCATCACCGGAGCCGGCCTTATAGGCTCCATGGCTACGGCTGTTTGCCGCTTTGCCGGAGCCCGTTATATAGTGGTGAGCGATGTCAGCGAATATCGTTTGGACCTGGCCCGCAAGATGGGTGCTACCCACACGGTGAATCCGGCCAAAGGCGAAAGCATCGATGCCGTAGTCAAGTCGCTGCATATGCGTGGTTTCGACATAGGCCTGGAAATGTCGGGTTCTCCGCAGGCCTTCGAAAGCATGATCGAAAATATGTACAACGGATCGAAGATAGCTCTTTTGGGCATTTTGCCCGATTCCACCCAGGTGAGCTGGAACCATATCATATTCAAGGCCCTGACCTTAAAGGGTATTTATGGCCGCGAAATGTGGGAAACCTGGTACCAGATGGAGCAAATGCTGATAACGGGCATCGACCTGAGCCCGGTCATAACACATCGCTTTGAAGCAGACGATTTTCAGCAGGCCTTTGATGTAATGGAATCGGCTGCCTGCGGTAAAGTCATTTTGAATTGGGCCTGAAAACCTGTCAGGACAGAGGGGAGTCGGGCTCGGCTTTCATCATTTTGTATTCCATACGGCTGACGAACTTCGGGAAAAACTTATTCACCAGCACGGCTGCTTTGCCCAGGGGGCTAAGCACCATAAGGTCCTTACGTTTGCGCAGGCCCCGCAGCATATAACGGGCCACGGTGTCGGCCGACATCATTTTTTCTTCCTTGCGCGGGGTCTCGCCCTGCGGGCTGCCATCGGCGGTCAGAGCCGAAAAACGCACATTGGAGGCCGTAAAGCCGGGGGCAAAAATCAGCACATGCAAGCCGTCGTACAGATGTTCGCTGCGCAGGGTGTCGAGAAAGCCGTTCATGGCAAATTTCGAGGCTGAATAGCCTGTGCGGGCGGGTAGTCCCTTGAAGCCGGCTATCGAAGTAACGCCCACCACCGAGCCTTTGCGTTCGAGCAGGTAGGGCAAAGCGTATTTAGTACAGTAAACACAACCCCAAAAATTCACCTCCATCAATTGATGCAAGACTTTCAAGTCGAGATCTTTGAATACGGCCCGCATGGAAATACCGGCATTATTTACCAGGACATCGATGCCTCCGTATGCCTCTACAGTTTGCTCTATAAGCTTACGGCAATCTTCTTCTTTGCTGACATCGGTTTTAATTGCCAGTACAGCTGTGGGAAGTTCCTGCTGCAAGGCTTGCAGTTTATCCAGCGATCTTGCCGCCAGCGCGAGTTTGGCTCCCTGAGCGGCAAAAAGCCGGGCACAGGCCAAACCTATGCCCGACGAAGCTCCGGTGATCACTACAATTTTGTCTCTCAAAAAGTGTTGATTCATAACCTCAATCTTAAACACTTATAAACCCTGGCCGTGACAGTTTTTGTATTTTTTGCCTGAACCGCAGGGACAGGGATCGTTGCGGCCTACCTTTTTTTCTACCCTGACCGGTTCCAGCTGACGTTGTTCTCTGCCTTCGCCGGCCTGGCGAGCCGGACTTCCGCCGTCCAGGGAGTCTTTTTGGGCACGGTATTTACTGTAATCGTGGCGTTTTTGTGTTTCGGCTTTGCGCACCGATTCGGGCTCTCGTATAGGAATTTGTCCGCGCATCAAAATGGAAATGCTCTTCTTGTTGATGTTGTCAATCATGGTTTTGAAGAGGTTGTAAGATTCCAGTTTATAGATAAGCAGGGGGTCTTTTTGTTCGTAGCTGGCATTCTGTACCGATTGGCGCAATTCGTCCAGTTCGCGGAGGTTTTCTTTCCAGGCTTCGTCAATAGTATGCAGCAGTATGGCCTTTTCGAAGGTTTTTACTACTTCTTTGGACTGGCTTTCGGCGGCCGCCTTCAGATTGCAGGGAATGTTGTAGGTGCGTTTGCCGTCGGTGATGGGTATCAGAATGTTTTCGTATTGGGCAGCCTGTTTTTCGTAGACCTGTTGAATGACCGGATTGGCTATGGAGGCCATCTTTTCGGTTTTACGTTTGTAGAGGCTCAGAGCTGCTTCGTAGAGTTCGTCCATGCTGTTTTCGGCTTTCTGATTGTAGAAATGCTCTTCATCCATGGGAACTTCCATGGCCAGGTATTTGAGTATGTCCATTTTGAGGCCATCGAAGTCGCGTTGGTCGTAGGCTTCTTCGACCAGGCCTTTGATGGTGTCGTAAATGGTATTGGCTATGTGCATACCGACGCGTTCCCCCATCAGGGCATGTCGCCGTTTGGTATAGATGACTTCGCGCTGGTTGTTCATGACATCGTCGTATTCGAGCAGGCGCTTACGTATGCCAAAGTTGTTTTCTTCCACTTTCTTCTGCGCCCGTTCAATGGCTTTTGAAATCATGGAGTTCTCGATGAGCTCGCCTTCTGCCAGGCCCATGCGGTCCATGATGCCCGAAATGCGTTCCGATCCGAACAAACGCATCAGGTCGTCTTCGAGCGAAACATAAAACACCGAAGAACCCGGGTCACCCTGACGGCCGGAACGTCCGCGCAACTGGCGGTCAACACGTCGGGATTCATGTCTTTCAGTTCCAATAATGGCCAAACCTCCGGCTTTTTTGACTTCGTCGGTGAGCTTGATGTCGGTGCCGCGTCCTGCCATGTTGGTAGCAATGGTTACCACGCCTTTTTGTCCGGCGTTGGCCACGATTTCGGCTTCGCGCTGGTGCAGCTTGGCGTTGAGCACGTTGTGTTTGATTTTGCGCAGGGTGAGTGTACGGCTCAGCAATTCGGAGATTTCCACCGAAGTGGTACCCACCAGCACCGGCCGGCCGGCTTCGACCAATTTGGAGATTTCTTCGATAACGGCCGTGTATTTTTCTCTTTTGGTTTTGTAGAGGCGGTCTTCCATATCGTTACGGGCGATGGGCCGGTTGGTCGGAATCACCACGACATCCAGTTTGTAAATATCCCAGAATTCACCTGCCTCGGTTTCGGCAGTACCGGTCATACCCGCCAGCTTGTGGTACATTCTGAAATAATTCTGCAGCGTGATGGTGGCAAAAGTTTGGGTGGCAGCTTCGACGGTAACTCTTTCCTTGGCTTCGATGGCCTGGTGTAAACCGTCGGAATAGCGGCGGCCTTCCATGATACGGCCGGTTTGTTCGTCCACGATTTTCACCTTGTTGTCAATTACTACGTATTCGTCGTCGCGGTCGAAGAGGCAATAGGCTTTGAGCAATTGCTGAACTGTGTGAATGCGTTCCGATTTGATGGAGAAGTTTTGCAGCAGCTCGTCTTTTTTTGTTTGTTTTTCTTCCGGATTCAGCCCCTGGTTTTCGAGTTCTGACAGTTGTGCCGCTATGTCGGGCAACACAAAGAACTGACTGTCTTCGCTGTCGCCGGTGATGTAATCGAGGCCTTTGTCGGTGAGCTCGATGGTATTGTTTTTTTCGTCGATGACAAAATACAGGGGGTCGGTCACTATAGGCATTTGCTGGTTGTTGTTTTGCATATAGAATTCCTCGGTTTTTTGCATACTGGCTTTGATGCCCTGCTCGCTGAGGAATTTGATCAGGGCTTTGTTTTTGGGCATAGCCTTGTGGGCGCGGAAGAGCAGCAGGGAACCTTCTTCCTGTTCTTTTTTGTCTTGTGAGGCCATGAGCTTTTTGGACTGAACCAGCAATTTTGTGGCCATTTCGCGTTGAACGTTGACCACACGCTCCACCTTGGGACGGAATTCTTCGAAGAGCTGATCGTCGCCCTTGGGCACCGGGCCCGAAATGATAAGAGGGGTACGGGCATCGTCAATCAAAACCGAGTCGACTTCGTCCACAATGGCGTAATTGTGTTTGCGTTGCACCAGGTCGAGCGGACTGCCGGCCATGTTGTCGCGCAGGTAGTCGAAACCGAATTCATTGTTGGTACCAAAAGTGATGTCGGCCAGGTAGGCTTTGCGGCGTTCTTCGGAGTTGGGGCGGTGTTTGTCTATGCAATCCACCGACAGGCCGTGAAACATATAGAGCGGCCCCATCCACTCGGAGTCACGTTTGGAGAGGTAGTCGTTGACGGTGACAACGTGAACGCCGTTGCCCGTGAGGGCATTCAGAAAGACGGGCAGGGTGGCGACCAGGGTTTTACCCTCGCCGGTGGCCATTTCGGCAATCTTGCCCTGATGCAGCACTACGCCGCCAAAGAGTTGCACATCGTAATGCACCATATCCCAGACAATTTCGTTGCCGCCGGCCAGCCAGTGATTGTGGTAAATGGCCTTATCGCCTTCGATGTGAACAAAGTCGTGAGTGGCAGCCAGATCGCGGTCAAAATCATTGGCTGTGACTACGATCTTTTCGTTTTCCTTGAAACGCCGGGCTGTATCCTTTACGATCGAAAAGACCTGTGGTAAAGCATCGTCCAGGGCTTTCTCGAGTTTGGCCGTAATGTCCTTTTCTATTTTGTCAATTTGTTCGTAGAGTTTTTCGCGGTCTTCGAGTTCCAGTGTTTCAATTACCTCCTTGAGGCGGTCAATTTCTGCTCTTTCGGCAGAAACCGAGGCTTGAATGTTGTTGTGTATTTCGTTGCTCAGGGCCCGGAGTTGGTCGTTGCTGAGAGCTTCGACGGCAGGGTAGGCAGCCTTGATTGTTTCGACAAAGGGGTTGATCTCCTTTAAATCGCGTTGCGATTTGTTGCCGAAGAGTTTGGTTAATATATCGTTGAATCCCATAATGGCAGGTTGTTAGAATTGAATAGTATTGTGTAGTATTATAGTGTTTTGTATGGAGTGTTTAAAACAAAACCCGGCCCTTGGACGCAGTGGGCGGACGAATGTACAAAATTCGGCTCAGGGTAGGAGCCAGGTCAAAAATGGAAACAAGCTGGCTGTTGCTGCTGGCCTTGATGCCGGCTCCGTAAAAGACCAGGAGTGTAGTCTGGCCGGCATACTCTATTTGTCGGTTCTTGCCCGGGTAGGACTCCCAGCGGATGTTGCGCCCGTTTTCGAGTTTCAGCAGTAAATCGCCGGAGCGTTCTTTGTGAAAATTCAGGCCAAATGCCGATTCCCTGCCCTGATCGCCCAGCAGCAGGTCGTAAGCGGGTACCACTT
Organism: uncultured Bacteroidales bacterium; assembly: GCA_964575345.1. Classification (GTDB taxonomy): domain Bacteria; phylum Bacteroidota; class Bacteroidia; order Bacteroidales; family UBA1402; genus UBA1402. The sequence goes on from CAZNQD010000057.1 coordinate 6,987, forward strand.
GTTGTATGCCTTCGACCTGGGTCAGAAAAAGAGCAGCTTTGTTGCAGATCTCCTGGTAATCGAGGTTGAGCTCATTGATGCGTTTACGGTTGAGGTAGATTTCGCTTTCGGTGCAGCCCTGTACCCAGCGTTCGCTGCCATATATGGCTGTCAGATAGAGGTTGAGCAAGGCGGCAGTGCGTTCCGGATAATAATTGCCGAAAAATCCGGGAGCCTTTTGGTCTTCTTCCACAGCCAGTTTGGGTGCCCCGGTACCGCAGAGATAAATCAGGGTATTGTCGAGCCCTATTTGCCGGTCAATTTCTTTGAGCAACCAGCCCAGATCCTGGTCCAATCTGAAATACAGATCCTGCATTTCAAAGGCGGCACGGCTGTCGTTGCCGCTCAGTTGGCTGCCGGTGTTGAAATGCAGCATCAACAGGTCCGGGTATTCGTCTTCTCCCAGTTTTTCCTGATCAATAAGTTCCAGGGCCAGCTGATTGAGTTCGGTATTGGCCATGGGGGTTTGCTTGAAGTCTCTATAACCTGTACCGTTGATAAATGAGAGAGCGTAATTGAAAAAGCCGGGATTTTTTTGATGCGGCATATACACATAACGGCTCAGGGGAAATTTCGGCTTCCAGCTGTTTTCGTCATTCGTTGCTTCAAACAGTCCGTAATCGTTGATTTGTTGAAGCCATGAGGGCATGTAATTATAATAGGTGCTACTGCACCATTTGCCACTGACATCGTCCATCCAGAGGGCTGCGTCGGCGTTTCGTCCTCCGGCAATGATGGCGGCTTCGGGCTCCAGCCCTATCGAAAAGACTTTGGAACGTCCGTTGCAGGCTTTTTTGAGTTCATCGCCTACAGTGTTGCTTCTCAAATTCAAGGGCGAAAAGGTCGAAGTGGTGTAATTCCCAAGGTAATCTTTGTCGTAAACACAGGATACCGGCCTTTCGAGTTGCCGGTTGAACCATTCCCGGGCAATGATGCCGTGATGCATGGGGGCGCAGCCGGTCAGCAGGCCGGCGTTCGTGTTGGCCGCATCGGGACGGCTTAAATCGTAGTTACAATTATCGTATACTTTGCCCTGTTTCAGCAGTAGTTTGAAGCCTTCCTCGCCAAAGCCATCCATAAACCATTGCAGGTATTCTTCCTGCAACTGATCCAGGTGTATGCCCAATACCAGGCGGGGCAGTTGTTTGCTGTCTTTAGGAGCGGGATAGACCTGAGAACTCAGGCTCAACATCAGTAAAACGGGGACTATATGTGAAAACGATTTCATAGATTTCGATCGGATTTGCCTGAGCCCTGACAGGACATTTTTTTGTTACGAATGCTCTTTGGAAGGGGATTGATCGAGGCCAGCAGGCTGCGCGACAATAAACTCAGCAAAAGAGGAATCATGGCCGGATGTACGTATTGCGGCAAAAAGCCGAAACCTGCCAGTGCGAAAAGAAAAACAGGGGTATTTATTTTCAGGTAGCCACTGTAGAAATTGCTTCGCCTGAAAGGCCTGAATACGAGCAATAAAGCAAAAAGCAAATGCAGGGGTTGTATCCAGAGCAAGAGGTAATTGGTTTTGGTGACGGGATGTACCGAAATAATAGCCAAAAAAGCAACAATCAATCCTACAATCCCTGCCAGCCCAAAAAGGAGGGCGTTTGCCAGGGGATACCGGCGGGCTGTTTTGAGTTCATGCAGCCCCAGGGTCAGAATCAGCGCAAACAAGATCCAGCTGAGAAATACAGGCCCGGGAAGCGTGATTTTTTGTTGGGCCGGCACCGTTTTGATTTCGTTCAGTATGTTTTGTTCATCCACCAGGTAGCGCTCCAGTTGCAGGCTGTTTTCAGCCGTCTTTGCAGGAGCTGTGACAGTGGCCTTTTCAAAAGCTTCCATCATCAGTTCGGGGGCGAAAAGCAGGTCAACGGCCGATGCCGGGGCATCGGCCAGGCTGCTCAGCGCGAAAGAAATACCCAACCAGGTCCAGGGATGTTCTGCGGTGTAATGTTTAATTACCCCGCGCATGCTGTGGTATGCGGGTTCGTAATGATAATCAAGGCTTCCGTCCAGGCAGCGTTCAATTATTTTGCGGGCCCGGGTGGAGCAATTGTCGTAATAAAAATTGTAGCGATAAGTCCGGTTTTCGGGTAGGCTGTTGATAACCAGGGCCTGCCACAAGCGTGCTTTTTCTTCTTGCGAGAGGTTCAGCTTTTGGGAAATCACCAGGCGATTTTCGTTGCGGTAACTGTGCATAAAACCTTCGAAACTGCTGACCCCTAAAATGTAGTCGATTTCTCCCCGCACAAAATTCCACAGGAAATTGTCGGAATTGAAATCAAAAATACCGTAATTGAAGACCACATCGCGGCGGGTCAGCGGATCCAGCACCCGGATACCGGTATGTCCGTAATGCGCCCAGACTTCCTGCCCCGGGGAGCAAGTGAGCAGGAAAATCTCTGCCTGCCCGCTGAGTGTCGGGGCTGTTTGTGCTTTGATGTCGGGGCTGAACCCCACAAACAGCACGATTCCCGTTATGAATAAAAGAAGGGATTTTTGTGCTTTATTCATCAAAGAAAAATTACGTTTATGGCTTTTGACATCGGTCTCTGAAAAATCAAACAAAAGTAGGCAATTTTAGCGAAATTGCTTGTATGATTTAAAAAAAGCAGCTTAGGCTTTGATATTCCGATAAAGTTATGAACTTTGCAGACTTGGTCAGGGCTTAGACGAAATACATACCGATAATACAATCATAATGCCGGCAAGCTATGAAAATTAACTACAGCCAATTGGGAGCATGGATACAGCACAACACTTTGCTTGTGGTGATTTTGCTGAGTTTTGTTGCCTTACTGATCCTGGTTTTTCTGATTATCCGCTACAAAAACAACAAAAACCGTTTGCTGCTGGCTCAAGAATACCTGGCAGCAGGTAAGGAAATTCCTCCTTATTTGTTAAAAGAAAACAGCCTGTATGCCAGGGCTGTTAAGAATCTTTTTTTGGGTATTGGCCTGGTATTTTTTCTGGGCTTTCTCACCGGGACCTGGGGTTGGGCTTCGGCCGGCCTGTTGTTTATTGCCCTGGGAGTGGGGCAAATGATCGTCTTTAAAAAATCCAGCAAAGATCTCATCAACGGCGATTCAGACCGCTGATTCCTGCAGCGGTTGTTGGTGTAACAGCCTGCCAGGTTTAACACCCGGTTTTGATTCCGGCAGCCCGCGTTGGTTTGGTGCCCTTGTTTAGTTGGCTTTTTGGTAAACCCTGACGTAATCTACTTCGTAGAGCAAAGGAAAAGCAGAGTCGTCGGGTTCTCCTCCGTTGCTGCCTATGGCCAGGTTGAGCAGCAGGTAATGTTCCTGCCTGAAGGGGTTGCTGTAATTGCCCAGGTAGCCGTTGCTTGTCTGGTCCAGTGGAATTTCGTTGAGCAATTCGTCGTCCAGATAGAGCCTGATGGCTTGCTCGTCCCAGTCCATGCGCCAGATATGAAATTGGGAGCCCCAGTCGGGAGTAGTGTCGGTAAAATGACTCAAAGCATAAACGGAGGAATCCCAAATAGCCTTGTAGTGCTGTTCTCCTCCCCAGGCCGCGTTGGCCAGAATATAGGGTACTCCTTTGATGCGATAGTACTCCATGACATCTATTTCGCCGCACGAAGGCCACTCCATGGTATTACCCAGGGTCCAGATGGCAGGCCAGGATCCTCCGGCCAGCGGAATTCTGGCACGTATTTCGAAACGTCCGTAAAGAAAAGACCTCTTGCCTCGCGTAGTGATCGACGAAGAAGTGTAATCGGCCTGCGGCCTGGAATTTCGCCAATCTTTGGCCTGAGGATTATAGCGGGGATTGGATACTTTTTCCCTACGCCCTTCGATAATCAGGAGGCCTTCTCTGCAATAGGCATTGTCGGCCTGGTACCATTGCAATTCCTCATTGCGTACAAATCCATGTTCGTAGTTCCAGTTGCCGGAATCGGGCTTGCCCTCTGTGTCGAAATCGTCGCTCCAGACCAGTTTCCATTCCTGTGCCTGAAGCGCTCCGGCAAGGCTAAGCAGGGCGCACAAAGTACATAATCTGAATGTTGCAGATAATCTGATTGTTTGCATATGCAGTTGTTTTTGGGACAAAAATAGGCTATATTTGCAGCTTTGCATCTTTTTTTTTGCAGTATGAACAATATTAAGCGATATTGACGATATTTGCGACTTCGTTTTTGGCCATACAATGGATATTTCAATAGTACTTATAGCTCTGGGTTTATTGATCTTTTTTTCTCATATATTCAATGCCCTTTTTTCCAGGACACGTATACCCAACGTGTTGCTGCTTATGTTGATAGGCCTGCTTATCGGGCCGGTGTTAAAATTGATTTCCCCGCAGGATATGGGCAAGCTGGGTTCCGTCTTTACCACAGTGACTCTTATTGCCATTTTGTTCGAAAGCGGCATAGGACTTGAACTCAAAGTACTTAAAAAAGCCCTTTTAGGGGCATCTCTTATTACAATCTTGAATTTTATTGTCGTAATGCTGATTGGTATATTCATCGGTATTTTCCTGCTCAAACTGGACTGGTTGCACAGTTTGTTTTTGGGAGCAGCCCTGGGTGGTACCTCTTCTGCAGTAGTAATTCCCACAATCAATCAATTGAATCCAAATCCTAAAGCCAAAACGGTGCTCTACCTTGAATCGGCTTTTAGTGATATTCTCTGCCTGGTGGTTGCACTGGCTCTGCTGGCAGGTATTCAGACAGGAGAATTGAGTGTGGGCGGTATCCTCAACAATATGTGGATTTCTATATTGTTTTCCATTGTCATAGGCATTGTATTGGGCATCATTTGGATAGTGATCCTCAAGAAATACCTGTCGGGCATAAAGAACACTATGTTCACCACTTTTGCCCTGGCCTTTATTCTGTATGGTTTTTGCGAACGTATCGGCCTGAACGGAGGTTTAGGTATACTGGCCTTCGGCATTACTGCCGGCAACATAGGGACAGCCGGTTTTATCCGTAAATTATTCACATTGAACGAAGAGTCGGTACTCAATCAACAGGAACGTAATTTCTATTCCGAGATCGTTTTTGTGCTTCAAACCTATTTTTTTGTTTACATAGGTATCAGTATCCAATTGAACAATATCTGGCATTTATTGATCGGTTTGTTGTTTGTGGTACTGGCTTTTGCTTTGAGGCCGCTAACTTCGCTTTCGCTGGGCAGAAAGGATCTTGATACACGCGACAAAAAGCTTATTAATGCCTTGGGGCCCAAAGGACTGGTGGCGGCCGTGTTGGCCTCTCTGCCTTTGCAATCGGCCCTGGATAACAAAAAGAACCTGATGTCAGGACTTACTTCGGTTCAAAATCCGGCAGACCTTATTCCCGGGACGGAGGCTGTTACCCATACAACGATTCCGGCTTCGGATGCTTTGTTGTCGCAATTGCCCGCGGAGGGAAGCCTGATGGATACTATCGGATCACAAATGACGGGCGACAGCCTTAAGCAGGCTTTGGCGGGCATAGGCTCAGGCGACAGCGTATCAGTGCTGGCTGCCGTTCAGGACAACCTGGCCGGGCTGGCTGCTCAGGTGGACCCCCAGGCCATGGCCAAAGCCGACGAGATGATAGGATATGGCCTGACGATTCAAAATGTATCCTACGCCGTGGTTTTGATTAGTATCATTTTAAGCTCAGTCTGGGTTAATGTGATTGAACGAAAAAACAGAGCAACCCTGCCCATCGAAGGCTCAGGCGGGCCTGAACATAATGAATCTGATGGCATTACTACAGCCGGAGACAATGCAGATTCTGAACCCGATCGGGATTCCTTAGAATGATTAATTTATTTAATTAGTAAGAGTATAGTATGGAAATGATTATTGAGGGAGGCAATAAAATGCCTTTGTGGGCCTTGATCCCTTTTGTCCTGATGTTGCTGACCATTGCTGTCAGCCCGTTGATTGTGGGCCATTGGTGGGAAAAAAACAGGCATAAAATGGTAGTGTCGTTATTTTTAGGGATACCAACGGCTATTTTCTTAATAAATAAGGGTTTGTATCACGAATTGGAAAATCAGATTTTAAGCGATTATCTGCCTTTTATTGTTTTATTATGCTCTTTGTTTGTTATAGCCGGAGGCATACACCTGAGTGGAGATATAATGGCCAAACCTTCGGTAAACA
>CAZNQD010000058.1:0-12956 GCA_964575345.1 uncultured Bacteroidales bacterium
CGAAATCTTCGGGCCTGACCAGGATGATTTGTCCGCCCATTTCAACAGATGCAGGACTGATCATGATTTGTTGCTCGCCTGTTTCGAAGTAACAAGCCGGCCGGTGTTTGCTGCGGGCAAACAACACAGAGGTCCAAAGTCCGTCCTTATACCAGCTCAGCAGATTAACCGCCGGCTTTTGCAGAACAGGCATTGCAGGAGAGTTGTTATTTAATGCAAGACTTGTCCCGGTCTGCCTCTCCGGTAAGGAGGAGGCAAGAAGATACAGAACTTCCTGCAGCGTAGAACAGAGTTCCTCGGTATTTCGACTCCTGAGCAGCCAGGCTGAGCGAAGAAAATCTTCCAGGCAATAGACTTCGGTCTGCCCGGAGGTGAACAGGCCCCGGCTGTGTACAGTATGCCAGGAGGCAAAATCCCTTTCTACAGGCAGACTGCCCTTGGGCACAGCCTGAAAATGAAGATGATCGGGCGCCGAAGCTCCGGCTCCAGGTGCGTTATAAAAAAGCACATAAGAGGGCATAAACTCTGCCAGCGCCAGCATTGCGGGCAGTTCTTCACTGAGGCTTTGTTCGCGGTGACTGACAGCTGCAATAGTAAAATGTTTGTCGAAAGCCGGATAAGGATTGACCAGGAGTCTGTAGCCGCTCTCCTGAGTTTCTGTGCAGGTCTTTATTTGCTTGTTGTCGTAAATCAGATTCAGCGATAATTGCTCAGCCGGAAGCTGAGGAGCACACAAAAAACAAGGCCTGGCAGCAATGCCGGCCCGGCTGGTATCGGCAGTCGCCGAGCGTATGCGCTGGGGAATACATTTCAGCCTGATATCCAGGTCTTGGTTCAGGCTAAAACTTCTGCTCCGGACAGTTTGAAGTGCCTTATAGTTGGCAGCGGCCAAAGGCCAGAGGCTGAGTTGTCGTTCAAAGAATTCTTCTGTCATAAAGCTTGTCTGGCCATGATTTCCAGGCTCCGCAATTTATCTTTGTAAGCATTGTTGGCGTTAAGCGACTTCAGATCCGGCTGAGCGTCGGAATTTCCTTCCCAACGACGGCAGAGATACAATTCCTCGTAAACGCGGGCCACTTTCCATCGCCTCGAGATTCTGAGGCAGACGGCATAATCCTCTCCATAGCTGGTATTAGGCAGAAGATTCTTGCGCAGAACGGGTGTAAAAAAGGCTCTGGGAGCTCCCAGGCCGTTGATGCGCAAAGCATTGTTTCTGCCGTTCTCTTCTGTCCATTCCCGGTGGTCAATCAGGCCGGGGGGCAAAGTGTTCAATTCAAAGTCACAAATACGGTAACTGCCTACCACCATGGCAGCCTGCTCCTGATAGAAGGCCTTTACTATGCGCTCCAGGCTGTGGGGGCCGCTGTAGATGTCGTCACTATCCAGTTGTACCGCAAAACGTCCGCACAAGCGATGTTTGACGGCCAGATTCCAACAGCCGCCTATGTTCAGCTGCTTGCTTTCGGGACAGAGTACTGTCAATCGGGCATCGTTTGCAGCCAGGTTATTCAAAATCTCAGCCGTGCCGTCTGTAGAATGGTTGTCCACCACGATCAGATTGAAATCGAAAGAGCATTCCTGATTCAGTGCCGAATGAACCGCATCGGCAATGGTGCGGGCCCGGTTGCGGACAGGAATAATCACCGTGGCCTCGCTAGGAAAGCTTTCCCGGCTAAGCTCTGGAGATTCGGCTCCGGGAGCCAGCCAGGCTCCGATGCGTTTGAGGTGTGCCGTACAGGCAGCTTCCATTTCGAGCTGGTACTCCCTGTTTTTGGGATCCACGTAGGCAAATTGGGCTTTTTCGTTATTTTCTTTGTTGTCGGTTTGGAGGCTGTAGAGGTATTCCTCCAGCTGAACGATGGGAAAATGTTCCGAAAGCCTTAACCTTAAATCGTAAAAGCCGGCGTAAGGATAATTTTCGGGATGGTTCTGCAGTACCTTGATGGCTGCCTCCCGTCGAATCAGGCAACATGCACCAAAATCAAAATCATCTCGAATACTGCCCCGCTGGCAGTGATTGAGCGGATGCGCTTTGGTCTGACCGTCCTGTACTTCCAGGTAGTTGGCATAAACCATACCGGCTCCGCTGTCGTCGGCTACTTGCTGTAAACGAAACAAGCCATCGGGACAAAATTGTAATCCCTGACTTTGCTTAGCCAAAAGGACGTAGTCCGTTTTAGCTGATTCAAAAACTTGCCTGAGGCAGGCAGTATCGGTGGAATTCAGCAGCCGAAATTCCGCTTGCTCTTTTTCAGGATATAGATTGTCGTCGGCAAAATTCATGGCAATACATTCAATAATTCGCCCAGACGGCTGATTTCATAATAGGGCAGAGAGGGTTTTTCGCATTGTTCGTGTTCCCAGATGGAGGCAGCAGGCACATGAACGGCCTGTCCGCCTATGTTCAGCACCGGCAGCACATCCGACTTCAGGGAATTGCCCACCATCATAAAGTCTTGAGGAGCAACATCCAGCCGGCGCAGCAAATCTCTGTAATTGTCTTCGTGCTTTTCGGACACAATTTCGATATGGTGAAAATAGGGCAACAGACCCGATTTGCTGAGTTTTCGTTCCTGATCGAGAATATCGCCTTTGGTTACAATAATCAGACGATAACGTGCTTGCAGGACAGGCAATATACTCTCCACATCGGGCAATAATTCTATCGGATGAGAGAGAATCTCTCGTCCCAGGCCGAGAATACGTTCTATGATTCCGGAATCGACTTTGCCCTGACTCCATATTACATCCAGGGCTGTCTCTATGAGCGACAAGGTATAAGCCATGGCTCCGTAGCCGTAAGTGGGCATGTTTTTCATTTCGACGGCGTAGAGTTGGGTATGCAGGCTATCCGGATCTATGTAATTCCTTAGCAAGACGGCAAATTCCTGCTCGGCCTGCCTGAAATAGAGTCCGTTTTCCCAAAGAGTATCGTCGGCATCAAATCCTATAATCTTCAGTTTGTTCATTCTTCGGAGAATTGAAAGGCATCGGCGTCTTTCCAGGCCGGAAATTTCTGCCGGAAATCCCTGAGAGCTTCTAAATCGAGGCTGACAGTTTCTGTTTGCTCCCGGCCGGCTTCTATAGTTGACAGCGCATTGGCTTTGTAATCGAGCAATACCGAGTCGCCCCGGTAAACTATGCCCGGGCCGTCTTCTCCTACGCGGTTGACTCCGCAGACATAAGCCAGGTTTTCGAGTGCTCTGGCCTGTAGCAAGCTCGTCCATGCTTTTTGACGGGCCTGCGGCCAATTGGCAACTACCAGCAGCAGATCGTATTCATTCTGCCGGTTGCGGCACCAGAGCGGGAAACGCAGATCGTAACAGATAATGAGCCGGATATTCCAACCCAGGTAATGGATGTTGAGCTGTTTATTCCCGGCTGAATAATGACTGGTTTCGTCTCCCATGGAGAACAAATGCTTTTTGTCGTAATAATAACTCCGGCCGTCGGGGCTGAAAAAGAAGCCCCGATTGTAATAGCGCCCGGTCTTTTCGTCACAGGCCGAGAAACTGCCGGCTACGGCCAGTCCGTAATCTTCTGCAACTTTTCGAAGTCTGCTGATGTGTTTCCCCTGATTGGATTCCGAAACGACAGCAGCCGGAGCTCCAAAACCACTCAGGCACATCTCGGGCAAGACGGCCAAATCGCTCTTGCCTTTTAAAGCGGAGAGCAAGCCGAGATACTTCTGCAGATTGACTTCGGGTTCTGCCCAGGCAATAGAGGTTTGTATCAGGCTGATTCGCATGCTTCAATCAATTAAAAATTGTTTGGGGTGTTTGGCTCTGACACCACGGTAGGCTTCTTTGATGGCCAGGATATCAGCCTCTTCGTCACCACTGGGATGAAAGACCTGAAAAAGACTTGCACATTTGTTGCCGTAATCGAGCTTTACTAAGACGATGGGCACCCTGGCGCCCAGAGCAATGTGGTAAAAGCCTCTCTTCCATTTGGCGTTGGGTTTACGGGTACCTTCGGGGGTAATGCCCAGACTGAAATGATCGTATTTGGAAAACAAATCGATAATGGTTTCGGTCATTCGCTGATTCTTTTTTCCCCGGTCTACCGGTATGCCACCGATGGACTTAAAGAATAATTTGAAGGGGAAACGAAACCATTCTTTTTTGATCAGGAAATGTCCTTGTCTGCCTAAGGCATTGTAGGCCAGTTTTCCAACAACGAAATCCCAATTGCTGGTGTGGGGGGCAACCACCAATACACATTTGTTGTAGTCCGGAGTCAGCGCAACGGCCTTCCATCCGGCACATTTGAGTAAGAAGCGTGAGAAGCGTTTTTTAAATGACATTGAACCTGAGTGTTTAAGAACCTGTAGTTATTTTCTTCTTTGTTGTGCTTTGCGAATCTGGGTAGAGGACACATCCATCGGGGGAGCATCCAGCAAACTTACCCTGGTCCATGTATCGGGAACCCGGTTGGGACTGCCCGGACGAGGATAAACAAGAATGTCAAAATGATCGAGCAAAAACCGGTAGTCTTTCCATTGCTCAAATACTGCCAGATTGTCGCCTCCGATGATAAGGACAAACTCCTTCCCGGGGTACTTGTTTTGTAGTGTCCGCAGGGTTTGCGCCATATATGACGGGCGAGGCAGGTCAAATTCTATGTCGGAAACTTTGAATTCGGGGAATTCGGTTAATGCCCTGCGTGCTTCCTGCAGGCGTTGTCCGGCCTCTTTGATTTCTTCCTCATTTTTAAGCGGATTGTGTGGACTGACCACAAACCACAATTCATCGAGCCCGGCCTGTCTCAGGGCATGTTCTGCCACAGAAATATGTCCGTAATGAATAGGGTCGAAGGTGCCGCCAAAAATACCGATTCTTTTCATAATACGTTCAATACCTGCTCTTTCATTTGTTCCAGTTCGTCTTTCATACATACGACCAGGCGCTGCATTTCGGCATGATTGGCTTTGGAGCCCAAAGTGTTGATTTCACGTCCCATTTCTTGTATGATAAATCCCAGTTTCTTACCCGTACCCCCTGTATTGAGAGTGGTTTTGAAATACTCGCAGTGGTTGATCAGACGGGATTTCTCTTCGCTGACGTCCAGTTTTTCAATGTAATAGATCAGTTCCTGCTCAAAACGATTGCGATCGTAATCCTGGGCAGCTACTTTCTGCAGACCCTCTTCCAGACGGGTTTTTACTTTGTCTATGCGTTCGGCTTCGAAGCTTTCCAGCTCCCTGAGCAAAGATTCTATGGCTTGCAGTTTATTCAGGAAAAAAGCCTCCAGCATTGCACCTTCCTGTTTTCTGAAGGCGTTCAATTGATCGATGGCCCGATCGAGCAGCTCCATGAGTTCAGTCCATTCCTGAGCTTCCATATCGGGATGTTCGCCTTTCAACACATCGGGCAATTTGAGCAAAACGGACCAGGGGTCGGAAGGAGGACTGATCCTCAAAATGCCCGATGTTTCGAGGATATCGCGGTAATAGCTTTCCAGCAAAGCGCGATTGATGCTGCAGGGAGTATCAATCTGTTCCGTTTCCAGCTGTATCAGCAGGTCAATTTTGCCTCTTTCCAGGCGTTTTTGAATTTCGTTGCGGATCTCGGTTTCCTTTTCTTTCAACAGGGAAGGGATGCGCATGGAAAGATCGAGCTGTTTGCTGTTGAGGGAACGCAGCTCGATGCTTATTTTCCTTTTGCCGATCTCAGCCTGAGCCTTGCCGTAACCTGTCATGGATAATGTCATGATCGTTGTTTTTTTGCGTTCATTTTTTCGGTGTCGTCCTGACGGATTTCTACCCGTCTGATTTTACCGCTGATGGTTTTGGGCAATTCGTCCACAAATTCAATCACCCGCGGGTATTTGTAGGGAGCGGTCACCTGCTTTACATGTTCCTGTATGTCTTTGGCCAGGGCTTCTTTGTCGTGATCGCGGTATTCTTTGGCCAGTATGATGCTGGCTTTGACCACTTGCCCTCTGATTTCGTCGGGTATGCCGGTAATGGCACATTCCACCACCGAAGGATGGGTCATAACGGCGCTTTCCACCTCGAAGGGCCCGATACGGTAACCGGAACTCTTGATGACATCGTCCATGCGGCCTACAAACCAATAGTAGCCGTCCTGGTCGCGCCAGGCTACATCGCCGGTGTGGTAAATATTGTCGTGGTAAACCTCGCTTGTGCGTTGAGGATCGCGGTAATATTCTTTGAACAGGGCAACCGGCCTGAAACGATCGGTTTTGAGCACTATTTCGCCTTGTTCGCCTTCTTCGGCAGAACGGCCGTCGGCGGTGATCAAATCCATGTCGTAAGCCGGATTGGGCACCCCCATGGAACCGGGTTTGGGATCCATCCAGGGAAAATTGGCAATGGTCAGGCTGGTTTCGGTCTGGCCGAATCCTTCCATCATTTTGATGCCGGTCTGCTTATAGAATGTTTCATATACCGAGGGATTCAGGGGTTCGCCGGCGATGGTGCAATATTCCAGGGAGCTTAAATCGTATTTTTTAAGATCCTCCCGAATCAGAAAACGAAAGATGGTGGGAGGAGCACAAAGCGAGGTGATTTTGTGGCGTTCGATCATGCTCAGGATATCGGCCCCGGAAAATTTTTCGTGATCGTATACAAAAACACAGGCACCGCAAATCCATTGTCCGTAGATCTTGCCCCATACCGCCTTGGCCCAGCCCGTATCGGCAATGGTCAGGTGCAGACTGTCCTTGTGCAAATTGTGCCAATATTTAGCTGTAACTATATGCCCCAGAGGATAAACGAAGTTATGCGCAACCATTTTGGGCTGGCCGCTGGTGCCCGAGGTAAAATATAAGAGTGAAATATCGTCGTTATTGTTGACAAAAGCCGGCCGGACAAAGGCAGGAGACTTTTCTATTCCTTCGCTGAAAGATTTCCAGCCTTCGGGGTAGAGAGGGCCGACAGAAACAAGCTCTCTGAGCTCCGGAGATTCAGATTTGGCCTCCTGAATGTGATGCAGACATTCCTCTTCGCCCACGGCTACAATCATTTTGATACCGGCAGCCTTGTTGCGGTAAACCAGGTCTTTTTTTGTCAGCAAATGAGTGGCAGGTATAGCAATGGCGCCAATCTTATGCAGGCCCAGCACACAAAACCAAAACTCAATTCTTCGCTTGAGAATCAGCATAACTTTGTCGCCGTGCCCTATGCCCTGTTGTTGAAAAAAGGAGGCAGCCTGGTCGGAGCGGGCCTTGATTTCGGCAAAAGTGTAATCGTGGTGCAGGCCTTTGTCGTTGGTCCAGCAAACAGCTCTTTTGTCGGGCTGTTGACGGGCCCGGACATCAACTACATCGTAAGCAAAATTGAAGGAATCGGGTACGTTTATGTGAAAATTCCGGCGGAAGTCGTCCAGGGAATCAAATTCAACTTTGGATAAAAATTTTTCTAACATAGATTCACAGAATGATGGCAAAGAAACGAACGGGGCGATTATTCAAGGCTTTCATGGCATGAGCCTTGCCCGAATCGAAATAGATGCTGTCTCCTTCGTGCAGGACCAGTTCCTTGCCGTCAATGATTAACAATAAATCGCCTTCGAGCACCATATTGAATTCCTGGCCTTCGTGGCTGTTCAGATGCAATTGCGATTTATCCGTCTCGTTGGGCTCAACCGTGACAATAAAAGGCTCGGCTTTGGCATTTTTGAAACCCATGGCCAGGGCCTGGTATTTGTAAGCTTTTTGTCGTTCGACGGTTTTGCCTTTGTCTTTGCGGGTGAGAAAATAAGAGCTCATATAAGGCTCGTCGCCCGTGATAAGAGCTGAAATTTCTACTTTAAAAGCAGCCGCCATTTTACATAATACACTCATGGGAATGTCGGCCCTGCCGCTTTCGTATTTTTCGTATTCCTCCAGGCTGAGTTCGCAAGCCTGAGCTGCCTGACTGCCGGTCAGGTCGAGGGCATCGCGCAAGCCCCGCATACGTTCGGCAATTTGCCTGATTTGTTCGTTCATAAGGCCGGATAATTGATTATTACTCGTCAGAGCGGGTCTGAGCCGCAAATGTAAGGAATTTTTGCTATACCTATATCGAATGTGTTAGCAAATGTTCAATCAAAATCTTGCTTCCGATGCCCACCAGAATTATTCCTCCTATCAGTTCGGCCTTTACCCTGAATCGGTTGCCGTAGAGCAGTGCCAACAAAATGCCCAGCCAGGATAAAACAAAAGAGACCACACCGATTATTAATACGGTTTGCCACAGGCTGATTTCCAACAGCGAAAACGATAAACCCACCGCCAGTGCATCGATGCTGGTGGCTATCGCCAGACTGAGCACTACCCGGAGTTTGTAGGGATTAATAAGTTTGGATGTTGTTTGATTCTTTCTTTTGCACAAATCGGCATAAATCATCCGTCCTCCCAAAAAAGTCAGTAATGCAAAAGCGATCCAGTGATCCAGATGGCAGATGTATTCCTGAAACTGCATACCCAGAAGCCATCCAAGCAGGGGCATCAGGGCTTGAAAAAGCCCGAAAAAAAAGGCAATTCTAAAGGCCGGTACAAAACGGAATTTCTTCATCACCAAACCGCAGGCTATGGACACTGCAAAACAATCCATGGCCAGCCCCAGTGCTGTAAAAATGACTTCAATCGTTCCCATACGGAGAATTTTCCAAACGGAATCTCAGCCGCCAGCGGCCCTCGTCGTAATCGTGGCTGATTATTTTGAATCGGCCAATTTGCGAGGTATTTTCCACGTGTTCTCCTATGCAGGCACAAGTGTCGTAATCGCCCACCCGAACCAGCCGGATGTTCGATGGCGCGTTTTCGGGCAATTTACTCAAATCGGCCACTTTGGAGGCTGCTTCGAGGCCGACCATCTCTATACGGACAGGAAGATTTAAACCGATGATCTGGTTGACTCTGAGCTCTATCTCTGTCACTTCTTCGGGCGAGGGAGCCCTTGGCAGCAAGTAGTCGCATTTTGATTTTTTGCGCTCAATATGCGCATTCATCGAGCGGGGGCAGCCAAACATCCTTACCATGGTCTGGTTCAGAATGTGTTCGGCTGTATGCATGGGCGGGTATTCTGCTTTGTTGTGCTGGTTGAGTATTGTTGTTTCGGGCATGCGGTTTACTAATTTCGGATTTGTACTATCTGAGCTGAAAAAGGCCATCGATACAAGCTTTGAGTTCGACAGGCGAATGAGCCAGTTTGTCGGTGGGTTGCTTTTCGAAAACGGAGTGAGGGGTAAAACCCCAGCTTACAGCCACCATAGGAATACCGGCTCTTTTGGAAGCCTGCATATCGCGGATTTCGTCTCCCACGTAAACCACCTGTTCCTTTTTTAACTTTTCGAGTTTAATCAACTGATGCAGGGCCAAATCTTTGCCAAAAAAATGTTTGCTTTGGTATACAAAATCGAATAAGCCCGAAAGCCCTTTGATGTCCAGAAAATGTTCCACGTTTTTTTTAGCGTTCGAAGTAAGTATTCCGCATTTGTAGCCGGCTTCTTGAAGTTCGATCAAAGCTTTTTCTATATGGGCTATTGGTTCAAAATTTTCGATGTGTTTGTGCAATTCCTTTCTGATGCGGAATTGCAATAAAAATAATTTGAAGGAATTCACCTTGTAACGGTCCATGAGCTCTTTGAGCTTGCTCGAAAACAACAAATGCCGGTCTTCGGGAGGAATGGGCTTGCAGCGGTAACTTGCCGCCACCCTGTTATAGATGCTCAGAGCCAAATCGGTCGTATTAACCAGTGTGCCGTCAAAATCAAAGATCACATAGCGGTCTTTTGTCATATTCTGTACTTTTCTTGCAATAATTGCACAAAAATAAGCATTTTGCCTCGAATCATATATGAAAAAAGCGTTTAAGATCGCCCAGCTTCTTTAATCGTCCGTGTAAATAAAACAAAAGAGCAGAAACAAAAAGCGCCGCTGCCATAACAATCAGGCTCCAATTCAGAAAAACAAAGTGATAAGTATACAGGCTGATGCCGGCCTCCAAACCAATACACAATAAACCGCCGGCCAGTATGGAAAAAGCAATCAGGTTCAGGCCTTTTTGTTTCATTATTCGTATGAGTGCTATCAAGGTGAACACAATCAGGTAGGCGGCCAGAAAAAGGGCCGGAATGCTCCATTGCAACAGACTGGTGTTTTGCCCGGTTTTAAAATGAATCAACCAAACAAAAACGGCCGTACTGAGGTAACTCAACAAAAAAATCCGGGTTCGTTTGCGGTAATAAAACAGTATCAGCGTCATATTTATGTAAAGTACCAAAGCAGCAGCCATCACAACAACAGACCAGGTGAGGGAACGATCGTGCAATAAATTGATGGTGGTAGTAATTAAGACGCCTGAACAAAGAATCAGGGCAGCTATTTCCAAAAAGATTCTTCGTTGTTGCCAATAACTTAAATTTTTATATTTTGCCTGCTCAGTTTTGCGTCGGCTTTCATGGCTTAAATGATCGGGTTTTATGTTGGCATCCTTTATTACCGGCTCACCGCAAAGCGAACAATAATTGGCGTTATCTTCGAGTTCCACTCCACAAAAATGACAATATATCATAAGGCGTTTTGTATTAGTTTTTCGTGTTTTAGATTCAATTTATTGGCTTAGGCCTTCTGCCTCCAGAAAGGCAAGGAATTTTTCTTCGAAAAGTCTTGATTTGGTTATATTCCCGAAGCTTAACACCATTTTATCGCCAAAACCAATAATTCCGCAATTAATTTTCAACCATTTATTGGGTGGAGGCGGAATAGCAATAAAGTGATCAATCAAGGCCGCGGTTTGGTCAGGTAAGCTTACCATGCCTAAATTAGTAATGACCCCGCTGTACTGGCGGGTGCCCAGAGAATAATATTTCATTCGCAGAACGGCGCTTTTAATAAACAGGGGAATGGCTCTGATGTAAATTTTCTTTTCACTGCCCACGTTGCGTGCAATGTTTTTGGAAATTAATTTTTCGTCGCTCTCCAATTGCATTTGATGGTATACCGTTTTGATAATTTCGTCAAAACTGTACCGTCCAAGGCGCAGGTCAATCTCGGGCATCAAAAACAAACTGAAATTTCTCAGGCTTTTGGAGGGTAAAACAGAACGCAGGTCGATAGGGACCTGTATGCGCAGGCATTTTTTTTGTCTGCGTTTGAGAGAGGGAGGCAGACTGTTAAAAATTTCCTGCAAAACATAGAGGTAAACAGCTACCAAATAGACAGTTATATTTACTTTTTTTGTTTTGGCCAGCTGTTTCATTCCTTCAATACTCAATATAGCCGTGAATTGCCTGAAGCGCGGTTTAGCGTTCAGTTTAAAGGGCAAATGAAAGGCCTCCGAACGTTTAGGGACAGGAGGTATTTCTTCTTTGAAATGCCTCTTATAAGCGTCCTCGTATTCTTCTTCAAGGACAGGGGAGTCAGGTTTGATGTAAGGATATTCCGCCGGCACTTCGACCCCGCAGAGCCTGGAATACTCAATCAGCAGCGTTCGGAAAAATTCAAAAGCACCTCCTCCGTCGGTGAGTATATGCGAGAATTCAAGGTTGATACGGTTTGCTCTGATTAAAATACGTACCAGCATTTCGTTTTTCGAAAACTTCCTGCACAATTTGTTTGTTTCGGGAACGAGTGGTATATGTCCGGGCAGGTTTTCGAGATAATACCAGAAGAAACCTTCCTTCAGGCGAACTTTGTAATAGGGAAAGCGTTTTTCGGTTTTTATGACAGCCTGTTGAAAAGCATTTAATTTAACGGGCTCTTTTAATATTGCTGTCAGGCGAAACACCACCGGAGTTTCGTCCGAAATAACGGCCGGGAAAATTTTTGCCGCATTATCCAGTGTGAACCAGAAAAGGGTATTGTCACCTGAGGGAGGATTCATGAATTGTTGTCCTTTGAGAATTCTTGCCAAAGGTATGCAAATGAAATAAATATAAGCCTTATCTTTGTTCCTTTAATTTAAAACACATAGCCAACATGTCTGTACATAACGAAGATTCCCGCAAAGTCACGACGCATCGTCTGACCGAAATGAAGCAAAGGGGCGAAAAAATTGCCATGCTCACAGCCTACGATTTCTCTATGGCAAAGTTGATAGATCAGGCCGGTATGGATGTCATACTCGTTGGAGATTCTGCCTCGAACGTAATGGCCGGCAATGTTACTACCCTGCCCATCACCCTTGATCAGATGATTTACCACGGCAAATCGGTGTCTAAAGCCGTTAAACGGGCTTTGGTGGTGGTAGACATGCCCTTTGGAAGTTATCAGGGCAATTCCAGGGAAGCCATTTCGAGTGCCATACGCATAATGAAAGAAACCCATGCCGACGCCCTCAAACTCGAGGGAGGTTCCGAAATCATTGAATCGGTACAACGTATTCTGAGCGCCGGCATTCCCATCATGGGCCATTTGGGGCTGACACCTCAATCCATCAATAAGTTTGGTACTTATACGGTACGTGCCAAAGAAGAATCCGAAGCCAAAAAACTCATCGAAGACGCCCGCTTGTTGCAAGAAGCCGGCTGTTTTGGTATTGTGCTGGAAAAGATTCCTGCCCGTCTGGCTCAGTTGATTACCGAGGAGCTCAAAATTCCCATCATCGGAATAGGAGCGGGGCCACACGTGGACGGCCAGGTGCTGGTGATGCACGATATGCTGGGCATCACCCAGGACTTTTCGCCTCGTTTTTTGCGGAGGTACGCCAATTTGCAGGAGACCATCATAGATGCAGTGGGCCATTATGTTAAAGATGTAAAGGATTGCGATTTCCCCAACGAAAAAGAGCAATATTGAATTATCAACGCAAAAGAGAAATACTACTTTTCAAAACAATAAAGTAAAAACAACTCCCTCCATCTACAAATAATGAGAACTAACCTACAAATAATGAGAACTAACACGACACATCACCATCGGATAATTGCACTGTCGCTTTTGATACAGCTTGTTTTGCTTTTGGGATTGAACAGTGATTTACATGCACAAGACAAACATCCTGTACA
>CAZNQD010000059.1:0-12887 GCA_964575345.1 uncultured Bacteroidales bacterium
GATTGGTTGACCATTTTCCCCGAAGGAGAACTGATACTCGAAGACTATTGGAAAGAAGGTGCCCATGTGGAACAAGTAGTGGCTTCCTGTTACCGCTCTTTGATTGAAGCCGACTGTGTAGAACGCATGATGGTTTGGGGCGAAGCCCGCTCCGATAATATGGTGTCCGGTCCCGATAAAAAAGGGGGTGATCTGCTTGATGTTTTAGATGTAAATATTCTGACAACCAACAGCTATGCCAATTGGACCAGCTTTTATACGGTCATCAATTATTGCAATTCAGTATTGTTTTATGCTCCTGGAGTACTGAAAGAAGACAATACATATTCCACCAACCAGTTGAATGCTCATAGAGCGGAGGCACTGGCCATACGTTCCCTGTGTTACTTTTATCTGGTTCGGGCTTTCAGGGATGTTCCCTATGTCACCCATCCCAGTGTTGACGGTGCAGAAGAGTTTGTCATGGCAAAGACCGAAGGACATCTTATTCTGGATTCTGTGATTAACGATCTGAAAGAAGCCAAAACGTATGCGCAAAACAATTATGGTTTAACCAACATTAAATACAATAAAGGCCGTTTCACCAAACAATCCATCAGGGCTCTGCTGGCAGATGTCTATCTGTGGCAGGGACGCTATCAGGAGTGTGTTGATATTTGTCGTGAATTTCATCGCGAGAATGCTCTGTTACCTCTCGCCAGCCAATTGAGGTTGATCGATGCCGATTTTATGTATTCAGAAGTCTTCAATCGCGGAAATTCCTCCGAGAGTATATTGGAATTGCAATTTTCGGAAGACGGTGTGAAAAACTCAGCTTTAAATAAATTATACGGGGGAGGTGCAGGTGCCTCCAGCGGGCAACTGTCGGCTCCATTGGCTCCTTTGGATTTTTCATACAGCAGTAGTAATTCGCCCTTTACGTCTACAGATATTCGATGGATGAGCTTTATCCGACAAGTGGTCAGTTTAAGCGGCTATCTTTCAATAAATAAATACGTTGGAACTCAACCCATGGAATATGGAAATACCATTTATTATTCTACCAGAAGCACTACCAGCAATTTTATTCTCTATCGTTTATCAGATATTTATCTTATGGAAGCAGAGGCGCTTAATGAGTTGGGTGAAGACAATTTGAGACAAGCTCTTTCGCTGGTTAACAAAACCTATATGCGAGCCAATCCATCCCTTAATGACTCCCTGAGTATAGCCGATTTCAACTCTGTGGAAGCAATGCGCGATCTGGTGTTGCTGGAACGTCAACGAGAATTCATGTTCGAGGGAAAACGCTGGTTCGACCTGGTAAGGATGGTGAACAAAGGGGAACCCATTTTTAAATTAACCACCTTGGTGCGTCGTAAATTCAATATGGAAGCTGGGGCAGAGGTTCTGGCCGTAAGCAAGATGTCCAAAATTGATGCCTTGTATTTTCCGATTTTGGAGGACGAAATATTAAATAACGAATTATTGGAACAGAATCCTTTCTATAAACTGGAAGAGACTTCCGTCAAGAATTAATGCTTAAATTATACGATTAATAAATATACTCAATATGAAGCATTTAACTAAAACCGTTTTGTTAACAGCCTTAGCTTTGATGCTGTTTTCCTGCAATCAAACCTGGGAAGATCATTACAAGGCGCAAAACGAGGCTTTGTTCGAAAAGAAATTGATAGAGCTTATTAATGAACAGCCAGATTTGAGCCTGTTTGCTTCTATGCTCAAAAAAACGGGCTACGACAAAGTGTTGTCGGCCAATCAGGTGTATACAGTATGGGCTCCGGACAATACGGCTCTGGCTGCTGTCGATACCAGTAATATGGGCGAAGTAAACAGAATTGTACGAAATCACATTGCACGTTTTTCGCACCCCAGTTCAGGAGTTCAAAACGCAGCTGTAAATATGCTGAATGGGAAAAACGTACATTTTCTGCAAGTAGAAGGGGAGTATATTTTTGGCGACAGAAAATTGATTGAATCAGATCTCACGGTGGGTAATGGTATTTTGCACGTTATTGACGGAACGGTAACCTATTATCCTAACATTTGGGAATACCTGGGCAGTGCTGCCAATGTAGATTCTCTTCGGGATTTTATGTATTCTTACGAAGAATACTATTTTGACGAAAGAAACAGTTTAATTATTGGAACCAACGATTCAGGTCAGATTGCTTACGATTCTATCATAATTTATTCCAATCTTTTATTCGATTATTTGGGAGAACTTAATCACGAAGATAGTTTGTATACTGTGATTTTTCCCGACAATCAAGCCTGGACAGAAGTTTACGACACAATCAGCTCGTATTTCAAGTATTCGGGTTCTGTTTCAACAGACAGTCTTATAAAAGCAGCCGCCGATGAAAAGCAAAGTTCTGTAAGTAAATTATCTATAGTTAAAGACTTGATATTTAGGGGCAACATGAGTAGAGAAGAAGTATTGGCCAGCGATACTCTGGTCTCTACCGGTGGATATGTTTTCAGGGATCCCGCTTTGCTATTTGCCTCTGCAAGCGATTCTGCCATGAGCAATGGAAGGTCTTTCATTACACCAAAGCTGAATTATACAACCGATGTCTGGTGTCAACCTATAGTAGTAGAGGCCGAAAATGTTCGCGGACGTATTTTTGACCGATGCAATTTAAATAATCGCTATGTTATGCGTACATGGCTGGATACCGCCATTTCCAATTCGGGTTACGTCGAAGTAACTCCGCTCTCTACCACTGCGCAGCCTATCGTTACTTTTGATATTCCGAACACCCTGAGTACAGCCTACAATATTTATTGTGTGTTTGTTCCGCCTAACGTGAATAACAGGGACATGGATTCTGCAAAATTGTTGCCTACCAAAATACGTTATACCATTGACTATCTGAATGCCAGCGGTCGTACTACCTCCAGGACTTACAGTCGCCCCGCATTATATGTGACCAACCCGTATGAAATGACCAAAATGCTTGTCACGCAAACTGCAGCCGGAGTTCCTGAACCCTTCCGTTTCAATTTTTGCAATTATCAGGAAGAAATTACAACAGTACGGCTTACTCTGACTAACATTGTTACCAATACAGAATATGAATCCAAAAAGTATAGCCGCGACATGCTGATAGATTGTATTATACTTGAACCCGTTTACTAATCCATAAAAGAAGCTTTACACTATGAAAAATGATTTTAAATCTCGTGTTTGTCATTTAGCCTTGACGGTAATTCTTTTAATGGGAAGTACGGGCCTTGCTGCGCAACAAAGCGAAGTTAAGCCGGTCAGGTCACAAATTTTTGTAGAGGGCAAGATCACTGACGATGCCACCGGTAAGCCTGTGAATGCAGCCACTATAAAAATGGGAAAAGCTTCAGCTTTTACCAACGAAGAAGGCGTTTTTAAGCTTCAGGTGATAGGAGAACTTAAACCCACCGTCGTTGTTAATGCGCCGGGTTACGATACTCGTGAAGTTCCCTACAGAGGTCAGGCATTTATGAACTTTACTCTGTCCAGTGATCAATTTGGAAAAGCCATGGGCAGCAAAGCTCAAAAAGCTGAATTGGATGAATTCATCGATAAAGAAGGGGCGGCTGTTGTCAGCGTGGAAGAACTTGAGTTGATTAATCCAATGGAATCTGTCGAAAGTGTTTTACAATCAAAATTCGGAACTATCCGTTCGGTTTTACATTCGGGTATGCCCGGTGTAGGTTCCGCTATGTTTCTAAGAGGAATCAATACCCTGAATGTAAATGCTAAGCCCTTATTTATACTTGACGGGGTAATGCTTCAAAATTTCGATGATCAGGCTTCGGTACACGAAGGTTTTTTCTCCAATCCTTTGACACATATCGATTTGAGAGAAGTAGAAAGCATCACGGTTATTAAAGATGCCGTTTCACTGTACGGTGCAAAGGCAGCCAATGGTGTTGTGATGATAGAAACCAGGCGAAGCAAAGACATGGTTACCCATATTACTGCCAACATTAACGGGGGCGTGCGCACCAAACCGCAAACGATTCCTGTTATGGATGCCGAACAGCATCGTCTTTTTGTCAGCGATATTTTAAAGGATAATCCTGAGTACGATGCGGCTAAGTTGGATAAAATGAAGTTCTTTAACGATGATCCCGAATTTCTCTATTACAAGCAGAATCACAACAACACCAGCTGGAAGGACTTTGTTTACCGCGATGCCATAAGTCAGAGTTATTCTTTGGGTGCCACCGGAGGCGACGAAGTGGGAATGTATGCCATCTTTGTAAATTACCGAAACAATCAGGGTTTGGTGCGCAATACCAGTATGCAACAAATCAGTACCCGTTTCAATTCGGATATCGTATTGAGAGACAACATTACTATTTCCACGAAATTTGCCCTGAGCAATCAAAGTTACGACCTTAAGAACGACGGAATTATATCTCCTACATCTCCTTCGGGACTGAGTTACATCAAGGCTCCTGCCTTTTATCCCTATTCTTATGCAAAATTGACAGGAAATATTTCCACACTGTTCGAGGCTTACGACGAATTGGGTGTGAATAATCCCGAGGC
Source organism: uncultured Bacteroidales bacterium (assembly GCA_964575345.1). Taxonomy (GTDB): domain Bacteria; phylum Bacteroidota; class Bacteroidia; order Bacteroidales; family UBA1402; genus UBA1402. Next base: position 4,538 of record CAZNQD010000059.1, read on the forward strand.
CATACTGTTAAAATCAGAGCAAATCAATACCCAAAACAGTTTTATCGCATCGGCTTATCCGGTTTGGAAAATCAACAAGAATCTCGTCTGGAAGGCAACCTTGGGATACAGCATGAATAAATTGTTTGAATCATATTTTACGCCCAAAGAAGGAGTGGCGCCTTATTACCTGACTCCAAGTGTCTCTGTATATGAAATGAAAGACATCACCATAGAGAACGAAGTCCGCAGCCAGACCATGCGCAGTGTTCAAACTAATCTGGACGCCCGTCTTGTCTATACCAAGCAGTTCAAAAAGAATAATTTTCAAGCAATAGGAGGTTTTCGTTTTATAGGACATAAGATGGAAATGGATTATGCAAAAGGTTATAATACAGGAGAAGACAACCTGGTAAATATGAGCTCGGATTTAATGTATCGCGTCACAGACGGTATATATCAACGGACCAAAGATTTATCCTGGTATCTTAGCGGCAACTGGAATTACAACGAAAAATATTTTGCAGGCCTTTCAGCTTCGATGGATGCTTCTTCGCGATTTGGATACAACCTCAAAGGCAATGCCCTTGAGATGTTTGGTGTAAGCTGGGGCTTTTTCCCCTCGGTAAACGCTTCCTGGATTGCTTCTTCAGAAAATTTTCTTGCCTCTTTCAAAAGTTTGGATTTGCTCAAATTCAGACTGAGTTACGGTTTAACAGGCAACGACGATATTGAAGACTATGTTACTTATCCTTATTTCTCGTCCGAAAATTATTTAGGTGACGGTGTAGCACTGGTTTTGGCCAACCTTGGTAATCCTAATCTTAAATGGGAGACTACGGTCAAAGCCAACGCCGGTGTGGATCTCTCACTGTTTAATAACCGTTTTTCTTTGACCGCCGATCTATTTAAGTCAAATACCTCTGATTTGTTGGTGCTCAAGCAATTGCCCTCCATTGCCGGTTTCGATTATTACTGGAGCAACGACGGAGAACTATCCAACAAAGGTTATGAACTCTCTGCCAATGCCCGTCTGCTGAACATCGGGAAATTCCGTTGGGAAGTAGGTGCTTCGATGGCTCATTATCAAAATGAGCTGATTCGGCTGGCCGATGGAAACTATACAACCAATGCTTATGGCGCAGAAATCTTAACTGCAGTTGGACAGCCTGTCGGAGTCTTCTACGGCTACAAAACCAAAGGTGTGTACAGCACTCAGGATGAAGCAGAAGCCGATGGTTTGGTAAACAGAAACGAAATAACCAAATTGATTGATTATACTTTCGAAGCTGGTGATGTAATTTTTGAAGATTTTGTTGCAGACGGCATAATTGATGAAAAGGACAAACAAATTATCGGTAATCCCAATCCCGACTTCGTGGGCACTTTGAGCAGTCGCATCGGCTATAAAGGGGTCAATCTGGATATTTTGTTCAACTATTCCTACGGCAACGATGTGTACAATTACGCCCGCAGACAACTGGAGTCTATGAACGATGTCTACAACCAGTCTTCAGCTGTACTCAATCGTTGGCGTTCTGAAAATGACAAAACAAATATGCCTAAGGCTGTTTGGGGTGATCCGGCAGGTAATGCCCGTTTTTCGGATCGCTGGATCGAAGATGCCTCTTACCTGAGGTTGAAAAGCCTGTGTTTGTCCTGGGAATTGCCTTACAATATACCGATGTTTCAAAATTTAACGGTATGGGCTTCTGCCAATAATTTGTGGACCGGTACCAGATATCTGGGAGGCGACCCCGAAACTTCTATTTCCAATCAAGCTCTTTATCAGGGGATAGATATTGGTTTAACTCCGCAGAGTTCCTCCTTTTTTGTAGGTGTAAAAATAGGTTTGTAATTATACTAATAAGATACCACAATGAAACATATAACAAAATTGCTGTTATTACTGAGTTTAGGCGTTTTGCTGACTACCTCCTGCGAAAAAATGCTGGAGGTGGACTCTGAACGTTTTGTTTCCGAAAAAAACAATAAAATTGACGAAGACCTGGATGCTATGTATACCATGATGGGAACTCTTAGCAAGTTGCAATTACTCGGCGACCGCTATGTCATCCTTGGCGAACTCAGGGCTGACCTTATGGATGTGACCGAAAATTCAGAGTCTGAACTCAGAGCTTTAAGCAATCTGGAAGCCGATAAGAACAATCCCTGGCTCGATGCCGGTGATTATTACAAGGTAATCAACCAGTGTAACTATATGATTAATGAAATGGACACCTCCCTTACCCAGGGCGGAAGGAAAATTTTATTATCCGAATATGCTCAGGCTAAAGTGATCCGTGCCTGGACTTATATGCAACTGGCCCTTAATTATGGTAAAGCTTATTATATAAGTACTCCAATTCTCAATATTGAAGAAGCCCTGGATTCCTACCCTTTTCTGGAGAAAGAGGCTATTCTGGATTCTCTTATTCTTGATCTGGAAGCTATTCAATACGTACCAATTCCATCCTATGGTGATTTAGGAAGCGATTTCTACAGTATGTATTTCTTCCTTTCGGCCAGATTTCTTTTGGCAGATCTCTATTTATGGAATAATGAATACGCCAAGGCTGCTTCAAAGTATTTTGAATTAGCTCTCGACGAATACAGAAATGTATCCTCCATGTTTACATCCAGTTGGTATAATTCTACGCCACCCAGGGTTTCACCTAATTGGAATTTAATGTTTGATAAATTAACTTTTGGAATGGATGTAAGTTCTGCCATCGGTTATTTTAATTCTACTTCTTTTGGCAATTTCAATAAATCATCTCTGGCTTTGATGACGAGAATCGATTATACAATTGCTCCTTCGGCTAATGCATTGGAACTATTTGAGAATCAAGTATATATGAATGGTCCGGAAGAAGTTGCTACTGTTATTATGCCCGGTGACCTGAGAGGCGAAAGCGGATCTTATGAATATATTGAACGTTTAGAGGATAATACTACACAAGTTTCCGACAAGCCCAGAATTATTATATACAACGGAGAAGCAGTTTTTCTGCAACGTGATGCCTTGTTGTATTTGCGTTATGCTGAAGCTGTAAATCAGCTCAACAAGCCCTCCCTGGCCTTGGCTGTGATTAATTACGGATTAAACAAATTAAATATAGATACTTACGTAAATTCCAATGAGATAGATTCCGGTGTACCCTGGCAGGAATTTAGTGCAGATTTTTTTACTTCGAATGTCGGGACCCGCAGCAGAGGACAGGGTAATAAATCTAAAGTGTCTTTCCCGGGCAGCTTGCAAACCATTCAGGACTCTGTTGCTTATGTAGAAGATGTACTAGCCGAAGAGTGCGCCCTGGAATCGGCTTTTCAGGGTAACCGTTTTCACGATTTGATGAGAATGTCACAGCATAACAACAGGTATTCCATCATTGCCGAAGCTATCGCTAAAAAACATAAAACCAATTACGATGCCGTCTATAACACAATGATGGATCCGGCCAACTGGTATCTGCCGTATCCGGACGAAGAATAAATTTCATTTCCTGACCCTCTTTTGCACTCTGTCGGTCTGCGACAGAAGAATAAAATCTCCCCGCTTTCAGGCCGGGAGATTTTTTTGCGCTGTAACTTGCCAATAATAGAATAGTTTGCTTTTTGCATTGCAGTGAATTAATTTGTAATTTTGTTGCTCTAAATCAAATTTCAAAAAAAGTATGAATTCGATAAAAGACTTAACCGATCAGCTGTTCCAGGAAGGTGTGGAAAAAGGCCGGCAAGAAGCTCAACAGCTTATTGACGAGGCCGGAAAAAAGAAATCCGAACTCATTGCAGCTGCTCAAAAAGAAGCTGCTCAAATTGTTGACGCTGCCAAAAAGCAGGCTCAGGAATTGGATAAAAATACCAAAGCCGAATTGCAATTGTTTGCCCGTCAGGCCCTGGATGCTTTAAAGTCGGAAATCGTCAACTTATTAACGGACAAAGTGGTTAGAGAGGCCATCAAACAAAGCATTGACGATAAAGCTTTTATGCAAAACATCTTATTGAGTTTTGTCAAAAACTGGGCCGAAAACGGAGAACTCGAAATTCAAACAAGCGACGCTAAGGCTTTGACCGACTTCTTCAAGGCAAAAGCAATAGAGCTGCTCGATAAAGGATTGACAATAAAACAGGTAAACAATCTGAATACTCATTTTATATTGACGGCCAAAGACGGTTCCTACAAAATTCAATTCGGCGAGGAAGAATTTACCGGCTATTTCAAGGAATTTTTACGTCCGCAACTGGTGGAAATGTTGTTTTAATTATGAGTCAATATCATTACCTGGTAGCAGGTTTACCCGACATTTCTCTGGATGACAGCAAACTGCAATTGTCATACACCGCTTTTATGGAGGAATTGTTGAGAGCCTTTCCCGGCAGGGATGCGGATTTGCTCCGCTTGTTCCGTCTGGATTACGACAACGAAAACCTGCTGTCATGGATCAACAACAAAGAAGCTGAATTTCATCCGCTGGGCCTGATAAGCCCCGAAGATCTCAAGGAACAAACGGAATTGCTCGACTACGACGAAAGAGCTCCTCTTAGGGGTATTCCGTCTTATTTCCTGACATTCCTGCGCGAATGGAAGTCTGAACTGCTGGAAGCCGGTAAAGAAAAACAACGCTTAACCGAGCTCTATTACGACTATGTCGGACACACTTCCAATAAGTTCGTCAGGGAATGGTTCGATTTTGAATTGAATATGAATAATATTCTTACGGCATTGAATTGTCGCAAGTACAATTTGCCTGTTGCCGGACAACTAATCGGGAACAACGCCGTAGCCGAATCACTAAAAATATCCACTGTGCGCGATTTCAATGTTTCCGGGCTTTTTTCGCACATGGACAGCCTGCTCGCTATTGCCGACGAAGAAAACCTGCTGGAGAGGGAAAAGATGATAGACCGCCTAAAATGGGATTATCTGGACCAACTTAGCGTCTTCTGTTATTTTTCGGTCGAAGTATTGCTGGTTTTTCTGATAAAACTGAAAAGCCTGGAACGTTGGTTGTCGCTGGATCCCAAAAACGGGGAGGAAAAGTTCCGCTCCCTGGTGAGCTCACTCAGAACCAGCGTCCGTATGCCAGCTGATGCACACATAAAGTAAATTACTAAAACAATAATATGTCAACAAAAGGAATAGTCAAAGGGATCATTTCCAACCTGGTCATAGTGCAGGTAGATGGCCCGGTGAGCCAAAACGAAATTTGTTATATTCTGCACAAAGAGGCCAGGCTTATGGCGGAGGTTATTAAGGTGGTCGGCCAACAAGCTTACGTTCAGGTATTCGAAAGCACCCGCGGCCTAAAAGTGGGATTTGAGGTTGAATTCAGCAACCACATGCTCGAAGTTCAATTGGGCCCGGGTTTATTGTCCCGCAATTTGGACGGGCTGCAAAACGACCTGGACAAAATGCAGGGTATTTTTCTGCGCAGAGGGGAATATACATCACCCCTGAATGCGGAACAATTATGGGACTTTCAGCCATTGGCCAAAGCCGGCGACAAAGTTCAGGCTGCCGACTGGCTGGGCGAAACCAAAGAAAACCTTCAAGCTCACAAAATAATGGTTCCCTTTGTACTGGAGGGCAGTTATACCGTCAAAAGCATAGTACCCCAAGGCAGTTATACCATCAAAGAGACCATTGCTGTTTTGATTGACGACAAAGGCAATGAAATACCCGTCACTATGGTACAGCGCTGGCCGGTGAAAAAAGCGCTCAAAGCCTACAAAGAAAAACCCAGGCCTTTTCGCCTGCTGGAAACAGGTGTGCGTATCATCGACATCGCCAATCCCATAGTCGAAGGCGGAACCGGCTTTATTCCCGGGCCTTTCGGAACCGGAAAAACGGTGCTGCAACACGCTATTTCCAAACAAGCAGAGGCCGACATAGTGATTATGGCCGCTTGCGGGGAAAGAGCCAACGAAGTCGTGGAAATATTTACCGAATTCCCCGAACTCGAAGATCCCCACACCGGACGCAAACTGATGGAAAGAACCATCATCGTGGCCAATACCTCCAACATGCCTGTGGCTGCCCGGGAAGCATCAGTGTATACTGCCATGACCATAGCCGAGTATTATCGCTCCATGGGATTGAAAGTATTGTTGATGGCCGACTCCACCTCGCGTTGGGCGCAGGCGCTCCGGGAAATGTCCAATCGCCTGGAAGAATTGCCCGGACAGGATGCCTTCCCGATGGACCTTTCCGCCATTATTTCAGGCTTTTACGGGCGTGCAGGCTATGTTATTCTCAACAACGGCCAAACAGGATCCATTACTTTTATCGGTACGGTTTCACCCGCCGGTGGTAACCTCAAGGAACCGGTGACCGAAGGAACCAAAAAAGCCGCCCGTTGTTTCTTTGCGCTTGAACAGGCACGGGCAGACCGTAAACGTTATCCGGCCATCAATCCCATTGAATCGTACTCCAAGTACATTGAATACCCCGAATTCGAAGCATACATTGCCAGGACCGTATCGGACCAGTGGATTCCCATGGTCAACGAAATGAAAACCCTGCTGCAAAGGGGCAAGGAGGTGCAGGAACAGATAAATATTCTGGGAGACGACGGAGTTCCTCTTGATTATCACATTACCTACTGGAAATCGGAAGTGGTCGATTTTGTTATTTTGCAACAGGACGCTTTCGACCAGATTGATGCGCTTTGCCCCATTGAACGCCAACAATATATGCTTAGAAAGGTGATGGGCATTACCCGTTTGAATTTCGAATTTGATAATTTCGGAGAGATTATGGATTATTTTAAGAAGATTGTTAATATACTCCGTCAGATGAACTATTCTGAATTTGAATCCGAGCCATTCAGGCAGTTCGAAACCCAATTGGAAGCACTAGTAAAAGAACGAGTAACACAATAAAATCAGGGATAATGGCAACAAAAGCATTTCAAAAGATATATACCAAAATTACCCAAATCACCAAAGCTACCTGCAGCCTGAAGGCAGCCAATGTCGGAAACGAAGAACTGGCTACCGTTGACGGCCATTTGGCTCAGGTGGTAAAAATCATCGGAGACGAAGTCACCCTACAGGTTTTCGGAGGCACCGAAGGCCTGCGCACCAACGCCGAAGTGGTCTTTATGGGCAAGGCTCCCAGCCTTAACGTCAGCGATCAGCTGGCCGGCCGCTTTTTCAATGCCTTTGGCGATCCCATTGACGGCGGACCCATGCCCGAGGGCAAAGAAGTCGAAATTGGCGGCCCATCGGTCAATCCGGTACGGCGCAAACAACCCTCCGAATTGATTGCCACCGGCATTGCCGGTATAGACCTGAACAATACCCTGGTTTCCGGACAAAAGATTCCTTTTTTTGCCGACCCCGACCAGCCCTATAATCAGGTAATGGCCAACGTGGCCCTAAGAGCTAAGACCGACAAAATCATTTTGGGCGGCATGGGGCTGACCAACGACGATTACCTGTATTTCAAGAATATTTTCAGCAACGCCGGTGTGCTCGACCACATCATCAGCTTTGTCAATACCACCGAAAATCCCCCGGTGGAACGTCTGCTTATTCCGGACATGGCGCTGACGGCCGCCGAATATTTTGCTGTTGAGAAGAACGAAAAAGTATTGGTATTGCTTACGGATATGACCCTGTATGCAGATGCGCTGTCGATTGTGTCCAACCGTATGGACCAGATCCCTTCCAAAGACTCCATGCCCGGTTCTCTGTACTCCGATCTGGCCAAGATTTACGAAAAGGCAGTGCAATTCCCCGACGGAGGCTCCATCACCATTATTGCTGTCACCACCCTTTCGGGAGGAGATATTACACATGCCATTCCCGACAATACCGGTTACATCACCGAAGGGCAGTTGTTTTTGCGTCGCGATACCGATGTGGGTAAAGTCATTGTGGATCCTTTCCGCAGTTTGTCCCGGCTCAAACAGCTGGTCATAGGCAAAAAGACCCGCGAAGACCATCCCCAGCTGATGAATGCCGCCGTACGTTTGTTTGCCGATGCTGCCAATGCCAAAACCAAACTCGAAAACGGTTTCGACCTGAGCGACTACGACGAGCGCAGCCTTGATTTTGCCAAAGAATATTCAGCTCAAATACTTGCCATTGACGTCAATATTGATACCACCGAAATGCTGGATACCACCTGGAAAATTCTGGCCGCTCACTTCAGGGTGGAAGAACTGAACATAAAACAAGACCTGGTTAACAAGTATATGCCTAAAGTTTCATAAAGTATGGCCATTCAATATCAATACAACAAGACATCTTTGCAGGGCCTTGAAAAACAACTCAAGATCCGCCAGAGAGCTCTTCCTACCATCAAAAACAAGGAAAGCGCCCTGCGTCTTGAAGTGAAGAGGGCCAAAGCCGAAACCAGGGA
>CAZNQD010000060.1:0-12854 GCA_964575345.1 uncultured Bacteroidales bacterium
GTTGTTGATCGACAATCAACTAATAAAGAGAAAGTTTATCGTCTTGGAGGTGTTGCCGTTTTAAGGTTTAAGCTTTATATTTGTTTTACATTTTAAAAAAAGACTAAAGCTTTATTAATCCATTCTATTTCCATGAAAACATACCAGATTCTCTTTTTGAGCTTGTGCTTTATTGCTCAGGGTATTCAAGCGCAAGAGCTTTTTGATGCAGCAATGAACACAAACAAGGCGGCTAAGGATTCTGTTTCACAGCTTAGCAGCACAGTTGATCTTTACCGGCAGTTAAGATGGTGGGAGGCGGATATCAGCAAAAAGCCCTTTTCCTGGTATAAAACGCAGGAAGGAGTAACAATGACAGAGAATCTATTGTCCTGGCAGGATAATGGAACCGGCTGGCCACTGATGAATACCGTAATGGCTCCCAATCAGGGAGAAGAGAGCAAAGGCGGTCCCTGGGGGAAAAAAGCATCCTTGTACAATGCCAGTTATAACGAGATTCGTTTTTTGGTCAGGGCATATCAGGCCACCCGAGACGAACGATACCTCAAGGCCTTGCGCGGCGGATTGGATTACTTGCTGGATGCGCAACATGCCTCTGGTGCATGGCCCAAAAGCTATCCCTGGAAAGAGGGAGATTATGCGCGTTACGCCTGCTTTAACGATAATGTTTTTGTGAATCTCATGAGCTTTATGGCTGAGCTTACGTCCTTTCCGGAGTACAGGATTATCGGGGAAGAAAGGCTGGAGCGTGCGAAAAAAGCCTACGAAAAGGGCCTGGACTTTATTCTCAAAAGCCAGATCAAGGTAGACGACAAACTTACAGCCTGGCCACAGCAATGCGACCACATAAGTTATGAGGCTCGTCCTGCCCGCCCCTTTGAACCGGTTTCCATTGCAGGAGGTGAAAGCAAGGGCGTCTTGCTGTTTTTGATGAGTATCAGAAAACCTTCAGCCCAAGTGATTCAAGCCGTAGAAGCAGGTGTGCAGTGGTACAGAGAGGTGCAAATCGATGGCATGGAACTGATCAAAGACGGAAACGATCAAAAAGTAATACCCAATCCCAAGGCTCCCCCGCTTTGGGCCAGGTTTTACGAAATCGGGACCAACAAAGCCCTATTTGCGGGCAGAGATGGCATTGTTAAATACAATCTGGCCGAAATTGAGCCGGAAAGGAGAAAAGGCTATGCCTGGTATAATTACAACGGGACAGAGCTTTTTGAGAGATACAAAGAATGGAAACGCGAAAGACTGTGGGACCATCAGGCTGCTACCAACATTGATGAATCGAAGGTGCTGCCCTATACCCTGCCCGATCCCCTGCTCATGCAAAAGGGCAGAAGGGTAAAATCGGTCAAAAACTGGGTCGGAAAAAGACGCCCGGAGATTCTTTCTTTGTTTGAACAAAATCAACACGGTAAAACACCCGAAACAACGATAAAAGCCAGGTATGAAATTATGGAGCGTGATGCTGTTTCGCTGGGAGGCCTGGCCAGACGCACTCAAGCGCGCATACGCTTTTCGGACAATCCCGAAGACCCCCTGATCAGGGTGCTGGTAAATGTGCCTGCCCATGCCCGGGGGCCTGTACCCTGCCTGCTGCACATCAGCTTCTCGCCTAACATTCATTTGTACGACGAAGCCGGCATTGACGAAGGCGAAGTCTTGCACACCCGGTTTAAAATCAAAATGCCCGATCGGGATGCTATGCCGATGAAAGACATCAATCCCGAACATTTCATCGGGCAGGGCTACGCTGTGGCCACTGTCTATTATGGTGATATCGAGCCGGATTTTGACGGGGGAAAAGACTACGGCATCCGGCGCCTGTTCAATGATTCCGGGCAATCCGATCCCTGGGGCGCCATTGGTGCCTGGGCCTGGGGTTTGAGCCGGGTTTTGGATTACCTGGAAACCGAACCTGCCATTGATGCTACTCAGGTAGCGGTGTCGGGGGTTTCCCGCCTGGGTAAAGCGGTATTGTGGACTGCGGCACAAGACGAACGCTTTGCCATGGCCATTCCCATTGTAAGCGGCGAAGGTGGCGCAGCAATCAGCAGGAGGAACTTTGGAGAAACCATTGCCGACCTCAGCAATCCCTATCGCTATGATTATTGGTATACTCCCCGGTATGCCGATTTTGCCTTTAATCCTATGGAGATTCCCGTAGACGGGCATATGCTCTTGTCGCTGATTGCTCCCCGACCCCTGCTTCAGATTGTAGGAATCAACGATACCTGGTCCGATCCCAAAGGGGAATGGCTGGCAGCCAAAGCCGCTGAACCTGTCTATGAATTGTACGGCCTCAAAGGAATGGAAACAGCCGATTTTCCCAGGCCCGACACCTTGATTCTGAACGATATGGGATTTTTCATGCACAATGCCGGGCATGGGGTTTTTCAGGAAGATTACCAGGCCATGACCGACTTTATGAACAAGCATTTTACAGGGCAGGCAGCCTTTGACCGGGTAAGCCTGAGCGAAGACGAAAAAACATTTACACTGAGCAATGGCATTATTACTGCAAAGGTTTCGAAAGAAAGCGGTGATATGATTTCTTTGATCTACAAAGGGGTGGAAACCCTCACTGGTGTATCGGGACATCCCTTTGTGTATTGGTCGCACGATGTGAAAACTGCCAAAGAGATCAAAACAAGCATAAGCATTCATCCTTCGGACAACGACGGACAAAGAGCAGAGGTTTCGGTAAAAGGCATTTCCGGTGGAAATCTAATGGGAAAAGGCCCGGGAGCTCCACCCGAAGGGGATTTAGCTGTCGATATCGAAATCAGGTACTGTCTTTCAAAAGCAGATCAGGGCGTTTACACCTACTGTATTTTTGAACACCGGCCGGAATACGATGCCGGAGATTTTACCGAAGCACGCCTGGCCGCCAAGCTTCAACCTTTTTTTAACTATATGCACGTTGACGATGATCGCACAGGACCTTATCCCTTGTTTAACGAAGGCTGGGATAAATACGTGTACACAGCCTTGCAATGGAAAAACCGGGCCTACGGTTTCAGCAGTCCCGAAAAAGGCCTGGGCTGGTTTATGATGCTGCCCTCTCCTGAGTTTTTGAGCGGCGGGCCAACCAAGGCTGAATTCCTTGCCCACGGCATTGATCCTACGGTTTTGTGTTATTGGAGAAGCAGTCATTACCGGGGTGCCAGCCTCATTCTTGAAAAAGGGGAAGAATGGTCCAAGGTCGTGGGGCCTTTGTTTATTTACGTAAACGAAGGGCAAAGTCCCGAAACTATGTGGAATGATGCAAAAAGAAGATTGAAAAAAGAAGAACAGGCCTGGCCCTTCGACTGGGTCAAAAATGCCGCTTATATCCCTGCCGAAAAGCGATCGGCAGTGTATGGCCAACTTATACTGAACGATGCTCCGGCAGAGCTGAAAAAAGCTTTTCAGGCTGAAATTTACGTCGGCTTAACCCGGACTCCATACAAGATAAATACCCCGGAGGGAGAGCTAAGCCTTAACTGGCATAACGACGCAAAATACAATCAATATTGGACAAAAAGCCAGGATCCCGAAGGCCATTTTTACATTCAAGATGTACCGGCAGGTAACTATACCTTGTCTGCCTTTGCCGATGGTGTTCTTGGAGAATTGACGCAATCGGACATTGTCATTCCGGAATCAGGACAAATTGACCTGGGTAAGATTGTATGGACTCCTGTCCGGCACGGGAAACAAGTCTGGGACATAGGCATCGCCAATCGTTCTGCCGCCGAATTTGCCGGCGGGGATGCTTACTTTCGTCCCGGGCAGGCCTTGCGCTATGCCGCGCAGTTTGCCGCAAACACAGACTACACAATCGGAGAGTCTGACTATTCATCTGCCTGGTATTATGCACAGATGCCCTACGCGAACGATTCCAGCAAAATCATAGCTTTTACGGGGATGTCCGGCACAGGTGAAGAGACGTCGAGGAACATCCGTTTTTCTATGGATAAAGCCTGTAATGGCCGTGCCTGGCTGAGAATTGCCCTTAGTGGAACAGGTGCTGATCCGCGCTTCAATGTCCTGCTTAATGGTGAACTGATAAAACAAATCGATCCGGGCATATCAGACGGAGCGATGTACCGGCATCAGATTCACGGCATCTGGAGGGAGCTTGAGCTGGTTTTTGATGCAAAATTGCTCAGGGCCGGAGCAAACACGATATCATTAGTTGTACCCAAGGGTTCGCTGAATAACGGCGTCATTTACGATTACATCCGACTCGAACTCCATGAAAAATGAGAAGCCACAACAAGTGAGCAGGAACCCGCAGCAAAGGCCCGGTCAGGGTGCTTCCCCCAAAGCAGATTTGCCCGATTTTGATGTAGCAGAACGGAATTAGTCGCCCAGGATTACTACTTTCCCGAAACTGTCTCCGATTTTGACCAGCAAGAGTTGACCTGCAAATTGACCGAGATCCACCACTTGACCGTTTTGAACGCTTGCAGCATAGACCAGTTCTCCGGTCAGGGTGTACACTTCCAATTTTTCGCCGCTACTGCCTTCGAGTTTGATGTTTACTATGCCTCTTGTAGGATTGGGCCAGACTTGGCATTTGTTATTGCTGTGCCTGAGAATGCCTCCGGTTACCAATTCGTAAGCTTTGCTGGTCCAGTTCCCGGGCAGATGGTTGTCCAGCTCGTAAGAGAGCAGCGTAAGCACACTTTCGTCCTCGCCACCGACAAAGGGCCAGGGAGCATCGGGGCTGTATACCACCTGATCGATAGCCATGCCGTAAGCGTTGTTAAGACGCAGGGCTTCTCCTTCGTTGGAGAGGCTTCGATCAGAATCCCATTCGTACACTTTGGGATTGGAACTCCATTGAGGAAGTTTTGACCGGTCTTTCACGATATAGCAATGCGTTCCCGGTTCCATCAGGCTGCCTTGGGGGAAAGTGAAATCAATGGCATGCGAAATGGTATAGCCCGAAAGGTCTACACTTTCTTGCCCGGGATGATAGAGGCCGATGAATTCAGTACGCTCTTCGTCCATGTTGCCGTTGATGAAGATTTCGGTAATGACAGGTTGAACCCGGGGCGTTTCAGGATAATAAGAAGAGCCCAGGGGCAAGGGAAAGGGATTTATAAAAGAAAAATCAAAATAGCCGGGAGCCACAAATCCCGGATTTCCGTACAAATTGTTGAAATTCCCGGGCAAAGTGTCGTTGTCGGACAAACTGTTGGAGATGTAGATGGTCGATCTGGCATCTTTGAGATAAGTCCTGTCGTAGCTGTTGGAGAGGATACTGTTGCTAACGTAAGCGTTGCCTCCGGCTTTACCGGTAATTTTCTCGTAGCAGGCCACCGGTGTTGCCACGCCAAAAAAAGTGCTGTTGTTGATAAACACGCAACTGGAATCTTTGATGCCGAAACCCAGATTGGTATTGAGTATAGTGGCGTTTTTTACAAAGACCGTAGAACGTTGGCCGGCAGAGATTCCTTTGTCGGAAATGTTGTAGATCAGAACACTGTCTATTTTTACATTTTTGGTTGCTTCGCCTATGTCTATGGCATCGCAGTTGGAGCCTTCAAAATCGCGAATGATGACATTTCTGATCACTCCGTTATGCACTTCATCGTAGTCTATGCCGTCCGTGTCGGGAAAGGAGTTTCCGCTGAAACGGCAGTTCTCGATATGTGCTTTACCATACTTTACGTTGACCAGATCGCCCAGCACCTTAGAATGGATAGTGCTGTTTGTCAAAACTATACTGGAATATCGGGCTGCAACGGGATTGGAATCAACATCAGTCAAAGTCATATGATCCAGTACCAGATTGGAATTGTAGGCCGAAATGGCAGCGACGCAATTATACATTTTAGGACCGTCAGAGGCATCTTTAATGGTGACATAGCTCAGCCGAGAGGTATCTGTGGTGTTGATGAAACATAGCGCGCCCCAGCTTTGACGGCTGTCGTAAGCAGGATTCAGCATAAACACAATGCTGTCCGTGGCATTACCCATGGCCTGCACGGAGCCGTTGATGATAAATTTGGCTGCCGGAGGCATCAGGACCACCACTCCCGGCTCTATGGTTAGTGTAGAGTGCCGGGATATAGTAACATCGCCTTGCAATAAATAGGGCGACTTTGCTTTGTACAAGCTCAGGTCCCCGGAGACGGTTTCGGGAACAAGACTTTGTCCGTCGGCCTGATAGACAGCCCTGAGGCTTTTGTCTTCGCTCAGACTTAATGTACAAGTGTTCGACGTGGAAAGGTAATTGCTGTTGTCCGTGGTTTCGGCAAGAAGTTGCAGGTCGAAAAACAAATCGCTGCTGCTTGGCAGAATTTGATGAACTTCCACGGCAATCACGTTATCGCCCCACAGCAAAGCAGAAGCGTCAACAGGGTAACAGTGGTAGGTGGTATCGGTTCTGCTATCGGTGGCCAAACTGTTGTATTTGATTTCTCCTGCCGGCATATTGGTACGGATTAACTCTTTTCCGTTCAGGTAAACCACGGCTCCGTCATCCCTCCTCATTTTTAGAACAAAGCTTGAGTTTTTGAGCGTACTCCCGCTCAGATTGAATAGTTTCCTGAAATATGTGGTAATGTATTTGTTATTGCTGTCGGGGCCATAAGAAACAGTGGTGGCAATGCCCTCGTAATCGTAACCCAAAGGGGCCTTTCCTTTGCTCCATTCCACATCATCAAAATCCGGGTTGTACCAGTTGGTTTTCTCGTCGGCGCCTTTGTCCAGGTATTTCCACTCCGATCCTTTTGCAATGAGGTCTTGTTGGCCGGGTTCAATCCAACCCGTAAAAGTATAGCCGGGTTTGTTTACGGCTGTCAGCGTGATGGGAAGATTCATGGGGTAATAACCAAACCATTGCGTTTCGTCTATTTGTTTATCGTTGAACTCCCAGGTGCAGGCGTTCGGAAGGCTGGCCGACAAGCTTAAGAAAGCGGCTTTCGAAATGCCGTAATTCTGCAAATCCTTGAGTATGTAGACAGGTTTGTTTTCGGCATAGGTTTTAAGAGCTGCCACCTCGTTGTTCCAAAATTTCATGGAAGGAATGGCGTCGCCATAACCCGAAGTTGTTCCTGACCAGCGGGCAACCTGCCGGGGCATTTCGGCTTCGATCAGCCCCTGATGGTAGTCGATGCGCTTGCTCATACGCAGGTAATTAAAGCCGGTGTACAAGTGGTCTGCAATACGTGAACACAGGCTCCGGACATAGTTACTGTCTGACATAAGCTGAGCCAGTGGCCAGGCCTTTTTGCCCGCCAGAAAAGAGAGGGGTTCGTACTTAATAAAACCCCGGTCCATATCCATTAATATCCAGCGCCATTTTCCGCCTTCTTTGGGCTTCCAGAACATAAGATTATTTGAGATGGACGTATTTCCGGTATAATATTGAGTAGCTATGAGGTCGCTGAAATTGTCTGTATCAAAATAAGAGGCCACCGAGTCAAAGTTTGCCTGTACGGAGAGGTCTTGCTGGATGAGAGCCCAGAGTTTGTTCCAGGCAAGCAGGTCACCCGCTGCGGCCTCTCTTATGCCCCTCTCGCCGTCAACGTTCTCAATGAGGTCAAAACTGCCTTCTTCCAGGTGGTGGTTGGAGACAATGTAATCTTCGTTGGCTTTTTCTCGCAGGTTGTGTACGCCCAGGTATTCTCCGTTGACATAAACGATACAGGGACGGAAAGCGATGTTATCGATATCCATATTGTATTGGTGGCAGGCCTGCTGAATCAAACCATCCCTGAAAAAGGTGCTGCTCCAGTCGCTACCCGATACCCGTAAAGCAAAATTGTCGAAGGTGTTGCGGTCGCGGTCGTGGAACAAAGGGTATTCGAGTTTGCCGTTTTCGTATTGCTTACGGAAATAGATGCCCAACATTTTTTGAGGCAACTCCCAGGAATTCTTTCCGTTAACCTTGACCCCTGCTCTTTCGTTCACAGCAGCCCTGTCGCTGCCGTTGTTTTCGAAAAGTTCCAGATTGATGGGGTATTCCCATTCGGGTTTATAATACTGCAGGTATATTCCTTTGTCCGGATCCCAGAAATTGGCCGGATCAGTGGCGATGGAAATTACGGGCAGATTGCGGGTTTCAAAATCTTCGTTGATAAAGTATGTACTGGTAGTGGTATAACCGGGAATAAAGTTGGGTTTAAAAATTCTGGCCCTTACCACTTTGGTACTTGAAATCGAAATGGGCCCTGTGTATTCGGGCGACTCTTCCGTTGGTTCGGAGCCGTCGAGGGTATAGCGGATGGTGCCGCCAAGGTCGGTAAACAATTCAACCGAAAGAGGCGAGGTGTACATTCCTCCCCTTTGCAAAAATTCAGGAACATTGTCTACTTGTCCTGCAAAGCCCGTATCGCCGTTGGCCGAAGCAGGACTGGGCCGGGTGTAATATCTCCAGGCCCCTGCCCCGTCGGGGTAACGGGCATAGGATATATTCGAAAACTGAGCTCCGAAAGTCAGCGAATCAATCAACTTGAGCGAAGGGTCGAACAAAGCCAGCTCTTCGCCCGAAGCCGACAATTTAAAATTACTGTGCAGGCCGCTGCCCAGATCGTCGCACCAGATAAGCAGGAAACCACGGGCAGGAACGCTCGCATTCCCGGTAATCTGCCATTTTCCGGGCTCGTTCAGGTTGTCTGTAAGGTAATAACCATCGAGGTTGATCGCAGTGTTGCCCGCATTGTACAACTCCAGCCAATCGGAGTATTCTCCGGAGGCCGGGTCAGCATTGACCATGGAATTGGAAGCAAGGATTTCGTTAATAAAAACCTGAGCGACAGAGTTTATCGAATACAGCAGCAATAGAACTAAGCAAAGCTTGTTTTTTGGGGACATTGGTTTTCGGTATTTAAGACGCCAAAAGTACAACTAAAAATACGTATCTGAAACAAGATTTTGTTCTGTACGGTCAAATATAATGTAGGGCAGATTGACCCTATTCTCTTGATTATAATCATAAAGAAGGCTGCCCGGATGGGCAGCCTTCCTTGATAATCTGCCGGCGTTCAACACAGAAGACCGACATCAGTCCTAACCCTTAATAATCTTTGCTTTTATAGTAGTTTTGCAACACGTAAAAAGCCTTCTTTCTGATTCCTCGTTCAGAGATCACTCCCTTACGATTGAAGAAATCCTGGACGCCTTTTAACTGGCGCCGGGTAGAGCGAAAATCCATTAATATCCAAGGGGACATACCGGAAAAACCCTCTACTTTATCGAACA
The DNA here is from genome assembly GCA_964575345.1 of uncultured Bacteroidales bacterium. GTDB lineage: Bacteria > Bacteroidota > Bacteroidia > Bacteroidales > UBA1402 > UBA1402. Next base: position 9,202 of record CAZNQD010000060.1, read on the forward strand.
TCTCGATGGTGTTTTTGTATAAACGCTCCTGGTACTCTTCGGTCCAGCGAACGTTCTCTTCGCCGTGCAAACCTTGCAAAGCACCTGCACCGTATTCACTGAAAAATACCGGTTTATTGTAAGGTATTTCCCAGTTGCGGTTCAAAATGGCGTCCAGGGAGCCGCCATACCAACCGAGATAGGTATTTACACTTATGATGTCTACATAATCGCTCATATTGTCGCGCACCCGGCTGGTGTTGTTGCCCTGGCCGGTGACTTCCATGGCCATGCTCAGCAAGCGGCTGTCGTCTTTTTCGCGCACCTGACCGGCCAGGCCAATCAGGAATTTGTCGCGGGCCTCGCTGTGCGGAGTTTCGTTGGCCACCGACCATACTACCACGGCGCAGCGGTTCTTGTCGCGATCCATCATATCCCGAAGCTGGTTGGAGGCATTTTGGTAGGTGGCAGGGTTTTCCCAGGCAATGGTCCAATAAACAGGAATTTCGGACCATACCATCAGGCCCATTTCTTCGGCAGCCCTTACCATATGCTCGTTGTGCGGGTAATGAGCCAGACGCACAAAATTACAACCCATTTCTTTGGCCCAGGACAAAAGCAGCGTGGATTCTTCTTTGGAATAGACCCTGCCCTGACGGTAGGGCGCTTCTTCGTGAATGGAGATTCCACTCAAAAAAACCTGCTGGCCGTTGAGCAATATTTTTTTGCCTTCGGTAGTGATCTGTCTGAAACCGATCTTGTCCTCGATGACCTCGTTACCCTGACGCAGGATGACCCGGTAGAGTCTGGGATTTTGGGGCGACCATAATTCGGGTTTTGCTTTGATGCTGAAGGCTGCCCTGCCCTGCTCATCGGTCTGAACTTTTTGTTTGACTTTGAGTTCGGGAATTTCCAGGCTCAGTTCCACTCCTGCCCGAGCTTCGCTCAAAGAGATAGAACCTTCCAGTTCCTTGTAGCTTCCTTTTTTCAGCCTCAGGGAATAATCGTCTATAAAAAGTTTGGGCAGACTTACCAAAAGTACATCGCGCGTGATGCCCCCGTAATTCCACCAGTCGAAATTGACGGTGGGCACGTTTTCGGGATGACGTTCGTTGTTCACTCTCAGAATCAGGAAATTATGCCCATCTTTGAGTTTGTCTGTCACTTCGACACTGAAGGGGGTAAATCCTCCTTCGTGGCTGGCAATTTCCCTGCCGTTCAAATATACATTGCAAAAATAATTGACTGCACCGAAATAGATAAACTGCCTTTCTCCCTCGCGGGGCTTAAAGTTGAAATCGCGTTTATACCAAATGCTGCCTTCGTAAAAAAACAGGCGGTCGTCCTGGGTGTTCCAGTCGCCGGGCACTTGCAGGCAAGGCGAAGTATCAAAATCGTATTCCACCATATCGGAGGGACCGGCCGGTTTTTGATGGCGAAAGAACCCATTCCGGTTGATGTTCATACGATAATCGTAATAACCGTTATCGAAAGGATCTACAATATGATTCCATGAGCCGTTCAGGGTTTCATAATTGCGGGCATACACGTTCTGCAGAACATAGGGAACAGTCCTCTGTCCGTACAGGCTGATTCCGCCCATAATCAATAAACTAATCAACAAGAATTTTTTCATAACTCCATGCGTTTTTTAAAAGCCTGAGCAGGAGACCAGCTGTCTCTCCAGCGTAATACCGGCAGCCCGTTTTCAAATTCAACCGGCAACCAGATGTAACGCCCGTCCGAAGGCGTCCTGGGTCTCCAGCGGTCGGCCATAAAGACGAAGGCCTCTTTTTTGCCGGCCAGCGGGAATATAAAAGTACTTTGCGAATCAAAAGAAACAGCTGCCTGTTCGCCTTGCCAGGGATTGGGCTTTTGTTCCCAGGGCCCCCAGATGGAGGTGGCTGTCAGCAGGCGGGCAGCGTTGGGATCCCAGCCGGTACAGCCGGATGTGATCATAAAGTAACGGCCGTCTTTTTTGAAAATGGCAGGAGCTTCGTTATGCCCTGCCGGTATAATACGTATATACTTGCCGGTATGGCTCTGATAATCATCACTGAGTTCGGCAATATGTAAGGTCAGGTTTTCTTCGGAGGAATAGATATGATAGGCTTTGTTGTCGTCGTCAACAAAAACGGTCATATCCCTGGACATTTGTCCACCTTCAAAATCGCGGATTACAAACAAGCCTTTCCTGACGGCCTCCAGCCATTCAGGAGTCCAGGACTTTAGTTGAGAGGCAGCCTCCATGTCGAGCAATTTGTCCTCCTCGCTCATGTTTTCGGGCCAGATGCCCGGATGGGGTCGGTAGGAACGTACAAAGCGGTATGGGCCGGTAATATTATCACTTACCGCAAGCCCCACACGGGCAGCATTATAGCCCTGCCAGCGCAGTTCGTGATGAAACCACATAACAAAGGTTTTGGTCTTTTTGTTATACACCACCTTGGGGCGCTCTATAATACAGCCTTTGACCAATTCGTGGGCAGGTTCGTCCCCGATAACGGAGAGTACGATGCCTTCGTCAGTCCACTTGCACAAATCTTTCGAAGAATAACAATGCACTCCTTTGAGAGCCGCGTTGCTGCGCTCGCTCTTGTCTTCGCCAAACCAGTAATAACGTCCCTGGAAATATAGCATGCCGCCTCCGTGAGCATTGATGTGCACTCCGTTGTTGTCGGGCCATATTTCGCCGGGGCGGATACAGTCCTGACTCTTAGCCTTACACGAAAGCAGCAGCACGGTAATAAAGAGATACAAGGCTGAATGCAAAAACCTTCTTGAAAATAATACAGATGTCACCATCGACAGGGATTCTTTGTTGACAAAAGTAAAAGCAACGAATTGCTTATAATACCAAAAATTATTCATTAATGGCGATTTTTCAGCCAAATGACCAAGCCACAAAGGTTAAGTCGTTTTGATCAGGCTTCTTTTTTGGTTTTCTTAATAAACTCAGTAGGAGTTAACCCAAATTCAGCTTTGAAACAAGAAGTAAAATACTTGGGATCGGCAAAGCCAACGGCGTAGGCAATATCGGAAATATTCCCCGCCTGGCCGGCCAGCATCTGGCAAGCATGTTTCAGTCGGATATTTTTGGTAAATTCAACCGGCGAGAGGCCGGTGAGCGACTTAATCTTGCGGTAGAGCGATGACTTGGACATATTCAGGCGACTCGACAGCAGATCGAGATTAAAATCGGTTACAGCAATGTGTTCTTCGATGATGGCCACAGCGTTTTCCAGGAATTTTTCGTCGAGCGAGGTATATTCGAGCGAGGAAATGTTGATCTCGGCATTTTGTTTGAAAGAATCTGTCTTGCGTTTGCGGTTTCTAACCAGGCTGTTGATTTTGGCTTGCAAGACCTTCAGTTCAAAGGGTTTGGACAAATAACCGTCTGCACCTGCGTTGTAACTCTCAATGCGGTCGTTGATGGAATTTTTGGCTGTCAACAACAATACTTCGATGTGGCTGGTGTCGAGGTTGTTTTTAATAATGCGGCATAATTCCAGGCCGTCCATCTCGGGCATAATAATATCACTGACCACCAAATCGATGTGCCTGCTGTTAATAAGGGCAATCGCTTCTTTGCCGTTGGAGGCCTTGTGGGTATGGTAATTCCTTTCCAAAATGGCTTCGATCGTATTACAGAGTTGCGCATTGTCTTCCACTAT
>CAZNQD010000061.1:0-12515 GCA_964575345.1 uncultured Bacteroidales bacterium
CCGCACCTGAGCTTTTACCTGCCCGATTACATCGAATACCTCACCGGCTTGCCGGTGCTGCCGGGCTCCGGAGACGATTCGAATGCCTGGTTTGATGACGATTTCCAGGGCGATGCCTCCTCGCAGGGTGCTAAGCAGGTGGTCAGCATCAGCTTTTACAACCTGCTGGGCCAAGCCATCGCCGAACCCGGGCATGGCCTCTACATCCGCGAAAGCCTTCATTCCGACGGCAGCATCAGCCGGCAGAAGTGCTATAAACCATAAGATAACGCCTTTAAATTTTATCGTCATGAAAATACCATTGATTTTAACTTGCCTTTGCACAGCACTGCTGTGGAGCGGCAGCGTTTTTGCGCAGGCTTCGGCATCCCGGACTGCCCCGGCTGCTTCTTCTGCTCCGGCATCCCGGACTGCTCCGGCTGCTTCTTCTGCTCCGGCATCTCTGTCTGCTTCGGCAGTGCAGGCCGTAGTGGAGCCCGGGCAGAGCATTCAGGCCGTCGTCGGGGCCGCACCCGAACAATCTTCTGAGCCTTATGTGATCCTGATTAAGAAGGGCACTTACCGCGAAAAAGTGATCATCGACCGACCCAACATTGTGTTGCTGGGCGAAAACCGCGACAGCACCCGCCTGATTTATGCGGAACTGGCCGGCAAACAGGCCATACGCGAATATAAGGGCAAGCCTGTGGGCAACGGGGTGATTGTGTTGCAGGAGGGAGCCGACGACTGCCTTATCAGCACAATGACGGTCTACAACAACTACGGCAGTACAGTAGAAGCCACCACGGCTCACCAAATGGCGATTTTTGGGCGGGCTACCCGTACCATAGTGATCAATTGTAATGTCTGGGCCGACGGCAACGATGCCCTTTCGCTATGGGCGCCCGGAGGGGAGGGGATGTATTACCACGCCGATCTGGATTTGCGTTGCCCGGGGGTGGATTTTCTCTGTCCGCGAGGCTGGTGTTACGCAACGCGTTGTCGTTTCTACGGCGATGGACGGGCTTTGATCTGGCACGATGGTCGTGGTAACTTCGACAAAAAACTGGTGATCACCGATTCGCATTTCGATTCCAAAAGCCCCGTCACGCTGGGGCGTTACCACCACGACGCTCAGTTTTTTCTGCTCAATTGCACCATGAGCGACAAAATCATCGATCACCCCATTGGCTATGCCTACACCGATCAGGTGCTGGATCCCTGCCCCTGGGGACAAAGAGTGTATATGCACAAGGTCAGCCGCGAAGGCGGCAATTTTGCCTGGATGGCCGACAACCTCCACCAGGCCAAAGGTTCGCCCCGGCCCGAAGAGGTCACTGCCCTCTGGACCTTTGGGGGCGCCTGGGACCCCGAACAAAAGATAGCGGAACTGCAAAAGCAAATAGAGTAGGGTGCTTAGCATGACTATACTATTAATTGGCATTCATCACTTTTGCCTGAATGATGCATTTATTCTTTGATTGATAGCGTTGGTTTCGAATATTTATTTACTTTTGAAGCGAAAACCTAAATCTAAGTCTTAATAGTAGATTATATGAAAAAGAAGCTGCTTATAGTTGATGATAAGACGGAGTTTCGCAGTTTGACCAAAACCATAGTAGCGCGCGAGTACGAGGTGGAAACTGCCGAAAATGGTTTGGCTGCTCTGACTCTGTTGCAAGAGGGCTATCTGCCCGATCTTATCGTAACCGATCTGATGATGCCTGTCCTGGGCGGCAAGGGCCTGCTGGAACAGCTCAAAGCTTCGGGTGCCTTCAAAGATATACCGGTGATCGTGCTTTCGAGCATAGACAAGAGTGAGGAAAAAATTGCTCTGCTCAGCCTGGGTGCTGATGATTATTTGGAAAAACCCTACAATCCTGCCGAATTGATGGTCAGGATTAAGAAAATACTCAAATAGCCCCGGCTGCAGCGATAAGTTTAAACTCAGTAAAAAAGATTTATGAACTGTCGTATTGCCTGTATCGGAACAAAAAATGTTTTTAAGGACAGACTCAAAGAACTTGTTGAGCCCGATTCTCTGAGTTGTTTCGATACTCCCTACGCCTTTCTGCAAGTGAGTCCCCGATACGATTTGGTCTTGTATGCCGCTTCGGGCAGCGACGAAGATATCACTCAGCTTAGCTATCTGCTGCCTGAATTGAGGAAAAGGCGCAGTGTGTTGTTTGTTGTGGGTGAGAAGCCCGATGCTGCTGCCTACATTCAACTGGGCGTTCACGATGTGTACGATTTTAATGCTGATATTGCCTCGTTGTTGAAGCGATTTGAGTTTATCCGTGATCACTATGGATCCTTTTTGAACAAAAAACACGAGCAGCTGCCTGTTTTTCGTTTGCCCCGCTGGAAAAGGGTCTTTGATGTGCTGTTTTCGTCATTGGTGCTGCTCATACTCTCGCCTTTGTATTTGCTGATGGCCCTGGCCATTAAACTCGACTCCAAAGGCGGCGTGTTTTACGTGGCTCAGCGCATTGGCTCGGGCTACAAAAAATTTGGCTTTATCAAATTCAGGTCGATGTATGTGGATGCCGACAAAAGGGTAGATGAGCTGAGAAAGAAGAATCAGTATATTTTGAACCGCAAGGCTGAAGATGCGCAGCAGAAAACCTCCGAATTTACGGTCTCCGGTTCCGCTATGGCAGATTCAGCTGTCGACCTGAAAGCAGTTAGCGAATCTGCATTTCCCGCTGCGGTTGCTACCGATGGCTCCATGCTGATTCACGACAAAGGCCTGGTATCTGAGGAGGAAATTAAACAACAAAAAAGTCTCAAAAAAGAGAATGCTTTCCTCAAAGTGAGCCAGGATCCCCGGGTGACACGGGTGGGCAGAATCTTGCGCAATACCAGCCTGGATGAATTACCTCAGTTTATAAATGTACTCAAAGGCGATATGTCCATAGTGGGCAACAGGCCTCTGCCGCTTTATGAAGCCGAGTTGCTTACTACCGACCAGTGGGCTGAGCGTTTTCTGGCTCCGGCCGGCATTACGGGGCTCTGGCAGGTGACCAGGAGGGGCAAGTCGGGGGCTTTGTCACCCGGGGAACGCAAGCAACTCGACGTGGACTATGCCCTGAATTATTCTTTTTGGTATGATTTGAAAATTATTCTAAAAACCATACCGGCTATGTTGCAACACGATGATGTATAAATAGAATGAAAAGATACAGTACTACAGGATTACATAGTTGTCTGTTGTTGACAATCGTGCTGTTGGGGGCACAATTTTCGGGTGCTCAGGGACTTTCCGAAGACTTTTTTGCCGGTTCCGATCCCCGGCAAACCACTGCTCTGCAGTACCAGAGTCAAGTTGCCGATTCCTTGCCCGCTGTTTTGCCTTCGGCTGTATACGGTGCCTTTAAGCTGCCCGATTTGCAGGCCTGCATCGATTCTGCACTGGCCAATTCGCCTCTGTTGAAAACCACTGACGAGCAGGTGGCTCAATTGCTCGAAGACATCAAAATCCAAAAGAGATCCTGGGGTGAATACGTGCTTGTGGATGCCAACACTCGCTATGGTTTGTTTAATCAGTTGTCGGTGGCCGACCCTGCCGGTACGGGCAGCACTCCCGGCCTGGATTTGTATTCGGCCGAAGAGCGTTTCAATTATTACGCCGGTGTCACCTTGCGCCTGCCTCTTTCGTATTTATGGAGCAACAACAACAAAGTAAAGAAATTAAAGTACAGCATTAACGAGGCAGAATTGAGAAGGGAGGAACTGAAAAAAGAAATTATCCGCATGGTGGTGACCGAGTATTATAAGTTGAAAAGTTCTTACGAGGTGCTGGGCGTGCATCAGGACAACGTGCAGACGGCCCAATTGGATTTGATGAAAGCAAAGAATGAGATAAAGAACAATACGATTAAGATGAGCGAATTCTCTACCATCAGCTATTCTTATACTCGTTCTTACGTCGAATTTATCGACGCCAGAAATAATTTTTTTGCTCAATATTATTTATTAAAATTGCTCACAGGCTCTAATTTTTAAAAAACCGGTTGATATGGATATTTTTCGCTTTGTTAAACTCATCCTGTCCAGGTTTCATTTTTTGATAATTATACCAATACTGGTTGGAGGCTTGGTGTATGTGGTGACCAAGTGTATTCCTCCACATTACAGTAGTGCTTGTACCATTTACACCGGTATTACTTCCAATGCCGGAATAGTGGTAGATGTGTTCAGGGTGGACAATACGGCTGCTCAGAATGAGTACAACAACGTGTTGTCGATGCTCAGGTCGTCTTCTTTGCATGAAGAAGTGGCCTTGAGGTTGATTACTCAACATCTGATGCTCGATAAACCTGACCGCGAAATAATGTCGGCAGAGGCTTTTGATGAACTGGCTCGTTTTGCCCCCGGGCACATAAGACAGTTGGTGGTGAAGGACGATTTTGATCAAACCTATCAGAATTTGAAGGCCACCATACGTCAGGACGAAAATAATTACATCTACAGACTTATGCATTATGGTCATCGTTTTTACAGTGTTCAGGCAATTTCCAAGATGAAAACCGAAAGACTGACCAACAGCGATTTGATCAGAATCAGTTATGAATTGTCCGATCCCGGTATTTGTTTTAATACGGTGAAATTTGCTACCGAAATAATCATTGAGTATTATGGGGAGCTGAAAATTTCACAGACGAATACTGCCGTAGAGTATTTCGAAGACCAGTTGGAGCTGGCTCAGGAAAGACTTAGGATCGCCGAGCAGGAATTGCTGGAATACAATGTGGAACACGATATTGTGAATTTTGCCGAACAAACCGAGCAACTTACTACACAACAAGAAAAACTGGAGCTTATGCTTCAGGAAACCAAAATGGCATACAAGGCCTCCGTTGAAATATTGCGCAAACTTGAAACCGAAGTCAGCCAGCGTTTTAAAATTAATTTAAGAAATAATGAAATTTTGACTCTGCGAGATAAACTGGTAAGTGTAAATAATTTTATCACTTTGATTGAAAGCGGTCAAAGCCATTTTGATGTAGGGCAACTGGCTGCACTTCAACAACAGCAACTCGACATTGAAGGACAGATTCAAACAAAGCTCGATTCCATTAACATGGCCGAAAACAACAGCCAGATGATGGAAGCTCACTATTTGTTGGCCCAGTGGCTGGACGCCGTTAAGGAAAACGAACGTTACGGGGCGCAGTACATGTCTCTGCAGGAAAGAATGAATGAGTTTATGTTGCAGTTCAAGCGCTTTGCGCCCGTGGGAGCAACCATAAAAAGATACGAAAGGGAAATCGATGTATACGAACGACAGTATCTGAATATTTTGCAACAATTGGGAATGGCAAGACAAAATGAGCAGAACATGAATATGCGCATGAATATGAGGGTGTTTGATGCTCCGGCTTTTCCTATCAATCCTATCTATGCGCCATACAAAATGTATACGCTGGCGGCTGCTTTATTTTCATTATTGTTTGTTTTGTTGGCAATCATCATAATTGAGTTGCTGGATAAACGCATAAAATCACCTTCGAGGCTGGCAAAGCTTTCGGGTATGGAGGTGATTTCGGGCTTTTGCATCGAAAGCGACAACAGAACTGTTTTGACCGGAACCCTGAACGAAAAAGCAGCTTTGTTGATTACTGAAAAGATTAAATTATTGCCGCAAAATCCCGGCAAGGCATTGATTGTACAGGTTACGGCTAATTGGGATGATTCGGGTGTGACCGATGTGGCATTGATGGTGGCCAAAGCCTTGCAAAAGCAAGGGCATGAGGCCTTGGTGCTTGCTTTTGACCAACCTGAAAGCGGCGAGATACCTGATAATTCAAAGAAGATAGCCGGCAAACAGCTGAGTAATTATAGTACGTACCATGAATTGGTACGGGATTTGTCTATAAATGCCGACTACGTAATTTTCTTGGAAACGCCTGTGAGTAACGGTATTGAATATCCGGTTTTGTATTCCTCGGCCGATGCCAATCTGATGGTTTTTGATGCAGGTGCTTTTTGGTCGGACGCCGACGATTACCTGTTGATGAATTTAAAGAAACTTTATTCGGGTACCATTTACGCAGTATTGAACAAGGCCATACCGGATAATTTAGAGGAAATATACGGAGAGATACCCAAGCAGCGTTCCTGGTTAAGAAAAGCAGCCAAGAAATTTCTGAAGCAATTTGTCTGAATCCTCCGGGAATTGCTTTACAAAGACTTGATGTATGAGTATAAATCCTGTTCTCCGTAAAGAGCTGAAAAGATCGCTTGGCATCAGTGTGGCGGTAATTTCTTTTCTGATAATACTGTTGGTGTTTGCGGTTTACTTTTTTTCGAGAAACCAGTTATTAACGGGGATGCTCTTGCTGGTGCTGCCTATTCCTCTGCTTTATCTGTATTGGGTGTTTTCCTCTCCACGAATAGGTTTTATTTCCCTGCTTTATGCAAATTACTTTGCTATAGGGCTTACTCGCTATGTTTCTCTTCCTATGGGTCTCGCGGTAGATGGTTTGTTGCTGTTGACCTTATTGGCGGTGTTTTTGAGTCAGTTTTATGAAAAGGTACCCTGGAAGAATGCTGTACGCGATTATACGATTCTGGCCCTGATTTGGATGATAATGACGGCTTTTCAGTTGCTCAATCCCGAAGCAGCCAGCCGGGCGGCATGGTTTTATGCCATGCGAAGCCAGGCTTTTTATATGATGCTGACATTTATCTTAGTCTATCTGGTGTTTAATAAGCCAAAGGATTTTGATTTTTTTATAAAACTGTGTGCCTGGTTTACTCTGCTGGCTGTGGCCAAAGGTTTAATTCAAAAATACGTAGGGGTAGATCCCTGGGAATACCAATGGCTGCTCGAGCCCGGTAACAGAACAACTCACTGGCTGGCCGGACAATACCTGAGGGTTTTTTCGTTTTTTTCGGATGCGGGAACATATGGCAGTTCTATGGCGTATGCCGGAGTGGTATATACTGTATTGGGCGTCCATGCACCTGAAAGGCGAAAACGGTATTTCTATCTACTGGTAGCTTTGGCTGCCATCTATGGAATGATTATATCCGGAACACGAAGTGCTGTTGCCGTGTTGTTGGTGGGATATATGCTATATACCATCTTGTCAAAGCGTGTGAAAACAATGGTATCGATGGGATTCGTTTTGTTGTTGGCTTTTTTATTTTTGAAATATACTAGTATCGGGCAAAGTAATTACGATATACGCCGGATGCGTTCGGTGTTTAATAAAGAGGATGCCTCCTTGAACGTGCGTCTCGACAACCGACGATTGTTTAAAGAATACCTTAAGGATAAGCCTTTTGGGGGTGGTGTGGGTTCTTCGGGCAACTGGGGATTGCGCTTTAGCCCTCATTCCTTTTTGGCTCAGGTGCCTACCGACGGTTGGTATGTTCAGCTTTGGGCCGAGCAGGGTGTTGTTGGCTTATCTTTTTACCTGTTATTGCTGTTTTATTTTTTATTTAAATCGGCTTTTCTGATTTTTTTTCGCCTGAAAAAACCCGGGAATAGATATAAGGCTGTCGCTTTCCTGTCGGGTATGGCAGGACTGATGGTATCGTCTTATACTGCTCCCAGTCTGGGACAGTTACCAAACACTATAGTGGTGGTAACGTCGTTGGCGTTGATATCTTTGATGCCTGACTGGGAAAAAAATGAACAAAGCGCCCCGGCAGAAGTCCCTGAGCCGGGCGACAAAAGTCAAAGCTTGCTATGGCATCAACCTTCTAAATGGAAAAAGTAATGGAAGTCTATGGCATTGTGCAGGTTGTTATACTGGCGTTGACTGCTCCGGCTACACTTTATTTATTGTTTTTTGCCCTGAGTGGCTTATTTTATCGCGATAAAAAACTGAAACCTGCTGCAGTTTATCGCAAATTTGCAGTATTGATTCCGGCTTACAAAGAAGACCGGGTAATTTTGGAAGCGGCAGCCAGTGCCCTGGAGCAGGATTATCCAAAGGATCGTGTTGATGTGGTGGTAATTGCAGATTCTTTTAAATCAGAGACATTGCAAATTTTGGCAACTATGCCTTTGAAAACGATAGAAGTGCGTTTTGAGCAAAGCACCAAAACCAAAGCGCTCAATCGGGCCATGAGTCTCCTGCCCGATGACTACGATATCGCTTTGGTGCTCGATGCCGACAACCTGATGCAGGCTGGTTTTCTACAAAAAATCAACCGAGCCTTTGAGGATGAGATTCTGGCGGTGCAAGGCCACCGTATGGCAAAAAATACCAATACTCGATTGGCGGTGTTAGACGCTGTTAGTGAGGAGGTTAATAATCATTTGTTTCGTCGGGGGCATTGTGCTGTAGGGCTTTCTGCCGGACTCATAGGTTCGGGTATGGCTTTTGATTATGCTTTCTTCAAAAAAATGATGTTGGAAGTCAAGGCAATTGGGGGATTTGACAAGGAAATTGAACTCAGCATGTTGCGCGGGGGTAATAAAATTGAATACCTGGAGGAGGCCGGTGTTTTGGACGAGAAGGTGCAAAATTCCGAGGCCTTCAGTGTTCAGCGTCGCAGATGGCTCTCTGCTCAGTTTTATTATTTTGGACTGGCAGCCGGTCCGGCACTGCGGGAGTTGTGTACCAAAGGCAACCTGGATTTTTTCTTCAAGGTTGTGCAATTTATTCAACCCCCCAGGGTGTTGTTGCTTGGTTTGGTCTTAGGTACAAGCTTTTTATTTTTACTCATAAACAGCATGTTGTCTGTGCCGGCCGCTTACAATAGTGCTTGGCTGTCGTTACTGTCGGCTTGCCTGCTGGCCTTTGCGTTGGCGGTGCCCAAAAAATTTTACAGTAGGCAAACGGCCGGAGCCTTACTCTATCTGCCCAAAGGTATGTTTCTGATGTTGATGTCTTTGTTGAAGATTAAAGGCGCCAATAAAACTTTTTTACATACTCCGCACGGTGATACGGACACTAATAAATAAACTGAAATGAAAATAGGTATCGAAGGGCAACGCTTGTTCCGTAAAAATAAACACGGTATGGACGTGGTAGCCCTGGAGCTGATCAAAAACCTGCAAATGCTCGACCACGGGAACGAGTATGTGGTATTTGTGCATCCCGACGAGGATAATACCTGTCTTCCTCAGGCTCCGAATTTCAAAATAGTAGAGTTGGATAGTGGCTTTTATCCGTATTGGGAGCAGGTGCTTTTACCCAAAGCTGTCAGAAAAGAAGGCTGCGACATTTTGCACTGTACAAGCAATACCGCACCTGTTTTTTCGGATGTTCCCACTTTGGTGACCTTGCACGATATTATTTATTTGGAAAGACGTAGTCTTTTTCAAAAAGCAGGTACCTGGTATCAGCGCATAGGCAATACCTATCGCAGGCTGGTGGTGCCCACGGTGGTGAAAAAGGCCATGAAACTGGTGACTGTTTCTCATTTTGAACAAGCAAACATCGAGGCTTATTTTGGTACACTGGACAAATTGAACGTAATACACAACGGAGTAGGGGAGCATTTTAGGAAAATAAACGAAAGCAATCTGCTGGAGACGGTACGAAAGAAATATAAGTTGCCCCAACAGTTTGTATTTTGTCTGGGCAATACCGATCCCAAAAAGAATACACCCGCCATGCTCAGGGCTTTTGCTTTGTTCCTGCAAAGCAAGGGTGAATACAAAGGCCAAAGCGAGGACGAAAGTTACAAGTTGGTCTTGCCCGATTACGAAGAAAGTCAGTTGATGCAGGTTCTCAGCGATATGGGGCACCCCGAAATCAGAAAGGATATTGTAATGACAGGTTATGTGCCCAACCGCGATATGCCGGCTTTATACAATTTGTGTGCCCTGTTTTTGTATCCTTCGCTGCGTGAGAGTTTTGGCCTGCCTATCCTCGAGGCTATGGCTTGCGGAGCACCGGTGATAACGGCCAACACTTCATCTATGCCCGAAGTGGCAGGTGATGCGGCTTTGTTGGTTGATCCCTCTGATCCTTTGGCCTTGGGCCAGGCTATTGGTCGAGTATTAGGTGATGAGGCTTTGAACCTGAGGTTGAGAGCAGAGGGCCCGAAACGAGCGGCTTGCTTTTCGTGGAGAAGTATGGCTGAACAATATTTGCATGTGTACGGCGAAATGCTGTCTGAACCCGGTAAATAGGTTGAAAATGGATAGGGTCATTTAACAGAAAGTATAACAGCCAATTATGATACAGGGACAGGATATCGTTTGTATTTCGAATACCGCCTGGTTTGGTAAATACGCCAAATCAACGGTGATGCTGCTGGAACGGCTGGCTAAGTATAACAGGATTGTTTTTGTAGAGTATCATTATACCCTGGCCGACGTTTGGTATACACTCAGGGGCAGGCAACAGGCTCCGGTGGACCGGATGCTTGGTTTGAAACCACGCCTGCAAGAGATTGAAACCTCTGTAGGGAGTAAGGTGTACAAGCTGGTCATGCCCCCTTCGGTACCGGTGTATTTTCTCAAAAACGAATGGTGGTTCGAAAGGCTATTCAGTCTGAATACTTCTGTCTACCGCAGGGTATTGCAGAAACAACTCCGCAGGCTTGGAATAGAGAGTCCTTTGGTGATTACAGCCTATAATCCTTTTTATGGCCTGGCCATGTTGCACAGTTTGAACGAGAAGGCCCATATTTATTATTGTTACGATGGGGTGGAACCTTCGTACTACGGGCAGCGAATCTTTCGTTACGAAGAGGAATTCTCGCGCAGGGTTGATGCTGTTATTTGCAGCTCCGACTTTTTGCGCGAAGGTAAACGAGCTCTTAATGCCAGGACCTATGTGGTCAAAAATGGAGTAAACTTCCCTTTGTTCAGCCGGCATGCCAAAACGGAACCCTGCGAGAGGGAGCGCAAAAAAGTGGGCTTTATTGGCAGCCTCGATCCCCGTTTTGATATCGATACGGTTGAATACGCCGTGCAGCAATTGCCTGACTATGATTTTGAGTTTACCGGCGATATGCGTAATCTACAGATGCGAAATCGGCTAAAACGCTATCCGAACGTGTATTTCTTCGATCCGGTGCAGCCTGAGCAGGTTCCCGCTTTACTGAATCGCTACGATGTGGGTATTATTCCCTATTTGATGAACGAGGTGAATAAAAACATATATCCACTCAAAATAAACGAATTCCTTGCTACGGGCGTGCCGGTGGTGATGACTGCTTTTGCTGATTTACCGGAATTTCGGGAAGTGGTGACTGCGACGGTCTGCAAGGAGGATTTTGTAAGCAGATTGCTGACAGAATCACAAAATGATTCTACGTCGGCAATAAGACAAAGGATAGAGTTTGCCCGGGAAAATTCCTGGGAAGAACGTGCCGAAGCCTTTGCTGGTATTTTATCGGGTTTTGTCAACTAAATTAAATTAAGATTATTATGTATTACCGTAAAGTAGCCGACTTGAACGAGATTATTCTGAAACGTCTGAGTATAATCCCCCGCGACATTGACCTGATAGTGGGCATTCCCCGCAGCGGAATGTTACCTGCCAATTTGTTGGCCTTATACTTGAATAAGCCTTTGAGTGATATCCACTCGTTTTTAAACGGGCATATTTATAAAGCAGGTGAAAGAGGGCAATTTTTCGCTCCGGATGCGTATAGAAAAATATTGGTGGTCGACGACAGTATATCCTCGGGTTCTGCCATGTCAGAAGCAAAAAAGCAGCTCAGCGCACTCGAAGACAACTACGATATTCGTTATTGTGCGGTATATGTGATTCCGGGCAAAGAAAAGTTGGTCGATTATTTTTTTGAATTGGTGCCGCTTCCCCGTTATTTTCAGTGGAATATTTTCAATCATATTTTTTTGGAGAAGGCTTGTTTTGATATTGACGGGGTCTTGTGCGTTGATCCTGCTCCCGAGCAGAACGACGACGGTCCGCGTTACCGTGACTTTTTGTTGAATGCGCAGCCCTTGTATATTCCGGGTTGCCCGATTGGAACCTTGGTCACTTCGCGTCTGGAAAAATACCGGCAGGAAACCGTGCTTTGGCTCCAAAAGTACAATATTCGTTACAAGGAGCTGATCATGCTCGATTTGCCCGATATGGAGGCCAGGCAAAAAGCCAACAATCATGCCGAGTTCAAGGCCTCGGTGTACAAAGCATCACCTTACGTGCTTTTTGTAGAAAGTTCGTTGAGGCAGGCCCGCGAAATTAATGTACTAGCCAAAAAACCGGTGTATTGTACAGAAAATTTCGAAATGATTTACGATTCGGAATCTGCCATTTTCAATGTAATTAGCGGAAAATCCCTGCCTTTCTTACGGAAATTTGCTTTGTCCTTGCGAAACACGCTGAGAAAAAACAAAAAACAAAAATAAGGTTAAATACTATCACAGAGAACTAGTCATGGCACAGTATTTGCAGAAAGATTCAATGAGGATTTATCCAAACGAAACAAAATAACGAACTACTATATGATTGTGAACAAAAGAACAGTAAAAAGCTTTTTTTACGCCCTGTTTGTGGTTTTGGCCGTGTCAGCAAGCTCCTGTGAAAGAAATCCGGGAAATGAAAACGAAAATCCCGAACTGCTCATACCCTCGGATTTTGATTTTGCTACCA
>CAZNQD010000062.1:0-11872 GCA_964575345.1 uncultured Bacteroidales bacterium
ATCGGTTTCTTCCAATAAATGGGATGTGCTCTCCTGGCAGTGGAATATTTATGTTAAAGTAGAAAAAACAGGTATACCCATGGCCGTATATTATTTTGTTAATTATGCTGTCAGGGCCTTTTTGAAACGAATAAAATAAGCTGGTATGAAAATAACCCTGATCGGAGCTTCCGGCTTTGTCGGAACCCGTTTAATGGATCTTCTCCGCAATAAGGGTCACGAATTGTTGAATATTGACAAGCAGCAAAGTCCTTTCTTTCCTGATTTGACCACCATAGCCAATGTGCTGGACAAACAAAGGATAGTTGAATTGCTCAAAGATACCGATTTGGTAATCTTGCTGGCTGCCGAACATCGCGATGACGTAAGTCCTGCCTCTTTGTATTACGATGTCAACGTCACCGGGATGCAGCATGTGCTCGAAGCTTTGGAGCACAACGGAATAAAACGCCTGGTCTTTTTTAGCTCTGTGGCCATATATGGTCTAAATAAACGGAATCCGGACGAAAGTTTTGCGGCCGATCCCTTTAACCATTACGGAAAAAGCAAATGGCAGGCTGAACAGAAATTACAAAACTGGTACAAAGAACATCCCGACTGGAACATAAACATTGTGCGTCCCACAGTCATCTTTGGTGAACGCAACAGGGGCAATGTATATAACTTACTGCAACAGATTTCCCAGGGCCGTTTCCTGATGGTAGGTAAGGGCCTGAATGTAAAATCTATGGCCTATGTGGGCAATGTGGTGGCATTTGTGGATTATTTGATAGATACAAATAAAGAGGCTTATCAGGTGTATAATTATATTGATAAGCCCGATTTTGACATGAATAAATTGTTGGCTCTGGTTGGAAAAGTATTGGGTAAACGCATGTCAAAAGTGCATTATCCCTATTTTTTAGGTATGCTTGGAGGCCTGGGCTTTGATCTGTTGTCGTGGCTGACAGGTCGTAAGTTTTCTATCAGCAGTGTACGGGTACGAAAGTTTTGTGCCACCACACAATACGATGCCTCCAGAATGCTGGCATCGGGATTTAAAGCTCCCTATACCCTGGAAGAAGGTTTGTCCAGAACCCTGGAATTTGAATTTGTTCATCCCAGAACCGATGACATTACGTTTAAAAGCGAATAAATAATTATGATGTTTGAAAATTTGAGTGAACGGCTGGAACGCTCGTTCAAAATTCTTAAAGGTCAAGGTCGCATCACAGAAATCAATGTGGCCGAAACACTTAAGGAAGTTCGTAAAGCGCTTCTGGATGCTGACGTAAATTATAAGACGGCCAGGCAGTTTACCGACGATGTCAGGGAAAAGGCTATGGGCATGAATGTCCTGACAGCTGTCAAGCCTCAGGAAATGATGATTAAAATTGTTCACGACGAACTAACCAGCCTGATGGGTGGCGAAAGCGTGGATCTGAATATAAAAGGCAGCCCTGCCATCATTTTAATGTCCGGCTTGCAGGGTTCGGGTAAAACCACCTTTTCCTGTAAGCTGGCCAAACTGCTCAAAACCAAACGGGGTAAAAATCCTCTTTTGGTGGCCTGTGACGTGTATCGTCCTGCTGCCATAGAACAATTGAAAGTATTGGGTGAGCAAATTGCTGTGCCGGTCTATCTGGAAGAGAATCAAAAAGATCCGGTACAGATTGCCCGCAACGCTCTTCGCTTTGCCAAACAGCAGGGAAACGATCTTATAATTATAGATACCGCCGGCCGCCTTGCAGTGGATGAGCTGATGATGACTGAAATCGCGGCCATCAAACAGGCACTCAATCCTCAGGAAATACTCTTCGTCGTTGACGCCATGACTGGTCAGGATGCTGTCAATACCGCCAAAGAATTCAACGAACGTCTCGATTTTGACGGAGTGGTACTCACCAAACTCGATGGTGATACCCGGGGTGGCGCTGCCTTGTCCATCCGGAGTGTGGTACAAAAGCCCATAAAGTTTATTGGAACGGGTGAAAAACCCGAGGCACTGGATGTGTTTCATCCTAAACGTATGGCAGATCGTATTCTGGGCATGGGTGATGTGGTGTCGCTGGTGGAAAAGGCTCAGGAGCAATACGACGAAATGGAAGCCCGCCGTCTGCACAAAAAGATCATCAAAAATCAGTTTGACTTTGACGATTTCAGAGCCCAGATTGCCCAGATCAAAAAAATGGGCAATCTCAAAGACCTGGCATCCATGATACCCGGTGTAGGAAAAGCCATCAAAAATGTAGATATTGACGACAATGCCTTTAAGAATATTGAAGCCATCATCGGTTCAATGACTCCCTTTGAGCGCAGTAATCCCACATTGATTGACAGCAGCCGCCGGCAGCGCATAGCCCGGGGCAGTGGTACCAATATTCAGGAAGTCAACAACCTGATGAAACGTTTTGACGAAACCCGCAAAATGATGAAAACCGTCAGCACTATGAATCCCAACATGAAGCATGGCGGTAAAAAACATAAATAATTCAATGATGCCCATTATGCAACTTATTGACGGAAAAGCTGTTTCTGAACAGATAAAAGAAGAAATCGCCCGTGAGGTAGCGCTTATGAAAGCAGCCGGAAAGAAGGTGCCCCACCTGGCCGCCGTACTGGTAGGCCATGACGGAGGCAGCGAAACCTATGTGACCAATAAAATCAAGGCTTGTCAGGTTTGCGGTTTTGAGTCCTCTTTGGTGCGCTTCGAAGAAACCGTCAGCGAGGAGACACTGTTGGAAGCGATCAATAAACTCAACAGGGATCAGGCGGTGGACGGCTATATTGTACAATTGCCTCTGCCGGCACATATTGATGAACACAAAATTATCGAGGCGATTGATTATCGCAAGGATGTGGATGGTTTTCATCCCATTAATGTCGGTCGTGCATTTATTGGTTTGCCTGCCTTTTTGTCGGCGACGCCGGCCGGTATACTGGAACTGATCAAACGCTACGAGATTCCTACTGCCGGAAAACATGTGGTGGTAATCGGCCGAAGCAATATCGTAGGCAAGCCCCTGGCGGCATTGCTCATGCGTAAAGCCTATCCGGGTAATGCAACAGTGACAGTGGTTCATAGCTATTCTGCTGATATTAAGGAGCAATGCATCAAAGCCGATATCATTATTTGCGCTTTGGGCCGTCCCGGCTTTCTCAAGGCCGATATGGTAAAAGAGGGAGCGGTGGTGATTGATGTTGGAACCACCCGTTTACCCTCGGATAAAACAAAGAGCGGATTTAAACTCTTTGGAGACGTTGATTTTGAGGCTGTGGCTCCCAAGTGTTCTTTTATTACTCCGGTTCCCGGAGGCGTGGGCCCCATGACCATAGTTTCGTTGATGAAGAATACGCTGCTGGCCGGTTCCAATGCCATTTATTCCTGAGCCTGACTGCTCTTATCCGAATGAGCCTGAAACAGTTTACATATCCCATAGCGGCCGGCCTGCTGAGCGTAGTGTTTGTCTTGAGCCTGTCCTGTAAAACAAAGAATACGGCCGCTGCTTTTATTTCGGGCGAAGATGAGGCCATATTATCCGGTTTTTTTCAGCAGGCCCGTGAACAAAGGCTGGCAGAAATGAACAGCGGGCAGAGGATTACAGCCATTGCAGGTTACTTTATTGGGAGTCCCTATGTTGCCGGCAGTCTCGAAGCCCCCGGAGAGGAGAGGCTGCAGATCAATCTTCGTGCTTTTGATTGCCTGACCCTGGTCGAAACAGTGTTGGCATTGAACGAAACCATAGTGCTGAGAACCGATCCCGACTCCTTTCCGGTTGTTTATCAAAGGGTGCTGCAAAATATCCGCTACCGCAATGGCCAGCTTCAGGGCTATACTTCCCGTCTGCATTATACCAGCGAATGGCTGCTGAACGGACAGGAAAAGGGGCTCTTTAGTCTTCTGACCGATTTGTTTCCTGCAGAAGCTTTTCCGCTTGAGCTCAATTACATGTCAACGCACCCGCAAAATTACCCGGCTTTGAGGGGAAATCCCGCCCTGACAGAAGAAATGGCGGCCATCGAAGCTCGTCTGAATAAAACAAGCCTGAGTTATATCCCCAAGACAAAACTGGCCGAGTATATTGAAGATATACCCGAAGGCAGCATTATTGCAATAACTACCAACACTCAAGGCCTGGATATTGCACATATAGGTTTTGCCTTCCGTCAAAATCAAAGCCTGCATCTCTTGCATGCTTCTTCGTCAGATTCTCAGGTGGAAATTTCGGAACAAGATCTCCTGACATACCTAATGGGCATCAAGCGTTTTAGCGGGATCATGATTGCACAAGTCAATAAGTGATTTTAATTGCAGAATTTTGGAGTCAACATAAGAAAATATCAAAAAAAGTACTACTTTTGCAGCCGAAAATAAATGGTGGACGTAGCTCAGCTGGTTAGAGCGTCGGATTGTGGTTCCGAAGGTCGTGGGTTCGAGCCCCATCTTCCACCCGGAAATAGTGCAGTCCCCCCTCAGGGGGTTGCACTTTTTTTTATCTGCTTAACTGTCAAATTTATACTTATCAGTGGTATTAGTTGATTTTTTGGCTAATGTTGTGTCGATTTGAAATAATGAAGTATCTTTGCCTGATTAATTGATTAAACATGTTTTCCGGAATCGTAGAAGAAGCCGCATCTGTAGTACGTTTAAAAAAAGAGGGAGGAAATCTGCATTTAACCCTTACTTGTTCTTTTGTGAACGAATTAAGCATAGATCAAAGTATTGCTCACAACGGTGTTTGTCTTACTGTGGTTGATATTAAAGATCAGGAATACACAGTAACGGCCATACAGGAAACCCTGGACAAAACGAATCTGGGCTTACTCAAACCGGGAGATAAAGTCAATCTGGAACGCAGCCTGCTGGTAAACGGACGTTTGGATGGGCACATGGTGCAGGGCCATGTTGACCGGACCGCTGTTTGTACTTCGGTTGAGGAAACCAAAGGGAGCTGGCGTTATACTTTCGAATACGATTTTGATAAAGCCATGGCCTTGCAAGGCTATATGACTGTCGAAAAGGGTTCTGTCTGTGTGAACGGAGTCAGCCTTACGGTTTGTAATTCCGGGGACAAGGTTTTTTCGGTAGCCATTATTCCCTATACTTTCGAGCACACCAATTTCCACCGGATAAAGGAAGGAACTGTTGTGAATATCGAATTTGATATCCTGGGCAAATACCTGAGCCGCATGATGCATTTTGCAGATTGATTCTTTTCTTACAGGTTTTTTTGCCAAAAAACAATCTCCTTTATACATAATGGAAATACTCATCATTTTATTGTTGATTTTAATGAACGGCTTCCTGTCGATGTCGGAAATCGCTCTGGTTTCGTCGCGCAAAAGCCGCCTTGAAACGGATGCCAAAAAAGGCAATCTGGCCGCAAAGCGTATTATTAAAATGTCGGAAAAACCCGAACGTTTTCTCTCGACCATACAAATAGGCATTACATTGATAGGTATTTTAACCGGTTTGTATTCCGGCGAAGCCCTGTCCGGTGATTTTGCCCGTTTCTTGTCTGGATGGCCTTTGCTGGAACCTGTATCTTTGGGGCTATCCAAGACAATAATAGTGATTGTGGTCACTTATATTACCCTTATATTCGGCGAGTTACTGCCTAAGCGCATAGGCATGAGCGCCGCAGAAAAAACATCAAAAATCATTGTCGGACCCATGGAGTTGCTGTCCAAAATAGGAGCTCCTTTTGTTTGGATTTTATCGGTATCTACCCAGGGATTGATGCGTTTGTTTCACATCAGTGCCAGCGAAGACGGCAAAGTAACCGAAGAAGAAATCAAGGCCATTATTCAGGAAGGAACCGACGGGGGAGAAATCAAGGAAGTAGAACAGGATATTGTAGAAAGGGTGTTTACTTTGGGTGACCGCAACGTAGGATCGATCATGACTCATCGCAGTGATTTGGTGTGGCTGGATGTTTCCCGTGAAAATAGTTATTTAAGTGAGCTGATCAAACAAAATTTATTTAACGTGTATCCTGTAGCCGATGGTGAACTCGACGAGTTGCTGGGAGTGGTTTTTCTCAAAGATCTTTTTCTTCGGGTGGATCGGACGGACTTCAATCTGAGGGAGCTTGTTCACCCTGCATTGTATTTACCCGAAAATTTAAATGTATACAGAGCTCTGGAGCAAATAAAACAAGCTTACGTTAAATACGGTCTGGTTACTGATGAATTTGGTGAAATTCAGGGTATTGTAACCCTCAAGGATATTATGACGGCTTTGATAGGTTCAGTGCCGGAACAAGATGAAGAACAGGAAATTATCGAACGCGAAGAAGGAGGATGGCTGGTTGACGGCCAGACTTCTTTTTATGATTTTCTGGCTCACTTCGATTTAGAAGATTACTACTCAGAGTTCAATTACAATACCATCAGTGGTTTGATCCTAAGTTTACTGGAACATATTCCCAAGGAAGGGGAGAAGCTTCATTGGAAAGGCTTCGGCTTTGAAATTGTCGACATGGACGGAGCCAGAATCGACAAAATTATTGTGGAACAAGAGAGCGAACCAGCGCTAATCCACGAGGAGTTGAACGAAAAAAACAAAGAGGAATAGATTGCAATTAACTTTTATGTCACCAACCGCCTTTGGCGCCTCCTCCGCCGAAGCGTCCGCCTCCGAAACCTCCAAATCCTCCGCCTGAGCTGCCGCCACCCCAGGAACCACCCCTGTTGCGGCCTCCCGATAACATGCCGGATAAGATTACGGCTTTAGCCAAATCGCTCAGGATGCCTTTGCCTTTGTTGTTGCCACTTACGTCATTATTTCCTTTGTTTTTTTTGCTTATCAGCACAAGGATAACAATTATAAAAACAACAAATAAAATGAAGAAGACAAAGACAGACACATAATTTTCCTCTGAGGGAGGAAAGGTGTATTCTCCTGAAGCGATGAGCTTAATGCGGTTCAAGCCGGCTTGTATACCCTCAAAATAACGTTCCTGTCGAAACAGGGGCAACATTTCTTCTTCGATGATGCGTTTACAGACGACATCGGTCAACACCGCTTCCAGCCCATAACCCGTGGCTATGGCTATTTCCCCTCCTGTACCTGTTTTAGTTTTTATAAGTAATACAGCGCCGTTATCAAAACCCTTTTGACCCACCTGCCATTGTTCTCCGATTTTAAAAGCCAGATCCAGCACATCCATGCCCTTCAAATCGTTTACGATTACCAGGCAAATCTGGTTGGAAGTGCTATTGTCAAATGCCACCAAATCGCGTTCCAGGGAATGGGATTCAGCAGGATCCAGCAAGCCGGCAAAATCGTTGACCAGCCTCGGAGGAACAGGCCTTTGGGGGATTTGAGCCTGAGCGCAGAGCGTCAGCCAGAAAGTCAAGGCCAGCAGCAGGCAGCCGCGCAGCAGATGCTTCATAAGTTAAAATTGAACCTGAGGAGCTTTGTGGGCATTCTCTTCGGCTTGGAAATAAGCTTTAGCCTCAAAGCCGAACATACCGGCAATTAAGTTTTTCGGAAAGCGCCTTATGGAAGTGTTGTATATCCTTACCGCTTCGTTGAAACGGTTGCGTTCAACGGCAATACGGTTTTCGGTGCCCTCCAGTTGCGATTGCAGATCCCGGAAGTTCTGATTGGCTTTGAGTTCGGGGTAGCGTTCAATGACTACCATCAGCCGGCTCAGGGCCTGTCCCAGTCCGTCCTGCGCTTGTTGGAAAGCTGCCAGATTGGCTTCGTTCAGGTTAGTGGCGTCAAGATTGATCGAGGAGGCTGCAGCACGGGCCTGAATAACTTCGTTCAGGGTATTGCGCTCGAAATCGGCTGCTCCCTGTACTGTGCTCACCAAATTGGGAATCAAATCCAATCGGCGCTGATACACATTTTCTACCTGAGACCAGGCGGTAGATACATTTTCGTCTGCTGTTACCAGGCTGTTGTAGATCCTGGTCAACCACAGTCCAATAAGGACGACAACGATAAGAACGATCCAAATGATTCTTGATTTTACCATGAATGTAGTATTTAAGTGAATAGCGTTTTTAATTAATATTATAGTAAATCTTTGACCAGTACCTGGTCACCATTATCCTGTAATTCTTTTTCAATGTTCAGCATAACATTCCAATGCCTGCGGAAACGCCCCTGAATGTCCACTTTGAAATCTTCGGTTCCAAAATCAAACACAGACTTGAGAATCATGCCCACCGTGATCTGATTAATATCCATGGCCGGCTGGTAAGTGAGCATCCTTTTATCTTCGTCACGGATGGTTTGATTGATAATTTTCATTTCAATCAACAGATTCAGAATTCGTTGTGTAAGCCTTGATGGAATATGATACATGGTGGAAATATCCAGGGCAGAAAGGGGAGCTTCTCTATTTTCGAAGCGTTTACAAATGATGCTTGTAATCATAAGAATAGTAAAGTAGCTGTAGCGGTGGCTGATGTTTTTGATTTCCTTTTCGAAAAAGAAATTCTGTATGTTTTGAGAGGCAAAAGTGATTTCGGCTCCGAAAAGAACCATAATCCATGCCAGCTGCAACCATAGCAGCAAAAGGGGAAAAGCAGCGAAACTACCATAGATGGCATTGTAACGATTCACCCACAACTGGCCGCCTATGTACAGAATTTGAAAAATCTGGAAGGCAGTTCCCACTATCAATCCCGAAATAGCGGCATTTTTGAAGCGTACTTTGGTATTGGGCGCCAGGATGTAAAGCATAGTAAACAATAACCAGGAGATAAAGAAAGGAGACAATTTCATCAAAAAATTCACCAGGGGGCTGACAGCCGATAAAATGCTGGATTTTTCCATCATGGTACTGATAAAGATCGAAGCACCGCTCGATAGAATCAGTAAGATGGGAATGATAAACAAGATAGCCATATAATCTGCAATCTTACGGAAGAAGGCTCTGCTTTTTGGTATTTGCCAAATTTTATTGAACGAGATTTCGATGTTGTTGAGAATAGACCAAACAGAGAAAATCAGAAATAAAATACCTACACCGACAATGACTCCGCTTCCTGCTACCTCCAGTATTGATTCTACAAAGCCGAACAAAAAGTCCAGGACCTCGGTATGACCGGGCAGAGACCTGATCAATTGCTCTTCGATAAGCCGCTGAAAACCAAAACCTTTGGCAATTCCCAAAATTAGGCCCAAAAGGGGCACCATGGCAAAGAGTGAAAAGAAGGTAAGGGAAGAGGCTTTGGTTACCAGCTCGTTATTTGAAAAACCCTTACCGGCAAGAATGATCGTTCTTATGATATTGTAGATGCGATGTCTCAATCCGCCGACTTCGTGTTCGGAAATTCGCCAGATGTCCCTGGAAATGAAGCTTAAAAAACTCCGGATTTGTTGGCGGATATTTTTGGGAGATGCTTTCATGAGCCTTTATGGTCAGTAGTTTAACATGCAATATATGTAGTCGTACTTGAAAGTTCAAAAAACAGAGAACCTGTAAGCCGGGTTCTGTGCTTATTGCTAAGCGCTTGTCATTTATCTTGACCTTGTGTTGCCGCAAGGTTCCAGCGGCCTACCCTCCGGCACCGGGCGAGCAACCCTGAACCGCCGGTATACTTGGCCTTGCAACCCATAAGTGGTACAACCTTCATCATCACTGAAGAAGCGGTGGGCTCTTACCCCGCCTTTTCACCCTTACCTCCCGGGGGAGGCGGTTATTTTCTGTTACCTTAACTCTGCTTTCACAAACAGCTTTCTGTTAGAAAGTATGGTGCTCTGCGTTGCCCGGACTTTCCTCTTTATAAAAGCGACAAGCCGGTTCTCTGCTTGGGTGCAAAAATAGTGCATATTTTGTTATTTGTACCATCTTGTCCCTTTTTTTACTATCAGCTGGTTTTGTACTGACAAAATGTCTGTATTTGTACGATTGTCGTTAACTGCCTTTAAGGGGAATACATTAATCTTAAAATCTTGTTAAAGAAGCAATTAATCATTATTAATTAGAGCGATATACTGTTAATTGGGATGAAATAAAAAGTTGTTTCAGTCGTTTAGGAATTGTTTTTGTAGCTATACATAACAAAGTTACATCAATATTAAACTGAATACTAAATTATACAGCAATGAAAAAGTTTTGGAGAATTTTTTTAATCGTTTTATCTCTGGTGCTGCTGAGTGCCGGAGTTTCGTTTTTAACGGTTTCCAAATTATCTGATCGTTTGGTAAACCTGGTCAAAGAACAAAGTATCAATCAACAGGAACAACCCGTCCGTTTGGTTAAGGCCGAAGTCGTGCCTGCCATAGAAACGGATTTTACTCAAGCTGCAGGCCAATCTGTACACGCTGTTGTTCATATTGCTTCTAAAACGATGAGGTCTGCCGGCAGTAGCGGGCCTATGGATATTTTTGAATATTTTTTTGGATATCGGGATTACAACCCGACCCCTCAGCCCCAAACCGGTTATGGCTCAGGAGTCATAATTTCGGCTGACGGTTTTATTGTAACCAATAATCACGTTATTGACGGAGCCGACGAAATTTCAGTCACTCTCAACGACCGGCGTAATTATCAGGCCAAAGTAATCGGAACCGACCCCAGTACCGATATAGCTCTGATTAAAATTGAAGAAAAGGGCCTTAGTTATATTACTTTCGGAAATTCCGATGAACTCAGGGTTGGCGAGTGGGTGCTGGCCGTAGGCAATCCCCTGAACCTGACTTCTACGGTTACTGCGGGTATTGTCAGTGCTAAGGGCAGGGACATAGGTATTTTGAGAAATAACAATCAAAATAGAATGCAACAGGGTAAAAGCTATTCAAACCTAAGCATTGAATCATTTATTCAGACCGACGCCGCGGTGAATCCCGGCAACAGCGGAGGCGCTTTGGTCAATACCAGAGGGGAACTGGTCGGCATCAATACGGCTATAATTTCGAGTTCGAATGCTTTTTCGGGCTATTCCTTTGCTGTGCCCGTGAGCATAGTAAAAAAAGTGGTAACTGACATCAAAGAGTATGGTTCCGTACAAAGAGCCATGTTGGGGGTTAATATTATGGATATTACTCCGGAGCTCTCAAAAGAAAAGAAAATAGATGTCACCGAAGGAGTGTACATTTCTGCCGTTGGTGAACGCAGTGGTGCCTTGGATGCCGGCATCAGGGAAGGCGATATTGTTATTGCCATCGACGGCGAAAAAGTAGCCAGAGCCGCCGAGTTACAGGAAAAAGTCAGTCGTTACCGTCCCGGCGATCAAGTAAAGCTTACTGTGCTCAGAGACAAAAAAGAATTGACCATGGACGTGGTTTTACGCAATTTGCAAGGCAACACTGCTATTGTCAAAGAGGCCGGCATCGAAGTGCTGGGGGCTGCTTTTAACGAACTCGATGCCAATGAAAAAAGGCAATTAAACATCAGCTACGGTATTCAGGTGAGCGGACTGACCGAAGGAAAATTAAAAGAAGCCGGCGTGCGCAAAGGATTTATAATTTTAAAAGTGAACGATCTACGCATTGAATCTGTCGGTGATTTTGAGAAAATCGTACGTGACGTTCAGAAAAATGCCGGTTTCGGCGAGGCTGCGCTTTTTATTGTAGGGATTTATCCCAGCGGAAAAGTGGCGTATTACGCTATAGATCTGACTCAATAAAGCCTGTGCATTAAATTCGGGAAATAACCTGAATAATTCAAAAATTAAACATATCTTTGCACCTCCTATTTTTTATAAAGCATGAGACAGCTTAAAATCACCAAATCCATCACCAATCGCGAAAGTGCTTCTCTGGACAAATACCTTCAGGAAATCGGACGGGAAGAACTCATCAAGGTGGACGAGGAAGTAGAACTGGCTCAACGCATTCGCAGCGGTGACCGCGCAGCTCTGGAGAAACTTACCCGTGCCAATTTGCGTTTCGTGGTTTCTGTAGCCAAACAATACCAAAACCAGGGCC
>CAZNQD010000063.1:0-11649 GCA_964575345.1 uncultured Bacteroidales bacterium
CGGAGGCTTGTATTGTTGGATGTGTAACTATTGTTTTTGTCCTTTCTTTGATTTTTGTCAAAACCTAAAGTAGATGAAAGGATTATAGGTGGATGCAGCCATAGAGGCCACTGAAAGAAGAAATAAAATCAAGAGCCAGGCATTGACCAGCCAATTCAAAAGCCTGCGTTCTTGCTTAATGTGCAATATATTCGAAAACAGAGGAACAGAACATAAAAAGGCAACCACAAATGCTATTATTTCAATATTGTCAACATAATAGCTCATTTCGTACAAGACATCGTGGCTGCGAACAAAGCCGAACATATTTTTGATGTAAGTCCATGCATAAGCTATATTATCTGCGCGAAAAATCACCCAGCCAATGACAAAGACAAAAACAGTATAGAGATGTTTTGTAACGTTTACGAGCTTCGCAGAACTTTCCTTGTGCAAGCCGCTGATCTTTTCAAAAATTATAAAAACGCCATGCCATATACCCCAAATCACAAAGCTCCAGGAAGCACCATGCCAGAAACCTGTTAAAAGAAACACGATCGACAGGTTTAAATAATTCCGGCTCTTGCTGACCCGATTTCCTCCCAAGGGAATATAGAGATATTGTTTAAACCAGGTAGATAATGAAATATGCCATCTGCGCCAGAATTCCGTTATAGATTTAGAAATATAAGGATAGTTGAAATTCTCTTTTATGTGAAATCCAAAAATAAGACCCAAACCTATAGCCATATCTGAATATCCGCTGAAATCAAAAAACAGCTGAAAACTGTAAGCCAAACTGCCTATCCATGCTACTGAAGTTTGTAAAGTATCGGGAGCCTGTACAAATATTTTATCGGCCACTGCACCCAGAGTATTGGCTATCAATACTTTTTTTGCCAGCCCAATAATAAATCTCTTTACACCCAAGGCCAGCTTATCGAAATCTACTTCCCTGTGGTCAATTTGATCTGCAATATCGTTGTATTTTACAATCGGCCCGGCAATCAGTTGCGGAAAAAGACAAATAAAGAGAGAAAGTTTAAAAATATCACGTTGCACGGAAACTTCGCCCCGGTAAACATCCACCACATACGAAATAGCCTGAAAAGTATAAAAAGAAATCCCTATGGGCATAAGCACTTCAATGAAATCGAGGTTCCCATGGAATAATTCATTAAGGTTTCCGATGAAGAAATTAAAATATTTAAAATAGGTCAGAAAGCCCAGATTTGTAATTATAGTGGCTGTCAAAAATCCTTTTTTATACTTCGGATATTTATTCATCAGAATAGCTCCCCCGTAATTCACTAAAATTGTCAGCAACATTATGGCCAAATATTCCGGTTCACCCCAGGCATAAAAAAGGATACTTGCTGCCAAAAGCACATAATTGCGAAGGTTAGGCCTGACAACAAAATAGATAAGACAAACCAGCGGCAAGAATATGAAAATGAAACTCATCGAGGAAAACAACATATCGGTCAGTCTTTAGGAAAGATGGAATAAAGAATGCTTGGAACCAGCCTCTCAACAGCCAAAAGCACAACGACATCAATGTCTTTCTCTGTTATATATTGCAGGTCTTCCCTCGTAATATTGTAACGCCATTTCATTACCACATGCTCAAAAGTATTCCCCAAATAGGGTTCGAGCACATTGCCAAAAGAATCACGCAACATAAAAAGTGATCCCTTGCCCTGATTGTTGTTTAGATATAAATCTTCTGTTATGACAGCCCGATTGTTGGCTGTATAATTATTTTCAAGGCGCAACTTGTGATAAACTGTAGTACTATCCAAAGGAATACCACCCGGATACAAAAGATTTGATTCCCCGTAGGGATGGTAATAAGTATCAAGTTCTGTATAACTTATAGGAGCTATCTGAAAATCCCTGTAAACAGATTTCATCAATTCCTTATAACCCAAATAGGCTCCATAATAAGTCCAATGCGCATCATTTTTATAATAAAGCCAGGGGCCATCGTTTTTGGCTTCCAGGAAGGCTTCGTAGGGATAAATAATTTCAACCCCGGTGTTTTTCTGCAAGTAATGAATGAGTTGAAATATCCTACTCTCGCTGTCAGGCTTAATTTTTCTTGCAAAACGAAAATATTCGCCATAAATTTTATGGTTGTCAGGAGCTACAAAAAAATAGAACTTTTTATTATTGGCCTTACACCAATGATTGATAGACGATAAATAAAGTGTAAGTTTCTCCAATTCTTTTTCGGAAAACAATTTTACATTTTGATAATTTTTAACACCGTCATCATTAATATTAAAACTCCAACCATCTTTGCCCACGAGTACTTTTTCCTTAAATAAATTTCGGTTGACTCCCGCTGTAATTTTATTATACAACCTGACTAATTGTTTGCGCATATAAAACCGGTCGTTAAACCAGGTTTCGAATTCAATGCCAAAATTATTGTTGATCTTTTTTTCTGTAATCAAGGAAGGAAATTTTGCCAACATTCTGTTTTCTTCTGGAGCCTTGTCTTCCTTATTGATTTTTGAGGCAGGTATTAATAAAAAAGAAAAAAAGAGGAACAACAAAAAAGCGTTGGCCCTTTTGTGCTTTGATTTTTCAAAATAAGCCAACAATATATACAGTACAGCAAAAGCAATGAAGGCAAAAATGATTGCAAAATAGCCAAGCCCCTTTTTAAAGGCCAGTTTTTTGGCGGCATCCACCTGGATTGGAGTATTGAAAACAATATAAGGATCTATCTTTTGCGAACTTAGCACAAGCCCTCCATTAGCGGTATAACGATCTATATCGTTAGAAGAAATATTATCAAAATCGGTTAAGTAATAATGTGATTTTCCGCTTACTTCAATATTGTCAATACGCACATCGCCCGGTTTTACTCCAAAATCAATCCTTACTTTATGCAGGTGCTCTACCGGCAGATCAAAGTAAATACTGCCTGATTTTGACGCGCGGTACAAATAACTTATTGACTTGCCTGCAACAAAGGCTTGTTTTTCGGAGCTTGTATAGAATACTTCAAATTCAATATCCTTTTCAGTGCTAAGTTCAAACTGAACCCGAATGGGAGAATAAGATCTTTCAGTGAAAAATAAAATTAAGAGCAGAACCGACAATAAGGCACTAAAAGCAATTTTTCCCCCAGACATATGTGCTCAGATATTAAATTTTAAAAATGCAAAGATAATCTTTGCATTTAATATATTTTCTTCACGATTTAATTTTGCCAAAATATTTCCACTTAAAACACTCTCAAAGCAATGGCCGCACAAGCTTCCGCATCGGCCAGGGCATTGTGATGATGCCGCAAATCGAAACCACAATGAGCCGAGACGGTCTGCAATTGGTGATTTAGCAACATTGGAAAAGTCTTACGGGAAGCCCGGCAGGTGCACCTGAAATCGTATTTTGGATAGGCCAGATCGTACCAGGCAAAGACGGCTTTGAGGCAGCCCTCGTCAAAAACAGCATTGTGCGCTACCAGAGGCAGGTCTTCGATGACAGGAATGACTTTTTCCCAGACTTCGGGAAATTCAGGGGCATCTGCAGTGTCGGAATGTGTAAGTCCATGCACTCTGGTGTTCCAGTAACTGTAATAATTGGGCACCGGCTTAATCATACTGTAAAATGAATCCCTGACCAGCCCGTCACGCACGATGACCAGGCCTACACTGCAAACACTGGCCGGATTGCGATTGGCGGTTTCAAAATCGATGGCTGCAAAATCTTTCATACCTGCAAAGATAATGATAGGCCGGAATAAAATTATATCTTTGAGGGCAACAAAAATAATATCATTATGGAATACAGAAAACTTGGAAACACCGATTTAGAAGTTTCAGTCATCACTTTTGGAGCCTGGGCCGCCGGGGGCATGATGTGGGGTGGAACTAAACAAAACGACGCTGTAAACGCTATCCGTGCTTCGTACGATATGGGCGTGACCAGCATTGATACGGCCCCTGTCTACGGAATGGGCTACAGCGAACAACTGGTGGGCGAAGCCATCAAAGGTCTTCCCCGCGACAAAGTACAAATCCTCACTAAATTCGGCCTTCGCTGGGATACCAAGCAAGGCGAATATTTTTTTGACAGCGTCAGCAACGAGGGCAAAACAGTGCACATTTACCGCAATGCCCGCAAGGAGAATATTATTCAGGAATGTGAAACCAGCCTCAAGTTGCTGGGCACCGATTATATCGATCTTTACCAGATTCACTGGTACGATCCCACCACCCCCGTCAGCGAAAGCATGGAAGCTGTCAGCCGCCTGATGGAACAAGGTAAGGTGCGTTATGCCGGTGTCTGCAATTATTCTGCCGCGCAAATGGAAGAAGCAGCCGCCTTTATCGACCTGGCCTCGGATCAGCTGCCGTACAGTATGTTACGCCGGGGCATCGAAGAAGAAATTGTGCCCTATTGCCTCGGGCATAATAAAGGTATTTTAGCTTACAGTCCTTTGCAACGGGGCCTGCTTACCGGCAAAATGAAACCCGGCCAGCAATTTGATCCCAACGACAGCCGTACAGGCCAAGCCTGGTATCTGGACGAAAACATCGTGCAAGTCAACAACTTTCTAGACAGGATCCGCCCCATCGCCGAAGCGCACAAGGCCAGCCTGGGCCAGGTAGTATTGCGCTGGACCATTGAACAGCCGGGCATTACCGTTGCACTGGCAGGCGCACGGGATGTAGCCCAAGCCACCGACAACGCAAAGGCAGGCTCCCTGAAACTCAGCTCCAATGAGCTTAGGACCATTAGTACCGAATTGAACAAAATCAATTTAGTGTTCCCCGAAAAATAATCAGCATCATGAAAAGATTTCTCTATCTGCTCCTGCTGTCAGGACTGCTTGGAGCTTGTCATCAAAAAGACAAAGACAGCATTTTGTCTCCCGATATGATGATGAGCGAAGATGTAAAATTTGAATCAAGAGAAGGCCTAAAACTCAAAGGGCGGCTGGCAGAAACTCAGGCATATGCTGCGGTTTCTGAATCCATGAGTACCGATGTCGCCCTGAATCAGGGATCGGAAGCGACAGATAAAAAGAAAATTATCCGCGACGGCCACATGACCATAAAAGTAAAATCGGCTCAGGCTGCCAAAATCAGAGTAGACAGCCTGTTGATTCCTTTTGGAGCATATTACGCCAGCGAAAATTTCAACAACAACGACAGAGAGGCAACTTTCTACCTAAGGCTCAGAATACCCACTGCCGCTTTTGACAATTTTATGGCCTGCCTGGAACAAGGCTACGGAGAAATACTCAACAAAGACATCCAGGCCCGCGATGTAACCGACCAGTTTATCGATCTGGAGACCCGGCTGCAAAACAAACGCAATTACCTGGGCCGCTACAACAGCCTGCTCAAAGAGGCCAAAACCGTTAAGGATATCCTGCAGATTCAGGAAGAAATCAGGGGGCTCGAAGAAGAAATCGAAAGCACCACAGGCCGGCTCAAATACCTGAGTGATCAGGTGGATTACAGCACACTGCAACTGAACCTGACCGAACAAAAAGATTTTCAATTCAAACCCGAAGAACGCGACCGTTTCGGTGAAAAACTGAAACAAGCCCTCACCAAGGGTTGGTATGGAGTTGTAGACTTCGTACTATTCCTGTTCAAGATCTGGCCTCTCTGGCTGGTTCTGTGTCTTGCTTTGATTTTCCTGAAAAGACGGAGCAGACCAACAAAAAAAGAGAAAACGAAGAAAGAATAAACTTCGAATTTATGCTTCCACCTTTTAGCAGCTCCATTAATACAAAAGAGTCATCCAGAGTATATTAATCGGGAAAGAAGAAGAAGGGAAAAACCAAAGAAGGAAAGAGCCACATAACTAAGCCCCCGAAAACCGAAACTTCCGGGGGCTTGATTTATCTTTCGGAAATCAGTCTTTACACCGGCTTAATCCCCTGCTTTTCGAGTAGTTTTAAGCCCAGGTCCTTGAGTTTAAACTTTTGGATCTTGCCGCTGCCGGTCATGGGAAAGTTGTCTACAAAAAAGACGTATTTGGGAATTTTGTGGCGGGCAATCTTGCCCCGGCAGAATTCCCTGACCCGTTCTTCGTCCATGCTGACGCCTTCGTGCAGAATAATGAATGCTCCGACTTCTTCGCCGTATTTTTCGGAAGGAATACCTGCCACCTGAATGTCTTTGATGCCTTCGAGGTGATAAAGAAACTCTTCAATTTCGCGGGGATAAATATTTTCACCGCCACGGATGATCATATCCTTGATGCGGCCGGTAATGCGGTAATAGCCGTTCTCGTCAGCTATACCCAAATCGCCCGAGTGCAGGAAACCGTCCTTGTCGATGACTTCTGCCGTAGCCTGGGGATTTTTATAATAGCCCTTCATCACCAGATAGCCCCGGCAACAAATCTCTCCCTGCACACCGGGAGGACAATCTTGGCCAGTCTCGGGATCTACTACCTTGACTTCGGTAAAAGGATAGCTCCGGCCAACCGTGGTGCAACGCAATTCAAAAGAATCGTCCACCGTAGTCTGAGTCATCCCGGGCGAGCTTTCGGTGAGTCCGTACACACTGGTAATATGAGTAATATGCAACTTATCCGTTACCCTGCGCATCAATTCCACCGGACACAAAGAGCCGGCCATAATGCCTGTACGCAGAGAAGAAACATCAAACATTTTGAACATCGGGTGGTTCAAAACAGCAATAAACATAGTGGGTACTCCGTATAGAGCCGTACAACGTTCTTTATGGACGGACGCCAGCACCACCAGAGGATCGAAGCGTTCCACCATCACCTGGGTGCAACCGTGCGTCAGTACGTTCATGGTGGCCAGTACCACTCCGAAACAATGGAACAGCGGCACCGGCACACAGAGTTTATCCTCAGCCGTAAATGCCATATGCTCACCGGTAAAATAGCCGTTGTTCACAATGTTATGGTGAGTGAGCATTACTCCTTTGGGAAAACCTGTAGTCCCCGAAGTATATTGCATATTCACCACCTCGTGGCAGTTTACACTGCGCTTGATTTCATTTAGTTCATCGTCGTCGATGTTTTGGCCCAGCAACAATAATTCCGCCGTATTGAACATGCCCCGGTATTTTTCCTGGCCTATGTAAACAATGTTTTTCAACTTCGGGAAACGACTGCTTTGCAAATGGCCTCTTTGTGATGTTTTGAGTTCAGGCAGCATGGTATTGACCATATCCACATAATTGCCGTCAAACACTCCTTCGGTGATGCACAAGGTTTCTATATCGGAGTTTTCGACCAGATATTCCAGTTCATGCTGCTTATAACTGGTGTTGACAGTCACCAATACGGCTCCCAGCTTAGCCGAAGCATAAAGGAAAGTCAGCCAGTCGGGAACATTGGTGGCCCAAATACCCACATGCGAACCCTTCCTGACACCTATAGCCATCAGGCCTTTGGCCATATTATCTACTCGTTGGTTAAATTGCTTGTACGTAAAGCGCAGGTCTCGATCGGAATAGACCAGGTATTCACGATCGGGGGTGTTTTCGGCCCAATGTTCCAAAAACTCCCCTATGGTACGATTGCTCAATTCCATATCAGAAAGGGGTATAAACTACGGCCAGAATCCTGGCCCTTGAATTATTGGCCGCGTGAACGTTGTGATCTACGATGGAGTCGTAATAGATGCTGTCGCCCTGAGCGAGCTTGAATACTTTTTTCCCGTAAAATATCTCAATTTCCCCCTCAAGCACATAAATAAACTCTTCGCCCTCGTGCGAAGAAAGAGCATAACCGTTTTGGGTAGACGATTGAATATCAATAACAAAAGGTTCCATGTGACGTCCGGCCTTTTTTTGAGCCAGCGAAAAAAACTGCAAATCATTGTGGGAACTGGCTGTATTACTCGAAAAACTGATGCCGGCCGGCCGATCTTCTTTGCGGCTGACCACAGGTCCCAGGTCTTCGTTGTCATCGAGAAAGGTACCTAAACGAACTCCCAGCGCTCTGGCCATTTTGACCAGGGGAGCCAGCGAGGGCAGCTGACTGTTGCTTTCGATAAGCTGAATTTGCTCTACGCTCAGGCCTGAACGTTCCGAAAAAGCTTCGATACTGATTGATTTTGATTCACGCAATCCTTGGATTTTTGAACCGATCATCTGCTGTTCTTTCATTCTTGTGTTGTTTAAAAAATTGGGCGGTAAAAATAAGCCTATTTTTTTATTTCGTCAAACTGACCGAAAGAGCTTCGGCACAACGCTCTCCATCGATGGCGGAACTGACTATGCCTCCGGAATAGCCGGCCCCTTCGCCACAAGGATACAAGCCTTCCAGCCCTATATAATTTAAGCCTTCGGCCTCACGGGGCATGCGCAAAGGAGAAGAGCTGCGGCTTTCGCAGGCAATAAGCTGAGCCTCGTTACTTAGAAATCCTTTGATCTTTTTGTCAAATTGAATAAAGGCTTCCTGCAGGCGGCTGCTGATGGCTCGTGGCAATGCCTCATGCAAATTGGCAGCTTTTAAACCCGGCAAATAAGAACTGGCAGGCAGATTGGCCGAAGTACGCCCCCGTACAAAATCGTCCATACGCTGTGCCGGAGCTATGAGGCCTTCGCCGGCCAGATTGTAACAACGTTTTTCCAGGGCTTCTTGTAGGTGTAAGAGTGCCAGAGTTTTGTCCGCTTTGATTCCAGGGGGTAAAAGTTCTTTGTACTCAGCCGCATCTTCCGGACGAATCTCGACCACCATACCCGAATTGGCCCAGGCTGAATTCCTGGCGGCGGGAGACATGCCGTTCACCACCGATAAACCCTGATCCTGAGCGGCTGGTACAACAAAACCTCCGGGGCACATGCAGAAGGAATAAACACCCCGGTTAGCCACTTGGGTGACAAAGTTGTATTCTGCTGCCGGGAGATACTCTCCTCTTCCCTCGGGACTGTGATACATCAGTTCATCAATCAGAGATTGAGGATGTTCCAGACGAACACCCATGGCAAAACCTTTGGCAGCAAGCTGAATGCCCTGGCCGTGGAGCATACGATAAACATCGCGGGCGGAATGTCCGGTAGCTAAAATCACCGGCCCCGGAAATTCCCTGCCGTTGCTGCAACGTATGCCGCAAACTTTGTTGTTTTGAAGAAGTAGTGCCTCCATTTTGTGACCAAAATACACTTCGCCTCCGCTTTGCAGAATTTGTTTTCTCATACTTGAGATAATACCGGGCAGTTTGTCAGAACCAATGTGCGGGTGAGCATCCTTAAGGATGACATCGGCTGCTCCAAATTGACAAAACAAGCGGAGAATGCGATCAACATCTCCTCTTTTTTTGCTGCGGGTATAGAGTTTCCCGTCCGAAAAAGCACCGGCTCCGCCTTCGCCAAAACAATAATTGGATTCTGCCTCAATGCGCTGCTCTCTTAAACTTTGTGCTAAATCGCGTTTGCGCTGCTCCACGGGTTGCCCTCTTTCAATCAGCAGGGGTTTGATGCCAAGTTCAATCAGACGGAGAGCCGCAAAAAGCCCGGCCGGACCGGCACCAACTACTACTGCAGAAGAAGCTGAAGAGACACTGGCGTACGAAATGTTTTCAAACAGTTCTGCGACAGGCTGTTCGTCAATAAAAACCCGTACTTTTAATTGGATGTAAATTTGTCGCTGACGGGCGTCAATGGATTGTTTAATAATCTGCAGGGCTGTAATCCGGCTGATATCAATACCGGCCTCACGGCTCAAAGTTTGCTTTAGGCTGTCTTCTTGAGCAGCTTCCCGGGGCAAGACCCTTAATTGATATTCTCTGATCATCTTAATAGTATAAATAGGTCTTAACCGAATAACAAGCGGAAGGACTCTTCTACTTTACGTACTTTGTCTATGCGAATTTTAAAACGGCGCAAGTCCGTGCCCGATTCAGAAAAGTCCGGGACAATGATTTGTTCAAAGCCTAACTTTTGGGCTTCCATGATGCGTTGCTCCAGGCGGTTGACCGGCCTGATCTCGCCGGCCAGACCTACTTCGCCCGCCAAACAAACCTTATTTCCGATGGAAAGGTTTAAATTGGACGATAAAATGGCAGCAATCACAGATAAATCGGTAGCCGGATCGTTCACCCTGATGCCACCGGCAATATTGAGAAAAACGTCTTTTTGGGCAATCTTAAATCCGGCTCTTTTTTCGAGTACAGCCAGTAACATGTTGAGCCGTCTTAAATCGAAACCGGTGGTGGAACGTTGGGGAGTGCCGTAGGCAGCCGTGCTTACCAAAGCCTGGGTTTCAATCAGGAAAGGGCGTATACCTTCGATGGCAGCAGCAATAGCCACCCCGCTCAGACCATCCTGATGTTGAGAAAGCAAAAGTTCCGATGGATTGGTCACTTCGCGCAAACCATCGCTGCGCATTTCGTACATACCTATCTCGGCAATACTGCCAAAACGGTTTTTGACCGAACGTAAAATCCTGTAAAAATGATGGGTATCTCCCTCGAAAAGCAGCACGGTATCCACTATATGCTCCAGGACTTTGGGGCCGGCCAGACTGCCTTCTTTGTTGATATGGCCGATAAGTATTATAGGCATACCCAGCGTTTTGGCCACCTTGAGCAGAGCTGTGGCGCATTCCCTGACCTGGGTAACACTGCCCGGTGAAGAGTCTGCCACTTCGGTGCTTAAGGTTTGAATGGAATCAATAATCAGCAATTCAGGCTTAAGCTGGATGATCTGTTCAAATATATTTTCCAGTGAGGTTTCGGCCAGAAAATAAGCCTGGGGATTATCGCCCTTGATTCGCTCTGCCCGCATTTTGATTTGCTGAAGGCTTTCTTCGCCCGAAACATACAAAATACGTTTATGATTCATGTTTAAGGCCGTTTGCAGCACCAGGGTTGATTTGCCTATGCCGGGTTCCCCACCAAGCAAAACCATGGATCCCTGCACAAGTCCTCCGCCCAGTACACGGTCAAGCTCAGGGCCTCCTGTGCCAATGCGAGCCTCCTGTGTTGATTCTACCTCAGATAAAAGCAAAGGTTTCGATTTTTCGGCGCTGAACTGAGGATGTAGCTGTTTTGAGCTGTTGTCACGGTGAATGACTTCTTCGTTGATACTCCCCCACTCACCGCAAACAGGGCATTTTCCCATCCATTTCGGAAAATCGGATCCGCAATTACTGCATAAAAAGATGGTTTTAGCTTTGGCCATGAGCGGAAAAGTTTAGGGATTTGCAAAGGAACAAATATCCGAAAAAAAACGGCCCGAAAAACAGAGGCCATAAAAAAAGGCCGTCCTTTTCGAACAGCCTTTTAGATTTGGTTGCGGAGACAGGACTCGAACCTGCGACCTTTGGGTTATGAGCCCAACGAGCTGCCACTGCTCCACTCCGCGATTTGTGGGTGCAAAGATAAGGCAAGATTGCGGAATATCCAAATTTAATCGGCACTTTCTTTGCTAATTGCTTAAAAAAACGCAGACTGTTGCTTGGTAGTTTTGGGGTTTTTAGCTACATTTGTTCGTTTTTTGCGGCCGCTCTCCGCGGCCGATTGATTTAATATAAAATTTTTATGGCTGAAGAAGAAATTGTAAACAACGAACAAAGTTATTCAGCGAAAAACATCCAGGTGCTCGAGGGTCTGCAAGCTGTTCCCACACGTCCGGCAATGTATATTCGCGATACCAGTGACAAAGGCTTAAACCACTTGGTATACGAAGTTGTAGACAATTGTCTCGACGA
>CAZNQD010000064.1:0-2519 GCA_964575345.1 uncultured Bacteroidales bacterium
AATGAAGTGATTAATACCATACTGAATGGCTATTCGGTCAGGGCATACAGCTCGGAGCCGGTCTCGGATCAGGATATAGAATTGATTATCGATTGCGGAGTGAAAGCTCCCAGCGCCAGAAATACCCAGGGCTGGAAATTTACTGTCATCAAAAACCAGGACCTGGTTGGGCAAATCGTGCATAATGCCACTCCGGGCAATGTGGTCATTATTATTTCCGGGCCCGAATCGGCCGAACGGGGTATGAGTGTGAATTTCGACTGCGCTTTGGCCACGGAAAATATGTTTATTGCGGCTCAGAGCCTGGGCCTGGGCGCCCGCATATATACCGGGCCTATTGGTGATGTCAATGCAAAGAAGCCGGATTTTCAGATTCCCGAAGGCTACAGGGCTGTTGCTGCCTTGAGGATTGGGCATTTGGATAAGACTGTGGATGCGGTGTCGGCGGCTTCGTCGCGGAAGGCGAAGGCGGGGTTGGTTAATGTGGTGGAGTGAGCGCAAAAGACAAAATTTATTTTGTCTTTTGCGCTCACTTAAGCTAAATTTTTGGACTTCGTCCAAGAAGATAAACTCGCTCGGCAATACCAAAATTAATTTTGGTATTGCTCTCACTTCATTTATCTTTGTTCCCCAAAAAAAAGGATGAAAATATTGTTGTTGGGTTCCGGGGGGCGGGAACATGCGCTGGCTTGGAAGCTTGCCCAAAGTCCCAAAACGGAGCGTTTGTTTATTGCGCCGGGTAATGCCGGTACTTCCCAAGTGGGGATCAATCTGCCTCTTGCGGTGGATGATTTTGCCGCTATCCGGGATTTTGCTCTCAAAGAACAGATCGATATGTTGGTGGTCGGGCCGGAGGATCCTCTGGTAAAAGGAATCAGCGATTTTTTTGCCTCCGATCCCCTGACGGCCGGTATTCCGGTTATTGGCCCTTCCAAAAGCGGGGCGCGTCTGGAGGGAAGCAAAGATTTTTCCAAGGCTTTTATGAATAGGCATAACATTCCTACTGCAGGCTATTTGAGCGTGACGGCAGAGAATGTACAGGCGGGGCTGGATTTTATGAAAACACTGCGGCCTCCCTATGTGCTCAAGGCCGATGGCCTGGCGGCCGGCAAGGGTGTTTTGATTATTCAGGATATTGAAGAGGCTCAAAATGAATTAAGATCCATGCTCGGTGGTAAGTTCGGGGCGGCCAGCAAAACGGTGGTCATCGAAGAATTTTTGAGCGGAATAGAATGCTCGGTCTTTGTCATTACCGATGGCCGTCAATACAAGATTTTGCCCGAAGCCAAAGATTACAAGAGAATAGGCGAGGGCGATACCGGTTTGAATACCGGAGGAATGGGCTCGGTTTCGCCCGTGCCCTTTGCCGACAAGCTATTTATGCAAAAGGTGGAGGAAAGGATAATTCGTCCTACCATCGAGGGTTTGCTTCAGGAAAACATCGATTACAAAGGTTTTATCTTTTTCGGATTGATCAAGGTTAACGAAGAGCCTTATCTGATTGAATACAATGTTCGTATGGGCGATCCCGAAACCGAAACCGTCATGCTCAGGATTAAATCGGATTTGGTCGATTTGCTGGAGGGCGTGGCTCAGAACAATCTCGAGGAGAAAGAACTGGAATTTGACCCTCGTACGGCAGTTGCCGTAATGCTGGTTTCGGGAGGCTATCCGGGAGCCTACGAAAAGGGCAAAGAAATTACCGGCCTGGACAAGGTGAAAGAAAGTATCGTGTTCCACGCCGGTACCAAAACTCAGGACGGAAAGGTTCTGAGCTCCGGAGGCAGGGTGCTGGCCGTCAGCTCCTACGGTAAAGATATTGCGGAGGCCTTATCGCTATCCTTCGACAATGCGCGAAAAATCCATTTCGAGAACAGTTATTTCCGTTCCGATATAGGTTTCGACTTGTAGAGAACAAACCGGCCGCTTGTTCTTTTTCTTCTTTTATAAGTATTGAACATGAGCAGAAGAAATCTCATTCAGCATCTTTCGCGTACCAATGTCCTATGGGTTGTTGGCCTGCTGCTTTATGTGCTGGGAGTTGTCTTTAGCACCCTACTGCATTCACCCGGGAGTGATGTCCTTTATTCAGAGGAAGTATTCAGTCCGTTTTGGAAAATCTTCAGAGATTTTTTGCCGGGCATATGGCTGCCGGTCTTGATACAATTCCTTATGCTGGTGGCCAATGCGATTCTGTTTCAGTTTATTGTTCGTAAATACGAATTGCTGCGCACTCTGGGTGTACTGACTTTTTTTATTTATTGCTTTATTGCTGCGGTCAGCGTGCCTTTGCATCACCTGATTCCGGGTTCTTTTGCTGCCTTGTTTATAGGTTTGGCCTACATCAGTGTTTTTGAGAGTTACCACAAAGAAAATTGCAATAACCAGGTCTTCAATGCTTCTTTTTTGATAGTGTTGGCGTCTTTGTTTGTTCCTCCGCTTATTTTTCTGCTTCCCCTCTTTTGGCTGGTTTTCAATATAGTAAATACTATGAACCTCAAAAGATGGCTGGTGTCGCT
>CAZNQD010000064.1:2619-11465 GCA_964575345.1 uncultured Bacteroidales bacterium
CTATTATGGAGTGGAAGTGAACAGATTCAGCCGTTTGGCTTTATATGTTTTTCTTTTGACAGCAGTGGGCAATTATTTGTCTTTTTTCTTCTGATTGTTCTCTTATAGTTCGCTTGTATTTCCCTGATATTTCTTTGATAGCTCCCTGAGCAGGGGTATATTATTCTTTGGTGGCTCTGATGATTTCGCGTTTTCCGGGAGGTCCCTGCAGCCTTTCCACGCCGAAGCCGGCTCTTTGCAACCTTCTTCTGATTTCACCTTTGGCGCAATAACTGACCAGAATGCCCCCTGTTTCCATGTGTTTATACATAGAGACAAAGAGCTCTTCTGTCCACATCTCGGCTTGTTTTTCGGGTGAAAAAGCATCCCAGTATACCAGGTCGTAACACTCCGTCGGTTCGAACGAGGCAAAATCGCCCCGGAATTTGGTGAATTGTGTATGTAAAACCGGATCTGTGTGGCGAATATTCCATTCTGTAGTATGAATGAAGCTGAGGACAGCTGCAGCCTTTTTCTGCGCTTGTTCCGAAAACAAGGCAGGATAGTTGAGGGCCTGAACAATTTCCGAAGAAAGAGGACAGGCTTCTATGCAATCGTAGCTTAAGTTCAGTTGCAGGCTCCCGGCTTCCAGTATGGTCAGCAAGGCGTTGAGGCCGGTTCCCAGGCCCAGTTCGAAAACCTTCAGGAGGAGATTTGATGAATGGGCTGTTCCTGCAGCCTGCAGCCCGATGGTCTTGCGGCGATGTGCTTCGAGCAGGCCGGCCTGAATAAAGATATGGCGCGATTCCTGCAGGGCACCAAAAGTGGAATGATAATGTTCCTGTACCCTGTTTGAATACAGGGTCTGTGAGCCATCAGCAGTCGGGCGGACTTCGCAGGACTTATCGGGAAGGGGTTCATTTTGTTGTTTCATGTTCAGCCGGCCACTGTAGAGGGAATGCCGGTTGCATCCTGCAGTCGCCGGGCGATTCTTTCCAGTTCTTTCGGCGGAATTTTTTCGAGGCCTTGTACCGGGGTTTCTCTGTCGATGGCGTAGATCATTACCGAAAGGGGCTTGATTTTGCGCAGGGCCTGGATCCAGGCAGCGATTTCTTCTTCGCCGGTGTTGTCTATGATTTTACCCTCGAAGGTTCCACGCACAAAGAGAGTCTGAACGATCAGTTTCCCTTCGAATAGCTGCATGTATTCAATTTGTTCTTGTATTGAATAGTTTTTTCGTACTGGTCGATTGAGTAATTGTACAGTCGATTCCAGAGCGGAATCCAGTTTCAGAATATTGTTGTCCACTTTCAACAGGGCTGCCCGGACGTCGGCACGGTCTATCCGGCTGGAATTGGACAAGACACTGATTTTGGCTTGTGGAACCCAACGATCCCGTAAGACTATGACTGCATCGATGATGGCCGGAAAGTCCGGGTGTAGGGTGGGTTCTCCGTTGCCGGCAAAAGTAAGAACATCGGGAATGACACCCTCTGCCAGCAATGCCTGGAGTTTGAGGTCAAGGGCTTCAACTACTTGTGCGGCTTTCGGAAGAGTGCTCCGGCCTTTCATGTTGCCCAGCCCGCATTCGCAATACAGGCAGTCGAAATTACAAAATTTCCTGTTTAGTGGTAAGAGGTTTATGCCCAGGGAAATACCGAGGCGTCGGCTCTTGACCGGGCCGAATATAATATCTTGAAACAGTATGGTGGACATAGTAATTTAGGGGATTAGGGGATAAGTATGCCCCAGTTCGTTTTTGTTCGGGTAGTCGATGGTATAATGCAAACCCCGGCTCTCTTTGCGTAACTGAGCCTGTTTGATTACCAGGTAGCCGGTATTGATAATGTTCCGGAGTTCGCAAATTTCTTTGGAAACAACCGAACGTATAAAGAGCCTTTCGGTTTCCTGATAGAGTATTTCCAGGCGGTCCAAAGCCCTCTTCAATCTCAGGTTGGAGCGAACAATCCCCACATAGGAGCTCATAATCTGACCTACTTCTTTGGCGCTTTGGGTAATCAGAATCATTTCTTCGGGCAATCGGGTCCCTTCGTCGTTCCACAGAGGAATTCTTTCTTCGATGCTGATGTCTTTCAGGCGGCACAAAGCGTGTTTGGCAGCCGAATCGGCGTACACGATGGCTTCTATCAACGAATTGGAAGCCAGCCGGTTTGCTCCGTGTAGGCCTGTTCTGGCACATTCGCCCGAAGC
This sequence comes from uncultured Bacteroidales bacterium, assembly GCA_964575345.1. Taxonomy (GTDB): domain Bacteria; phylum Bacteroidota; class Bacteroidia; order Bacteroidales; family UBA1402; genus UBA1402. The sequence continues at coordinate 4,810 of CAZNQD010000064.1, forward strand.
GTAGAGCCTTTCTATACTAGACTCGGCGTTCTTGTCTACCTCGATGCCGCCGCACAAGTAATGAGCCGCAGGAGCAACGGGGATAAAATCTTTGGTAATATCAATGCCAATAGACAGGCACTTTTTATAGATGTTGGGAAAATGTTTTTTGGTTTCTGCCGGATCTTTGTGAGTGACATCCAGGTAAACATAATCAGTGCCCCGGGTTTTCATTTCGGTGTCTATTGCGCGCGCTACTATATCTCGGGGAGCTAATGAGCCTCGATGATCGTACTTTTGCATAAATTCTTCTCCGTTACCCGAACGCAAAACAGCACCGTAACCCCGCATGGCTTCTGTAATCAAAAAAGAAGGTCTTTCGCCCGGATGATAAAGGGCTGTGGGATGAAACTGCACAAATTCCATGTCTTTAACCTGTCCTTTTGCCCGATAGACCATGGCTATGCCGTCGCCGGTGGCAACAACGGGATTGGTCGTCGTCTGATAAATATTGCCGATCCCCCCGGTGGCCATCATGGTGACTTTGGCCAAAAAAGTATGTATGGCTCTGGTACGCTGGTTCAACACATAAGCGCCGTAACATTCAATATGTTCGGATTGCCTGGTAATGGTGGCACCCAAATGATGTTGGGTCAGGATCTCGATGGCAAAATGATGGTCAAAAACCTGAATATTGGGGTGCTGTTGGATACGGCGGATCAGGCTGCGCTGAATTTCGGCTCCGGTAGCGTCCTGGTGGTGCAGGATGCGGTTTTCGGAATGGCCTCCTTCGCGGTGAAGATCGTAATGTCCGCTCTTATCTTTGTCAAAGGCTACTCCCCAATGAATCAGTTCGGCCACCTGGGCAGGAGCCTCCTTTACTACCTTCTCGACTACCGATTTATCGCAAAGTCCGTCCCCGCAGATCAGGGTGTCTTCTATGTGTTTTTGAAAATTATCGGTTGCCGGATTGGTAACAGAGGCTATGCCGCCTTGCGCGTAAAAGGTGTTGGCTTCTTCCAGAGCCGATTTGCAGCAAATGGCTACGCTGCCTTTGTCGGCCACCTTCAGGGCAAAGCTCATTCCGGCCAGGCCGGAGCCAATCACCAAAAAATCAAATTTGCGTACCATAGTAATACCGTTGTTGTGGCTCAAAAACCCGAAATAGCCTATTCATCGCGGGTAATTGAACTACAAAAGTAAGCTTTTTTTTATCAAATCTTTAGTACCTTTGCAGCGTTTTTTTAGAGTAGAACAATGGAGTACAATTTCAGTGCCATCGAAAAGAAGTGGCAGGAGGAGTGGATTAAACGCCAAACGTACAAGGTCTGCGAAGATCATTCTAAACCTAAGTATTATGTGTTGGACATGTTTCCCTATCCTTCGGGAGCGGGTTTGCACGTGGGGCATCCCCTGGGTTACATAGCCTCCGACATAGTGGCCAGATACAAGCGATTGCAGGGATACAATGTGTTGCATCCCATGGGTTACGATGCTTACGGCCTGCCTGCTGAACAGTACGCCATTCAAACCGGCCAGCATCCGGCCATTACGACAGCTAAAAATATTCAACGATACAGGGAGCAGCTCAATAAAATCGGCTTCAGCTTCGACTGGAGCCGGGAAGTCAGAACCTGTGAGCCTGAGTATTATAAATGGACGCAATGGGCTTTTATTCAAATGTTTAAGAGCTATTACAATACGGAGCTGAATCAAGCACGGCCTGTTGAAGAATTGATTGGTCTGTTTGAGTCGCGCGGCAATAAAGAAATACCTGCTTACGGAGGCGAAGAGTTACCCGAATTTACGGCTGCTCAATGGAAAAGCTTTGATTCCGTAAAACAACAAGAGTTGCTGATGCATTATCGCATCGCCTACCTGGGTGACAGCATGGTGAACTGGTGTCCGGCTTTAGGCACGGTGTTGGCCAACGACGAGGTAAGCGAGGGTTTGTCTTTGCGCGGAGGTTATCCGGTGGAGCAAAAGCTGATGCGCCAGTGGTGTTTGCGCATCTCTGCCTATGCCGAAAGACTGCTGCAAGGTCTGGACAAAATTGACTGGACCGATTCGCTCAAAGAAACCCAACGCAATTGGATAGGCCGTTCCGAAGGAGCCGAAATGGCATTCAACGTAAAAGATTCAAGTCTTACGATTCCCATTTTTACCACCCGCGCCGACACCATTTTCGGGGTGACCTTTATGGTGCTGGCTCCCGAAAGCGAGTTGGTGGCAAGCCTTACAAAACCCGAATATAAGGCCGAGGTGGACGCTTATCTTCTGAAAGTGAAAAAACGTACCGAGCGGGAACGCATAGCCGACCGTCGGGTGAGCGGTGTGTTTACCGGCAGCTACGCTGTCAATCCACTGTCGGGGACCGAAATCCCTGTCTGGGTGAGCGATTACGTACTGGCCGGCTACGGCACCGGCGCCATCATGGCTGTTCCTGGCCACGACAGCCGGGATTATGCATTTGCCAGGCATTTCAATCTGCCCATTATCCCTTTGATTGAGGGCTGCGATATTTCAGAAGAAAGTTTCGATGCCAAAGAAGGTATTATGATGAATTCCGGCTTTTTAAACGGGCTGAATGTGCCGGAAGCCATCGAAAAAACGAAAGCCTACCTTAGCGAACACCAACTGGGCCGGATCAAAGTCAATTACCGGCTCCGGGACGCCATATTCAGCCGTCAGCGCTATTGGGGGGAACCTTTTCCGGTCTATTATAAAGACGGCCTGCCTCAAATGCTGGACGAAAGCTCCTTGCCTTTGGAATTGCCCGAAGTGGACAACTTTTTGCCCACCGAAAAAGGGGAGCCTCCGCTGGGGCATGCCAAAAACTGGAAAACCAAAGAGGGCTATCCTCTGGAATTGAATACCATGCCGGGTTTTGCCGGCTCGTCAGCATATTATCTCCGCTATATGGATCCGCATAACGAGCAAGCCCTGGTTTCGGAAGCAGCCAACACCTACTGGAGGCAGGTTGATCTATACGTCGGGGGTACGGAACACGCCACCGGACACTTGCTGTACAGCCGTTTCTGGAATAAATTTCTGTACGATCTGGGAGTGGTCTGCGAGGATGAGCCTTTCAGGAAGCTCGTTAATCAGGGTATGATTCAAGGCCGCTCCAACTTTGTGTACAGAATCAAAGACAGCAATACGTTTGTCTCGTACAATCTCAAAGACAAGTACGAATACACTGCTATTCACGTGGATGTTAATATAGTAAGCAACGACATCCTGGACTTGGAGCGTTTCCGCAGCTGGAGCCCCGAATATAAAGAGGCTGAGTTTATACTGGAAGACGGTAAATACATCTGTGGCTGGGCCGTCGAAAAAATGTCCAAGTCGATGTACAATGTGGTCAATCCCGATCAGATCGTCGAAAAATACGGAGCTGATACCCTTAGGTTGTACGAAATGTTCCTGGGCCCCCTGGAACAATCCAAACCCTGGGATACCAACGGAATTGACGGCGTGCATCGTTTTCTGAAAAAGATCTGGAATCTTTGTGCCCCGGAAGATGGATTTAGTTTCAGCGAGGCAGCCCCCGATAAACAGGAACTGAAATCGCTGCATAAATTGATTAAGAAACTGAATTGGGATATTGAACATTTCTCGTTCAATACGGCGGTCAGTGCTTTTATGATTTGTGTAAATGATTTGTCGGCAATGAAATGCGATAAAAGGGGAATCATTAAACCTTTGATTATCCTTTTGGCCCCTTTTGCCCCGCATTACAGCGAAGAAATCTGGCAGGCTCTCGGTGAACAAGGCTCTGTTTGCGATGCTGCCTGGCCCGAATTGAACGAAGATTATCTGGTGGAAGATCAGGTAACTTATGCCGTTTCTTTCAACGGTAAAACCCGTTTTATGCTGGAGCTTCCGGCAGAGGCCGGCAGGGAAGAAGTGCAGAAGCTGGCTCTGGCACACGAAAACAGTCAAAAATGGTTAGATGGAAAAACACCCAAAAAGATCATTGTTGTTCCGGGAAAAATAGTGAACATTGTATTATAGTCCTAAAACAGAGTTTATTTCCCGATACAAATTTTTTTGTGTCGGGATTTTTTTTTGAAAAAGATTGTGTATTATTGTTGCTGATTTGTTTGGTTGATTCATTTGATTGTTTTGTCGTTGTTGTGTTTGGTTGTTGTGATTACTGAGAACCCTTTCAATTTTAGTCCGAAAACAATTAATTCTTATAGTTATGAAAAACACTCTTTTTTTACTCCTCTGCTTTTGCAGCTTATTTGTTTTTGGCATAAATGTGGTGCCAAATGGTGATTTCGAGCAGTGGCAAACAGCTGATTGCGATTATCCTCTTCATTATCCCTATGGATCGAATGAATACCGTTTTTTCTCACAAGGCTTGTCCCCCAATGCTACTCAAACCAGCGATGCCTGGCACGGCAATTACGCCATCAGACTGGAAACTGATTCCGCAGCCGATGGTAGCGGATATGCTTATTATCTGAATATGGATCCCGGCGAAGGGAGTCCGCTGGATTGGACAGGCGGTTTAGCCCTGACCGAAATGCCGACCGGCATCAGCGGATACTACAAATATTCCTGCGTGATGCCTGATTCCGGGCTTATCATTGTAACATTTACCAAAGAAGGTCAGTATTTGGAAAGCTACTATTTTTATCTAACTGAAACAGACGATAAATATCAACCATTTAGTTTTAACTTTGCATCACCGCCCGAACTAACTCCCGATTCCATGTGTCTGGGCTTTGCCTCCAGCGATGTAATGGCCGAAAGATTCGGTTTTGGCAGTGTATTGTATCTGGATAGTTTTCAACTGACAGGTTTGAGTGTACAGCCGGCTGAGCTCAATGGCGATTTTGAAGAATGGACCTTTGTTCATTATAAAAGACCTTTCTTCTGGGATATTTCGGGAGCTTATCAACCCGGAGAGTATCTAAGCGAAGATGCTTTTTTTGGGCAATATGCCCTTAAACTGGAAAGCTTCGGCAGATACGACTACGATAGTCAGACTACCATCAGCAATCCCCGCAGAGCTACCCTTGGAAGATGGAACGATGAGCAACAGTTCTGGGAAGGGGGCTTGCCCTTGTACGGGCAGGAAGACACCCTGGTGTTTCATTATAAATACATCCCGGCAAGTACCGACGATACCGCCATGATACACTTGAATTTTTTGAAGGGCGAATCGCATGTTCAAACGCTTACACGTTATCTTTACCTTACTACAGAGTACGTAGAAGTAAAAATTCCCTTTGACACAAAATGGATGTGGACCAAGCCCGACAGGTTGATAATTGAAACTTACAGCAGTTTGTGGGAAAATCAGGAGGCACGTTTTGTCGGATCGACCCTGTTGCTGGATGGTTTTATGCTGTTAGACGGTACCACCGACCCCGGAGACCCCGGAGACCCTGGTGATCCCGGAGACCCCGGCGATCCCTTGAATAAGCCCATCACCAAAGCCACCGTTTTCCCCAACGGTGATTTTGAAGCCTGGGACAGCATCAGTTACGAATACCCCGAAAATTATCCATATACTTCTAATATGTTTCGTTTGTTCCTGGAGCCTTTTGTGCCAACTGCCGTCAAAACCACCATGGCCCAAAGCGGAAATTATGCTTTGCGATTGTTGAGTGACGATGCGCAGGAAACAGTGAATTTTGGCTTTATTATGAATACCAATCCGGGCGAAGGCGATCCCGCTACCTGGCATGGAGGTTTTGCCATGACCGAAGCACCCACAGGCATAACAGGCCATTATATGTACAATCAATCGGAGCTCGATTCTGCCATGTTGCTTTTTATGTTCCAAAAAGACGGGCAGTTGTTGCAGGAGTATTATTTCCATTTGAAACTGGATACTCCCATAACTTACAATTATGTGCCTTTTGATTTTAATTTTGAACCACCATTGACTCAAGTGCCTGATTCAATGGTATTCGGCATTTTGTCAACCGGCAGTCTGGAAGATGTGGCCAGACCTGCGGGTTGTGAATTGTATATTGACAATATCAGCCTGAAAGGCCTGAGCACTCAGCCCGCCGAATTAAACGGTGACTTTGAGCTTTGGCAAACAAAAAGCCTGTTTATTCCACAGGAATGGCAAAAGAACAGTATGGATTATGAACGTTACGACAGGTCGACTGATGCCATCCAGGGGGAATATGCTCTCGAGCTAAAAACTGTACTTGGAGAAGAGGATGGCATAAGGGTAGCAAAGCCAGGTGAGGTTTCCAATGGTTATTGGGATGATGAGTGTCAATGTCAGCGCGGAGGTATAGCCTTTGAGAACACCAAAGATACCTTGACCTTCTACTACAAATTCCATGCTTCCACCGATTCTGCCAGAGCCGTCGTCAGGCTGCATTTTAAAAGGGAAGGTGAACATGTCTGGTACGAACAGGTAGAACTGGAGCCATCAGACACTTACGTGCAAAAGGATATTCTGATCGAAATCTACAAATATTATGCTATTCCTCCGGATACAGTCATTGTAAGTATTTTGTCCACGGATTGGGAAGACAGGGATCCTTCCTTTGCAGGCAGTCATTTATGGATCGATAATATGCATTTTCGTTCAGAATTTTATGTGCCGCCGGTCAAAGATCCTACCGATCCCAACCCGGAAATTCCCAACGGAGGATTTGAATATTGGGAGACCAAAGGCTACGATTATCCTCTGAATT
>CAZNQD010000065.1:0-11351 GCA_964575345.1 uncultured Bacteroidales bacterium
TTCCTTCGCAGGTGGGCAATCGTTTCGACGTGGACGGAGTACGGGACACTCAACGCTGGATGCTGATTGCCGATCAGGTGCAGACTGAACTGCCCGAAGCGACTGCCCCGGAAGTTGATTTGTTTTACCGCGATGGGTGGCTGTATTACCGGCTGCCCGAAAACAGTTCTCTGGAATTATTTACGCTGACCGGACAACTGCTATATAAAACACAGGCTCTGTCTGGCAACGGAGAGTTGCTGCTCGACAAAGGAGTCTATATGGTCAGAGTGCATCAGCAGCAGAACACCGAGGTCTTCAAGATTCTTGCCCGATAAATAAAAGCTTGCTTGTTTGGCTCTGCCGGCTACTTGGTGTCAAATATTTTGATGCTTAGAAAGTCTGGTCCAGGTAGCGTGCCAGTTCGCAGGCTGCCAGTAAAAAGGCGCCTACGCCAAAATTGGCGGTAGAACTGGCATTTACTGTCTGGCCGGGTATAGCTCTTTCTCCGATAGGTTGTACATAGCCGATGCTGTAGTCTTCCTGCAAGGCCGTTTTTCTTAGATAAGACCAGGCTTTGGCGGCTGTGGGAAGGTATTCCTCTTCGTTAAGTAAGCCATTGTTGATGCCCCAGAATAAACCGTAGGCAAAAAAAGCCGTACCACTGGTTTCGGGGCCCGGAGCGTGTTCGGGATCGAGCAGGCTGCGTGTCCAGTAACCCCCGGGTTGCTGGAATGTTTTCAGGCTGGCAGCCATGGCCGTAAAGCGTTGCTCTATTTTTTTTCTAAAGGCGTTGTCTTCGGGCAAATCCTGCATGACTTTGGCATAGGCGGCAAACACCCAGCCGTTGCCTCTGGACCAGAAATTCTTTTTGCCGTTGACAGTGGGTTCTTTGGGGTAGATGTATTTGGCATCGCGGTAGAAAAGGGCATATTCCTCGTCGTACATGAGCTCTTCGGCGAATTGGTAATATTCCTGCAATTTTTCCAGAAAACCTTCGTCGGCCGTCAGTTTATAAAGTTTAGTCATAACGGGCATAGCCATATATAAACCGTCGGCCCACCACCAGTAATCCTTGTTTTCGGTACTCATCTGGTAATACATCACTTCTTTGGCCCTCTCTATTTTGATTTCTTTGGGCTCGATGTTGTAGAGGTCAATGTAAGTCTGAAAACAGGTTTGCCAATCACCGAAAAGCACGTAGAGGTCGTTTTCGCCGTAGTGATATCTCCAGAGGCTTTTATCGGGCGATTTGGCTCCCATCCACTCGTTGTGTTCTGCCCATTTTTCGGAATACTCCCTGTAGGCTTCCCTGCCTGTCAGGAAATAGGCTTCCATGTTGCCTGTGTGATAGGCGGCGTTGTCCCAGAAAGCGCTCACGGTGCAGGGATGCTCAGCCTGCCAGTGTTGGTTGACTTTGTGAATAATTCCGATGACGTCTCTTTTGTTGTCGGTGATCGTGTTTTTGTTGGAGGCGCAAGCACTCAAACTTAATAGAGTAAAGCAAAGAACAAACGAAAATAGCTTCGTCAGGGGATAGAATTTCATGTGAGTAAGGAAATAGAATTATGCTTGCGAAGAAACAACAATTCCAGGTGATGCGGTTCTAAAAATCATTCATAATGGTGCAAACTTTTATTCAAAGAATGCGTGTAAGCGCTTGTATAATTGTGGATCCCGGTTTTTTTCCATTCTTTTGTCGTTGATTTTAATTCAGTTTTATGAAAGCGGGCAACGTAATTCTAGCTGCATTTTTAATGCTTCTGCCCCCGGCAGCAAAGGCGATTCAGGACTCAAGTCTGCAAGTGCATTATACCTTCCTGAACGAGGGCCTTACGGTGCCCGACCAGAGCGGCAACGCCTGCCATGCTCAACTGATGAACCAGGCCGGCGTCCGTAGTTTGGGAACTGCACAGGTGTTGGATCTGGGTGATCAGAACGGTTATCTGGATATGGGCACGGCCGTTGGAGAGCTCATTGCCGGATTGGAAGATTTCAGCATCACCACCGCCATTTTCATTGACGAAAGCAGTAATATTACAGGCAATGGCAATTTTGTCTGGGCTTTTTCGACCAGCCCTGCCTGCGGGCAATATTCGGGTAAATACATAGCCTATAGGGTAAACCGCCAGCGTTATGCCTTGTCTACCGGAGGCTACGGCAACGAGGTGGCTACCGTCGAAACCGGAACAGCTTCGCGCAAAGGCAGCTGGTATCAACTGACTTATACACAGCAGGGTTCAAAAGGCAGCCTGTACATTGACAGTTCAGTAGTGAAATCTTCGTCATCTCTGGTGTATTCGCCCAAAGACATTGGGCAGGCGACAAACTACAACTGGATAGGCCGGCCGCATTTCAATGGTGATTCTTACTTGAAAAAAGCCATGCTAAGCGATTTTAGAATATACAACCGTGCCTTGGGCCAGGAGGAAATCAAGGTCCTCTCCAGACAAATTGCCGGCCTGAATGCGGCCATGAACCTGGAAATACTGGCCGAAGCCCGTCAGAAACTCAGCCTTGGAGATACCACGGAAATAACCCAAGACCTGATACTTCCGTTCAGTCTGCCCGGAGGTATAGGTGTTTCCTGGACTTCTTCCCATCCCGATATCATCAGCCGTGAAGGCAAGGTTACGCGACCGGCAGCCGGCAGCGACACCGCCACTGTTATTCTGACAGCAAGCCTGAACAAAGGCATTGATACTTTGTATAAAGACTTTAAGATCACGGTTCTGCCTTTTTTCAGTCCCGAAATTTCCGTTCAGCGCGATCTGGATGCTTTGCTTTTTTCAAAAGACGAAACTATTGTCAGATACAAGCTGCATTTGCCTTTGTCAGGTGCCGAAGGCTGCGGCCTGAGCTGGCATTCGGACAATACCGCTTACCTTAGTCATGAGGGCGATTTGTTGCAACGACCCGGAGCCGGTGAACCCGATGTCGTGCTGAACCTCCAGGTGACGGCCAGTAAGGCCGAAGCCGAAGACAGCCGGACATTTGTTGTCCGTATTCCGGCCGAACTCAATTATTATGCCTATCTTTTCGCTTATTTTACAGGCAATTCCGGCAGCCAGGAAGCCATACGTTTTGCCCTGAGTTTTGACGGATATAATTACAAGGCGCTCAACAACAACGATCCGATAATCAGTTCCGAAGAAATCAGCAGGATGGGAGGGGTGCGCGATCCTCACATTATGCGAGGCATAGACGATACTACTTTTTACATGGTAGTTACCGATATGAAATCGGCCCTGGGCTGGAGCAGCAACCACGGTATAGTGATGCTCAAATCCAGAGACCTGGTCAACTGGGATTATACGGCCGTGGACATTGCCGCTGAATTTGAGGAATTCAGCACCATCAACCGGGCCTGGGCTCCCCAAACCATCTACGATCAGAACGCCGGCAAATACATGCTCTATTGGTCCATGCGTTCAGGCTCGGACATCGACGTGATTCATTACGCTTACGCCAACGAAGAATTCAGCGCTTTAGCCACTGTTCCCAAAGTTTTGTACCACAGCCCCGATGCCACGGCTTGCATTGACGGTGATATTATTTATAAAGACGGCAGCTACCATATGTTTTACAAAAACGAAGGTACGGGCAACGGCATCAAAAAAGCGGTTTCTGAGTACGTAAACAGCGGCTGGCAGCAATACAACAATCAATATTATCAGCAAACCGCTTCGGCCGTTGAAGGCTCCTGCGTATTTAAATTGTACGATTCGGATACTTATATACTGATGTACGATGTCTATAGCAGCGGCCGTTATGAATTTACCACCAGTACCGACCTGGAAAATTTCAGCGTCATCAACGGCATTTCCATGGATTTTTCACCGCGTCACGGTACGGTTATTCCGGTCACCCGCAACGAAGCCCGCCGGCTGGTGGAAAAATGGGGTTATGGCTTCGAACCCATCCCCGAAGACACTGCCAATGCCCTGTCGCAGGTTCCGGCCGGGCAAGATTTGGTACTGTGGCCCTTGCCTGCCGGAAAGTTGCTGCATTTTGGGCTGAACGACGGCGCCAGGTCGCAACAAGTCCCGGACTTGCTGGTGACGGGCCTGGACGGAAGGATATGGATAAGGGAGTTGAAAAACATCAACAACTTCCTGGATTGCTCTTCCCTGCCTGCCGGCTGCTATATTCTGCAGCTCAAAACGGAGGATCGTATGCATCGGGCGGTTTTTACAAAACAATAATCTGTATTGTAACTGAGTAAACCGGTCGCTTTTCAAAATAATTCCATCGATTGTTCGGCTCATATAGAGAAGCGAGCCTGTTTTTTTATTACTTTTGCGCCAATTTTTCAGGCTGTTGTGAGGCAGCCCAAGACCAGAGCACGTGGATATTAAAACAGAAATCAAACGCAGACGCACCTTTGCCATTATCTCTCACCCCGATGCAGGTAAAACCACTCTGACCGAGAAACTCCTGCTCATGGGCGGAGCCATACAGGTGGCCGGAGCTGTCAAGAGCAATAAAATCCGTAAAACCGCTACTTCCGATTTTTTGGAAATCGAAAGGCAAAGAGGCATTTCGGTGGCGACTTCGGTGATGACCCTCGATTACAAAGACAGAAGGGTGAACATTCTCGACACCCCCGGCCATAAGGATTTTGCCGAAGATACTTATCGTACGCTCACCGCCGTAGACAGTGTGATTCTGGTTATTGACAGTGTAAAAGGAGTGGAGGAGCAAACCCGCAGATTGATGGAAGTTTGCCGTATGCGGGCTATTCCCGTGATGGTTTTCATCAACAAAATGGACCGTGAGGGCAAAGACCCCTTTGATTTACTGACTGAGCTCGAAGAGGAACTCAAGATTGCCACCTGTCCCTTTACCTGGCCCATTGGCGAGGGAAGTCGTTTCAAAGGGGTATATCACCTGTATCGAAAAGATATCCGGCTGTACGATCCCCAAAAAACGCTCAAATCGACGGAGTTACTCAATACCAAAGACCTGAACAACAAAGAATTGCGCCGCATAGTCGGACAGGAATTGATTAGTAAACTCAACGAAGACCTGGAGCTTATACCCGGCCTTTTCGAAAGTTTCAATCTTTCGCTTTATCGCGAGGGCTACCTGGCTCCGGTCTTTTTCGGCAGTGCACTAAACAGCTTCGGAGTACCGGAGTTGTTCGACAGTTTTGTAGAAATCGCCCCCGGGCCTGTTGCGCTAAAAACGGCAGAACGCCTTGTACAACCCGAAGAAGAGAAATTCAGCGGTTTTGTTTTTAAGATTCATGCCAACCTCGATCCCAACCACCGCAATCGTATGGCCTTTTTGCGCATCAGTTCGGGCCGCTTCGAGCGCAACAAAATATATTTCCATTGTCGTCTGGGCAAAAACATGCGTTTTTCGGCTCCGGCCACGTTTATGGGCAACAACAAAAGCACGGTGGATGAGGCTTACCCGGGAGACGTAATTGGTTTGTACGACAACGGCAATCTCAAGATTGGCGATGCCCTTACCGAAGGCGAGATTCTGAATTTTAAGGGGATACCCAATTTTGCGCCCGAAATCCTGAAGGAAGTCATAAATGCCGATCCCATGAAAACCAAGCAATTCGAAAAAGGCCTGAGCCAACTTACTGACGAGGGTTTGGCGCAGTTGTTTGTGCAGGAGCAGGGCAAACGAAAAATAATCGGAACCGTGGGAGAACTGCAATTTGACGTGATTCAGTTCAGGCTCGAAAAAGAATACGGCGCCAAATGTCGCTTTCAGCCCCTGCCTTATGCCAAAGCCTGTTGGTTTAGTTCCGACAACCGTTCACAGCTCGAAGAGTTTTCTAAACGCAAAGCAGCTCATATAGTTTACGACAAAAACAATCAGGCTGTCTTTATGGCCGAAAGCGACTGGATGCTCAACAACAGCCGCGAGACTTTTCCAGATATTCGATTTACCATGAGTTCGGAGTTCAATATTTGATTTTTATTTCTATTTTTGCCCCCGGATAGTTTGCACTAATTGCAGGTAAATGGAAATTAAAAAGATCAGCACAAAAAAGGAATTCAAAGAGTTCGTCAGCTTTCCGATCAGGCTCTACAAGGATCATCCCTGTTTTGTTCCACCGCTCGTTTTCGATGAGTTAAACACCTTTAATCCGGCTAAAAATCCGGCCATGGAATTTTGCGAAGTGGCCTGTTTTGTGGCCAAAGAGGGTAAAACCATGCTTGGCCGAATTGCTGTTATTCTCAACAAGGAAGCCAATAAGCGCTTTAACGAAGAGCATGTTCGTTTCGGGTGGTTCGATGTGGTGGACAATCCGGAAGTGACCAAAGCCCTGATGGAGGCTGCCGCCGATTGGGCAAAACAAAGAGGAATGAAGGCCATCAAAGGCCCTATGGGTTTTTGTGATTTCGACAACGAAGGCATGCTTATACACGGTTTCGACCAATTGGGCACTTTTGCCACTCTGTATAATCATCCCTACTATCCTGAACACCTGGAACAACTGGGCTTTCGTAAAGAAGTTGACTGGAAAGAGTTCCAAATTAACATTCCGGAAACACTCAACGAGCGTTATTTTCGCTTTGCAGAGCTTATAGCTCAAAAATTTAATCTCAAAGTTATAAGTTGCAAAAACACGAGAGAACTGGTAAAACGTTACGGAAAAAAAATTTTTCAACTGCTCAACGACAGTTATCAAGTCTTGTATGGTTATGTGCCTTTGAACAATAAGCAGGTGGATTACTACATCAAACTTTACCTCTCGTTTGTGCGCCCCGAACTGGTGAGTTTGATAGTTACGCCCGAAGATCGGGTGGTAGGCGTGGGCATTGCCATTCCCTCCATGAGTAGAGCTTTCCAAAAAGCCAAAGGAAAATTATTTCCTTTTGGCTTTATCCATATGCTCAAAGCCATCCGCAAAAACGATCTGGTGGATCTATATCTGATGGGCGTACACCCCGAGTACCAGGGAAAAGGGCTCAATTCGCTGATATTTACCGATTTCCTCCCTAAATTCCAAAGAAACGGTTATCGTTTGGCCGAGACCAACCCGGAATTGGAAACCAATGCCCGCATTCAGGCTTTGTGGTCGGAATTCGAGCCGCGTCATCACAAAACCAGACGGGTATATATTAAAGAAATATAATTTCTTCGCTGGCCGTATTTCTCAAGCTGTTCTTTGGGAACGGCTGCTAAAGAGATTTAAATTTACTGTCGCCGGCTTGCTTTTCCGATTTGGGATGCCTGTTTACAAACAGCTTGATTATAAAGACCAATAGCCAGGCTCCAGTCATTATCGAGAGCAAACCCAGGGCTCTTCCGATCTGTTCCAGGCCTTTGGTCAGGGTGAAGTAGCCGGCTTCCTTTAAGTATTCGTATTCGCCCGAGCAGTCGAGGTAATTCACCGACAATGCCCCCAGCAGGGCAGCTGCTATCAGTGAACTTTTAAAACCCAAAATGCCTGCTTTGCGGAATTTTGTCCAAATGACCCTAAAAGCTTTGCGACAAGGCCTTAGATAGAGCAAAACAAGTACGGCTGCAAGAATTGCCAGGGCGATTCCTCCAAAATAAACCAGCGCGATTTGTGTACTTGTCCAGTAAGTCATTTCTTACAATTTCGTGTGCAGACATGCAACACCAAAAAGGCCAGGGCCAGAATAATAAAGGCTATAAACAAGGATTCAAGTGATTCTTTCACCTGAGCTGCTACATTCCATGTGAGGCTGAGCCAATCGGCGTTTTCGTTGGTGGTGTAGTTGGCAGTGAGAGCTGCTCCCAGGCCTGCGAGCAGAATGACGATTTTGGTCATCCGGCTGAACAAGCCGGCTACCTGAGCATCCTGGCACAAATGTTTAAAATACGTTTTGAGACTCTTGTTGATAAGGGCAATCAGCCCCAGGGTAATGCCTGTACAGACAAGGAAGCTGACAAGGTAAGTTACTAAGAAGGTTGTTTTTTCCATGGAATTGAGTGATTTAGAATATGCAAATTAGCCGGATTGCTTTGTGTTATGCAAGTATTGAATGTTATATGTTGTTAATGAAAGCGGGAGTTCTGCCTTATATCCAGCGTCAAAAATCATCGCGCTCCCCGAAAAAACCTTAAAAATTTTTACATAGATATTGAAGAAAAATTTTTACATTTGGATCTGATTCTATAGAATTGAATTAAATTAAAGAAATTTTTCACAGAACTGAAAATCAGGACTTAGAATGTTGCCGATGTTATTTATAAAAGAGTTCAGGCAAAAGGGGGTGATTGCTTCATTTCTACGTTTTGTTTGGGAAGGTTTTGGCAGATTCAGGTATACAGTTATCGTAAATTTATTGGTAATGATGTTTGCGGCCTGCTTTTGTCTGCAAGCGTAAACCATCAATCTCGATTCTCTGTTGACTAAAGAAGAACTCAGCTGGCTGAAGGCAAACAAGGATAATATCAGGTACACTCCGGATCCATCTTGGCCATATGCCGATTACGTGGAAGACGGCGTACAAAAAGGCCTTATATTCGATTATGTAAATGTTGGGCATTGAATTTAAGAGAGTCTGTTATCCTGCCTGGACTGATGTGCTGGATGGACTAAAAAAGGGAGAAACAGATATTATAGGCGGTATACAAAAGTTGACTTTCAGAGAAGAATATTTGCGCTTTACAGAGCCTTTCCTTAGGGTAGAAATAGGTCTGATTACTCAGGCGACTTATCCCGTTGAGGTAAGCGAAAAACACATTCATTCCATGAAGCTGGCCTGTATCAAAAATTATGCCAGTACGCTTTATATTGAAGAGACATTTCCCTCGGCCCAAATTGTTTATGTAAACAGCGATTATGAAGCCATGCTTCAAGTCGTTTACGGTAAAGCCGACGCTGCCGTTGTCGATTATATGACTGCTAGTTATCTGGCAGAAACCAAAGGATGGGGAAATCTGAAACATACCGCTTTTCCGGATTATTGCTGGAATTTAAGTTTTGCCACCAGGCATGAGTTACCCGAACTCTGTTCTATTATTGACAAACTTCTGAATCTGATTGGCGAGGAACAACGTCAGAGCTTTATAAACAACTGGTTGAATTACGATATTCTGCAAAAGCACGAGCATGGTTTTTATGAAAACAACAAAGAAATAATCATTGGAATTTTCTTCTTTGTTTTTTTTGCCTTTTTATTTATGGGAATTTTCAGCCTCTTACTGAGAAGGCAGGTAAACAAGCAAACAATAGCCTTGAAAGAAGCCTGGAACGAAGCAATGAAGAATGAAGAGAAATACAAATTGTTAGCTGAAAACACGAGTGATGTTATTTGGTTGTCCGATCTGCAATTGAATCTAAGCTACGTTAGTCCTTCCGTGGAAAAAATGGTGGGTTTTACTCCGGAAGAATTTGTAATCCTGCCTCTGGATAAAAGGGTTCCACACTATCACATTGAAAGCTTGATGAATATGTTGAAAGAGGAACTCAGGTTGGAGCAAGAGGAAGCCAAGCCGGAGAAAACAAAATCCAGAGCCATCGAGCTGGAGCATATTTGTAAAGACGGAAGCACTACCTGGGTATCGATGACTGTGACTTTTGTCCGGGATAAATCGGGAAAACCTATTGGATTACACGGTATTACAAGTGATATCAACGAGAGGAAAAAGATCAGGGATTACATTGAAAAAAGACTGGCCATAGAATCCTTGCTTTCGCGAACTTCCAGGATAGCCATTGGCAATTATTCACAGGATACTGCTTTCAAAACCATTCTGAAAGAGATTGGACTTGATTTAAACCTTTGCAGAACCTATATATTTGAATACGACGACAAAAACCAAAGCCTCAGTAATACTTACGAATGGTGTGCCGAAGGAGCTCTGAGTCATAAAAACAATTTTCAATGTATACCGTACAAAGATATTGCCTGGCTGATCGATCGCTTAAAACAGGGAGAGATTGTTAAATACAGGAACATCGAAGATATACCCGACGAAGCAACCAAAAATATTTTCCGTTTTCAGCGCATTCTCTCTCTGTTGAATGTGCCATTGATGATAGAGGACCGTTTTTATGGTTTTATTGGTTTTAATGAATGCAAAACATACAGGGACTGGCAGCCCGAGAATATCAAAGCTTTGGAATCTCTGGCTTATATTGTTACCAGTATGCTGGAACGCCACAAAACCGAAAAGGAGATGATCAAAAAAGACCGTTCCATTGAGCTTTCATTGATAGGTAAGGCGTTTGTTACTATGGAGGGGAAAATTACTTATGCCAACAGAACTTTTCTCAACTATTGGGGTTATACTGCTTTAGAGGATATACTCAACAAAAAAGTATTTGACTTTTGGGCTTCAGAAACAGAGTCGCACGAAGTGTTGAAAGTGGTTATGGAAAAAGGAAGCTGGCAGGGTGAACGCAAAGCTAAAAGGGCGGACGGCAGTTTTTTTGATGTTTTATACAGCTCCAGTATTGTCACCGATAAAAACGGGGAAGCCATCTGTATACAATCGGCCGTTTTTGATAATACCGATCGAAAAGCCTGGGAAAAAGAACTGATCCTGGCCAGGGATAAAGCCGAAGAAAGCAATCGCCTCAAAACCGCTTTTCTATCCAATATCAGTCACGAAATCCGTACGCCGATGAACGGCATACTGGGATTCTTAAATTTATTGAATAACACTGAACTTTCGAAGAGCGTAAAAGAAGAGTACCTGCAGTCGGTAAATAAAAGCGGAAAAAGGTTGATTGAAACCCTGGACGATATCATCGAAATTTCCCGCATAGATTCAGGAGAACTGGAAATTAAGGAAAATGAAACCGACATCACGGAAGAGATCCAATTCATAAAGGAAAGGTACAAACATCAGGCTATAGAAAAGAATCTTCAATTCAGAATAAATAAACATTCCGAAAGCTCAAAACTTCGCTTTATAACTGATACTTACCGCTTGCGCAGCATTCTAAGCAACCTGGTTAAAAACGCCATCAAATATACAGACAAGGGCGGCGTTGAACTGGGAGCTTTGATTGAAGAAAATCAGGTTCGCTTTTTTGTCAAAGACACCGGCAAGGGCATTCCGGCAGACCGCATAGAAGCCATTTTTGACCGCTTTGTGCAGGCTGACCTCAACCTGAGCCGTGAACACGAAGGTGCCGGATTGGGCTTATCCATAGCCAGGGCTTATGTAGAGCAACTGGGCGGAAAGATTTGGGTAAAAAGCAAAGAAAAGGAGGGCAGCACCTTCAGCTTTACTATTCCTTACAAATCGCCAGCCTAAAGAGCGCTTTGATCATTGCAAAGCATTGTCAAAAAAGGCTTTGTTTTTTTATTCCGATCGATAAACATTCTTATCCCCACCTGGTGTTATTGTCGGGGGCAAGAATTAATTTTTTATATCTTTGCTGACAGTTGAAGCGCAGTTTTCAAACGAAAACAGGTGAT
>CAZNQD010000066.1:0-2495 GCA_964575345.1 uncultured Bacteroidales bacterium
GCGGCAGTATGCACGCCTTTTTCACCCCCTTCGGCATTTATCCCAACAACGCCATCGTGGGCGGTAGCGGCGACATTGCCGTAGGAGCAGCCCTCTACAAAAAAGTTAACCGCAAACCCGGTCTGGTGGTAGCCAATCTGGGCGATGCCTCCATGGCCTGCGGCCCCGTTTGGGAAGGCTTGGTCTTCGCTGCAATGGATCAGTTCAAAACCTTGTGGGACGACGATATGAAAGGCGGCCTGCCTTTTATCCTCAACATCATGAACAATCAGTATGGTATGGGCGGACAAACCCGGGGCGAGACCATGGGTTATGACATCGCTGCCCGCATCGGCGCAGGTGTCAATCCCGAACAGATGCATGCCGAAAGGGTAGACGGATACAATCCTCTGGCAGTGATCGATGCTTATCGCCGCAAACGTCAGGTGATTGACGGCAAGCAAGGACCGGTCCTGCTCGACGTACTCACTTATCGCTACAGCGGCCATTCCCCCTCGGACGCTTCGTCCTACCGCAGCAAAGAAGAAGTCGAAGCCTGGGAAGCCCAGGATTGCATTGTAGGTTATGCCAGTCAGTTGCTCGAAGGCAAGATATGTAAGCAAGCCGATCTCGACCAAATACAGGAAGACATCCATAAAATGATGTTCGAAGTCTACAATCTGGCCATCGACCTGGAAATTTCACCCCGTATGGACCTGAGCAAAAATCAGGAATTGCTGGGCCAGGCCATGTTCTCCAACCAATCGATCGACAGTATGATGCCCGGAGTAAAGCCCGAAGTGAATCATGCTATGAACGAAAATCCCCGGGTACAGCAAATCGCCAAAAAAGAACGCTTTGCTTTTGACAGCGAGGGTAAACCCTACAGCAAAATGAAGCAATATCAGTTGCGCGACGGTATTTTCGAAGCTATAATCGACCGCTTCTACAAAGACGCCTCGCTGATAGCCTATGGCGAAGAAAACCGCGACTGGGGCGGTGCTTTTGCCGTGTATCGCGGATTGACCGAAGCCTTGCCTTATCACCGTCTGTTCAACTCACCCATTTCCGAAGCCTCCATCGTGGGTACGGCCATCGGATACGCCATGTGCGGCGGCCGGGTGATCCCCGAAATCATGTATTGCGACTTTTTGGGACGTTGCGGCGACGAAGTCTTCAACCAAATGCCCAAATGGCAGGCCATGAGCGGCAACATTTTGAAAATGCCCATCGTTCTTCGTATTTCGGTAGGTTCCAAATACGGAGCACAACACTCTCAGGACTGGACCTCACTTTGCGCCCATATTCCCGGACTCAAGGTTTGTTTCCCAGTTACGCCTTACGACGCTAAGGGTTTGATGAATGCCGCCCTGCAAGGCACCGATCCGGTCATTTTCTTTGAATCGCAGCGCATTTACGACATCGGTGAGCAATTCCACCAGGGCGGAGTACCCGAAGGATATTATGAAATTCCCCTGGGCGAACCCGATATCAAACGCCCGGGCAAGGATCTCACCATCCTCACCATCGGAGCCACCCTTTACCGGGCTCTCGAAGCCGCCGACATTCTGCAGGAACAATACGGTATCAGCGCCGAAGTGATTGACGCCCGCAGCATCGTGCCTTTCAATTACGACCTGGTGATCGAGTCGGTCAAAAAGACCGGACGTATTCTGCTCTCGAGCGACGCCAGCAGCCGCGGATCCATCATAAACGACATGGCCCGCAACATAGGCGAACTGGCTTTCGATTACCTGGATGCTCCTCCCGTAGTAGTGGGTTCACGCAACTGGATCACGCCGGCCTACGAATTGGAAGATTCTTTCTTCCCCCAGGCAAGCTGGTTGCTGGACGCCATTCACGAGAAGATTCAACCCTTGAAAAATTACATTCCAAAAGAAAATTTTTCAAATTCTCAACAAATTATTAGGAATAAACAAGGAGTTTAGTATATTTGCGGTCAGAAAGTCGTTTCCGAAGATCTGTTAATGATTATTGAACTTAACAAGCTATAAAATTAAATATAGACACAACTTTTTGCATAAAAAACAAAACAATGAAAATAGTTAACGTTAATGCCCATTTACATACTCCCTATTCTTTTAGTGCCTTCGAGAGCCTGACACAGGCTCTCGATCTGGCGCTGGAGCAAGAAGTCAGGGTGGTTGGAATCAACGACTTCTATTCCATGGACGGCTATGAACTCTGGGAACAGGAATGCCGCAAGCGTTCACTCTGCCCCTTGTTCAATATAGAATTTATAGGCCTCAACCAGCAGGATCAGGCCAAAGGCATTCGGGTGAACGATCCCAACAATCCGGGCCGTACCTATATCAGCGGCAAGGGCCTCAAATGTCCGCCTGCGCTGCCCGAGCCTTATAAATCGCAACTCAGCAGGGTCAGGGCCGAGTCCAACGCTCAGGTCAAAGCCATGTGTGCCAAACTCAACGACTTGCTCGAAAGCCTGAGCCTGGATTTCCGCCTCGATTACGGGCAGATCCTCAGCGAAATGACCA
>CAZNQD010000066.1:2595-11043 GCA_964575345.1 uncultured Bacteroidales bacterium
AGCCTGAGCCTGGATTTCCGCCTCGATTACGGGCAGATCCTCAGCGAAATGACCAAGGGTAACATCCGCGAGCGGCATTTGGCCAAGGCTTTGCGTATCAAGGTTTACGAACAGGCCCGGGGTTCTGCCCCCGAAAGCAGAGAGCAGGTTTCGGAGGCCGGCGAACAAGCCGAAGCAAAAATCAGAGCCCTTTTTCAGCAACTCTTCGGAGGCAAAGCCCTCAAGTCTGCGATAAACGACTATGCCGCCGTCGAAAACGAAATCCGCGGCAATTTGCTCAAGGCCGGAGGCGCTGCTTTTGTACCCGAAGATCCCAAAGCCTTTTTGCCGGTAGACAAAGTCTGCCGCATAATATTGGCTGCCGGCGGCATACCCACCTATCCATTTTTGGCCGACGATCCCAAAGGAGGCTATACCGACTTCGAAGGTGATCTGGAAAAAGCAGCCAAGACTCTGCGCGACAGGGGTTTCTATTCGGTGGAATTCATCAGCACCCGCAACGATTTGCACTTGCTCGAAAAATACGCCGTATATCTCTACGAACTCGGTTTTATCGTCACCCTGGGCACAGAGCATAACAGCCCAGCCATGGAGCCCGTTCTGTTGTCTGCCCGTCACGGGCTGCCGCTGAGCGAACGTTTGTGCGAAATCAACTACAAAAGCGCTTGCGTGCTGGCAGCCCATCAGCTTCTGGTACGCCAGGGACTCGCAGGATACGTAGACGCCTCGGGCCGGGCTCATGTGGATAAACGCGAAGAATACATCAGGCTGGGCAACCAGTTCATCCGTTCCATTACCGAACAATAAATCTGAATATTAAATAATAATGCCATGAAAAAGATCGAACAACTCATCGAGATTTCCCGGTTTTATGGTAAAGACAATCGCTTTGTTATTGCCGGCGGAGGTAACACCTCCTACAAAAATGAGCAGCAAATCTGGGTGAAAGCCTCCGGCTTTGCCCTGGCCGGCATTGATCAGGAAGGCTTTGCCGTACTTGATCGCGCCAAACTGCAGCTTCTCTCCGAAAAGTCCTACAGCAGCGATGCCGACTTGCGCGAAGCTCAGGTCAAAACGGACCTCGAAGCCGCCTGTATTACCAAAAACAGACGCCCATCGGTTGAAACCTCCATGCACAATGCCATCAATTATGCTTTTGTAGTGCATTTACATCCCACAGCCGTCAACGGGCTGATGTGTTCCCGGCAGGCCGAAAGCAAACTCAGGGAGCTGTTTGGCGATGAACCTCTCTACATTCCATATACCGACCCCGGCTACGTCTTGTTCAAGAAAGTCGAAGGAGCCATTGCTGCCTATCGGGCGGAACGGGGCAAAGAGCCCTCGGTGATCTGGTTGCAGAACCACGGTATCTTTGTGGCCGCCAACGACATCGAAGAAATCCGTCGTACTTACGACCACATCCTGGCTGTGCTCGACAAAGAAGTGCAAAAGGCCGCTAGTGGCGCTGCTGCCGGCTCCAAAGCCCTGCAGGCTTATTTTCAGGCAGCAGAGAGCCCTGTCCCGGGCAGAGTGACCGAAATTCTGCCCGCGCTGCGCATGCTGGTTTCCGAAACAGATCAGCAAAAACAGCTTCAGCTTAAAACGCTCAAAATCCGCAACAACAAGCTGATAGAGCACTACTGCGGGGAAACAGAAAATTATGCACGCATCAGCCGCCCCTTTACGCCCGATGCCATTGTATATTGTAAATCCAACCAATTATTCATCGATAAGGCCCAAACCAACGAAGCACTGGATGATGCCAAAAATCTTCTGCCCTTTTTCGGGCAACATTTCGGCTATCAGCCCAAAGTAATTGCCCTCCGGGGCCTGGGCATCGTGGCCGTGGGCGACAACGCAGCCCAATGCGATACCATCCTCGATGTTTTTGAAGACTGCATCAAAATTGCCGCCCTCTCCGAAGCCTTTGGAGGCCCGCAGCCCATGACTCAGGCACAAATCGATTTTATCGACCACTGGGAAGTAGAAAACTATCGCCGCAGCATCGCCGCCGGCGCCCTGGCCGGCAGAGCCCAAAACAAAACCATAGTGGTTACCGGAGCCGCTCAGGGCTTTGGCCGTGGCATAGCCGACGAACTCCTGCAAGAGGGGGCCAACATCGTTGTGGCCGACCTCAACAGCGAAACCGGCCTGGCCACGGTGGCTGAATTCAACCAAAAAGCCCGCAGCAACAGGGCTGTGTTTGTGCAGACCGATGTGAGCAGTATCGCCGGTATTGAGCAGCTCTTGTACCAAAGCATTTGTCGTTTCGGCGGCATCGACTGCTTTATCAGCAACGCGGGCATCCTCCGTGCCGGCGGCCTGGACGAAATGAGCACCGAGAGCTTCGATTTGGTGACCAAAATCAATTACAACGCTTATTTCTATTGCACCAAGGTGGTAAGCCGCGTAATGAAATTACAAACCGCTTACGCTGCTTCCGGCTATTTCGCCGACATCATCCAAATCAATTCCAAATCGGGGCTGAGAGGCAGCAAAGCCAACTTTGCCTACGCCGGCGGTAAATTCGGCGGCATCGGCCTCACCCAGTCATTTGCCCTGGAACTGGCTCCCTTCCGCATCAAGGTCAACTCCATCTGCCCGGGAAATTATTACGAAGGCCCGCTCTGGAGCAATCCCGAAAACGGCCTCTTTGTGCAGTATCTCAGGGCAGGCAAGGTGCCGGGCGCCAAAACCATTCAGGACGTCAAGGATTTTTACCTGGCTCAGGTGCCCATGCGCAAAGGTTGCTCGCCTCAGGATGTCAGCAAAGGAGTACTCTATCTGATGGATCAATGCGGCGAAACAGGCCAGGCGCTTCCCATCACGGGTGGCCAGGTGATGTTGAGCTGAGGCAGCGGCCTGAATTTTTATTCAAAATATGAAATAGATTTGCTACCTTTGCAGTCTTCAAAACCGAAGTGGAAAAAGGTATGGCCAAAATGGTAAAAGACAGCCGGCTTCCCGACAGGATTTTCGAATCCAGTTGGGAAGTTTGCAACAAAGTGGGAGGCATCCACACCGTCTTATCGACGCATGCAAAACAACTCAGAGCCCTTTACGGAGAAGCACTTTGCTACATAGGCCCCGATTTGCAAAACAGGGTGCAAACGGCTGAATTCAACGAAAGTTCGGGCCCCCTGGACGAGTGGAGCGCTTATGCCCGCCAACACGATAAATTGCCCATACGCTGCGGACGCTGGCGCATACCCGGAGAACCCCTTGTGATTTTGGTGGATTTCGAGAAATACTACGCGTACAAAGACCATATTTACTCGCAGTTCTGGGAATGGTTTGGCGTTGATTCCATCGAGGCTTACGGCGATTACGACGAGGCCTGCATGTTTGCCTATGCCTGCGGCGAAGTCATCCGAAGCTGGCAGCGTTACCACCTTGAACAAGAGCCTGTCGTAGTAGCCCATTTTCATGAATGGACCACCGGACTGGGACTGCTTTACGTCAAAAAACACCTGCCCGGTGTTGCCACCGTATTTACTACCCATGCCACCTCCATAGGCCGTTCCATCAGCGGCAACGGGAAAAAACTCTATGGCTATATGGAGGGCTATCAGGGCGATCAGATGGCCCGGGAACTCAATATGGTCGCCAAACATTCGGTCGAAAAAACGGCAGCTGCCCGGGCCGATTGCTTTACCACTGTCAGCGGCATCACGGCCTGCGAATGTGCCCAATTGCTCGGCAAAGCCCCCGATCTGATCACCCCCAACGGCTTCGAGGACGATTTTGTGCCCCGGGGAGCTGTGGCCATTGCCAAACGCAAGGCTGCCCGCCGGCTTTTGCTCGAAGTGGCCGAAAGCATACTGGGTTACAGTCTCAACAAAAACGTCTTGATGCTGGCCACCAGCGGACGTTACGAGTTTCGCAACAAAGGGCTGGACGTCTTTATCGAAAGCCTGCACCAGCTGCGTCACGATCCGCGGCTCGACCGGCAGATCCTGGCCTATATTCTGGTGCCCGCCGATGTGAGCGCTGCCCGCCGTGAAGTGCTCGAAGGGCTCGAGGCGCTCAGAAAGAGCAAAACAGTATCTTCCGCGGCCAATCAACAAACGGCGGTGGAAAATCTCCCGGAGCCGAAGCCTGCGCCATCCGGCCCCATTTATCATCCCTACAACACCCACTGGCTCAACCACATTGAGCAGGACAAAGTACTCAACACCATTAAATACCTGGGCTTTACCAACGGCCCGGACGAAAAAGTCAAAATCATTTTTGTGCCCTGCTACCTGCACGGACACGACGGCGTATTCGACAAATCCTACTACGATATTATACAGGCTTTCGACCTGACGGCCTTTATGTCGTATTACGAACCCTGGGGCTATACCCCGCTCGAAAGCCTGGCTTTTTCGGTGCCGACGCTCACCACTTCGCTTTCGGGTTTCGGCCTTTGGTTGCAAAACCAGGGATACACCGACAGGGACATCAGGCAGGGAGCAGCCGTTATTCCCCGCAACGACAGCAATTACGACGAAGTCGTTCAACAAACGGCCGGGGTCTTTGCCGATTTTGCCGCCTTGCACCACGACGAGCGCAAAGAGGTACGACAAAAAGCCGGACATTTGTCCAAACAGGCTTTGTGGTCTAATTTTATAAAGTATTACCAACAAGCATACGACCTGGCTTTGTCCAGGGCTAAACAGCATACAAACACTAAACAGAAAGCAACAAACAAATAATATGAAAACAAAGCATTGCAGCAATCAACCCCAGTGGTCAAGCGTGACCGTACAATCCACCATGCCCGCCGGCCTCGAAAAGATGCAGGAACTGGCCCGCAATCTCTGGTGGAGCTGGAACGACGAAGTCATCAGATTATTCAAAGATATAGACAAAACCCTCTGGTCGCAGGTTTCGGGCAATCCCGCCGCTTTTTTGGAAAGCCTTTCCTATACCCAGCTCGAACAAATAGCCAAAGACGAGGCCATGATGCAGCGGCTCGACCGCATTTATGCGAAATTCCGCGACTATATGGATGTCCCCGTCAGCAAGGAAGCGCCCACGGTGGCTTATTTCAGCATGGAATACGGCCTGACCGATGTGCTCAAGATTTATTCGGGTGGCCTGGGCGTATTGGCCGGCGATTACCTGAAAGAAGCTTCCGATTGCAATATTCCCATGACAGCCGTGGGTTTTCTCTACCGCAACGGTTATTTTACCCAGGGGCTTTCGATGGAAGGGCAGCAAATCGCCATCTATGAACCTCAAAACTTCAATACCCTGCCTATAGAGCAGGTCAAGGACGAACAAGACAATCCCCTGGTGCTCAAAGTGGAATTTCCGGGCTACCTGGTGCATTGCTATATCTGGAAAGTCGCCGTGGGCAGAGTAAATCTCTACCTGATGGATACCGACCATCCGGGCAATGGTGAATTCGATCGCCAGATTACTGCCCAACTTTACGGCGGTGACTGGGAAAACCGCCTGAAACAGGAATACCTGCTGGGCGTAGGCGGCATACAGCTGCTCCATACCCTGGGCATCAGTAAACAGGTATATCATTGCAACGAAGGCCACGCCGCCCTGATCAACGCCCAACGTATGGTCGACCTGATTGCCCTGGAAGGACTCAACTTCAGCGAAGCCCTCGAAGTAGTGCGCGCCTCTTCGCTCTATACAGTACATACCCCGGTTCCGGCCGGCCACGATAAATTTGACGAAGGCCTCATGTTCAAATACCTGAGCAGCTTCCCGCAAAAACTGGGCATCAGCTGGGCCGAATTCATGGATATGGGCCGCGAAAACGAAGGCGACATCAACGAAAAATTCAGCATGAGCGTTTTTGCCTGCAACTGCTGCCAGGAAGTCAACGGCGTGAGCATGCTCCACGGCATGGTATCCCAAAAAATGTTCAGCAATATCTGGAAAGGCTATTTTCCCAACGAGCTGCACGTAAGTTACGTCACCAACGGCGTCCACATGCCTACCTGGACTGCCAGCGAGTGGCGCAGCCTCTACGAAAGAACTTTCGGCCCCCAGTGGATGAGCGATCAGTCCAACGCCGATCTCTGGAACAAAATCTACGAAGTCAGCGACGAGGAGATCTGGAAAACCCGTCAGCAACTCAAGCTCAAATTGATTGAGTATATACGCAAAAAATACAAAAACAGCTGGTTCAAAAACCAGGGCGACCCCTCGCGCATCATGGCCATACTGGAAAAAATCAATCCCAATGCCCTGATGATAGGCTTCGGCCGCCGTTTTGCCACCTACAAGCGTGCCCATCTGCTTTTTACCGACCTGGAACGCCTGTCGCGCATAGTAAACAATCCCCTCTATCCTGTGCAATTTGTCTTTACCGGCAAGGCCCATCCGGCCGACGGAGGAGGACAGGGACTGATTAAGCGCATCGTGGAAATTTCGCGTATGCCCGAATTCCAGGGCAAGATCATCTTTCTCGAAAACTACGACATGGCTCTGGCCAAACGTCTGATTTCGGGTGTGGACATCTGGCTCAATACCCCGACCCGTCCCCTGGAAGCCTCGGGAACCTCGGGCCAAAAAGCCGAAATGAACGGAGTGCTCAATTTTTCGGTGCTCGACGGCTGGTGGCTCGAAGGCTACAAAGAAAAAGCCGGCTGGGCCTTGTCCGAAAAACGCACTTACGAAAATCAGGAATTCCAGGATCAGCTCGATGCAGCCACCATTTATTCCATGCTCGAAAACGACATTATTCCCTTGTTTTTTGCCAAAAACAGTAAGGGTTATTCGCCCGAGTGGGTGCAATACATCAAAAATTCCATTGCTCAGATCGCTCCGCATTTCACCACCAAGCGCATGCTCGATGATTATGTAGATCGTTTCTACGGCAAACTGGTCAAACGTTCGGCACTGATTACAGCGAATTCCTACGCAAAGGCCCGTGAAATCAGCCGCTGGAAGCAGGAAGTAGCCGATAAATGGGAGCAGATCAAGGTACTGGGGGTGGATATACCCGATGCTATATTACATCAGCCCAATGTGGGCAGCGAATACAACATTGGCGTGAGCATCGACCCGGCCGGCCTCAAAGACAGCGTTGGTGTGGAATTGGTGATTATGCATACCAATCTCGAGGGCAGTTCTCAAAATTTTTCTTCGGAGCTGGAACTGAAAAGCATAGACGAAAAAGGCAATATGCGTTTTGAAATCAACTATCGTCTAAAGAAGACCGGTACATTCAATTACTCTTTCAGGATGTTCCCCAAACACCCCGATATGCCCCATCGTATGGACTTTTGCTATACCCGCTGGTTTTAAGCGGAACGACTTTTTGATCAAGACTGGCAGGATAGCATTTTTTTTGTACATTAGCGTCAAATTTGTGAGTAATGTTGATTCGGCTTTATGAGGACAACCCCAATCCGAGGGTTGTACAAAAAATCGCCAATGCTTTGCGCGAGGGCGGATTGATCATTTATCCCACCGATACAGTCTACGCCATCGGTTGCGACATTTTTCATGCCAGGGCAGTCGAAACGATTTGCAAGCTCAAAGACAAATGCATAGGCAAAGCCAATTTGTCGTTTATTTGTCAGGATCTGAGCCATATCAGTGAATTTGCCAGGCTGGACAATGCCACTTTTAAATTGATGAAAAAGAATCTGCCCGGCCCCTTTACTTTTATATTGAACGGGAGCAGCGCCCTGCCCAAATTGTTCAAGCAACGCAAGACGGTGGGCATTCGTATTCCCGATAACGCCATTGTGCGGGCTATTGTCGAGGAATTGGGCAATCCCCTGATGACGACCAGTTTGATGC
Organism: uncultured Bacteroidales bacterium; assembly: GCA_964575345.1. Classification (GTDB taxonomy): domain Bacteria; phylum Bacteroidota; class Bacteroidia; order Bacteroidales; family UBA1402; genus UBA1402. The sequence goes on from CAZNQD010000066.1 coordinate 10,354, forward strand.
AGACCGACAACCAGGTGGAATATACCACCGACCCTGAACTGATCGATGAACGTTTCGGGCATTTGGTCGATATGGTCATCGACGGAGGCCCCGGAGGCATCATCCAGTCGACGGTAGTTGATTGCACCGGCGAGGAGCCGGTGGTAGTCCGCCGTGGGCTGGGGGAGCTTAAATAAGGCTATTCATTACCATGAGCATTCAACTCGAAACCGTACTTTTTGTTTTGGCGATTTTGTTTTTCCTGAGTATTTTGGCGGGAAAGGCCAGTTCGCGTTTTGGAGTGCCGGCACTGCTTTTATTCTTACTGGTGGGCATGTTTTCGGGCAGCGACGGCCTGGGTATCGAATTCGAAAATATTGTATTTGCCAAGCATATAGGCACTATCGCCCTCTGTGTCATTTTGTTTTCGGGCGGGCTCGACACCAACATTGCGAAAATCAGGCCGGTTATGGCCCAAGGTATTATTCTGGCTACGCTGGGTGTCTTTTTAACTGCCATTATTACCGGAGTGCTCATTTGGTGGGTGTTGGGTATGACTATTAAGTCGGCAGGCATCGGCTTAATTACTTCGTTGCTGCTGGCCTCGACCATGGCCTCGACCGATTCGGCTTCGGTGTTTTCCATTTTGCGTTCCAAAGGCTTGTCATTAAAGAACAACCTTCGTCCCTTGCTGGAGCTCGAGAGCGGCAG
>CAZNQD010000067.1:0-4272 GCA_964575345.1 uncultured Bacteroidales bacterium
ACCTGCTGGTTGTGCAGCAGTTCCCACCATTGCAGGTTGCTGTGATATTCGGTGGGGAAAGCGGCCAGGGCCGGATGCTCCGGGCGGGTCAATATGCCCAGGGTATGCGGAGGACGCATCTGAAACCAGGAGGTGTTCCAAAACACCGGCCGGAAATACTGCACCACCTCTTTGCCTTTTTCCACTTTGCCGGCTGCCAGCAACAAAACTTTGGCTCCTTGTTGCGCCTGCTCTGCAGCCTGTTTGTAGTCACCGGTGATAAAAATATCAGCCGTATCGGCTTCGGGCAACGATGCCGGATATACCCAAAAATCCCATTGATTGCTGTGGTTGCCCAGCGACAAGGCAAGCTTGTATTGTCCGGCCTCTTGGGCAAAATCCAGCGGCAGCGAAATACGGCCCAGCGCCAGGTTGCCAAAAGTAATCTCTGTGGCCGGCAGTTCGCCTTGGGCCACGATTTTGCCGTGGTCGTTATACACTTTCCATACGGGAAGCTGGTTTTGGAGTATTGCCGGCCCAAAATGAGCTACTTCGACCCTTAGCGACAGCTGCTCGTCGTTGCTGTAAACAAACTTCGGAAAACGCGCTATGGGCACCGTGGGCGAAAAAAAGCGCCTGAATTCTTCGGCTGTGATGTAATCCTTGGGCTCCCAGAACACGTCGGTCACGCCCACCAGCGCACTGCCCTGGCCCGGGAAATCGTTCAGCGACAACAATTGCGTGCCGCCGTTACCCGGGGTTCGGAGCGAAGCCTCTATTTCATTCTTATAGCAGATGGCCTGAAACTTGCCCGAAGCCATAAAAAAATCCCGGGCCTGAGGGCCCATATTCTTTCGTTCCAGTTCCGCTTTGAACATCTCAAAGTTTTTGGCTTGGTAAACCCCGGTGTATTTCGGTATTTCCTCAAAATTGGGAAAGACACAATACTGCCCCATTTCGTGAGCCACATAAGGCACATTGAAGGGCGCGATCTTGCCCGAAAAATCAAACTCGCTGTTGGGGCGCCTGTCCCAGGGCAGGCCCCTCGATCCGGAGCGGACAATAAATTCGTTCGAAGGCGCCAGGGGCCAGCTTCCGCCAATGGAGGCGTGGGTGTAGAGGCGGCGCGGATCCTGCTTTTTCCAGTAATCGACCAGCCCGTTGAGGAAAGTAATCTGGTGGCGGCCGGCCGGCTCGTTACCGTAGGCGAATAGCACAAACGAAGGATGATTGCCGTAGGCTTGCAAAATACGGTCGCATTCCTCGCGGATGTATTGATCAATCGGCCAGCCGTTGCCCACAGCCGTACCGTGATTGGTCCAGAAAGGCCCTTCGGGCTGCAGATAGATGCCCAGCTCGTCGGCGGCCTCGAAAGCAGCCCTGGGCGGACACCAGGAATGAAAGCGAAAATGATTGACTCCGTAGGCTTTTGCCTTTTGGTAAAGATCCAGCCAATAAGCCTTTTCCATGGGGGCGTAGCCCGTCAGCGGATGGGCGGCACATTCCACGGTGCCGCGCAAAAAGACCGGGCGTCCGTTAATAAGAAAGCGGGTGCCGTCGGCCTCGAAACTGCGAAAGCCAAACTGCGTTTCAAAACGATCAGAAGCAGCCTTAGCGCAACTGAGTTCAAGAGACAACTTGTACAAGGCCGGATGAAACTCCTCCCATAGCTGCCTTTCTTCGCCCATTTCCAGCACAAACTCCAGGCTTTGCTTGCCCGGGCTGAGCTTAACCGGGAAAGCGGCCCTCTGCAAACCGGCTTTTTGTCCCGCCGTAAACTTCCCGGCCTTTTGCTCCTCGGTAGAGCGCCCGGCCTTTTGCTCCGCCCTAGAGCGCCCGGCTTTTTCTTCCACATTAAACAGCCGGGCCTGAGTCCGCAATTCGCCCTCGCAGGTCTCTCCGCTCCGGTTGTCGATGCTGCAAACCAGGCGGACACGTCCGCTGAGGGGATCGGGATAAACCTGAACATCGTTTATCATTAGCTTAGAACGGGCAAAGAGCTTGATCTCTCCGGCTATGCCGTTCCAGTTGCCCTGGGTATGATCGCTGATGCTGTGCGAGTCGGGGCCCGGCTTGATCTCTTTGACCCGGTTGTCTATTCTCAGCGTCAGGCGGTTCTTCCCCGGCCTCAGCAAGTTTGTAAGATTGTATTCATGAGGCACCGACAGCGAATTCTGCATGCCGGCAGGCTCCGAATTTACCCATACCTGCGACTCCCAGTGGGGACGTTCCAGCCTGAGAATAAGTTGCCGGCCCTCCCAGTCACCGGGAATCAGCAGTTCGCGTTGATACCAGGCCGGCCCCAGGTAATACACCGGGGGTGTCAGCCAAAACGGGAACTTAAGCTGCCCGGGCTGACGGTAAGGCTCCATATCGGGATTGAAATACCAGGAACTGTCGTAAATACTGGCTGTCCATGGGGTCTGCAGCGTTAATTCATTTCCCAGGCCGGCTTCCATCATAGAGCCGGGCAAAGCCATCCGACCAGACAGTTCGGTATCAAACCATCTTTGGTCTACACCCAGGTCGCTTTCGTCCATCTGGAACTTCCACTCAGCTGCCAGATCCATCTCGTAGCGGTCGGATCGGCTGCAGGCGAGGCTTAAAAAGAGAAGTGCCGGTAATATCAGAGTTTTCATATTGATTGGATTTTTTCGGTGCTTAATTGCTTGATTGAACAGATGGATCGCGGTTAATTGCACTGGTCCACCGGGTGGCCCGGATCTCGGGCAAGATAACGATGGGCGACAGAGCTGTGGTTAACCACACTGGTCCGCCGGGGCCGCCGGGTGGCCTGGCATTTCGTGCAGCACATCATTCAGGTGAAAGCGAGCCCCCGAATGGCTCTGATCGCTTTCCAGTACCCGGTTCAGCAAGTCCCGGGCCTCCTCCATGCGGCCCAGGCCCATCAGGCCCAGGGCTTTGATGTAGCGGCAATGGATCTGGTTGCGTCGGTTCAGGTCTTCTTCCCAAATCAGCAAATCGGGCAGGGAAACGGCAAAATAATCGATCTTTACACGATCATTGATGTGTGCATCGCCGTAGTCTATCAGGGTGTTGAAGCGTTCATTTGCTTCTTCCCTGCGGCCAAGTTTCAGCAAGGACCAGCCCTGATAAAGGATTTTGTCCGGCTTTTGGTCGTTGTAAAAAAAGGCAGCGGCCGGCTCGGTGATTCCTTTGCCTGCATGTTCCCAACACCGGGCAGCTTCGTCCGCCCGGTTCAGGCCTTCCAAAGCGCAAGCCATCCAATAATAAATATCGTTTTCCTGCGCCACCAGCAGTTTGCCTTCTGCCAGATTCAGGGGATAGCTCAGGGATTTTTGCAAGAAAACCAAGGCTGCCTCAAATTCCTTTTTCCTCAGGGCTTTTTTGGCCAATTCCAGCAGGCTCAACACATATTGCTCGCTGACTTTGCCTTCGCCTCCCTCCCAGGGGTGGAATTTCCGGGACAACAAGAGCTCCAGGGCTTTTGCATGCTCTCCCAGCAAATTATACAAACTCAGGCGCTCCAGGTATAAGTCGTCACGCTGCTCCACCAGCGCCGGCTGTTGCTCCAAAAAGTCCAGACGTTGTTCGGGGCTGCGATTGAGGCGTTTATACAACTGGTCCAGCTCCATCAGCACCCGGGCGTCTCCGGGCTCCAGGGCATGGGCTTTTTCCATGCAGGCCAGAGCCTTGTCGGCCTGCTTAGCCTTGTTGAAATAATACAAAGCCAGATTCCTGAACACCGTGGGAAAAGCCTCGTCCAGTTCAGCCGACTTTTCCCAGCATTCAGCCGCATCGGCGTATTGGCGGGCATTATACCAAAAATTGCCCAGATAATAGTATGCTTTCGCTCCGGCAGGATACATTTCTATGGCCAGTTTCAAGGCAGGAACAGCTTCTGTCTGATTTGGGAAACAATAAGCGGGCGAGGCCTGCCCGGCCCGATTAAAAGCCGCCAGAGCCGCCTTTTTGTCTCCCTGTTTATAGCTGCACCAGCCCAAAAGATACCGGGCCAAAGGGTATTCTCCCGATCGTTCCAGCCCTAGGCTCAACAAAGCGGAAGCTTCTGTCCACAAACCTGCCGCCGCGTAATCGAGGGCGTATTCCATGTAATTGTGAATGTTGTTGCGAATGCGTCCGGTAAAAGTTTCCAGGCGGTTTTGATCGCCCGAAAGCAGGAATTGCTCGTACAGCGCGCCAAAGTTGAAAGCGTCCAGGGCCAGAGCCTGTTCCGCCAGTTGCCGGGCTTGCTCAATCTGTTGCCGGGCCTGCCCGCTCTGCTGAGGAGCTTTCCCGGCCTGCTGAGGA
>CAZNQD010000067.1:4372-7691 GCA_964575345.1 uncultured Bacteroidales bacterium
GAACTTGATCATCCGGCTGCAAGGCCGGCTTTGCGCTGCCCACGCGACGAAGCAGGGCAATTTTGAGGTGCAGGGCCCGGTGGTCGTTGCTGTTGCACCCGAGCGACTTGTCCACATGCTCCAGGGCGGTCGAAAAACGCCCCCGGGCAGCGTCAATCTGCGCAAGATGCAGGTAAGCGGCATTCTGCCAGGCAGCGTTCCATGTAGCTTTGTAAAATGCTGCATAGGCCTCCTCCGGTTGATCCTGAATTTGCAGAGATAAACCAAGATTGTAAAAAGCTTCGCCGTCGTAAGGATTGGGATTGCGCTCTGTCCAGGTGGCTATGGCTTTTTCGAAATGCTCTTGAGCATCAGCAAACTTAGCTCTGCGCAGCAACCACAGGCCCAGGGCATTGTTGCAACGGGTATCGCCAGGCTCGCGGCGCAGGGCTTCGTTGTAATAATCCACGGGGTAGAAGGTGGCATGCCGGTATTGCTCCAGATGCAGGCCGGTCAAATACAATTGCTCCAGGCTGGCGATTTCTTCGGGGGCTTTGGCGGCATGGGCCGGCTCGGGCATTCTGTCCTCTTTAAGCTTTTCGGGCTGCCAGGCCACCAGAGTTCTGCCCTCTTGATCTGTCAGCGACAAGCAGAGCTCTTCGTACTTTATTCCCTCGGGCAGATCCAGGCTTTTTTGATAGGAAAGCCGGGGCGAAGCATCGTAGCGATCTGAAAAAAGACGCTTGCCCCCGGCCGACAATTCCACCTGGGCTTTGGGATATATTCCTGTTGTATAAAGCTTTATCTCAAGTGTTTTTCCCTGCAATTCCAAATTGAGCAGGGCCTCTTTGCCGGCATTTTTTACCAGGCCCAGATCGCGGTAAGGCATAAAATACTGTACAAAAGACTTCTCCTCGTTGGGAGCGAGCCAGGTAAAATCGGGCTGATTGTCGGTGTAAACCCCACACATCAACTCAATGTAGGGGCCATCCTCGTCGGTGAGGTTGCGATCCCAGGCCTGGCCAAAATCGCCCTTACCCCAGGTCCATTGCTTCTTGCCGGGCGAAACATGATGATTGGCCAGATGCAAAAGGCCGCCCCGGCTGTCGTTCTCGTAGCCGCCCACAAAATCGTAACGGGAATTGACGGCCATGTAAGAAGTGGGCACAGGAATGTTCTTGTAGCGCGAGATATCGGTGCCCGGCGAATAATCCACCTTGTAATAAGTGCCTCTGGCGATGGGAAACGAGGACACATCGCGTTTGCCGTGATCGAAAACGGCATGCACATCGGGTGGAAACACCGACTGGTAATGATCGTTCACTTTAACGGCCGGATTGGCCCACCACAAAAAGGTCTGGGGCAGGTTGGTCCTGTTGTGGATTTTCACCTTGATCTCGATATAGGCTTTGCCGGGATGCAAAGTAAAACCGGCCATACCTTTGGTGCGCGACATCCGCTCCAGTTCGCTGCACCAGACGGTAGCACTGCCGTCGGGGTTTTCTTGCAAGATATAATCCAGTGGCTCGTAAGTGGAAGGCCGGTGATGTTGCGGCCAGTTAAACTCGATGCCCCCCGAAATCCAGGGTCCGGTGAGGCCGACCAAAGCAGGCTTGATAACGCTGTTGTAATAAATAAAATGGCGCTGCATGCTTTTGTCGTAGGCCATCTGAATGCGGCCGCCCAGGGCGGGTAAAACCATTATTTTGATAAACTCGTTTTCCAGAAACACCGCCAGCCATTCCTTATCGGCCTTGACATCCGAAATTTTTTCGATCACCGGATAAGGATACACCGCGCCGGAACTGCCCTGATAGACACGCTTTTCGAGAAAAATGGGATTTTTCTCGGGCTCCGCTGTTTCGTAGGTCGGGATGCTGACCAGCTCCTGCCATATCTTGACTTTGCTCATAATGTCAACTGTTTTTTAGTTTAAGCATCGTCTTTCTTCAGCTGTTGTTCAATTTCTTCGAGCGACTTGCCCTTGGTTTCGGGCAAAACGCGATAGATGTAAACAAAGCCGGCGATGCAAATGATGCCGTAAATCCAGAAAGTCCCCGAAGGGCCAAATGCCTGATTGAGCAAGGGGAAAGTGAGCACCAGCAGCGCCGAAGCTACCCAAAGCGAAAGCGTTGCCACAGACATGGCCAGGCCCCGCAGCCTGTTGGGAAAAATCTCCGACAGCACTACCCAGGTGATGGGAGCCAGCGACATGGCATAAACAGCTATGGCACACACCACCAGCAGGAGCAGTGGCCAGCCGCTGACATTCAAGAAATAAAACAGGCCTATCAGCAGATATATCACAGCCAGGCCTCCGGAGCCCAACAACATCAGCCGGCGGCGTCCCCATTTGTCAACCGTCCCCATGGCCACCAGGGTAAACACCAGGTTAGCACTGCCGGTGATGACGATATTGATAAACATTTCGTTCACCGAATAACCGGCCGAGGTGAACACTTCCTGGGCGTAATTGAAAATCACATTAATGCCGCACCATTGCTGAAAGGCAGCCAGAATCACCCCAATCAGTACAATGGGAGCGACGCTTTTGCTGAACAAAGGCTTCAGCGAGATTTTGGCAGTGCTGTCCCTTAAGCTTTCGTTGAGGCTGGCTTTTATATGAACCATAGACTCCCGGGCGTAATTGTTCCCGCCTATCCGCGAAAGAATAGCCTCGGCCCGGTCGGGTCGGCCGGCTTTGACAAGAAAACGCGGGGTTTCGGGCACCAAAAACATCAGCGCAAAAAAGACCAGGGCCGGAAGCAATTCCGCCCAGAACATAAAACGCCAGGCCCACTGTCCGTTCCATGATTGCAGAATGTCTTGCGCCAGGGCGCTTTCGGCCACCGGCTGAGCAATGAGCATATTGGTAATCTGAGCCGCCAGAATCCCCAGCACTATGGTGAGCTGATTGATGGACACAAACAAGCCCCGTCTGGCCGGGGGAGCAATTTCGGCGATGTAAACCGGCGAAATGGTAGAAGCTATGCCAATGCCCAGCCCGCCGATTAAACGATACACTATAAACCACGAAAACTGATTGGCCAGGCCGGTGGTTAGGGCCGAAACAATGAACAATACGGCAGCCGCTATCAGCAACTTTTTGCGCCCGAATTTATCGGCAGTCCTGCCGGCCATCACTGCCCCAAACACACAACCAATCAGCGCACTGCTCATGGCCCAGCCCTGTAACACCGGTGCATCACCGATGGCAAAAAACAATTCGTAAAAAGGTTTGGCCCCGCCAATCACCACCCAATCGTAGCCAAACAATAAGCCGCCCATGGCGGAGACCATCGAAAGGCCCAAAACATACTTTGTGTTGAATTTAGTCATA
>CAZNQD010000067.1:7791-10639 GCA_964575345.1 uncultured Bacteroidales bacterium
CGCTGTTTTCGTTGTACAGATAAGTGTGCAGAGCCTTTTCGTAAGGAAGGATCAGGAAACTGACATCCCTGAGCCTAAGTTCACAAATTTCGTTTTCCCGGAAAGTAATCAGGGTATTAGCCCCCAGCCTGGCTTTGGCAAAGCCCGAACCGGAGAGCTTGGGCGATCCTTTCAGAAGCAGTTGGGGCAGTATGCCCTCAGGGGCAACAAAGGCATGGTAAGTGCGGCCTCCCAGCTCAAAGCGCATAAAAGGCTGCAGCGTGGCCTGCATCAGCTCCACTCCGTCGAAGCTAAGATTAAAAGGGAAGATCGCCGATGCACCCGATTTCAGGGTAAAAGAGCCCTGAACGGGGAAGCGCAGCTGTCCGCTTTTGGTCTTGATCCCGATGCTGATTTGTTCCTGATCGGGCAGGCTGATTCTGTCCTGAAAATTATGCATAAACAAAAAACCGCCACTGCCGTCAGAACGGAGCGCATACCTCAGGATGTCGGTGGTTTCGGCTTTGATCTGCTCGTTGGTAGCGGGCAAAACGGGATACATCGGTGCCAGCAGCCCGCCGTAGCTTTGCAGAAAATAATTGATCAGCCTCAGGGGATAATAGCCCTTGCTCAGCTGGCCAAACTCGCCTATGGGCGACTGGTAATCGTAGGATTTACTGGCCAGTCCGTAACCTTCGTTCATAAAGAAATTACCTCGCGAAGGCGTATTGCCCCCGTGATACATATAAAAGCCCAAACCATTGCTGCCGCTGCCAATGGTACGCACCATCATGGGCAGGAAACTTTCGCCCGGCACCCGTGGCCGCCGCGAATAGGTGACAGAAATACCCGTTCCCAGCTCGGCCGCCAGCGAAGGATAAAGAGTCACATCGTAACTGACCGGCGAATAATCGGGGTTTTGACGTATGTCTTTGTAGAGGTAAAAAGGCGAAGGCCGGTTGCTGTCCACCCAAAAAGGATAAGCATAGCCGGCCATCACCGGAATAGAGCCTTTTTCGATAATGGTGGCATAACCCCAGCCGGTAGCCGTGTACAGGGGCGTTTCCAGGCCGGCGTCCAGCGCCAGCTGTTTGAGGGTTTTCATGTGATCACGGCCCAAACCGGCAAACTCGTTGCCAAATTCGTTGACCCCCACCCCGATTTTGGTGATGTCCACATCGCGCCTCGCCACCGTGTTCTCGCGGGGAGCTCCCTCGTAAGTAAAAGCCCAGGGCGCCGCCGAATGCTGATATTCGTTTTCGATCTGAAGGCCGATGACCGGGCCGCCCTCTTTGAACAGCAAACCCCGGAGCTGAGTACCGATTTCACGATAGAGCCGATTGACATAATAGAGGTATGCGGGGTCGTTGCTGCGCACTTCGATGGGTCGGCCATACAGCCAGTCGGGCAAACCGCCGTTGCGCATTTCGCCGTGAGCAAAGGGGCCTATGCGCACGATCAGGTCCAGGCCGTTTTGTTTGCATAATTCCACAAAATAACGAAGGTCCAGATCGCCGCTCCAATCGAACTCGCCCTCTTTAAACTCGTGCAAGATCCAAAAAACATAGGTAGCTACCACGCTGACCCCTCCGGCCTTGATCTTTTTGAGCTCTTCGTCCCAGTACTGACGCGGGAAACGGGCATAGTGAAACTCCCCGATAACCGGGATATAGGGCCGTCCCCCGCGCTCGATATAGAAACTATTGACGGCGATGGAATCGCCCTCTGCATTGGAGCCGCCCAAATCAAGGTGATGACGGATCACCTCAGTTTTAACTTCCGAAACATCCACAGAATAAGACTCCCGGCCGTAGCCCGACAGGCAGATCAAAAGCAAAAGAATGCCCAAAATAGCTTTTCGTAGCATAGCAGATTAGATTTAAGTAAGGCAACAGATTGCCGGCACAACAAAGATTCAACTTTCTGAGTTAAATCAGCATAGACAATACCACAAATATATGGACAAAACTATGAATTTCCGCTCAACGAAGTTGTTTAAATTTTTTCCTATAACCGACCGGCGATATGCCCATGGATTTCTTGAATAAACGGCTGAAATATAGAGGGTCGTTCATTCCCAGCCTGAGGCTGATTTCTTTGATTGTCAAAGAGGAGAAACTCAGATACTGACAACTTTGCCGGACTTTTATATGATTAAAATACTGCAAAGGCGAATAGCCCGTCTGCTGTTTGAACAAAGCATGCAAATGCGAGGCAGAACAACGGGCCGCTGCCGCCAGCTCGTTCATGCTGAGCCCGGCAGAGAGCTTGTTTTTCATGAACGACACCGCCAGCGACACCGCATCGCTTTGGGCCGGCGAACTGAGGCAAGTCAACTGAGGATACAAAAAAGAAGCCAGCAAATGACCCAGGCTCATGTTTACATAATCGAGACTCCGGGCCGAAAAGCCCTGATCGGCCACATCGAGCAAATGATCGAAGAAAGCAATCCGGCCAGGTTCATAGGCAAGCTCCTTCACCAAAAACTCCCCCTTTTGGGAATACTTCCCAAAGATTGACCCCGCCTGACAGCCATTGAAATGCAGCCAGTAAATAGTCCAGGGTTCCTCCCCCGAAGAGCAGTAACGATGGGGCGTAGCAGGCGGAATAATGCAAAAACAGTTGGCCCGGAGCCCGTACACTTTGCCGTCGATCTCAATCTCGCCCCGCCCCCCGCTGCAATAAATCAGAATATACTCCCCACAGCCCGCCTCCCTGTCAATGTAGTGAAACTTAGCCTGAGGGAAATAACCCATATCCGTAAAATACAGCTCCGAACCCGCAAAAGCCTCCGCCAGCCTGGCCGGCAAAACCAGCATACGCTGGCCCGAGAAACCGTCTTTGATTCTGAAGGTGTGCGGGGAGTTGG
>CAZNQD010000068.1:0-3481 GCA_964575345.1 uncultured Bacteroidales bacterium
TTCACAGGAAGACTCAACCTCAGGTCGTTATCTTCTGTGCTTTCCTGATCGATGGCTATGTATCCTTTTGAAGTGGATACTTTTATTTCGGAAGCGTCGTGCAGGAATTGCAGGTAGCTGACTTTTCCTTTCATTCCCTTCAGGCTAATGTTGCGCAGGGGATAATCGAGCAAATGAACGTAGAGCCTGTTGGTCGTGGGATTGTAGGTCAACAAGGTGTTTTCAGGAACCTCAAAAGAATCGGGAGCCTGGGTGCAGCCGTAAATAGAGCGGGCATTGTATTTCATCCACTCGCCCATTTCCAGCAGAGCGTTTTCTGCCCGATAGTCAAAAGTGCCTCTGCCGGTGGGGCCTACGTTCAACAAAAGGTTGCCTCCTTTGCTTACCGATTCTATCAGGAGCACCAGCAGTTGTTTGTTGTCTTTCCAGGTTAATTCATCACGGTAGTAGCCCCAGGATCCGCTGAAAGTCTGGCAGGTTTCCCAGGGAATCTTTTCTCCCTTGTAGGTGGGCCATTTATCCACTTTGTGTTGCTCGGGAGTGGCAAAGTCCCATCCTCCCCAATAATCGCTCAGGTCCATACGATCGTTTACTATTATCGCGGGTTGAAGTTTGCGAACCAGTTTTATCAGTTCCACCGAGCCCCAATCTTCTTTGCCTTTGCCGAACTCTTCTTCGGGGAACGAAAAATCCAGAAACAAAAGGTCAATTTTACCGTAATTTGTCAGCAACTCTGTGACCTGATTCTTGAGGTATTCGCGGTAAACAGCCATATCCCGGTTGCGGTTGAGTTGTTCGTAGTCTTTTTTGTTTTCGGGGCTTTGAGGATGTTTGACATCGATAGTGTACTCGGGGTGATGCCAGTCAAGCAGGGAGTAATAAAATCCAATCTTAAGCCCTTCTTCGCGAAAGGCCTCAACCCATTCTTTGAGGGCGTCTTTGCCGTATGGAGTATTGGTGATCTTATAATCGCTGAATTGCGTGTCGAACAGAGCAAAACCGTCGTGGTGTTTTGAAGTGAGTACTGCGTACTTCATGCCTGCTGCCTTGGCCAATTTAGCCCATTCCCGGGGTTGGTACAGATCGGGATTGAAATGGTCGATGTATTTTTGATAGCTTTTGTCGTCCATTTGCTCCCGTTTTTTTACCCATTCATGGCGGGCGGCCAAAGAATAAGGCCCCCAATGAATGAACAAGCCAAAACGGTCGTTGGTCCACCAGGCGAGACGTTCCTTTTTTTCTTCGGGACTTTCGTTCCAGATCTTTTTCTGTTGCGCATTGATACTTAACAATACAAGACATAGGGTGGCGAGGAGAAATGTTTTTTTCATAATTAAGAGTTTTTTGTCAGGAGGGACTTATGATTTTTGATTTTTTGTATTCCGAGGGAGACAGTCCGGTTTCTTTCTTGAAACAGAGACTAAAGTAAGCCAAATTCCCAAAACCACACAAATCGGCAATTTCTGATAAGCTTGATTCGGATTCTTTGATCAATTGTTTGGACTTGTTGATTCTGTAATGTCTGATTAAATTGACCGGAGATAAACCAAAAAATGTTTTGATTTTTTTATACAAGACCGTCCGGCTGATAAAAAGATTCTGGGCAATATCGTCGATCTTTAAATCTGTTTTGTCGATGTTTTGTTCGATGTATTCAATTACTGTATTTACAAAACTATTATTGTTTTCGGAAACCGAATAGGGAATACGTCCGTCGCTTTCGGTACTTTGGGAGCCCAGTTTTGCTAAATAATATTCCTGTACGACTTTTCTTTGTTTGATTATTGATTTGATTCGGGCATTTAAATAGTTGGAGTTGAAGGGTTTTGTAATATAATCGTCAATTCCTGTCTCCAAGCCGAGTATTTTATCGTCCATGCTCGATTTTGCCGATAATATTATCACAGGAATATGGCAGGTATTGCTGTTTTCTTTCAGTTTGTTAATCATTTCCAGTCCGTTCAACTGAGGCATAAGAATGTCCGTAAGAATTAAATCGGGCATCCATTTTTTGGCAAGTTCATAACCGCTTAAACCGTCTTGAGCAATTTTTACATTATAATTTCTGGACAAAAAATCGTGCATAAAGTAGGCTAAGTCTGTATTATCCTCCACGACCAATATTGAAATATCGTCCTCACAGATTCTGTTTGATGTCAGGTTTGACAAATCAAGGCCGGAAGTGCTTTCTTCATTATTAGTATCGTTTAATACATATTCGACATTTGCATCATTATCGAAAATAGATTTGTCCAGAGGAAAGCTTAGGGTAAATTCCGAGCCCTGATGGAATGTGCTGTTGACAGTAATGCTGCCGTGGTGCATTTCGACAAAATCTTTTGTCAGCGACAAACCGATTCCTGACGAAGGTTGAAACACATTCTCGCTCATAATGGTTTCAAATCGCCGGAAGAGTTGGCCGATTTTTTGTGCAGAAATGCCAACGCCTTCATCAATGACCGAAATTGTAACCATAGCAGGGCCTTTTTCCAACCTGACAATAACCGATTTGCCGGGTTTTGTATATTTGAAAGCGTTCGAAAAGAGATTGTAAAAGATCTTTTCAAATTTATCCCGATCTATCCAGGCTGGAACTTCAAGATCGGATGAATCCAGGTCAAAACGAATATTATTTTCTTCGGCCAGCAAGCTGAAACCATCCATTATTTTTGTCAGGTATTGAACGATATCAGTATGCTCTAAAATTAGTTTCATCTTGTCTGACTGAACTTTTCTAAAATCAAGAATTTGATTGATCAGGCGAAGCAACCTTTTGGAATTTTCATTAACGATGATGAGTTTCTTCTTTACATTTTCTGTCAGTGATTCATTTTCGATAATATCTGTCACCGGGCCGTCAATCAATGTCAATGGCGTTCGCAGCTCGTGGGAAACATCGGTAAAGAAATTTATTCTTGATTTAGTTGTTTGGTTTTCGACTTCTATCCGGTGTCTCAGCCGGAAAATAATATTTAATATTAATACGGTAAGGGCAATAAGCAACAATACAAACAAAATGATGACAATTGTACCAACCTCTGATTCCCAAAAACCGGGCTTAAAATTAAATACCAAAAACTTTCTGTTATTTACCCACCTGCCTTGGGCATTGGTAGATTCAACATAAAGGGTATAAACGCCCTTTGATACATTTGAATAAGTGGCCGATTTATTATTATCTGTATAATTCCATGTTTTATCCACTCCGCTTAACATGTATTTGTATTTAATATTTTCTGTCGAAGTATAATCAATGGCAGAAAAATCTACGCTGATAGTTCTTTGTTTTGGTTTAAGTACAATTTCTTCACCGGAAGGTATTTCCCTTTCTTCTTTTTCTCCCAAAATTGAAATGCCTGTGAAAATTAATGAGGGGATATAATTACTTTTCTTAAAGTTGTCGGGGTCAAAAGTAAAAATGCCTAAATCGGAACCTATCATTATTTGCTCTTGATAATCCATAATTGTACTCTCCATAAAA
>CAZNQD010000068.1:3581-5107 GCA_964575345.1 uncultured Bacteroidales bacterium
TCGTTGTCTTTCAATTTAATGTTGGAGAAACGGATGTCTTCGGGAGACTTAAAATCAGAGGGGAAATACATCAATCCATTGATTCCGCCAGCCAAGATAGTGCCATCAATGTCTTCGGTGATGCATCTTAAGCCGTGACCCAGGAAATCAGGGTAATTTTTCATGCGGTTGTAGCCGTTGATAAAACTGATTTCGTTTTTGTCGTTTTCTGCTACCAGGTTGAGGCCTTTCTTGCCGTGACAACCAATCCAGATATTTCCTTTTTTATCCTGATAAATGGAATATACATCGTTATAACTTAAGCTGTAGAGATTTTCTTTTTCGTTTTTAAAATTTCGGATGGAATAAAATTCATCGTCGTTCTTTTCCAATAAAAATAACCCGGATTTTTTGGAACCCATCCAAATACGCCCCTGCTTATCCTTGAACATGGTGTAGATGTTAGCACCAAAAGGTTTTTTCTGATCAGTTATTTTACCTTCGTTCGATAAATAACCAAGGAGTTTATTTGAACTATTGTAAATTCTGATGTAACCGCTTCTGGAAGCTGCCCACATATTTCCTGAATCCTCCTGTAAAAAAGCACGTATTCCCCATTCATCGTAACTAATGTCATTGATGCTGTAAAGATTTTTATAAAAAGTGATTCTGCTCAGCCCCTTTTGACTGCCTATCCAAAAGTTCCCCTGATTGTCTTTGCAATATTGACGACTTGACAGAATATGGGTCAATTTTTCTCCATGAAGTTCTGTAGAAAAATAGTTTAACTGTTCGGAATCCCTGTCGTAATAACAGATACTTCCGTTTCTGGGTACAACAATCAGGTTGCCGTTATTGTCTTCGTTTACATAAAATACATTTGGCTTTTCTTCAACAACAGGCTGTTATGTCGGAGGCGATTTTAACAAGTTAAATTGATTTTTTTTGGTATCGTAACGCAGGACACCTTCCGAAAAAGCAGACAACCACAAATCTCCCTGACTATCTTCGTAAATGGAATGTAAAAACATTTCCTGCTGTCCGGGTAGTTGTACTTTGGCAGTGCTAAACTGTGCTGTCTCCGTATCGATAAATACAAGACAATCATTGGCTGCCAGAGCAATACGTCCGTCACGTAGATTTTGTATACAGAAAATATGATAGACAAACGAAGGCAGGTTTACATATTCACAAGTGGATGTTTGTTCATTGTACTTGGCCAGTTTGCCGTATTGATTGACCAACCAGAGAGTTCCTTTGTTTTCTGTAATATAGTGAAAGACATCCTCGCCGATGAACTTTTTTTTTCCAAAAACAGATATTCCTTTGTCTGTCAGAATCCATTCATCCTGGTCTTTGTCTTGAAAAACAGAAAAAATATGTTTTCCTTTAATTTTAGTATTAACCAGTTCTACACCTTTTTCGGTTGAGGAAAGACTGTCTACAATTCTCAGACAGAAATTATCTTTATTGGAAATCCAGGTTACTCCCTTTTTTAGTGAATAAAAATAAGTAGCGTTGTGGTTTTTTATTTCAAGATCAATAAT
>CAZNQD010000068.1:5207-10479 GCA_964575345.1 uncultured Bacteroidales bacterium
TATGTTTTTCCCCTTCGGTTTCATTTAATGGTCTGATTGAACCAACTTGTTCAAATATTGCTCCAGCATGGTATAGCCTTCTGCATTTGTTGTGTTTCGGTCTTCGGGATTTGATGGATCAAGTCCGTGTTTTGTTTCCCATTCGTCGGGCATACCGTCGCTATCGCTGTCCGCGGGGGCGGGAAGGCTGTTCAGCACGGGCCAGCCGCCTACATCGGAAGTAGATATAACCACTCCCTTATTGTAAGTGGTGTTGCCGCTGCGAGCTTCCTCAAGAATTCTCAAATCGACGCAATCTCTTTTGGGAAAGCATGCGCCGGCACCTGCCAAAACAGATAAATAAGCAGATTCGGCCGGTTCCATATTAATGGCTGAGAATTCGGTTGGTTGGTCCACCATCCATTGAGTAGCACCATTCACTCCGAGCCTGTTGTTGTGCGAAATGCTGTCGTTGCCCTCCCATACATTACCTTCTATATACCAGGAACTCTCCGGTATTTCTTTGTAAACACCAGCTTCGTCTATTCGGGCAAAAACATCAATGCTGCTGTTGGGACCGGGTTTGTAGTAATTGTTGACGATGTTGATGCTGCTGGGTTTACCGTCAAGGGTACGCTGGCCGAAATTGAAGATAACGTTGTTGCGGAAATCCATATGGTGGGTTTGGAAGTTATGATTACCCCCTATGCTGGGATTCCGTCCCGGACAATTGGCAATAAGATTGTGGTGATACGAAGCATTTATACCACCCAGTGTTGCTGCGAATCCATGCTCTTTGTGATTCAGGCCTTCTGCCATGATGCACCACTGAAGGCTTAAATTTCTGGCACCATGCCAGGTGTTGACTACTTCGTCGGTAGACCAGCTGAACGAACAATGGTCAACTATGACGTTTTCGGCATTCTGAATAGTGATAGCGTCGTCTTGTTTTTCGGACAGGTTGCCTCGTCTCACTCGCAGGTAGCGAAGAATTACTTGATTGGCAGCTAGTTTTATTTTATAATTTTTCAGAGTGATACCGTCGCCGGGAGCTGTTTGTCCGGCAACAGTCAGGTAGGGATTGCTGATGGTCAGATCGCTTTCGAGTTCAATAGTGCCCGAAACACCAAAAACAACCGTACGCGGCCCCTCCTGTTCAACAGCCTGGCGGAGGCTGCCGGGCCCGCTGTCGTTCAGATTGCTTACAAAAAGAACGGCACCTCCCCGCCCTCCCAGGGCCATGGCACCAAAGCCTTCAGCGCCGGGGAATGCCAATGGTTGAGAGCAAACAGGCAGTGATAAAAAAACAGAAGCGATTGTGGTAAACAAAAAGGATCTCATACTAAGTAACCTAAAAATTATCGTAACGTGATATGCGTAGTTCAGTGTTAGTGATTAGTGCGGAAATTTACTTTAAAATGATTTTGGATATGGCCTTCTCGTCGATTTCGTTGTAAGCTGCCAATACATACACGCCATTAGAGAGAGCAGATAAATTTACAGACCGTATCTCTTCGCCGGATAGTCGGACGACGCAGCGGCCGGTCATGTCGAACACCTTGACGACACGTACAGGTTGTTCGCTTTGTAAATAGACCAGTTTGTTCCCGTCTGTCCAGACGTTCAGGGCAATTCTTCCGCTCACCTGAGGCAGGGCATCTTTCTCCTGCAGCAAGACGTATATATCCGCTATGGCTGTGCCGTCTGTTCCCTGAGGATCTCCATGTATTTCGGAGGTGTAATCGGGTATCCAGCGGATATGGACCAGATCCTGATCCCAGGCATTTTCGGGCAGGGGCAGGACGCTGTTTTTCCAGCTTTTTATAGAATCAATTGAGATGATTCCCAGCGTTTCGAAGCTTGCTGTGTTGTTTGTGGAATATTCTGCTGTTTGGACAGAATAACCATTGGAATCTACTGCCATGGACGATAGTAATACAATATCCGAGTAGCCTTTGGTCGAAAAGCTTGCTTCGTAATAATAGCGATCGTTCAAGGCCTTTCCGTTCAGCACGGCCGAACGGCCCAGGTAACCGCCCGACAATAGGGAATAATTCAGCCAATCGGCTGTATTTCCCTGTTGATCACGGAGGTTTAACTCTCCAATATTGTTTTCGTCAGTGTAATAATCGGAGGTATAAAGGGAATTCCCGGGCATTTTGAAAGTCCAGGCTACGATAAAGGGATGTAAACGAAAACGCGCCGTAAGGTTTTTGTTTTCATCCATAGTGACTATGCGAACCGGGTCGGTGGAGGCATCTTCCCAATAATCCAAAAGGAAGAGTTCGTGATCGGCAACGCGCAAAGTTACTTCTGTGCCGGCTTCATAATAAGTGATTCCGTCAATTATTGTATCGGAACCACACACTTGAATCAGTTCCTGTGATCCGCCAATCACCGCGCAATTCAGGGTATACAAGGGAAGCTTTTCAAAAACAGCCGTCACTTGTTCGTCTTTGTTCAGCGTAAGAACCAAGCTTTCTTCTTCCGAAAGAACCGCGTTGTCTGCGTTGATCCATCGGATAAACTTATAGCCGTATCTACGTTGAGTAGTAAGCTTTACCTGTGTGCCTGCAAGGAATTGTTTAGCAGAAGGCTCCAGCAGAATCGCTCCAGCAGAATCGGGTGTCACCGAGGTAGATAAATTTACCCAGTGTTGGGGATTCAGCAGCGAATCCAGTTCAGTTGCGGTAACTCCGCCGGCCAGTCCGTTGAAAGTGCTCAGCCGGCCGTTTTCGGCGATGGCTCTCACTTTGTAACTGACAGTTCCCCGCTCAACAAGATCGTAATAACTGTTTGTTTCGGCAAAGTCTATGGCGCTATCGTTGGCGTAGACAACATAACCCACCGCGTTTTCGACGGCCGGCCAACTTAATTTTCTATTGTTGACTGTCAGAGATTTGGGGCCGGAGAAAGGGAGAAATTGCGAGACCGGATCAAAAACGCTCGACGAAACAGCTCGATAGATGGTGTTCATCCCCAGTAAATTATAGCGGTCTTTGTCGCTTAGCTGCATACTCCAGGGCACCCTTTCGGACACGTCGGCAAGAGCAGATCCATCGGCATTAAGGCTTTTATATTCGGCAAACGAACAATTTTGTTCGTTCCCGCCCCAGGCACTCCAGCCGGCCCGGTTGATATGGCCGCCCAGTCGGCAATTCATAAAAACACTACCCGATTCTGCAGACCAGGGACGTCCCAGATATACATCGTTTGCTCCATCTTTGGCCAGGAGGTCACAATCGTTAAATATAAATCCATAGTAAAGGGTTTTACCGTTGCTCAGTTTGGCAGTGTATGTAATATCTTCGGGTGCCGTAATATAACCATTACGGTTGCTTACAATCTTGCATTGATAAAAATAACAGGTGCCGCCGGCGTAGATGAAATCAACTCCTCCCTCAATGGTGCATTTATAGTAAAAATACCGTTTCCCCTTTTTGGTGCGGTGCGTATCCTGGTTACCGAGAATTTTGCAATTCTTCAATACCTGCCTGTCTCCGCTTTGATAGATGGCTTCGGCTTGTGCTGCTTTGCTTGGATTTTTGATCGTGATGTTTTCCATATAGAAATCGGGGGCGGTCACCGTAAAGGTGGCCGCCGTCATGCCGTCGGCCACAATCGTGCCATCTTTGCCCGGATAGCTGATGGTCTTGCCGTGGTAATCGTCCCACACAATCACTACGCTGTCAACGTTTTCGCCAATCAGGCTGATCACTTTGTTTGATCCCTGCCAGCGATTGCCTATAAAAACTTTCTCCTCGTAAACGCCTTTTTTTACAAAAATAGTCTTGCGGGCAGCGTTTTCGGGAACGGCTTCGATGGCTGCATTAATGCTGATATAATCGCCGCTGCCGTCTTTGGCCACAACAATGTCGTAGGGTTTGGATGTTTCCATGGGAATGTCTTCGCCCACAAGGCTGCACAGATAGGCATCCAGAGCCGTGTAACCACTTTTCAGAATAAAGTTGCGATCGTTGGCATTCGAAGGATCCAGGCCTTTAGCAAGTTCCCAGTCGTCGTCCATACCGTCGTGGTCTTCGTCTTTTACTTGATTGTAAGTATTGTAAACCGGATAACCTCCGGAATCGGAAGGTTTATTTACAATACCGCAAACCCGGTGGTTGTTGAAGGTGCCGTGAGCAGTGGCCGTGCCTGTGGTGACCTCGTGAATAATACGCCTGTCCATGGTATCGCGGGGAAAAGCCCCAACGCCTTCCAAAACGCTGTTGTAAGCCTCCTGAGCCGATTCTGTCTTGACGGGATACAGCACGGGAATATGATCCGACTTCATCATGGCCATAGTGATACTTGGAACGGCCTCTGTATAAGCGCTGATATCTAATCCTTTGTAGTTGTCTGTATTCAGTGCCGAGTTGGCTGAACCATTGATGTAATTGCCCGAAAGATGCCATTTTCCGTAGCTTTTGCCTGTTTCGGTACTGTAAGAGGCACCGATGAAAACAGCCGTTCTGTCACCGGGATAGGCTGGTCCATGTTTGTAGTAATTATTTACAAAATTCAACTGAAAAAGACCTGAACTTCCCTGACGGTTGTCGCCACCATAACAGGCGTTCTTTTTGCCAAAGTTGTAATTTACGTTATTCACGAAGTCCAGCAACATGACCACGTCGTTTTTGGTGGTGGCGCCGAAACGCGGTGAACGATTGTAATTATGTGCCAACAGGTTGTGGTGATAAGTGGCCGTTTTGCCTCCCAACACGGCGCCATAACTGCGGGCTCCTTTGCCATGACCTGCATCGTAAAGCCCTTCGGCAAAAATACACCATTGCACCGTGGTGTTGTCGTTGTCGTAGAAGCCAACGTTTTCTTCGGCTGACCAGGCAAAGGAGCAATGGTCTACGATAAAATTACCGCCGTTCTCTATGTTCAGGCTGGCTCCGGGTATAAAATCGGCAGAGGTGGGAGCTACGTCCGGATTGTAAACGGTATCGTTGAGTGTTCCTACCCGCGAACGGAGGTGACGAATAATTAAATTGCGACTGCCTCCCAGATTGACGCAGCCTCCTTTGATGCAAATGCCGTCTCCGGGAGCGGTCTGGCCTGCAATGGTCATATTGTCTCTTTTAATTCTTAAATCGTTGCCCTTGAGGTCGATTATTCCCGAAACCCTGAAAACGACTGTAATCGGCTGGCCTGAATGTTGTTTCATTGCCCAACGCAGGCTGCCTGTTATAGGATTGGTGGCATTGTCTTCGAGCGTAGTTACTTCCACCACCTGACCGCCCCGGCCTCCTGTTGCCCACATTCCGTAGCCTTCGGCAGTGGGGAA
>CAZNQD010000069.1:0-10301 GCA_964575345.1 uncultured Bacteroidales bacterium
AATGTAAAGTTTTCAAAAACACCTGATTCGGTTCAGATCGGCCATAATTCCTGATGGAATAGATATCCCCGAAATTATTAATTACTATAAGAGACAAGTTCTATATTATTAAACGGTCTGAAAGATTGTTTTTTGAAAAACTTAATTGCCTTCTGAAACGTTTTAACAGAAAAAAAGTTAAACATATGTTTAAAAGATACAGGAAAGGTTTATATTTGTCAGCGATGATAAATATCTAGTTTACGTAATGCTGACAAAAGAAAATTTATCTAGAAAAGAAACTTTTTGAATAGATTTTAAGGCTATGGTTTATAAAAGATTGGAGTGGGATTAATAATTAATAAGATGATTGAATCGATAAGTAAGGCCGGGTTGTTATTTGTGTCTTTAGTGCTCACGACCTTTGTTTATACATTAAAGGCTCAGGACCATCCCTTTGTGGTTGCCGATGCTTTATTTGATTCCGGTAATACGATTACGCTGGGTTTAGAGCCTGCAGAAGGCACAGAAACGGTTACCGTTTTCGCGCCGACAGAGACTACTGATCATTTCAGCAATGGGGTGGTGTTGGCCGCATTCGGGGGTAACCTGTATTGTATGTGGCAAAGCTCTCAAAAAGACGAAGATGCCGCCGATACATGGGTGGCCTACAGCCGGAGCACCGACGATGGCAAAACCTGGAGCAGTCCGATGGTGCTGGCTGAAACCATTACCAACGGTTATTGTTCATCGGGTGGCTGGCTGGCTACAGCAGACAGCCTGGTGGGTTACATCAATACCTGGCCCTCCTCCGTCAGCCCCAGAGGAGGTTTCACCCGTTATGTGGCCAGTGCGGATGGTTTGACCTGGACAGAGCCTGCCAGCGTGTTAATGGCAGACGGCTCTGTTTTAAACGGCATTTTTGAGCAAGACCCGCATGTATTGCCAGAGGGACGCATTGTGAACGCTGCTCATTTCCAGCCAGGCTTATTTATCAATCCCATATATACCGACGATCCAAGCGGTGTTCGCGGCTGGAAACGCGGAGATTATACCAATTTGACTACAAGCGGAACCAATTCTATTGAGATGGAGCCCAGTCTTTTCTGTCAGGATGACAGTACTTTGGTGATGATATTCAGAGACCAGAACACCTCTTTCCACACCTGGGCCAGTACCAGTAAGGATCGCGGAGAACACTGGTCGACTCCGGTGCTGACCAATATGACCGACTCTCGTTCCAAGCAATCGGCAGGCAATCTTCCCGACGGAACTGCTTTTATGGTAAACAATCCCATCGCTCAAAAATCTCCGCGTGCGCCTCTGGGCCTCACTCTGAGCGCAGACGGGAAGTATTTTGACCAAGCCTTTTTGTTGCGTGCTGCAGGTGAAGGGCTTCAGGCACAACGATATTCAGGAAAAAGTAAAGGTTTAGGGTACAGTTATCCCAAATCGATCACCTATAGGGAGTATTTTTATACTTCTTATTCAACCAACAAAGAGGATGTGCAATACACCCGAGTGCCCCTGCAATCCATTTCGCTTAATTCGGCCCTTGAAAATGCCGACAGCCGCGACATGGTGCAAATCAGGGTTTACTCAGACAGATTGCAGGTTAAATTACCTGAAGGAGAAAATAAGGCTAAGCTCTTGATTTACAATATTTCAGGTTACAAATTAATGGAGGTTTTAATGGACAGCAATGTCCGGGAACTTGATCTTAGCGCTTATCCGGCAGGAATGTATATTATCAGCTTTGCCACTGACAAAGGCAAAGAATCGAAACTTATAAACATAAAATAATCCAAAAAGGATGTATTAAACAAACACTTTTCTTAACCCTTTAAATTTTATCTTATGAAAAAAATCGTACTCTCTGTGGCAGTTTTATTTACTGCTATGACGCTCAGCGCTCAGGTTAATTCAACCATTGTCAGGCTAAGCCCGGCCACCAAAGTTGCCAACGATGGTGTGACATGGACTTTTGGTGAAAATTTTGTTCTGACCAATGCAAAAGGAAAAAATTATGGTGAATTTGCCGCAGGTGCCTACAAAAACGACGGTGACTCCGTAAACGAAGCCACACTGAAACTCTCGAGACAGGTTCCTTTTAAAATTACTATTCCTGACGGAAAGGCTGTTGTCAGAATTGATTTCCTGGGTTTCTCCAATTCTCCCGAAGCAAAGAACTGGGACTTCCTTTCGTACATTGATAACGGAGGCGAAGAATATTCAATATTCAAGGAAACTACAGTCGCCTATTCCACACTTAATAACGATACCATTATCCAAAAAGCCGGCTATCCCCTCAGCCCGCTGGCCAAAGATTACGGCGTTTTCGCTTCTTTCACCGAAGCTGAAGGTTGGTTTTCGGAATTGAATTTTATGATTGACGGCAACAATCAGGCCGGCATCATAGTTCGTCTGTTTGTTGTCGCAGAACAAGACATAAATAATTATGTTCCGGAGAACGACGCCACCATCACAGGTATCAGAACCCCTGTAGTGGAAAAGGATGAAAACGCTCCTATGTACAATCTTCTCGGACAGCCGGTAGATGCAAGTTACAGAGGTCTTGTCATCAAAAACGGAAAGAAATACATTTTAAAGTAATTTCATGCTCTTTGTTTCAGGCTTGCAAAAATTGAATCCCAACTAATTTGGGGTTCAATTTTTGTCGTGTGTCCTTTTAATCCTACAATATTATATAAAACACAAGCTTATGTATTCTACAACCAAGAGAGTTGCGCTATTGGTGTTTCTCTGCCTGTTGTGCTCATTTACCTTTGCACAGCAGCATGTGAGCGGTATAGTAAAAGATACGAACGGCGAGCCGTTGATTGGTGTCAATGTTATGCTTGACGGAAAAGCGACTGCTATTACCGACATAAATGGTAAATTTTTATTGAACGACGTCAAGTCTTCTTCGGTTGTTTCCATTTCATATGTGGGTTACAAAAAGCAATCGATGCCCGTTGGTAAAAAAACCTTCTTAGACTTTGTATTGGAAGAAGATTCCGAACTCCTCGAAGAAGTAGTGGTAGTGGGCTACGGAACCATGAAGAAAAACGACTTGGTTGGTTCCGTCGGTTCTGTCAGCACCGAAAAATTGGTTATGAAAGGCACTCCCAGCCTGATGGAGGCTTTGCAGGGCAGTGTTGCCGGTGTCAACATCACTCAGAACAACAGCCGTACCGGGGGTAGTTTTGATATCGAAATCCGGGGCAAATCTTCTCTAAACAGCAACACCACACCCCTTTATGTGGTTGACGGTGTTATTTGCGACGACATTCAATGGTTGAACCAACAAGATATAGAACGTATAGATATTTTGAAAGATGCCGCCTCAACGGCCATTTACGGTTCCCGTGCAACAGCCGGAGTAGTTATGGTAACGACCAAAGGCGCCTTATCACAAAAAGAAAGCAAACCCTCCATCTCATACGACGGTTATTATGGTGTTTCCAACATTACCCGGATTCCCGATTTTCAAAACGGCGATGAGTTTTATACCTATCGTTTAAGAAAGTTTTTACTTTTTGCCGGACAATCCGGAAACTCTGCTCAACCGGTTTATGTCATCGACGATTACCCCAAAATGGCCCTGGAAACGACGGCAGGCTCAGGTGTCTTCGTGATGAAGACAATGCTGGAAGAGAATAAAACAGTCGAATGGCCTTACGTGATTGCCCGTACTGGTATACAACAAAACCATTTCATAGACATAAGCGGTTCTACCTCCAGTGTAAAATATCACCTCGGAGTTGGTTACAATCACGTTAAAGGCGTCTACCAGGGGGATGACGAAAGAAAATACAACTTCAAAGGCAGCCTCGATGCCGAAGTAAACAAGCATATCAGCACCGGATTCATCATCAATATGGCCAAGATTGACAACGATTACGCTTCCGACAACGGAGTGAACGGAGCTTATTTAATGAATCCCTTCATGCGTCCGTACAACGACCAGGGCGGGATCATTCCCCAGCCGGGTAACCGCTTTTATATCGGGACTCAGCAAAATCAGTTTACCGAAACCTATAATCCCTTGCTTCATTGGGAAAACGAAGAGAAAGCCAGGGAAACATACCGGCTTTTGGGCAACTTCTACATCAACATTAAGCCTTTGGAAAGTTTAACGCTGAAATCGACTCTTTCTCCTTATTTCACAACATACAAAGAAGGCTATTTCGAAGGAACATTGGTTGGTAAAGATTCCAACTCGGCAAGTCTTTCCAGTTCCTCCAGTTTCTCCTGGACCTGGGACAATGTACTGACATTTGATAAAACATTCAACGACATACATCATCTTAATATTATGGGTTTGGCCAGCTCCATGGCAGGACACTCACAGTCTGATCAAATCTATTCCATCGGTGTGCTCGAAGGAACCAGGTGGTACAATCTGAAGTCAGGGACTATTAATGCCGACAATACCAGAAATTCTTACGGCGAAAGCAGTATGTTGTCTTTTGCCTTTCGGGCCAACTATACTTTGCTCGATCGTTACATGTTTAACGCTACTATTCGTAGAGACGGTTCTTCAAAATTTGCCCAAGGTAACCGTTGGGGGAATTTTCCCTCGGTAGCCTTTGCCTGGCGTATGTCCGAAGAACCCTGGATGGAGCAAACCAAGAGCTGGCTGAATAATTTAAAATTGCGTACCGCCTATGGAATCACCGGTAACAACACCGGTATCGGCAACTACGCCACGCAGGTGACCGTTGCGGGCCCTGTTTACTATCCTTACGGAACCAACTATGAAAGCGGTTTCTACCCGAGCGGTGTGGTAAACAAGAATCTGAAGTGGGAGAAATCAAACGAGTTGAACATTGCGCTTGACTTCGGTCTTTTTGGTAGTCGCATCAGCGGTAGCGTCGATTGGTACGATAAACTTTCGTCCGATTTGCTGTTCAACGTACAGTTGCCCCTGGTAGCCAGCGGCAGCACCATGACAACCAACATCGGCTCTGTTCGCAATACGGGTGTCGAAGTGACCTTAACCACCGTAAACGTGGAGACCAGAAATTGGCATTTCGAAACCAGCCTCACTTTTGCGCACAACAAAAACAGGGTAATCGACATCAACGGACTTGGTACCGACCTGCCTTCTACAGGCAAGACCGGCGGTTTGTTCATTGGTTATCCCACTGCCAACGTGTACACCTACAAATGGGATGGTATAGTTTCGGACAAACCGATGACAGTACCCGATTCGCCCCTTGCTGTTGAAAACGGATTTACTCCCGGAGAACAAGTGCGTGAATGCGACTATTACTTCGAAATTTATGAATGGAACGAAGGTCAGCCTATCATCCGAGATGTAAACCAGGACGGTGTGTTTGACGATAAAGATAAGTTCGTGTACAGCTCTGCTCCCCAATGGACCGGTAGTTTTAATCTTTCACTTTCGTACAGGAACTGGGATTTCTCTGCCTCGCTTTACGCCAAAGTAGGCTACATAGTATCTTCTCCGTTCTACAACACCTATTACGGATTGGGCGATCGGGGCCGTATGCACCTGAATGCCGATTGGTACGTGCCTGCCGGCACTTTGTTGGATTGCGACGGAGTGAATGCGGACGGTACGCTCATCAACCCTGTTTATCAGGAATACACACACTACGGCAGCTTCCCCTTCCCGAACACAGGAGCTGCGCACGAAGGTACAGGAAAGAATGGAGACTTGTGGTTAGGTAACACCAATACCCTGGTGGACGCCTCTTTCTTAAAAGTTAAGAATATTACCTTGGGATATACCTTGCCGAAAGCATGGCTTAACAAGATCAATTGTTCGCACTGGCGCTGGTATTTAACCCTGACCAATCCTTTTGTTTTGACCGGCTATAAAGGCTTCGATCCCGAATGGGCCAGTACGAGCCTGAGCGGTGACGGCCCAAGCACCATTACCTGGCAATTGGGTACAAGTATTAAGTTCTGACTCCGATATATACATACAATATGAAAAAGATATATTATATCTCTGCAATAGTTTTGATTAGTGCAATATTCTGCGGATGCCGGGATTTTCTGGTAGCAGAAAACAAAAGCGCCGGTTCCAATGCCGATGATTATTTTGCTACCGAAGAGGGTCAAAAGTCCTTTTTGGCAACAGCTTATTCAAAACTTAAGCCTCTGGCAACCAATACCGGATTGAATGAGTGGGGCACCGACATCTACATCGCAGTCTATGGAAATGATCCCGGAGACATCCATCGTTATTCCCTGACGGCCGAAGACGCAACGGTTAAGAGCTACTATACCAATGCTTATTCCCTCATTAACGACGCCAACGGCGTGATTTTGTATACCGGAGGCGAGGGCGCATACGCCGACGAAGCCAGGTTCCTGCGCAATTACGGCTATTACTTGCTTACGCAACAATTCGGCGGTGTTCCCTACATCACCGATTACATCAATACCGACAGGCGGGATTATCCCCGTGAAAATCTGGAGAACATCTATCAGGCCATGATTGCCGAATTGGAAGAACTGGCCAATAGCGAACATCTTCCCCTCCGAAGCGAAGGCGAATTCCTTGGTCATGCCAGCAAACGCGCCGTGGCCGCCTTATTGGCCAAAGTTTACCTGGCCGCAGGCTGGGATATTCAAACCTCTCTTGTGGACGCAGTTAACGCCACCTACACGGTCAATTCCACCGGCTATTTCGAAAAGGCGGCCGCCTGGGCAGACACTGCCATCAACGATCAGGCTTTCGCAATTTCCTTTGTCGATAAATGGTCTCCTTTTCACGAAAACAACGAAGAAGAAATTTTCTCCGTTCAATACAGCAGAGAAAACTATCCCGGCGATTTGCTCGCAGGAGGCCACGGTTTGCAAAACACCTTCGGCCACAGCTATGGGGCTCCTCATCAAAACGGCCTTAAATCGTGCAATGCCATGTTGGCTCCTTCGCCCAAAGCTCTCTATTTATGGGACAAAGGCGATACCCGTTGGGAGGGTACCTTTATGAATATCATGTACAATGCCCGCAAAGGGGACGACGGAAAGCCTGACTGGGGAACAGAAGGCTATTATGCCTATTACAACAATCCCAATCCGGAGAACCTCCACATTGTATTGGCCTATTTCCCGTATTATGAGCCGGCCGATTCTGTGTTGGCCTGGATTAATACAAACAAAAGTCGTTTTGTTTCCGAAGGCTATGCCAACAAAACAGGCAGGGCCTTTATCATGAGCGATCCTATGCTTCGGATAGAAATCAACGAAAACGGTGATATTACCAAACAAGAATCGGTTTCCTATAAAGAAGGCAATAAAACGGTACTTAATTCCAGTGTCACTGTTAAGAAACACGATGACCCGGCCACCGAGCAGGAAGCGAGCACTACTACCTGCTACCGCGACGTAGTTCTTTTCCATTTGAGTGATATGTACCTGGTGGCTGCCGAAGCTTATCTTATGGCAGGCGACCAGAATACCGCCCTGGCCAGGGTTAATGCTGTGCGAAACCGCTCAAACGCTGTTCTCCTCAGTTCTTTCGATGATTACGAAGAGAAGTACGAGTCCACTGTGGCTTTTGGTGATTTGACAGCCTTAGATGTGATTCTTGATGAGAAAGCCCGCGAACTTTTCGGCGAAAACGAAGGTCGCTGGGTAGATCTGCGCCGTACCAAACAAATGGTTCGTTATAATTTGGCATTCAACGAGTATGTATCTTCTGTTGATGATATGTCCAATCCCAAAGGAGAAATCAAATGGTTGCGTCCCATCCCCGCAGCCGAAATCAGTTCCAATGAGGGAATATCTCCCGAAGATCAGAACCCCGGTTATTGATAACCTGACTTTACATTTTTAAAAAGAAACCACTATTGTAATTGATTATCCAAGTATGAAAAACAGTATATATACAGCAGTCTTATTGCTAAGCATGGGAATCGCTCTGATGGCTTGTGAAAGAGAAAGCGCTGACGAAATAGTAATCCACGATACCACACCCGAACTGGAAGCCGAAGGCCAATACGTGGGCGTGTGGACACGTACCATTCAAGGTGACACCGTCGAGGTGACCGCCCCCGGAAGCATAGTCCTGGAGGCAGACACCCTCTATGTGGGCCGGGTCACTTTTGTCAGTGAGGAGTTTGACCTGAACAAAAGTTCAAAAGCCAATATCGCCTATGCCGGCAAAGGTTTTATTTATTATAACAACAACGAAACAAATGAATTGGGTACACCTTTTTATGGCCGGATTGACGGCGATTCTGTCAATATTGCCTCCTTTGAATTGAGAATACGAGTGGGAAGAAAATTCCAGTACTGCAGCTTCCATTTCGAAGGTCCAAAAACCCGCCCAACTCCGTAGTTGTTTTGCATTTCCGGTTGTTACTCAATAAGTTTCCATTCCGTTTTGTTATTATCAACAAAAGCAATCAGTCCTTTTTCGCTGGTAAAATACACTTTGCTAATGATTATATTGTTTGTATTTTCAAGCATACCAACATTAGAAAGAACGACTCCGTTGAGTTCATAATTAATAATTGTAAGGTCATCAAGTAGTTGATTGTTCGACAAATCGTAACGAAATTCAAATAAGTCCTCGATTTCGCTGGTTTGAAATCTGTACGATACATCAATGAGGTCATCTGAGTAGTAACAGCTTCCAATTATGTTATAACCATTCTTATTAATATCTGATACGAAGCCAGCACTTGCACCGCATACACAATCTAAATTTTTATTAAATGAATATCTTTCCGATTTATGATTATTTATAACAATATGAGAAAGCGTGTCATTAAAAGATTTATACCTCAATGTATCAGTTTTTTTATAATCAACCCAAGTCATTAACTCTTCGGGAAATGCAGGGCATTCAACTTTGCCGCAAGAACAAATAAAGATGATGCAGGCAACTAAAAGAAGGAGTGTTCTCATAATTAATCAATTTTTAAAATCTTACCAGTAAATTGATGTTTGCCAATTTCGATTCTATAAAAATATATTCCACATGGCATATTCGCTGAACTAATATTTTCATAATAAACTCCCTCTGAATACAATTTTGAGTCAATTGGTTTCATTAAAACAACCCCAAATTGATTTACAATAGTGAGTGAGACGATTTCCTTTTCTTTAACACTAAATCTTAGAGTTAATATGTCTCTAAATGGATTTGGGTATGCAGATAATTCAAGGTTTAGAGGTGCTGTTTTTAAACTATCTAAAAACAAAGATGTTCCCACCTGATCTGATGCTTTGGCGGATCTTGGCGTTGTGGAATTTGTACATTGTGCAATGGCTGCACAAAATTCTGAACCTGCCTCGGCTCTAAATCCCGAATTTAAAGTTATTGAATTGCCTGCTATTAAAGATACACGACTGTCACTATGTAAAACAAATAAATTAGCATTTTCGATACTATTGCTTGCATGGTATGTCAATGAATCTCCACAATTGAAAGTCTCGTTTTGATTGAATATAAAATTCTGAATACAACCATTCCCCGATTTGTTAAATGATGGATCTCCTAAAAGATTATATGATTTCATGTGTCTTTTAGTTCTTATGCGATTTGACCAAGACCAGAAACGCAACCAATACCTCTTCATACCTAGATTAATCATTGCGGCTAATTGTTCTTCATCCGTAAATGCCTCTCCAAATATTTTTTTTTCTATTACGTTGTTTGTGTGGCGATAGGTAGATGTGGTTGCTCCAAAAAAAGATACACCACCACGTTCACTACGTATCCACTGCTCACCAAAACAGGTCATTGTAAGACCTGAATTATCAATTGCTCCAAAATTATTGGTAAAACAAGAAAAGGAAAACCCCATTGGATATATTGTATTTGTAGCTCTATCAATATCTCTATTAATAATGTTAAAAGGTATGGGCCAACCAGTGTAAGGAGGTGGATATCCGTGCCCTCTGTAAAGAAAAAATAAGTAATTGTTATCGAGAGCGTTTAAACCATCAATTCGGGTAGCACCATCAATCGCAAAATGGGAATCACAAGTCCATCCTTCCGGTTCAAAAGTATTATCCATAACCCACTGTTGAGTATTAGCAAATTGGTTTTCCCCTTCACCACCACCTGATAAAAAAACTGCTCGTTTTTGCATTTTATGTAAATTACCTAAGTACATGACAAAAATTTAAAAACATCTATATTTGATTGAAAACCAGCATTTAAAAGCACTGATGCAATAAAAGTGAGGCCATATTTGAAGAAACTTTTTGCCATTCTACCATTATTTAGTATTCTGATTGGCTTATCATGTTCGTGTAAATAAATTCCGACTAAATATGCCCAACAAAATGCAATTGTTACTATAGCGACAAGTTTTTCAATTCTTTCA
>CAZNQD010000070.1:0-10135 GCA_964575345.1 uncultured Bacteroidales bacterium
CCATATAAGGAAAATATTCAAACGAAATCTGCATTTCTCCCCGCAAGGGAAAAATAAACAGTGCTGCAAAAACAAGTAATCCGGTAAGGCGGGTGGACATGGTATTTCAGGTATTTGTGCACAAAGTAAATCAAAAAGCCTTATTTCTCAAAATAAAATAAAGCTGTATCTTCGCCATTCTAATAGTACTTAAATCGTTACAAGAATTGTATTATGTCCAGATTGTTTTCTATACTCACCGTTCTTTTTTTCTCCTCCATCGTTTATTCCAGAGCTGAACCCGCCCTCTACCGGGTAACCGAGACGAAACCCGGTTCCGGCTGCCACGTTATGCAAAATTCACAGGAACAACTCATCGGACAGGCCTTTCAACAAGATGCCCTGGTGAGCTTCCGGGGCTGGCAGTACACTGTTTATTATAATCTGGAACGAAAAGTGTGCATAGCCCGCCGTAAATTGCCTGCGGGCCAATGGAACGAAGTGGTGCTCCCCTACAAAAACAACCGGGACGATGCCCACAACGTCATTACCATGGGTATTTGCAAAAAAGACGGCAGTATTCACCTGGCCTGCGACCACCACAACGATCCTTTACATTATTGTCGTTCGGTGATTGGCCTGGCCAACAACGACAGCCTGGCCTGGACAGCCGGAAATTTCGGGCCTTTCACCGACGAACTCGAAGCCGGCGTGCCCGTACCCGATGTAACCTATCCCCGTTTTATCGAGAAACCCGACGGAAACCTGCTGTTTGAGTGCCGGTACAAACTGAGCGGTGACGGAGACAGCTACCTGCGCGAATACGATGGCGACACTCACAGCTGGAGTCTTATAGGCCGTTACGTACAGGGCATGGATACCAACCCCAATTCCTGCGCCTACATCAATCGCATGGATTACGACAAACAAGGACGATTGCATGTTTCCTGGTGCTGGAGAGACGATTTTGGGGGACAGACCAACCACGACCTTTGCTATGCTTACAGCGATGACCACGGCCGCAGCTGGAAAGATACCTACGGAAATCAGGTAGCCCTGAGCGAGGCCCTCAATTATACCGACAGCCGGACCTCGGGCAATTGCCTGAGGCAGGGCATCGCAACACTCAAAATAGCCGATATTCCCTACAACAAAGGCTACATCAATCAGGAAACCCAATCCTGCGACAGCAAAGGCAGGGTACATATAGTCAACTCTTATATGGACTCGGGCACCGACTCCGACTGGAGCAGTTCCCGCAGCAAAGCTGTATTGCACCATCGTTTCCGCGATACCGACGGCAACTGGCATCACAATTATATTTACAACAAAGGCCAAAAAGTCAATTCCTATTGCCGGGTTCAGATCATCCTGGATGCTTTCGATAATGCCTATGTCATTGCCAACGGAGCAGAAATTTACGCCGCCAGTTCAGCCGCAGATTACAGCGACTGGGAGCTGGTGTCCGATCTGGATGCCGGGCGTTTTTGCTCCGAACCGCAAATCGATCAGAACGCCATTAACGAAGGCATTCTGTCTTTTGTCTACCTGGCCCGAAACAACGAGCTGAGTGTTATAGACTATTTGCTGGACAATCCCAAACCGGCCACAGGCAGTGGCCTTAAGGCTTATTATTATTCGGACAGCCGTTTTTTAAACTGCATCGATTCCGCTGCAGGCCTCCCCGACAGCCCTGTCTGCGCCGATGTAAAAAGCCTGCGCTGCTCGGGCAGCCTGGAGACCCGTTACGGAGAAGCCTATACCCTGTATCTGAACACTACCGCAGCCAGCAGGCTCTACATCAATGGCAGGATTTTACTGAATACCCCCCATACAGAGGAGCCGGCAGAATATGCGGCGGAACTGCCTCCTTTCAACAGTCACCGACACAATATAGTAATCGAAAGCCTGGCCGGACAGCAAGATGTACTGGAACTGAAATGGTCGGGCAAACGTACAGAAAAACAGCTGATTCCGCTCGAATCGCTGTATCCCGAACTTAACCCGGCCTCAGAACTCAGGCTGTCTCCGGGCGGGCTGCCATTAAAAAAAAAACTCCCTGAGAGCTTGCACGAAGCCTATCAGATCAGACTCCAAACAGATCAGCAGGAAATG
This sequence comes from uncultured Bacteroidales bacterium, assembly GCA_964575345.1. Taxonomy (GTDB): domain Bacteria; phylum Bacteroidota; class Bacteroidia; order Bacteroidales; family UBA1402; genus UBA1402. The sequence continues at coordinate 2,095 of CAZNQD010000070.1, forward strand.
ATACCTGTGGAGGGCTTCGACCCCCGGGGCGATTATTCCCTTGAATTCGCTTTACAAATTCTGGAAACCGGCCACAGAGGCTTCGATTTTGCCGCCCGCAGCGGCTCGGGCCTGGGCCTGAGGCTGAGGCTGAAAACCGACAGTCTTTTGTGGGCTGCCCCCCTCCTAAGCCAGGAGCTTATGGATTTATGCGACAACAGCCAGGAGCAACTCTGGCGGATTGCCCAACGCAACGATACCGTTTATGTCTACCGCAACGAAAGCTTTGTGTATGCCCGGCCGGCAACAGAAATCTCAGATCTGGACGCCGGCGGCAACAAGGAAATCAGTTTTGCCAGTGGTATAGAAGTCGTCGATACACTAAACCTGATCGGGGATCCGCAATTTCTGAAAAGCAAAAACAATCAGGCGCCTCTGGGCTGGCTTTCGGAGAAAAAGATGGGGGGCACCACCGAGTCGAAAGTCGTGGTTGATCACGCCAACTGGCCGGGTGTGGCTGCCTTTCTTTTTCGCTTCGACCTGGACGCCAAGTACGGCACATGGTACAGTCTGCCCCTGCGTCTCAAACCGGGACGCTGGCACGAATTCAGTTTCGACAACATCAACTGGAACGACAAAAGCGGCCAATACACCCTTACTGCCTCCGGCAACAAAGAGGGCACAGAAGCCCTTACAGGCAGCAAAGACTTTGAGATTCCGTCTCTGAACGGACAGGTGGAACGCAAGTGTTTTTACTTCAGGAGCCCGGAATCCACAGAAGATGAGGTGGATTGTTACCTTACTTTCAAAAAGAAAAGCTATATGTCGCCCACCGCCATAAGCAATCTCTGTCTGGCGGAATATTCTCCGGCCAGCCTTAGTTTTGGCAAAGCAACACAGGGAGAAATACTCGAATACAAGCTGCTTTACCTTAGTTACGATAGTCAGGGCGCCTTTGCCCCAGGCTCTGATACTGGAATTGAAAGCCGGTCCGAGACGCAGACAAGCGCCTTTTTCAAAGTCTGGCAACAGGGCAACAGCCTCCGTCTGCTATCGTACATGGAGCAGGCCCGGCTAAATATTTACGATCTTTCCGGCAGGACTGTCTTTGCACAGTACTTAGGGCCGGGAGAAATCTCTCTGCATCTGAATCCGGGAATGTATATTGTGCAGATGGGCAGCAGGGGCAGTCTTCAACAACAGAAACTGGTTGTATATTAATTTTCAAACTTGATTCATTCCATCATTGTTTTAACAAACATATTTATCAATAAACACCTGCTCTTTGATCGTTTTGAAATTGATCCTTTTTTGTTTGTAGCACATCTGCCTGTTTTTTGTCTTCTTTATATGACTTCTTTTTCTGATTCCGTTTTATGTACAAATATTTCGCTTTCATTTTACTGTTAGCCGTCTTGTTGTTATGGACAGGCTGCCGGCCCTGTGCATACCAAACTATCGACCTTGGACCTCTGCCAGAGGAAATTCTGGCTAAAGTGCCCTATCAGAACGGCCGGGTGTACAGCTTCAAACACTCTGCCGGACACACTGTCAGTTTTTCAACTGTACGTGCCAGCCGCCAGGAAAAAACCCATCTTGACGATTTTGGCTTTTACTGCAACAAGGAAGCCAAAATCTATGTCTACGAAGTCAACACGACCAGCCTGAAACCGGATTATCCCATTTTCAATATCCGGCTGGATCTCTGCAACGAAACCGACTCTTTCTATCGTTTTTCGGCTCAAATAGGTTCTGCCTCTTTTATCATTCCTGTACAAGCCGCCGACACCGCTTACTGGCCTGTAAGTGTTGCCGATTCTTTGCAAATCGGTAACACGTTTTATAAAGAGGTTTTCCAACTCAAAAACCTCAACGATTCCTGGTACACCAAAGATTCCATACGCGTGGACAGTTTGTTCTACAATTACGACCAGGGTATCTTATTCATCAAAATGACAAATCAGGAATATTATGCAATCCAGGAATAATATCAGGGAAAACATTCAGGCTCAAGGGAAGACCTCTGCTCAGGTTTTGATTCCGGCCGGTTTTGAATCTTGCCGGGGGAGAACTTTTCACAGTTTGCTGACAATTCTGGCCCTATTCCTGTTTTGGTCTTGCGGCGAAGATTCCCCACTGGCCCGCGAAGAAACTTATTTTGTCAGCAACGACAAGCAGGAATGGCTGAGCAACGACAGCCTGGGCGAAAGTTTTGTCATGACAGACCAAAACGGCATCAGCCAAAGCTTTACCATGCATGAAAACAAAAAGGAATTCGATAAATCCTGGGGTGGCTATTTCTTCGTTACCACGCACAGAACTTACAGGGAACATATTTATCAGAGTTACAGTTCTACCTACGAAACGAATTATTCTTTGTCGCTTTCTGCCTTTTGGGACCCCTACGGAGACGAAATCAGGGCGGAAGTGGGCAGCACTTCTTTTACGTACAACTTCAACTACGAATGCCTGAGCCGGCTGGAATGTGGTAATGGCTATCTGGACAAGCTTATGACCGACCAGGGTTACGAGGAAGACTTCAAAAGCTATTCCAGCGTCAAATTCCTGGACAGCCTTCGGGTAGGGAATACTATTTACAGAGAGCTGTTACATTTTACCTGCCTCGACCTGGCAGAAGAATGGGAAGATCATACCGTAAAGGAAATCTATCTGGCTAAGCATTACGGACTTATACAGTATAAACTTCAAAACGGCCTGGTGTATTCACGCGACTAAGCCCCGGAAAAATTTAACATCTTAACAAAATTGTAACAGCTTTGATATGAATCTGTCATAAGCCTTGCTGATTTTTGCAGGAGAATTGAATCTGTCTTTTTAAAAACGATAAAAATGAAAAAAGCAATTTTCCTTTTGGCTGTCAGCAGCCTGCTGTTAACCAGTTGTGATCAGAAAACCAGTTTGTCCGGAGCAGGAGCCACTTTTCCCCTGCCCTATTACAACATGGTCTTTAAAACTTTTAGCGAAAACGCAGGCATAGATGTCTCTTACGGAGGCATAGGCAGCGGTGGGGGTATACGCAGTCTTCGGGACGAGGTGGTCGATTTTGCAGGCAGCGACGCTTTTCTCAGCGACAAAGAGATGTCGGAGATGAAAGCTACCATTCACGTTCCAACCTGCCTTGGAGCCGTTGTGCTGTCGTACAACCTGCCGGATGTGCGTTCCCTGAATTTGAACGGGAATATCATCGCCGGTATTTACCTGGGCAAAATCACTCGCTGGAACGATGACGCCATCAAGGCAATCAACCCTGCAATAAATTTACCCGACAAAGCGATTACTCCTGTATATCGCTCCGACGGCAGCGGTACTACATATGTATTCAGCGACTACATGACCAAAGTGAGCAAAGACTGGGAAAAGACTTTGGGCACAGGCAAATCGCTTAATTTTGCCCAGGGCATAGCCGCCAAAGGCAATCCGGGGGTAGCCGGCACTATCAGCCAGACCGAAGGCGCCATAGGTTACATAGGCTCCGAATATGCTTTTGCCTTGAACAGCCCCATCGCTTATCTGCAAAACGCAGCCGGCGAATTTGTTCTGCCCTCGAGTCTTTCTATCTCGGCCGCAGCTCAGGAAGAAATCGCCGACGACACCCGCAGCATGATTACCAATTCCAGTGTAAAAGGCTCCTATCCGATCAGCTGTTTTACCTGGATTATTGTGTACAAAGATCAGGCATATGCCAACAGGAGCGAAGCTCAGGCTCGGGCTACACTCAGCCTGCTCAACTTTATGCTCAGTCCCACGGCTCAGGCTCAGACCACCACAGTGCATTATGCTCCGCTTTCGGACGAAGTGATTGAAAAAGCCAAAAAAGCCCTTTCGGAAATTCAGTATAACGGCAAGCCTTTGTAATTGTTAGCTCCTGATGTCGGACAAAATCTTCAGATCCTTCCTCCTGGTTTCGGCTTTGATCCTCTTGCTGATTTTTGCAGGTATGTTCTTTTCCTTGAGTAAAGGAGCCATACCTGCTTTCAGGGAGTTTGGATTTTTTGGTTTTATCTTTTCGTCTGAATGGAATTCAAGCACGGGAGCCGAACAATACGGAGCCCTGGCTTTCATCAGCGGAACTTTGTTGACCTCGTTACTGGCTTTGGCTTTTTGTCTGCCTTTTTCACTGCCGGTATCTTTTTTTGTGGGCGAGTATTACAGGGGGAAAAAAGTCGCAGGCGTTTTAGGGGGTATAGTCGACTTGCTGGCCGGCATTCCTTCGATAGTCTACGGGCTCTGGGGCTTTTACGCCCTGAGACCTCTTATTCAATCTCTGGGTTTGTCGGAACAAGGTTTTGGCATGTTGACCTCGTCGCTGGTGCTGGCCATTATGATTATTCCCTACGCTTCTTCTCTGAGTGCCGAATTTATCCGCATGGTTCCCCAGGAGCTCAAAGAAGGAGCCTACAGTCTGGGGGCTACCCGGGCCGAGGTCATCCGCAACATTATTCTTCCCAACAGTTTCTCGGGGATCTTTTCGGCTTATATTCTGGCCCTGGGGAGAGCCATTGGCGAAACCATGGCTGTAACCATGCTCATAGGCAATACCAACAGAATTCCCCACGGACTGATGGATACGGGCAATACTATGGCCAGTATCATTGCCAATCAGTTTGGCGAAGCCGACGGGCTCAAATTGTCTTCATTGATAGCCATAGGTTTATTGCTCTTTTTAATAACGGCCATTGTTAATTTTCTGGGCAGGCTGATGATTAAACGCTACAGTATATGAGTTCTTTAAAATACAGATTATTCAAGAATAAGTTACTGAGCCTGTCGGTGATTGTACTCTCGGCCCTGACAGCTGTGCCGCTGGTCCTTATCATCGGAAAAGTATTTCTTCAAGGCTGGAGACAGATTAACTGGGACTTTTTTACCGAAACTACGCCCAGCACGCTGGATGCCTTGCTGGCCATCAATAATAATCAGCCCATACCCGGCGGTATTGCCAACGGCATTGCGGGAACTCTGATGATGGTGCTTATAGCCTCTGCCATAGCCATTCCCATAGGAGTAATGAGCGGCATCTACCTCTCCGAAAACCGCAAAACCAGGTTTTCGTCTGTCGTTCGTTTTCTGACCGATTTGTTACAGGGTACTCCATCGATTATTTTGGGGATCATAGCCTATCTTTGGGTGGTCATTCCCCTCAAGAGCTATTCAGCTTTGGCAGGAAGTGTGGCCCTGGCTATTATGATGTTACCTCTTATAGTACGTTCTACCGAAGAAACCATGAACCTCTTACCTGTCAGCCTCAAAGAAGCCGGCCTGGCTTTGGGTTCACCATACAGTTCAGTGGTATTGAAAGTACTTTTGCCCTCGGCTTTCGGGGGCGTTTTTACAGGTATCTTACTGTCCATATCCAGAGTCATAGGCGAAACAGCTCCCCTGATGCTTACGGCCCTGGGTGCAACAGCCATACAATGGGATGTCAGCAAACCTGCTTCGGCGGTTTCGCTGCTTATTTGGGAATTTTACAACGACCCCAACCTGCAAAGCATGATTTGGAGTGCTTCCCTGTTTTTACTCTTGCTGGTTTTGAGTTTAAATATTCTGGCCAAACAACTTGCAAAGAAATGGAGAATTTAACTAAAACACCTATCCTGAGCCTCAAAGAACTGAGCGTATCCTATACTCCCGGCAAATACGCCGTGAACAAAGTTTCAGCCAATATCTACGAAGGTTTAATTACCTCGGTAATGGGCCCCTCGGGTTGCGGCAAGAGTACGCTGATCCGGGCTATCAACCGAATGCATGAACTGTATCCCGATATTCGTATCAGCGGCAGCATCGAACTCAGAGGCCGGGATTTGCTGCAAATCAATCCCAGCGAAGTAAGAAGAATGGCCGGTATGGTGTTTCAACGCCCCAACCCCTTCCCCACTATGAGCATTTACGATAATGTGCTGGCCGGCTACAAACTCATAGGAATCAAACAATCGCGTCAGGAAAAAGACGAATTGGTGGAAACATCTCTTAAAAGCGTCGGGCTTTGGGACGAAGTCAAAGACAGCCTGAGTAAAAAAGGCTCTTTTCTTTCGGGCGGCCAGCAACAGCGCTTGTGCATAGCCAGGGCCCTGGCCCTGAAACCGGACATTTTGCTTATGGATGAGCCCACCTCGGCCCTGGACCCTATTGCCACCAATCTGATCGAAGAATTGTTGGTCAAGTTAAAAAAAGAAGTTACTATTGTCATCGTAACACATAACATGGCACAAGCTGCACGCATATCGGACTATTCCATGTTTATGTATCTGGGGGAACTGGTGGAATACGACAAGACCGAAATTATGTTTACCAATCCCTCGGATAAGCGCACAGAAGAATATTTGACAGGAAGATTCGGATAATTACAGGACTATGGATACAATAAGAGAAACTTATCTGGCCCGGCTTACCCAGGAATTCAATACAATGGCCAACCTGGTTTTGCGTCAGGCACAGATTCTAAAATTACAACTGGCAGGCGATACTTCTCAGGCCTTGATTGATGAAATGCAAAATAACGAAACTTCCATCGATACTATGGAAGTCAAGCTTCGCGACGATATAGTCAATAGTATTGTATTGTATACTCCCCGGGCCGGAGACCTCAGGCGCATCATTTCGTATTACGATACGGTGGTCGATCTGGAACGCATAGCCGATACCCTGGACAGTATCAGCCGGAGAATGCATTACCTGAACAAACAAAACTCTGTCTACCCCGATTACAAGGAATACGCCGTAGGCTTATTTGAATTGGCCGACAGTATGTTGCAAAATGCCGTCTTTGCCTTTTTATGGGCCGATAATACCATGGCCCGCAGCGTAATCAACAGCGACGAAGAATTGGACAAGATTCATCGTTTGAGCCACAAGAAACTTTTTGAACATGAAAAAACGGACTCCAGTCATCCTCACTGGCTAGCCGATATTCTCGACCTGGGACGTATATTATACGGAATGGAACGCATTGGAGACGGAGCCACCAATATCGCCGAGGCTGTTATTTTCCTCTCCGAAGGCAAGGATATACGCCACAAAGAAATATAAACTCTACAGAAATGAAACGCATCTTAGTTGTAGACGACGAGCAGGATATTTGTGAAATTCTTCAGTTTAATCTGGAGAACGCCGGTTACGAAGCAGTGTCGGCCAACTCTGCTGAACAAGCCCTCAAACTCCTGCTTGACAACAGCAGGTGTTATGACCTGCTAATTCTCGATGTCATGATGGGTGGCATGTCCGGCTATCAGCTGGCCAGAAAAATCAGAACAGAAATGAACAGCCAACTTCCTATCGTTTTTTTGACAGCCAAAAACACCGAAAACGATCTCCTGACTGGTTTTAGTCTGGGCGGAGACGATTACATTGCCAAACCCTTTTCTATTCAGGAAGTGTTGGCCCGAATAAAAGCAATCTTTCGTCGAATCGAGAGCAACAAATCTCCCGGGGAGGAAGAACTCTTGCAATCCTATGGGCTGATCCTGAATCGCAAAGCAAAAACCGCCAGCCTGAATGGAGAAATGCTAACGCTGACCAAAAAAGAATTTCAGATTTTGGATTTGCTGATGCAATCAGCCGACAGTTATTTCACACGGGAACAAATCCTTGACAGGGTTTGGGGAGATGAATCTTTTGTATTGGAAAGAACCGTAGACGTGCATATTGCCAGATTACGAAAAAAGATGGGCGCAGCAGGTGAACACTTGCAAAGCCGTCCGGGTTTCGGTTATTGCTGGCTTTCCTGAATCTAACCTTTAATACAGCCCGACATTATGCATTACAGAACCAGATTATACCTCAACTTCGGCCTGATTGTGCTGGCTTTTATGTTTATCACCATTCTCTTTCAGCTCGACAGGGAGAAGCGCCATAAAACCGAGGAAATACGATCCAAACTTGCTGCCTATTCCGAGATGATAGACGCTTACCTGCTGCAAAATTGCGACACCATAGAGGTGACCCGTATGCTGCCCGAAGATTTACGTTTTACTATCATCAGTAGCGAAGGTTTAGTTCTTTTTGACAATGTAGTGGGTCAAGTCAAAGACATGAGCAATCATGC
>CAZNQD010000071.1:0-1307 GCA_964575345.1 uncultured Bacteroidales bacterium
TGTTTTTCGGCCTGTTGAGCACCCTGGGAGTCTATTTTTTGCAGAGCGGACAAGTACCTTTTTTGCTGTTGCTTCCTGCCTCGGCTTGTGGCTTCCTTATCACCGGAGTGCTAAACCTGAATAATATCCGGGATATGGAGACCGATAAGATCAACCGGATAACCCTGCCCCTCGTGCTGGGAGAGCGCAAGGCCAAAATCTATCACAACTTGCTGGTTTACGGAGCTTTTGTGCTAATACTGATATACAACCTGATTAAAGGCCTGGATTGGCCTCAATACCTGTTTTTACTTTTACTTCCACTGGCAGTATTTCACCTGAATCGGGTGCGTCAACTCAAGGATAAGGCGCTCGATCACCAACTGCCGGTTTTGGTGCTGCTGACCCTCTTGTTTAGTCTGGTGGTGGGGTTTACTTCTTTCCTGTAAAAATACGAGCCAGCCCCAGGCTCAGTGCTTGCTGCCGTGTTTCGACAAAGCCACAGGATTGCAGGATTTTCAGGAATTCTTTGGGCTTAGGGAAGTGCAAGACGGATGCCGGCAAATAGGCATAAGCTTGCTTATCGCCTGAAATCAGCCCGCCTATCCAGGGTAAAACCCGGGTAAAGTAAAAGGAATAGAGCGAATATAAAAAACGCCCCTGAGGCACCGAAAGTTCCAGTATCAACAGCATTCCTCCGGGTTTGAGCACCCTCAGCATTTCCTGCAAACCCAGCTCCAGATTTTCGTAATTGCGTACGCCAAAAGCCACTCCTACTGCATCAAAACTGTTGTCAGAACAGGCAATGGCTTCGCTGTCGCCCTGTTCAAGTTGTATAATTTCGCTCAGGCCCAGCGCCTGAACCTTTTGTCTGCCTATACGCAACATTTGTTCCGAAATATCCAGGCCTAACACCGAGGGGACACCGGCTTTGGCCAGGGCAATGCCGAAATCGGCTGTTCCGCAGGCCATATCCATTACCCGTTCGTGAGGAATCCCGAGAATCTTTTTGACAGCTTTACGTCTCCAGCTCTTATCCACATTGAGCGACAACAAATGGTTCAGTTGGTCGTAATGCGGGGCGATCTGATCAAATAGTTTCTTAATGGCGTTCTTTTTGGGCATGAAGCTCATTGTTTGATGTGATAGAACATAAAACCGAGGTAGACTCTGGGGCCTTTTACAAAATCATCCTGAGGATTGGAAAGATTCATCAGGTAATCGATTTTGAAGATCAGGTGCATTTTATCGCTCAGGCTGTATTCCATGCCTGCGAAAGGACAGAAAGCCATAAAAGAATAGTTTCTGTAGGAAGCTGCCTGTTCTGT
>CAZNQD010000071.1:1407-9816 GCA_964575345.1 uncultured Bacteroidales bacterium
CTATAAAAAATGTTTTCTTTGTTGAAAAAATAAATTTACACCAAGGAGTACAACCTGAGAATATTCTGCTATACCTTTGCAGCGGTTTTCAATATTCTTATTTCACTTATTTTTTATTAATTACTCCAATGAAAAAATCAATTGCTTTGATTCTTTTGTTTGCCGCTCTTTATCTGATTTCCTGTCAGCAAAAAGGCGGTTCCAAAGTTAGTGGCAACGACAGTACAGTTGTTGAACTTCAGGACAGCATTGTTCCGGTTCAGGTTAATACAGTACCTGATTCCTGCGCTCAGGTTGCCGGCACCGACAACCTGCCCAAGGCAGAATAAGACAAGTCTTTTTTTTTGTATCGACCCACGCAACAGGCCCTAAGGACTTATTGAACAGATAGATTGCTTGGAGTATCAGCCTCAAAACGCCTGATATCTTCAAGCAATTGTTTTATGTGCTGTTCGGGAGTGGCCCAGCTGGTGCAAATTCTCACCGCAGTCTGCTTATCGTTGGGTTTGGCCCAGAAACTAAAGACATAATTCTTTTCCAGATACCTCAGCAAAGGGTCGGGTAAGATCGGGAATTGCTGATTGGTAGGTGATTCCGACAAAAAGGAATAGCCCATTGATTTAAGCCCTTCGCGCAACTGCAGGGCCAACTCCACTGCCTGTTTAGAAATTTCGATATACAAATCATCCTGAAACAAAGCTTCAAATTGTATCCCCAACAATCTGCCCTTGGCCAGCATAGCCCCTTTTTGTTTTATCAGATAGCGGAAATCCTTTTTCGGTTTCTCGCCGGTAATAACCACGGCTTCGCCAAATAAAGCTCCTACCTTGGTCCCTCCAATGTAAAAGACTTCACAACAACGGGCAATTTCTTTTAAATCCAGATCGTTCCCCTCAGCAGCCAGTGCATAGCCCAACCGGGCGCCGTCCATAAACAGGGGCAGGTCAAAGCGACGGCAGACTTTGCTGAGTTCCCTGAGTTCCCGACGGGAATAGATGCTTCCTTTTTCGGTGGACTGTGAAATATACACCATACCGGGTTGCACCATATGCTCCCGGCTGGGATCGTTCATATGCTCCAGACAGAGGGCTTCAACCTGAGCTGCCCGGATTTTGCCGTCGGCCGAGGGCAAAGCCAGTACTTTGTGTCCGGTGGCTTCGATGGCACCGCTTTCGTGCACGTTAATGTGTCCGCTTTCGGCCGCAATAACTCCCTGATGCGGACGAAGTATGGAGGCAATAACCGTAGTATTGGTCTGGGTGCCTCCTACCAGAAAATGTACATCGGCCTGCGGCACTGCGCAAGCTTGTTTAATCAGTCCGGCGGCTCGTTCGCAATAGGGATCTTCGCCATAGCCAATCGTTTGTTCCAAATTGCTGTGGAGCAGGCTTTCCATAATGCGGGGATGTGCTCCTTCGGAATAATCGCATTCAAGTCTGATCATCTTAGTCATTTTTGAGCTTTATAATGATCTGTAAACAGATCAATCTTCTACGTAAAATTGGAAAATAGTGCTGTGATTATACACTTGCCCGGCTTGTAAAATACAATCGGGAAAACCGCTTTGATTGGGGCTGTCCGGGAAAAATTCCGGCTCCAGGCAAAAAGCCTCGCGGTAAGCCAGGTTTTTCCCGTCCAAAGCCGGCAGATCGCTGCGCAGGTAATTACCGCTGTAAAACTGAACGCCCGGTTTGCTGGTCCAGACCTTGAGTCCGCAGCCGCTTTCGGGAGCAAACACCTCTACGGCCAATGCCAGGCAGCCAAATTCTTCTTTGTTGATGACAAAACAATGGTCGTAGCCGGCGCCGTTGATCAACTGGCTTTCCTGTTTGTTAATCTCTTTCCCTATGGCTTTGAAGTCACTAAAATCAAAGGCTGTATCTTTGACAAAACGTATTTCGCCTGTGGGAATAGCATCGGGATGTATGGGAATATAACGATCTGCGTGAATTTTCATCCGGTGCTTGAGTATATTGCCGCCTCCGGCCAGATTGAAATAGGCGTGGCTGGTTATATTGAGCGGAGTTGCTTTGTCGGTTGTGGCCGTGTACAAAATACTCAATTCGTTGGTGGCCGACCAGCCGTAGGATGTTCTGATCTTAAGTTTACCGGGAAAACCTTCCTCTCCCTCCTGCGATTCGCAGTTAAAATGCACGTATTCCTCGTCGGTTTCGAAATCCCAGTATTTGGTATGAAATCCTTCGATGCCGCCATGCAGGCTATTGTCGCCGTTATTGGCAGCCAGAGTGTATTCGCAGCCTTCGAGTACAAAACGGGCTTTGGCAATACGGTTGGCATAACGCCCACAGGTAGCCCCCAGATAGGTACCGATGGCTCTGTCGGCCAGATAGCCCTCCACCGAAGGAAAACCCTTGACCACGCTGACAAGCTTGTTTGCTTTGTCAGGCACTTCGACATTGACCAAAGTGGCTCCGTAGTTACAGACCTCAGCCACCGCTCCCGACTCGTTGGTCATGCGGAATTTGTACACAGTTCTGCCGTCGGGCATCTTACCAAAAGGTATCTTTTCAATTTTCAGACTCATAAACTACAGATTATTAGATTATTAAACAAAAAGTTTATTTTAACGGTAGGTGATTTCGAAAAATTCCCCATATAAGTTCTTGCCCTGGTAAACCTCTCGTTTGTCAAAACCGTACAAGAGCCAGCCGCTGGGGATGTGCATCACCAGGGCTGAGGTATTCTCCTGCCTGTAAACAGGTCGCTGTAAATCCTTAGAAGCCGTAAATTCCTGCATCGCCTTGTTAAGCTGAGCTGTATCCAGCAAAGTGGCCATGACCAGGCTGGCGACCCCGCTCTCGGGATTGTAATTGTCCAGTTTTTTTCGAATAAGGGCATCTACGACTGTTTCCGAAAAACGTGTTTCCATTTTGTCGGAAACTTCAACTACTTCTCCGGGGGTATAACCCAGGCCATAGGCCTGATGAACATGATTGATGGTCATCAATAAAAAGGACTCCAATTCTTCTCTGAGCCTGTAAACCCGGGCTCTGGAGGCTTCGGAAGGCAAGCCCTGGTAGGATGCAAAGGCCGATTCCACCGCCTGATCCAGTCTTTTGCGAAAATCAGCCAAATCGGGGAATTCTTTGAGCACACCAACCGGCGAAGTCCGGCAGCTGATTTTCAAATCCTTGATATACTGCATCAGCCAGACCGAAGGATAATGATTGCTTTGCATCGAAAATTCGTAAAAGCTCCATACCAGTACATAGCGGTCGCCGGTGGAATCCTGCACCATCACATCGGCCTTCAGGCTGATGGTTTCCAACTCGGAGGTATCTCCCTGCTGCAGATTGTAGGTCTTGTGTTCCAGTACATACGACTGTTCCTCGTTCTTCAACCAGGCTGCCTTGAACAAAACTGTCTGACTGTCTTCGGAAGAGGCCCATATACCGCTGGACAAAAAAAACAGACAAGCCGCAAGGGGCCTTAAAATAAATGAAGTCGGCATAGTCTATTCTTCGAGTTGATACAGTAAGCCATCTCTGACCGCGGGAACATCGGCTTGATTGAGGCCCTGTTCCAGCAAAAAGGGCAGGTCTTTTTCGAAAAGATCAAAGAATTCACTCTGGGCGGTATGCGTGAGCCGTATGCCTTTTTTATACATTTGTATGGCTTTCAGAGCCGATCCCTGCAGCCACTCCAAATGCCCGGCATTCAAAAAATCGACCATCAGGGGTTTGTGCGCCAACAGTTTTTGAATGTATTTATCGGCCTGGTCGTATTTTTTGCACAAGAGAGCACACCAGACCAAAGGCCTCCAGGTTCTGGGCGATTCCCCGGATATGAATTCGGCTTTGTAATAACTTTGCAAAGCTTCGTTGTAGCGTTGTAAATCCATCAGGCAATGCCCAATGTTCATACTGAGCACGTAATTCTCCCGATCCAGCTTTTCGGCTCTGCGGTAATAGGCCAGCGCTTCTTCGTTGTTTTTGAGCTGACGGTAACAGGCTGAGATGCGTTTCAATGTCCATAAATTGTCGGACTGCAATAAATCGGCCTTCAGGTAGGCCTGCAGAGCTGTGGAATATTCCTGCAACTGCTGATGGCAATAGGCTTTTTTCCGGTACAAGTCAGCATCGCCCGCGTTCCCTTCCAACAGGCGGTCAAAAAGTTTCAAAGCCTGAGCATAATGCTGGGTTTTGAAGTAGACCAATGCAATTTTCAGCATAATTTCTTCTTGTTCCAGGTAGGGGCTGATTCCGGAAACCGCATAAAAATCGAGGGAACCTGCAAAGACATCCCTGAAATCTTTTTTGTGGCTGAACAATTTGTAAAAACGATACAAGTCCTGAATATAGCGATTGGAGACCGATTCGGTTTTCAGACGCTGATTGCCGCTTTGTTCCATCTTTTGCATTTCCTTGTAGGCTTCGGTTTCGGAGCCAAAGTTGGCGGCCATCTGACTGCGATAGGATTCGGGCACCTGAGCCAGGTTGAAGCAGAAGGAGTATTTATCGGAAGAACACAGGAAATCGGAGGAGGTAACCAATTTGGTCACATTCACTCCCTGCAGGCTGTCGTGTTTAAAAAGTTCAGCTACCTGGCTGTGTTCACTGTAGAAGGGCAAAAACCAGTTGTGTATTTCTTTGAAGAAGGGATAAAACTTCAGATTGGAAAAGGTGCTCATGTATACATCCACCCCTTCGGTTTGCATCTCGGAGAATTCCTGCATTTTTTCGGACAGGGAGGCATCTTCGAACAATTCCTTCCAGTCGGGATTGAGTTCTTCGCCGAATTCCTGGCTTTCGGTGAGTTTTTGTTGTATGGACGAGCCCAACTTGTTCATTTCGGGCAGAAATTCTTCCCGCATCCTGCGGCTGATGGTTTCCACATCCTTGGTTCTGGCCAGTTGTAAAAAAATGGACAACAGGGCCGATTGCCTGGCTTCGTTTTCGAGCAAGGCAGCCAATCTGCCGCTTATTTCGGGATACCACTGCATTCTTTGATCGTACATGTCAAAAAGTAACATCACAGCAGTGAGGGCTCTCCGATTGACTTCAACCTCTTCGTGTTCGCATAATTCCAGGAGGAAGAGAATTTTCTTTTCGTCAAAAAGGAATTGCTGCGATAATAGCAAGGCCGATACCAGCAGGGCTTTTTCGTGAGGATAGAGCAAGTGGGCATAAGCTTCTTTTATAAGATTGATTTCCTGATCATTCCAGGTTTCCGATAATAATAATTGCTGGAAAAGCATTCCGCTCAGATGTTCGCGCTGGCCGTTTAGTTGCAGCATCTCCGCTTTGCGCTGTACTTCGTCCTGTTTAAGTAATGTCAGGTTAGATTCGGCATCCAGTTCGCTGAGTTCCTGCAACAGCTCTTGTGTGTTTTTGCCTGCCCGGGCGGCTCTGAGGCGGGAATAATACCATTGGCCTGAATTGACAGTAAGCCATTGACGATAAGCTGAATCGGCCAACTCACACAAGGTTCTTATCAATTTTTGCAAGACTTTGTCACGCTCCTTGTCTTCCACACCTTCGAGTTTGTAACGCAACAAATAGCGATAGGTGGTTTCCTGTTGTACCAGCTCATCGTAGGCGGGGCCGAAGCCATTTTGCTGGATCAGGTAGCCCAGGTCTGTGATGGCGTCTTTGATGCGCATTTGATACAGAAAACGAAAGATTCTTGCGTATAAGGAATTAATTTCCGAAATCGTCATATTCTATTGCTTTATCAGCCACAAAAATACAAAGAATTTAGCCGGCACTTGCATAAATTTTAGTAATTTTGCAGCCTCAAAATATATACGCACTCTAGGATGGACCATATTCGCAATTTTTGCATCATAGCCCACATTGATCACGGCAAAAGCACGCTTGCCGACCGCCTGCTGGAGCATACCGGAACCCTGGCTATTACCGAGAACCAAATGCTCGACAATATGGACCTCGAAAAAGAACGCGGTATCACCATCAAAAGCAAGGCTGTTCAGATGAATTATTCCCTGGACGGCAAAGACTATAAGCTGAATCTGATCGACACTCCGGGACACGTAGACTTTTCCTACGAAGTATCGCGCTCCATTGCTGCCTGCGAAGGAGCCCTGCTGGTGGTTGACGCCTCCCAGGGCATTCAGGCACAGACCATTTCCAATTTATATATGGCCATCGACAACGACCTGGAAATTATTCCGGTACTGAACAAAGTGGATCTGCCCGGTGCCATGATCGAAGAAGTCGAAGATCAGATAATTGAATTACTGGGCGTTAAACGCAGCGACATCATCCGGGCCAGCGGTAAAACGGGCGAAGGCATACCAAGGATACTCGAAGAAATTATCCATAAAGTGCCTACGCCCAAAGGGGATCCGGAGGCTCCGCTCGAGGCTTTGATCTTCGATTCGGTGTTTAACTCGTTCCGGGGAATCATTGCCTATTTCAAGATAGTTAACGGTACGCTGCGCAGCCACGACCTGGTGAAATTTGTAGCCACCAAAAAAGAATACGAAGCCGACGAAATCGGCATTCTCAAAATACAAATGCAACCCCGGGAAGTCTTGAGCTGCGGAGACGTAGGTTACATTATCTCAGGCATTAAAACCTCCAAAGAAGTCAAAGTGGGCGACACCATCACCCACGTCAAACGCCCCTGCGCCAAAGGAATCGAAGGCTTCGAAGACGTCAAGCCCATGGTGTTTGCCGGAGTTTATCCCATCGACAGCGAGGATTTCGAAAACCTGCGTTCTTCCATCGAAAAACTGCAACTCAACGACGCCTCCCTCACCTTCCAGCCGGAATCGTCCATGGCGCTGGGCTTTGGTTTCCGTTGCGGCTTTCTGGGCCTGCTGCACATGGAAATTATACAGGAACGCCTGGACCGGGAATTCGACATGGATGTCATCACCACGGTTCCCAACGTTCAATACAAGGTTTATACCAAAAAGGGCGAATGCATACACATTCACAATCCTTCGGGCCTGCCCGACCCTACCTATATCGATTACATAGAAGAGCCCTATATCCGTGCCTCAATAATTACAACCTCCGACTACATCGGCCCTATTATGACGCTCTGCCTCACCAAAAGAGGAGAACTCATCAAGCAGGAATATATTTCGGGCAATCGTATGGAACTGATTTTTGATTTGCCCCTGGGCGAAATTGTTTTCGATTTCTACGACCGGCTCAAGAGTATTTCCAAGGGCTATGCCTCCTTTGATTACCATCCCCACGGTTTCCGCGAGTCGAAACTGGCCAAACTGGATATTTTGCTCAACGGCGAACCGGTGGACGCCCTCTCCTGCCTGACGCATGTTGACAATGCCGAAACCCTGGGTCGTCGTATGTGCGAAAAACTCAAAGAACTAATTCCACGTCAGCAATTCGACATCGCCATTCAAGCCGCCATCGGTTCCAAAATTATTGCCAGGGAAACTGTCAAAGCCGTCCGCAAAGACGTTACTGCCAAGTGTTACGGCGGCGACATCAGCCGTAAACGCAAATTGCTCGAAAAGCAGAAAAAAGGCAAAAAACGCATGAAGCAAATCGGATCGGTCGAAGTTCCCCAAAAAGCTTTTTTGGCGGTACTGAAGCTGGATTAAATTCATCCGTTCTTTTATCTACACGCAGCAAGAGTAATTTTCAATATCGCTCATGTGCTAATGATATGTTGTAGAACATATTAAATAATTTGCATTACAGATATATAAGGCTTTATTTTGAAATATTATATTTTTAACCAAAAATCAATTACCTTACGAGAAGAATGAAAAACACGAAGAGAAAAGTGGCCACGCTGCTCGCTTTGGCTGTCTGCACAGTTGGTCATACACAAATCACTGTGACAAGCGATGGAAATGTGGGTGTTGGAATCAACAATCCCTTGTCAAAGTTGAGTATCAACACAGAAGGAGACTCCCTACACGCTGTACGCATAGAAAATCCGATGACTAATCACGGATCTATTGGCTTATATGCAACATCAGCGGTTCTACCTCCGGCTTGTAGTGGTAATCTTTATAGAGCTATTCAAGGATCAGTAACTCCCGGATATGGCACTACGTTTGGCTTGTACGGTAAAAGCGTGAATGCCACACCTCAATATAGTGGACAAGCCTATGGTGTGTGCGGTGAGGCCGGTAACGCAACAAACGGCTGGAATTATGGAGTTTGTGGATTTCTTTCAGGTAGTAATAACGGTGCAGCCATTTTTGGAAAAACCCAGGGTAGTGGTACCGGATCAACAAATCTATATCCATATAGGGGCATTACACCTGTTGACAGCTGTAAAGGTAGAGGATTGCAAGCAGAAATAGGTAATGGGCTGGATTGTTTGACCAATACGTTGTATCCTGCAATTACATATACTGTTTCTTGTACACCGGTTCCCTTTGATAAGTATTTATTTGTAAATAATCCTACCCCCTATAGCATTGGAGAAAGTTTTACT
>CAZNQD010000072.1:0-9744 GCA_964575345.1 uncultured Bacteroidales bacterium
TACGAAACCAGGGGAGAAGGACTGCCTGCCCTGCGGGCCATGCGCATCAGGTCAAACCAGCGTTTACCTTCGAACATCAGTTCCCGCTGTCTTTCTCTTAAAACCAGATCGACCAGTTTATCATAAGAATGATCGTAATAATCGAGCGACAAAGTATCTCCTCCGTTGGAACGGGAATAAGTCATATTGACCAGAGAGAGAGCTTCGGCCAGGCCTTCTTCCTGTTTTTCCTGCAGGACCGCCTCGGCTTTCATCAGAATAATGTCCGGCAAACGATACACAATCCAGTTCGAAGTGTTGTTGCGATAGGAATAATAGCTTTTGGATCCGTCAAAATTCTCGGTACGTTGTATACCGGCATATTTGAAAATTTGATAAACACCTATGCCCGGGTCGTTCACGAAAAAGTCTTTACAGCGGACATCCACATCGTTTTTACTTTCTATGTAACTTCCGGCCGGGTAATCAAATGGACTGTATTGTCCGCTTACCAGGGTGGCAGGGAATGCCAGCTCTCCGTTAGGATTATTCTGGTAGCCGTATAAGGAACGAGTGGCCTCATTCACCTGAATATCGTTGTCGTAGCCGAATTCAAAAATGCTTTCAGTAGAAAATCCTCTGTAAAAAACACTGGTATAAAAATTTTCGGCCGATACCAACTTGAAATAGCTCTCCGACAAAATATAATCACACATCTGCGAACACTTGTCAAATTGATTATCCCACAAATAAATATCAGCCAACAAGGCATAGACTCCGTTTTTGGTAATGCGTCCCCTGGTTTCCTTTTCCGTTGAATACACCCTGGGAATGTAAGGGAGGGAATAAACTACAAGATCGCGAATAATGGAATCGAGCACCGCTCTTTCGGTAGACTGAGGCACTATGAAATCCTGAGTATCGTCCAGGCTGGGTTCACTGATCCAGGGAACATTCTCGAAAGCCCTCACCAGATAGAAATAGGCCAAAGCTCTGACAGCGTATGCTTCGGCACTGAGTTCACGAAGTTTGTCCGGAGTAAAATTGTCGTCTTTATCAAGCACATCGGGAGCAAAACTTAAAAAAGTATTGCAATAATTTATAACTGAATAAAAGGAAGACCAACTTGTATAAGGAGTAGAGGGAGTGATTTCCTGTCGCAGTACTTTATTAATTTCATTGGTTATACCGGAACCATTGCTGAAATTATCAGAACGCAACTCCCCCCAGACCAGCATCCGATAGGAACAATCTGAAGTGATGAATCCACGGTATGCTGCCATCAGCACAGCTTCAGCTTCGGATTCCGTAGTCCAGTATTCATCCAAAATCATTTCACTTTCCGGACGCGTATCCAGCCAATCGGTACAGGCTGTTGTAGCAAAAAGGCCAAAGGCCAGCATCAGGACGATAAATAGTCTGTTTTTCATCTTTTTCATTTTTTAAAAACCAATGGTTACACCCAAAGTAAAGTCTTTAGAACGCGGTGTCTGCGCATTGTCCGTGCTGATGCCGAAATCACCGTAACCGATTTCAGGGTCCATACCGGAATACTTGGTAAACACGTACAAGTTGTTGAAAGTAAGATAGGTACTGACACGATCAATTCCTAAAGGTTTTAACCAGTTTGAAGGAAGCACATAATTAAATGTCAAATACTTAAACCGCAAGAACGAGGCATCTTCCACAAAGCGGTCGCTACCCAGCCAGTTGTAGCCATAATTATACAAAGCCCTGGGAATTTCGGTGATATCTCCGTCTTTACGCCAGCGCCAGTTAACGGCTATACTCTGGTTGTCGTTGTCGTACATATTTTCGGCATTCATCCGGGCGGCATTGACTACTTTGTTGCCGTAACGATAGTTGAAAAATGCTGTACAAGTCAAGGTTTTGTAACGCAGGGTAAATCCCATACCACCATTAAAAAGTGGATTACAATTGCCCAGATAAACAATATCGAGTTCGTCTATGCTGCCGTCGTGGTTTTGATCTTTGTATTTGGCATCACCCCCTCTGAATTCGTATTCCACTGTTGTGCCCGCGGCAAAAACCATCGGCAGGGCTTTGTTTCTTTCGTCCACTATCACATTTCCGTTGGCATCCCTGGCCACCGGAGCATCGAGATGCCCGTGTTCTTCGTCGTATTCGTCGTATTGATAAACACCTTCATACTCAAATCCGTAAATGGAACCGAAGGAGTGGCCTTCCTGCAAGCGAGTCATGTAGGTGCCATTCCGGTAATCGTAATCTTTATTATAGTTGGCCAGAATCCGATCGTCCAGATCAATGATGGTATTCACCTGATTGGAAATATTGAAATTGACATCTACACTGAAATCACCGCTTTTGTACAGACGATTGGTGTACACATTGAATTCCCAGCCGTCATTGTCCATGGTTCCTGCATTAGCATAGGAAATGCCGGAAAATCCCGATGTGGAAGGTAGAGAAATATTTGGGAACAACATATCTACGGTGCGTCTGTGGTAATAGTTCATGTCCATAACGATCTTATCGTTGAAGAGTCCTATATCAGCTCCCAGGTTCCATTCACTCAGGGTAGCCCATTTCAGGTCTGACAACCTCAGGCTGACCGGACGGGTTGCCTGATTGCCCAGGTAGCTGTCGTAGGCGGCATAGCGGCTGAAATGCAGGTATTCAGCACCGGGTTCTTTACCGCTCAGACCCCAGTTGGGACGAATAGCCAGCATGCTCAGCCAGGAGCGGGTATCGGCCATAAAGTCCTCATCCGAAACAATCCATTTGAGAGAGACACTGGGGAAGTTTCCGAATTTACGCTTATTTCCGAATTTTGTACTGCCATCCCGCCTGATAACACCCGATACGATGTATCTAGACTTGTAGGTATAATGCACACGCCCCACCAAACCCATTGAACGCCAGTTGGATCGTCCGGTTGAAACACCTTCCAGATAGGCTTCGTTGGAGGCATCCTTGGTTTTATCCGAAAACAGGCCATAGCTGCCAATGTATTGGTGGCCTGAATTTCCCGTCCTGGTCTGCAAAGCACCGTAAAGGGTCAGACTGTGATCTTCATTTCTGAGCCTGGGCTGCCAGTTGATCACGTTTTCGGTTTGTACCGAAAGCGATTCCGAATCGTTGCTCTCGGAGCGATTTACCTGGTCACTGTTCCAGATGTTGTTGGTAGCCTCCCAGGGTAAAAAGCCTGAGTTTTTGTTGTTATTTATGTCGAAGGAGACATACATCTGATACCTGAGCGAACGGGAATGTTCTCCGGTCAGGTTGTAATGTAACTGAAATGTGGGCACAATGCGATAGCTCTTCAAATTGTTTACTCCCAATTTGGCAATGGCTACCGGATTTATCATATCTCGTTGAGCCGGATTCAAACCCGAAGTACGCGAAATATTATAGAACATATCGGTATCGTTTCCATCTCTGTCTTGCTCATAAATACTCACATTGGGCATTTTTGCGTAAGCCGTACCCAGGAGGTTGGAATAATTTCGCTGGTTATCGACATGCGTAAAAGAAAAATCTGAAATAAACTTAAGGCGTTCCGATACGGCATAATCCAGATAGGCTTTGGAGCTAAAGCGATTGAGATGTTGTTCAATTATCGTCCCTGTCTGGTCATAAAAACCGCCCGAAATCCTGAACGTGGCTCGTTCTCCTCCACCCGACACATTCACATAATGGTCGTGAATATAGCCTGTCTGTGAAACTGCTTTGACCCAGTCGGTATTGTTGTTGAAGTTTTCGTATTCAACAAAAGTGTCGGAATACTTAAATTCATCGATGTCAGCGGCCGATTCATCCTGCCTGGGATTGAAATAAGCCTGTTTGATCATCATGGAATAATCATCTCCGTTAAGCATCTTTAAACCCTTAGGCTGAACAGCGCGGGTAAAGCGATAGGTGTATTGCACCAATGTAGGCCCGGCCTGCCCCTTTTTGGTTGTTACCATCAACACGCCATTGGCACCTTTGGAGCCCCAGATAGCCGTAGATGCAGCATCCTTGAGTACAGTGATTTGCTCAATGTCATCGGGATTAATACTCAACAATTCGGCATAATCTTCTTCGTTGGAGGTGGCAAAGTCAAAATCCTGAATATTTACTTCGTAGGGCACGCCATTTAACACGATAAGGGGTTCTTTGTTCCCGGTAATGGAAGAGGTACCACGGATACGCATCGAAGATCCGCTGCCGGGGTTACCCGAACTGGAAACAATATCCAGGCCGGCCACACGCCCTTGCAATGCTTCGTCCAGAGTGCCTACCTGCAAACCTTCAAAATCTTTGGCGTTAATGGTTTGCATAGCGGTGGAAATCTCTCTTTCCGGAATTACAAATCCACTTCCGTCGGTGTGCATCCGCTGACCGGTTACTACTGCTTCGGAAAGCGCCAGAGCTTCTTCTTCCATCTGGACGTTAATCACTCTGCGGCTGCCAATTTCAAAAGTCATTTTTTTGAAACCCAGATAGGTAAATACCAATTTATTATTGGCATTTTTTAACCTGATAACGTATTGTCCGTTGTAGTCGGTAATAGACATACCTACCACACGATTGCTGACGTCGAGCTCCTGGATATTGACGCCCATCAAGGTTTCCGAGCTGTTAGCCTGGTTGGTGACAGTTCCCTTGATTATGATATCTTCGGTCTGCGCCCTGAGTACGCCCGGTAAGCCTAATAGAAGCAAGGCGATCATTGTTTTAACAAATAGCTTCATATATATGGTTTGTTATTGTTATTAGCTCAATTATTACGTTTAATTCCTTACTTATATCTCAGGACTTTGTCGATGAGGTGGACAACGGCCGTGGAAGAAGTGGTGACTTCACTATTGGTATAAGCCGTAGTGGTCAGGCTCGTCAAATTTTTGGGATTGGAACCGAACACGTAGTCTCTGGTCATTATATTATAATAGGACCTTCCCTCCGGAGTTCTGGCGTTAACATCCACTTTGGCTGTATAAGGTACATTATTGACTTTGTCAATGTATTCGGTAGTAAGCGTTATACCCGTACCGTCTCCTTCGGCCTGAACACGATAAAATTTATTTTTATAGGTATTAAAATACGATTCGCTGTTGTCGTTTTTTATTGTTGCCGTATAATACTTAGTCGGCTTAATTTCCTGATTGGGATGAATAAACAGCGAATTATCCTGAAAATGATAGCGTATAAAACGCTCCATGGAATCAACAACAGCGTCGTATTCTGCAGCACTCTCTATTTTAGCAATAGTATCCCAGGGAATGATCAGACCGGAACGAAAAGCATCTTCCATGGCTGCATTATTCGGGACATACACCGTATAACGGTAAGTATTGAAAAAAGTCACGTTTAAGTCCATAAAATGCCGGCTGCCTTTGCCTGTTTCAAAAATGCCCGGGAAATTTTCACAATAGGAGAAAAAGGCATCAAATTCCGGGTATTTAGCCGAATCGCTCAATACAGTGTAAAAAGATTGTAAAGGAGTTTGAGGCAATTGATCCACCATAAAAGCAGTACCGTTCTTTTGGTAAAAG
The DNA here is from genome assembly GCA_964575345.1 of uncultured Bacteroidales bacterium. GTDB lineage: Bacteria > Bacteroidota > Bacteroidia > Bacteroidales > UBA1402 > UBA1402. Next base: position 5,499 of record CAZNQD010000072.1, read on the forward strand.
ATACCTGAATCCAGCAAATTTATATGCCTGCTGTTTTCGATATCGTCCCCGGCGCTGAAATTCACTAAATTCGAACTCAGCTTACTGCCATCTATATCGGCTGTACCGTCGGCATATAGAATATTGCCGTCTTTGGTCACATAATAACCGTCACGGTATACTGTTGCATCGGGATCATCTTTGAAATCTCCCACAACAATGCTTTGATCCAGTATTCTTGTCAGCCGGTTTCGGATAAAATTGGCATTGTTATGGGTAGTAACAGAATCCAGAACGACATCGTTCACCTTGTCGTAATTAAACACAGACACATTGACGGAAGAAGTTTGTTTATTAAAGAAGAATTTAAGGATAGTGGGGAAATTGGAATTGTAGGTATAAGGATCTATATAACGATCAAGTGCTTTATCGGTAGGAATTACAAAAGCATATTTACTTACCATTGAATTCAGGTACAGACGGTATAAATATCTTCTGATGCCCCAGTCAAGCACCAAAGTCTTATCGCTGAATAACACGGGACTGTACACCGACACATAATCATCGGGAGGATAAATATTGTTGGTTACATAAACCAGGCCATTTACTCCCACATAATTTAAAGAATCAACAATGTCCGAATTTGACACATTCAGAGGAGAACTGGCTTCGTCAACCATTTTATAAAATAAGCCGGGAAAGGAATTCACCAGAGACCTGCGCATATGCCTGGTAATGAGCAATACTAATATGTCATTCGGAACACCGTCCCAACTACCGTACCGTTTTTTTAGTTCCCTTCCGCTGCCTTCGTTAAAATAATAATCCAACGCTTCGTTGGTGGGTGCAAAAATTACTCCCATATCCGATTGTAGGGCACTTCCGAATGCCGCATAAGAATTCCAGCCCGGATCGTAAGGCAATAACAGGTCATCGGGAATTCTGGAACCATTGGGATAACTGGTTACCCCACCCTGAGCAATAGGTGCAAAATACCTGAGATAAAAGATGGAATCTATGGTTGCTTCGGGATGCAGATTATTGTAAGTGGTTGTCAGCGAAGGTGTATGGAAAGGGGCACAAAAACGATCCATCAGCTCCGAAAACTGAGTAGTGTTTTCGTTAGTCCGGATGTATTCCGCCATATTTTCGCGGGGAGTCATTACTCCATCGAGCACATTCACATAACCGTTTTTACATACAATATCTCTTTTAATGACTTTATGTTGAAAGACAAAGGCATCGTTGTAATTGCGGTCGGCACCGGTCATAACTTTGAAATCCTGATCACTGATGCCCACATTATCCAGGTATTTTTGCAAAAAGTGAACCATCGGTTTGGTAGAATTATCTTTTAACAAATACATTCCATTTGATTTCCAGGGATTCCATATTTCAGCTTTCGGCAATTTGTTGCCTTCAATAAAAGGCACACTGTCCAACACAGACAATCCCGTCAAACGACGCATTGCCTGGCCTTCGTTAAGCACTCCGTTACTGTAATAATTCGAAAGAGTTTCAATCAAATACGCGTTATCGATCATCGAGAAAAACAACAGTTGGCGTTTCTGGGACAAATTCATTTCCTCGAAATTTCGCAATCCCCATTCATTGTTCTGAAAAAAGCGGTCAAAAATGCTGTCGGGCGTTACAAACAGGGTTTTGCTGCCGGTTTTGGCTAATACTTCTTTCTGGTTGACGTCTTCGATTATTCTGACATAATAATCAAAATTACCGTCCTGTTTCAGGTAATCATAGATGCTTTCGCCCAGCCAGTCGGGACTTTTATCATCGTAAATATAATCGTCCTTGCAGGATACAAGAAACACTAATCCGAATACGACACTCATGCGCATCAATAATCGAAAAGGATTTTTGTTAAAAAATTCTTTCATCAGATTCATATGGATTTGGATTAATTGGAAAGACAGAAATGAATGATTTCATCGTTTTTCAAAAATTTTAGTTACAAAGCTACTCTTTCTGATTTGCATCAAGGTGGATGATTCAATCAAATAAGTGGACAAGAAAATTAAATCAAGTATTTTAACGGGCATTTTGTCCACCAATTATAAACATTTATCCACCACAAATAAACGCAATTCGTATAATTTTGCGATAATCATTTATAAAATCAGGCTATGGAGAGGATTAAAAACAAAAAATGAAAATAAATTACTGTCCACTCCAACTATTGTACCGCTTGCAACTCTTGTTTAAATTTTTTATCGTGTCTTAATTTTTGCTATTTCACCAATTCTTTAAACCTTTCAACATCATTAACTTTAAACTTTATGAAAATGAAAAAAAACTACCTCAAATTCGTAACGGCAGCCAAAACTTGTCTGCTTGCCGTTAGTTGTATGCTTGCAAGTTCAGCATTGGCTGACATTGAAAGCAACCTGCATTTGCATTATACCTTTGACGGGCTTACTGCAGAATCTTCCATTGTGCCGGATGTCTCAGGCAACAACAATGCAGGAACACGCATGGGTGGTGCTTATTTTGTCGAAGGCAAATTCGGCGATGCTCTTCACCTTGAAACCGTTGATGATTATGTATACATGCCAGATGGTTTTATGGTAGGAATGGAAGACATCACCATTGCAGGCTGGATTTACAAAGACAAAGCCAACGGCTGGGATCGTTTGGTTGACTTTGCCACCAACACCGATACCAACATGTTTATTACCACAGCCGGCCCCGGTTATGTGCGTTTTGCCATCAAAAATATTCAGGTTGATCCGGGTGGTGAACAAATAATCAATGGCAAAGCACTAACTTTTGCCCGCTGGAATCACATCGCTGTTACCATCAAATATACCAACAACATCGGTTTAGGTATATTATATGTTAACGGTATCGAAGTCGGTCGTAACGCCAATATTACTCTGAAACCCAGTGATCTTGGTTTTACCACCAAAAATTACGTAGGAAAATCGGTCTATACTGCAGACCCCTCGGTAGTAGGCCACATCGACGACTTGCGCATTTACAAACGCGCTCTTACCGCCGACGATATCGCCGAATTACTTGGTGTACCCGAAGAAATCACTGATTGTTACAACAATCTCGCTTTAGATCTCCCTGAAGACTATGAATTTACCGGTTTAACCGAAGACCTCGTACTGCCAACCACCTGGGCTGACAGCGCTGTTGCAATTACCTGGGAATCTTCTGATACTTTGCTGATTTCTGACGATGGCAAAATAGTAGCTTATCCCGAAAAATACCAGGATGCCTGCGTACTGACAGCCTCCATGTTGCAAATGAGAGGCGAAGAAGAATTCACCGCCGAAAGAACATTTATTGTTAAGGTATATCCCCAGGAAGCAGAAGTCAATCCCATTGTTGCCGTTTGGGACTTTACTGCCGAAACCCTGGGTACCGATGAAGACGGAAATGTTACGGTAACCGATAAGAGCGGCAATGATTTTGTAGGAATCTGTCTTGACGGAGCCCGCATTGTTACCATGGGTGAAACCGAACCTGTCAGCGCCATGTACATCGAAGAAGCCGGAGCTTACTTTGATATGGGCGACGAAATCGGCAAGGCTGTTGCAGGTTTAACCGACTATACCATAAGCGTATTCTACCGCAAAGACAGCGTAGGCGGAGTCACCTGGAGCAGCAGCAGCTACGGCCAATGGTTGTATTGTTTTTCCAACAGCAACGACTTGGCCAACGACGCCCAAGGTGGAATTTTCTACGAACCCTATCGTGGATACCACGCAGTATTCACCACCAACTACGGTGACGAAACCGGTATACAACTGGGACAAAAGAAAACTCCTATCGGCACCTGGCACAATGTCACTTTTGTACAAAGCGGCCAAACCGGTACGCTCTATTTTGACGGTGAAGTAGCCGGAACCAGCGACAATGTCTACATCCCGGCTTACGCGCTCAAAGCTCAGGGTCACAGAGGCACCATTCACAATTACATCGGCTTGCCCTGCTACTCTGGCGACCCTAAATTGGCCAAAACGCATATCGGCGGCCTGCAGATTTACGGTGTTGCCCTTTCAAAGGATGATCTCCAGGCCGAAGAACTCACCAATGTCAACGCAAAAATTGCTGCTTTAAATACAGCCTACAACGAAAATCCCGAAGTAGTAGGTCCGGAATTCCAGCAGGAATACGACGAACTGACATTACCCGATCTTAGTGCATTGACAGAAGAAACTACTTTGACTCTTCCTACTCAGGGCACTATCGAACCTGCCATCAAAATCACCTGGACTTCCAGTCAACCGGAATATGTTTC
>CAZNQD010000073.1:0-8973 GCA_964575345.1 uncultured Bacteroidales bacterium
AAGTCAATTCTGGCAATTTCGTACCACTTGCCCAGGTATTTTGCTTTATCAAAATTTTCAACAGCCACGATGGAATCGGGAGTAGAACTACAGGCGTATAAACCTGCCATAGTTACCATAATCAACAGGTAAATCAGATTCTTTCTTTTCACTTTTTTCTTGGTTTTAATTTGGTTTTTTGGTTAGTAATCATTTGAATTCCGCTCAGCGACAGCAACAACATTATTCCTTGAGAAAATCCGGGATAAAAAGCAGTTTATTATTGATTGGGAGATCATCAGAAATAAATATCGACCCTGGGCTTTTCAATTTTATTGCAAATATATACAATATTATATTAAGTTGTATCTTGGTCGGAATAATAACGATAATTTACTTATTTCGGTGGTTAATTAGTAAAAAAACACCTTTAAAATAATAAGCACAACTAATCCCAAATTAAACTTATTTTTGTGGAACTTTTGCTTTGTAAACTCACAAATTCAGATTATGTATACAGCCATTATTGTTGACGATGAACCAAATGCCTGCAAATTTTTAAACAACCTTATCAGGCAACATTTTTCCAGTCAAATCCACGTTATAGACATGGCCTCTAACGTGACAGATGCTGTTAAAATGATTAAAACCTTTCATCCTGATCTGGTATTTCTGGACATCGAAATGCCCGACGAAAGCGGCTTTGATATTTATAAATATCTTGGTGAAGTCAAACACCTGGAGGTGGTTATCACGACGGCGCACAAGGAATACGCCTTAACAGCCATTAAAAAGGGAGCCTTTGAATACCTGCTCAAGCCAATAAATGTAGTCGATTTAATGTCTTTATTGAAAAAGATGGACAAAAAGAAACTTGGCAACTCTGTGTTAAATTTTGCGCAGAATTATTCCGAAAACCTGCCAAAACTATCTTTCAATACTCATTACGGTATTAAATTTCTGGAATTGTATTCCATAGTTTATGCCAATGCTGCCGGCTCCTATACAGAAATACATACCATAGACGACAAACTTATTACTGTAACCAAATCCCTGAAAGAATTTGAAGAACTTACGGCAGCCCATAATTTTTTTCGTTGTCACAAGACTTATGTGATCAATCTGGCCTATGTCACCGAATTAATCAAGAATAACGAATACTTGATTGTAATGAAAAATAATACCCGGATCCCATTGTCCATAAGAAAACGGGATGAATTTCAATCGAGGTTTAGATAAACTGCTGATATTGTTATTCTGCGTGATTTCGACTAAGGTATTGGCGCAGTTTACAATAAATTACAATGCTATAAACGGCATTGCGGGCAATGCTGTGCGAAAAATTCTCATCGATCGGAGTAACAGAGTCTGGCTGGGCACCGAAAACGGTATCAGCTTGCTGACTTCCAATGGTATAGAAAATATTATTTATCCTGAAGAATGGAAAAACAATCAGGTTTGGGAGATAATGGAAACGCCCGATTCCTGCCTTTGGATAGGCACTTTCAACGGAGAGATATATCTCTTCAAAAACGGAAGGTTCAGCAGTATTGAGCTTCCGATTTCACAAGACAACAGGCCGGTGCGGAAAATGTATTTTAAAGACGAACAGATTTTTGTAGGCACGGACAAAGGCTTGTTCGTTATACATTACAAAACCAAACAACTTATTCCTTATTTGAGTATTGATCGCTTGATTAACATTCAAATCATGAATTTTTTCAGTGTCAACAATCTGCTGTATTTCAATACGATCCAACATGGCATCTTTTTAGTTGATACCCAAAACCACCATTACAAAAAAGTAAGATACGACTACCTGGAGGGGCAGGGTAATTTCTATACTCAGACTTTTGGGGATAGTCTTTTGATAAGCAGGGGCAGTAGTAATCAGGTCATTTCCTACAATCTGCTCGCTCTTTCCCTTGAAAATTTCTTTACCAACAAAGCTCCCGCCGACAGCCTTGAAATGAATTCCCTGGCATGGAAACTGGAAACCACTGCCAACGGTGATTTATATGCCGCCTGCTGGGGGGTGAACGACATAACAGGAGGTCTGTACAAAAAAAACGGTGCGGTAATGCAAAAAATCAACCAACAATACAAAATAGAAAGCAACCGAATCTGGGACCTGAGCTACCACGCCAAAAACAACAAGCTCTATGTGGCTTCTCTTGATAAAGGTTTGTATATTGTTGATTTGAATACTATTGTTAGCCAGGATTCTCTTTTAAAAGATATTGATATTCTCGATCTGAAGCTTCTGGACGAAGAGCTCTATATTCTCAGCGACAAGGAAATAATTAAACTCAGACAAGGGCATATTCTCAAGAGGTTGAGCTACGAGGAGATCGATTTATTTTTAAAGCAAAACACAGCAGGTATCGTTTACTCGGGAGTGAGCTTCGACAGACCACTGACATTGAGAGAAATTACAGATCTCAGGGATCAGATCGGAATCACTTCCAACCGGGGGCTTATCATGCTTGACCGGGAGTTGAATCTCAGGGGTTATTTTGGAGGTAACGGACAAATCAGGGCCACTCTCTTGAGTAACAACGATCTGATTATCACATCGGATTATTCCTCAGTTCGTCTTTTTGAAGACATGGGGGAAGGATTGCACATTTTATTTTCGACACAAGACACCTTGAACCCGGCAAGCGTCAGGCAAATTTGTCAGCTAAACGACAGTCTGTATTTATTCAGCACTACCGACTTTAAATTTTACCTTTACAACCAGAACAAGGTACGCTTCAGTATACTGGACAATACGGAAAAATTAAAATTCTATTGTTACATAGAACAGAAGAGCCGGGATACCGTCATTTTTCTGGACAAATCCAACCAGCTTTACCTGGGCGTTTACCATCAGGGAAGTATGGAAATCAAAGAATTTGGTGTTTCTTTACCGCCTGATGTTTCAGAGTGTTATTTTCTCAGACACCAGGACGACTGGATTTTTATTGGCAGTAACAAAGGCCTGCACCTGATCAAAAACAATCAGGTTTACCTGATAAACCAACACTTGGGCTTACCGGAAGAGGCCTTACCCAGAACGGTGCAATTATTGAATGACACCCTTTATCTGGCCAGTTCCAGGGCTTTATACACCATAGATTTAGCCAAACTAACCTCTCTTCGGTTCAGCAAGCAAACAGACAATTTGCGACTTACAGTCGGGAAAAAAGTACAACTCTTTTACCCGGGTCAGAAATTTCGTTTTCGTTCCGAACCTGAAGAATTAATCCTGAACTGGGAGATGAATTGCCATCCCTACCCTCAGAATCTGAGTTATCGCTATCGTATTAACGGAAACCCGGAATGGCTGCCGGTTGACCCTCCCGGAAGAATCATCCTTCATAAACCCAACTACGGACTCAACACTATTTACCTGGAAGTAAACGATGTAAGTCTGGGGACAACAGAAATTATCGAGCTGTTCCGGGTAGATATTACCCGTCCCTTTTACAAAAGCCCTATTTTTATGATTCTGGTGATTGTCCTGATAGTTAGTGCCAGCTTATATTTTTACTTTATAACAAAAATCAGACTGTTGCATCAAAAAGAACAAAAAGCACAGCGCGAAAGAAACCTGATAAAACAAAAACTGGAATTGTTGCAATTTTTACTCAAACCGCATTTCATATTTAATGCCCTGACTTCCATCCAAAATTTGATTTTGGAGCAAAAAACAGATAAATCCCTGACCTATACAAATTACTTTTCGAAATACCTTCGGGGTATTATGGACAGTTCAGGAGAAGAATTGATCAACCTGAAGGAAGAACTAAAAAACATCGAAAGTTATGTAAATCTTGAAAAGCTGCGCTTCAACGAACAGATCAGATTTATTATAAACATTGATAAATCGTTGGATACCGAACAAACCTACCTGGTTCCTTTTTTGTTTCAACCCCTGTTTGAGAATTGTTTCAAACACGCTTTCAAAGAAAAAACCGATAAACCCGAAATCAGGATTGACATAAAAAACAACGATAAATACATAGTGTTTACCGTTGCCGACAATGGTACAGGCACGCGGGGGCTCAGTAAAAAAGACTTGCTGGAAAAATCAAGCTCCAAAGGACTTAAAATTGTGGAATCGCAATTAAACAAATACTATCCGGGGGCTTATAGTTTTGAATTATTAAATCCTGACAATAAAGGTTGCCGCTGGCAAATCAACATTGAAAAACCGGGGATACCAAAAAAATGAACACTGATAAAATCCTCCTTTTGCTGCTCGCTTTTCTCCCTGTTACTACTGAAGTTTTGAGCCAAACCACTGAATTCAATTTCAGCCGCAGAAATTACGGTTGGTATTGTGCCAACAACTGCGAAATTGAAAAAGACGAACAGTACTTAAAAATTAACATTACGGGCGACGATCCCTATGTTATGTCTCCCGAAAACCTAAAAGTAGATGCTTCGAAATATAAAAGAATCAAGATTAAACTTCTGAATCATACCGGTCCTGTGCTGGATATTTTCTGGACTACTAACGATGAGCCCTACATCAGGCCTCAAGCCTGTCAACGAAGTATTTTAAGTGCAAGTGCCACCCATGGGAACAAATTCTCTTTAACACAAAACAATTTCATAGAATACACCATCGACCTGTCCAGGCATAAAGAATGGAAAGGCATCATCCGTCAACTACGGATTGATCCGGGCGATGAGCCTGAACCCGAAAATCTTAGTGAGGGAAAAATAATTGAAAAAGAATATTTCCTGATTGAATATCTAAAATTTGTACCCTAAAACAACCATTATTTGACCATAACCAACGTTAATTTGGTCAAATTATACATTTATAAAATTTCCTTTTTTTGTATTGGAGAATACGTTTCTTTTACACAAAAATCTCAGCTTCTGTTATATGAAATACGGCCTTTTTATCGCTCTGACTGTAGCACTTATAGCAATGATGATTGGAATACTCTTTTTGAATGTTTATCAAAAACAGAAGATCGAAAAACGGAAAACCGAATGTAGGCAGGTAAAGGAAAAAACAAAGAGTGACGTCGGGCCAGGGACAGACCTTGCGTCAGATGAGATAAAGATTCAGGAAACCAACAATTTTACAAAAACAAACAAACTTAAAAGAAAAAGAGAACCCGGATTTGAAGAAAGTATCTTTTTGAGTAGAAGTCAAAACGAGTAGAAAAAAACCTAAAGCGTTATAGTAGAATATCTTAACTTGATAGAAAGCGGGGTTTCAATTTTCATTTAGGTTCATTTAGGGGGAGATGCTGAGGGCAAGCTGTTCTCAGCATCTTTTTTATACCAAAACGTAATATAGCCTTTTGGACATAGTGCTGCCAACTTGCTTTTTAAACTCAAAAATGTGTATTTTTGTTGTTCTGTCTGTTAAAATAGAAATCATCAAAGTCTGCATTATGTCTGTGAAAAACTGTTGTCAGTTTCCATTTCTTCTTTTACTGCTTGTTGCGGGGGCAGGCCGGTTGTTGCCGAAGTACTCAAGGCCCGGATGCGGGAGCATATCTTTAGCATTATGACTCGCTACAAGGGCCGCATCAAAGGCTACGACGTAGTCAACGAAGCTTTCGAAGACAATGGATCTTACCGCAACAGCCCCTTTTATCAAATTCTGGGCAAGGACTTTATCCGGCTGGCTTTTGAATACGCCCACCAGGCCGATCCCGAGGCTGAACTCTATTACAACGATTACAACATGGCCAATCCGGCCAAATGTGATGCCATTGTGAAAATGGTCGAAGAACTCAAAGCCGCCGGCTGTCACATAGACGCCGTGGGCATGCAGGGACACGTGCATATGGACGAACCTTCGGTGGAAGCTTTCGAAACAAGCATCCTCAAATTGGCCGCGGCCGGTGTCAAGGTCCTGATTACCGAATGGGACATTTCCATCCTGCCCAATCCCTACAGGCATACGGGGGCAAACATTGCCGACCGCTTCGGCTATTCTGTTCAAAGCGATCCCTATCGCCAGGGAGTTCCCGACGAAGTGATGAAGGCCTGGGAACATCGTGTCACGGAGCTCTTTGCACTTTTTCTGAAGCACCACGAACACATCGATCGTGTTACACTCTGGGGCCTGAACGACGGCAATTCCTGGCGCAACAACTTTCCCATCCGCGGGCGCAAAGATTATCCTCTGCTTTTCGATCGCGACAACCAGCCCAAGGCAGTGGTACAACAAATGATTGAGTTAACGCTGAAGGCTGACAAAGACAATGCATACTCTTCATTTTAAAATAAATATTGGTTTTTGAGTAAAATTGCTTGTACATGTCAAAGAACTTTAATTCATTTGCGAAATTTTGTTCTTTTACTCATTTTTTAATCCCCTACCATGAAAAAGTTACTTATTATTACCGGTATTATAGCTCTGAGCCTCAGCTTGTTTGCTGAAGAAAAATCTCTTTGCGAAGTTTTTAAAGACCTTACCAACAACCATGCAGATTTTTCGCCGCTTATTGGAGCCGCCGCCGATACCCTGGATTATAGGTTTTATTCCACTGTAGAAATCGATCAGGCAAAAGAATCCCGTTTTAAAAAGTTATTAGGTACCGAATTTGTGGCCTCTTTCGGTGATTTTAACAGCGAGGCGGAAGCACGCCAATTTTTATCCGGACTTCAGCGAGGGTTCATGAATTGTTTGCCAGGATTTCGTTTTGCCGAAAAAATCGACACCTTCCTTGATAATGTTGATTTCTACTTTGTTCAATCAAACGAAAGTATGTTTCGGGCTTACGAGGCCCATTTTGAAATAAGCAATTATGGAAATTCATCAAGACTCTCTTTTGTTTATCCTCAGACAGAGGATAATTTTCTTACGGGCTATTCACCTGCTTTTACGGACTATCAGTTGATACGCAATGTAAGCGAAGATCTATCGGTTTTTTCGTTTAGTTTAAAATTGGTTTTATTGGAGTCTTTTGAAGGTTTTGAGCGCTTAAAAGGAGATTTAATACTTGATCCAAACAATTATTTCGATCGTTACGAAGCCAAATTTATGCCTGATGGTATGGAAAATTGCTACATCGAAGACCGTGGCCTGGGCATTGTTTTTTATACTGTTCCCGTATTAACTAAGTTAGAAGAAGCGACTTTTACTGAATTGCTCAAAAAGTATGCTCAGGAGATTTATGATGCTTTGGGCACTGATTATGGCCTTGCTGCTTCAGAGGACGGAACTTCTATCACTTTTGTTCACAAAGACAATCCGGCCAACCGGGCAGGCATGCTTTATATGACCGAAGAGGACGGACTTTTTTCGTTGACTCTGATACTGGATGCTTACCGGTAATTTAGTTGCTTCCGTGAATAAGATCTCTCTGTTTTTACTCTTCTCGCTCCTTTGCAGTGTAGCCAAAGCGCAAAGCAACGATGCCCGGATTGCAGAACTGGACAAACAGGCATATGGGCTGTATGAGCAAGGCAGGTTTGAAGAAGCCCTCGAAAAATACATAGCAATAATTGCCCTCGACCCGGAAAGCATCGGAACATACTACAACGCTGCGGTAATGTACCAAAGACTGAACAGGCCGGATGAGAGCATAGCCAATGCTGAGAAGGCACTCCAATACAAAGATAATTACCCGGAGGCTCGCAGGTTGCTGGCAGACATGCTCTACCAAAAAGGAGATAAAGAAAAAGCCGTCATTCAATACGGACAAGTGTGGGAAGAAAGGGAGAGCAAGGATAATCCCGTCTTTGCGGATGCCCTGAAATTATTCACTGAAAAGAACTACGACGAAGCGCTGTACTGGTTGGAGAAATGCAGGGATCACAACATTGCCTTGTTCTATTCCAACTATTATTTGGGACTCATTTATCACGAAAAGACATTGTACGATAAGGCCTGTTATTATTCTGAATGTGCCACAGCTTACAAGAATGAAAAAGATTTACCAAAAGCCTACATGGTTTTGGGCATTTCTAAAGCCAAAAACAAAGAATACTTTGATGCCATTGCTGCATTGAGTACTTTCATAGAAACAGGAACACCAACTGCTCAATCTTATTTTTACCGGGGCTGGTGCCGCGTAAAGAGCCGTGAATATGGTTTTCAATGGAATGCCTGCGACGATTTTAAAAAAGCACAGCAATTTAACCCGACAGCTTTGGAAAGCCATTACGGTATTGCTTTAGCACACCTTGAGACGAAACGTTTTCTGGCAGGGAAAAAACTGCTTGATTCGCTGATAATTGCGGTACCAGGGTCGTGGGAACTATATAATGCGCTGGGAAGAGTGTATGTCGGACTGAAACAGTATGACCAGGCATTGAATGCTTTCAATACAGCCAAACGAATATATGCCAGCTATCCTGACATTTATCTGGAAACAGGTAAACTTTACCTGGATATAAATCAGCCGGAAAAGGCTCTGACAGAACTGGAAACCGCCCTTCGGATGGACTCTGCCGACAATGAAATCAAGCTGTACCATGCCAGAGCCATCAGCTTGAACGGGCGTGCGGAAGAGGCAAAAAAGACATTGAACGAGCTGCTTAAATTGAAGTATAACGAGTTCAGCCGGTATAACTGTGGGATGACATACTATTTTTTGGGCCTCATCCACCTGGAACAAAACGATGAAGTGGATGCCACATCGTATTTTGAAGAAGCGTCAAAGTTGGTAGAGGAGGCAGGGTTATTTTATGGGAATTGGCTGTACGAAAAAGGTGAGATTGATAACGCACGACGCGCCTATACGTACGGCTCGTACGCCAGTATCTTTGGAAATCCCGAACTTGAATTTCTTGTGGCCAGTATTGATCTGTCACATAAAAAATACGAAGAAGCCGAACGCAATTTTAATAAGGCTGTGCGCCTGGATCCACAGTATGCCGAAGCCTGGCAGGGATTGGGATTAACACACATTCGCATGAGAAAGAGGGATATGGCCATGGAGGAACTGACCAAGGCTATTGAGCTGGACAGGAAGCTGTCTGAAGCCCACTTTCAACGCGCCCTGCTGCACCAAAAAAACAAGCACCCCG
>CAZNQD010000074.1:0-8371 GCA_964575345.1 uncultured Bacteroidales bacterium
TGGGAAACGAACAAAATTATCATTTCAAGGTTTTATCCATCTTGCTGGACAGACTGGGTTTTGCCTGGGGCAAGGATCTGGTGCATTTTTCTTACGGCATGGTGGAGCTGCCCGAAGGCAAAATGAAATCGCGCGAAGGCACAGTAGTTGACGCCGACGACCTGATAGAAGAAATGATCTCCACCGCACGCGAAACTTCGGAGGAACTGGGCAAACTCGATTCCTGCAGCCCGGAGGAGGCTGCCGATATCGTCCGTATCGTGGGACTGGGAGCCTTAAAATATTTTATACTCAAAGTGGATCCCCGCAAAAACATGACCTTCAACCCCAAAGAATCCATCGATTTCAACGGGAACACCGGACCCTTCATCCAATATACTTACGCCCGCATACGTTCCGTGTTGAGAAAAGCCGAAGAATTGGGCTACCGGGCACAACTGCAGGAACAACTGACCGGCCTGTTATCGGATAAAGAATTATCGCTCATAAAGAATCTATACGAATTTCCGGCAGCCGTAAAAGAAGCCGGCACTACTTACAGCCCGGCCGTAATAGCCAATTACGTATACGAACTGGCCAAGGAGTACAACCAATTTTATCACGACTATTCCGTTTTGCACGAAAGCCATTCCGCTTTGAGGGATTTCCGCATTCTCCTTTCGGAACAAACCGCCAGAGTCATCAGGACAGCCCTGGATCTTTTGGGTATAGAAGTGCCCGAACGGATGTAGTCATAAAACGAACATACTATGAAAATCACCTTTCACGGGGCAACCCAGACCGTCACCGGTTCCAAACACCTGGTTTCGCTGAGCAACGGGAAAAAAATTCTGCTGGATTGCGGCATGTTTCAGGGTTTGGGCAAGGAAACCGTAAATATGAACAATGAGTTTGGCTTCAATCCCCCAGAAATCAATTACCTGATTCTTTCGCATGCGCACATCGATCATTGCGGCCTGATTCCCAAACTGGTCAAGGAAGGCTTCAGGGGTCCTATCTTTGGAACTTCTGCCACCCTTGACCTTTCTGAAATTTTATTGCTCAATTCTGCTTATATACAGGAAAACGATGTTCGTTTTTTGAACAAAAAACGTTTTCTCGAAGGCCGTCAGCCTTTGGAACCCCTTTATACCGAAGAGCACGTCAAACAAGCCATTACTCAGTTTCAAAAAGTCCCCTATAACAGCCCTTTTGGAATAGACGACGATATCGAAATTCAGTTTTACGATGCCGGACATATCCTGGGTGCTTCCACGGTTTATCTAAAATTAAAGGAAAACGACAAAACCACACGCATAGCCTACAGTGGAGATGTGGGCCGTTACGGCGAAACCATCCTCAGGTCGCCCCAGCCCTTTCCGCAGGCCGACTACATTATTATAGAATCCACCTACGGAGATCGACTCCATCAGGAAGCCGATCCACCCGAAGATTTTCTCTACGAACAAATTGTAGAAACCTGCCTAAGGAAAAAAGGCAAACTGATTATTCCGGCTTTCAGCGTGGGACGCACCCAGGATCTTCTCTTTGCCCTCAACGGCATGGAGCTCGACGGTCGCCTGCCTGCCGTTAAATATTATGTTGACAGTCCTTTATCGACTGCTGCCACTAAAGTTGTCAAGCAACATCCCGAATGCTTCAACCGGGCAGTACAAAAATTATTGAAAATCGACAACGATCCTTTTGACTTCAAAGGCTTGCACTATATTCAGGACAAACGGGAGTCTCAATCGCTCAACTCCAGTACCGAGCCCTGCGTGATAATCTCTGCCTCAGGCATGGCCGAAGCCGGCAGAGTAAAACACCACATTGCCAACAACATCGAGAAGCCGAGTACCACCATACTGATGGTGGGCTATTGTGAAAAAAGCTCCCTGGGGGCCAGGCTCAAGGAACAACCCGAAGAAATAGGCATTTTCGGCAATCGCTTCAAGGTACGTGCCGACATCCGCAGTATCGATTCACTCTCGGCGCACGGCGATTACAACGACCTTAGCCAGTATTTATCCTGCCAGGAAGCAGACGAAGTCAAACAGGTCTTTGTGGTTCACGGCGAAGAAGAATCACAACTGGCTTTTAAACGCAGACTCATTAAAAAAGGCTTTTTGGATGTCATCATTCCAACCCGACATCAGGAGTTTGGTTTATAAGAATTACTGTTCAACTGATCTGCCGGTCTATGGAGACTCAATCCATTATTGCTGTCGTCATTTTTTGCCTGACTTATGCCGGTATCATTTTTACCCGGCTGCCAGGCGTCAATGTTGACCGGCCCTCGGCGGCCTTTACCGGAGCTGTGGCTATGGTGCTCTTTGGGGTGCTCAGTTCATCAGAAGCCATTGCAGCCATTGATTTCAACACCATCTTTCTGCTGCTGGGCATGATGATTATCATAGCCGGGCTGCAAATGGACGGCCTTTTTGATTTAATCAGTAAGATCACGATCAAATACGCCCGCAACCGCATAATGCTGCTTCGGATTATCGTTTGGATTACAGGACTGGCCAGTGCCTTTTTGGTAAACGATGCCGTAGTCCTGATGTTTACTCCTGTCATCATTACCATTTGCCGGCGCTCGGGACTCAGGCCAGAGCCTTATCTTATTGCCGAAATTTTAGCCGCAAACGCAGGCAGCGCCATGACCATTACCGGGAATCCTCAGAATATGCTGGTTGGAATCAGTTCCCAAATTCCATACGCCGAATTCCTGCTCCGACTGCTTCCTGTGTCACTGCTATCGATGTTGCTGATTGTGGGAATGATGCGTTTGTTTTACCATAAGGAATTCGCCAACAAAACAAAGCTGCATGCCGAAGACGGGGCGGATACACCGCACGGAAGCTGGTGGAGATCGGGCTCCGTTTTTCTGCTGGTGATGGCAGGCTTTTTTTGGGGGCATTACCTCAACTTATCCATACCTCTTATAGCTCTTACCGGTGCCGCACTCATTTTACTGGTAGGTAAGGCAAAACCTTCGCAGGTTGTTCAAAAAGTCGACTGGGTGCTGCTGCTGTTTTTTGCTTCTTTGTTTATCGTGGTAGAAGGGGTCCAAAAAACAGCCTTGATGCAAGTCTTTTTAAATACCGAACTGCTCAGTGATAATGCTGCCGGACTGGCCTGGCTGCACGGGATTTCCCTGATGGCTTCGCAAATAGTCAGCAATGTGCCTTTTGCCGTTCTGATGCTTCCCTTGCTGCAGGCAGCCCAGAGCGAAATGCTGTGGCTGGGGCTGGCTTCGGCCTCAACACTGGCGGGCAATGCCACCATCATTGGCGCCATGGCCAATCTTATTGTCATTGAATCGGCCGAAAAATACGGTATCCGTCTGGGATTTATGACCTTCTTCAGGATTGGAGTTGTAGTTACTCTGCTGAGCCTGGCTCTTTCGTTTGTATTGCTATATACTGAGTTTCTCTTTTTCTGAGCTCAGGCCCTTCGTTTTTTTGAGATTACAGGCATTTATTCTTCCTTTGTGTCAATTTTATTTTAATCGTATCACCCTCTGATTTTAGCTTATTACATGATGAGGAAATCTCTGTTTTTGTCTGCTTTATTTTTTGTGTCATCTTTTGTTTCACTGGCTGAGAATTATACCATCGTTAAAAACGACACCGTTTTGGAAATCAGCCCTGTAACCATAGTATCCAACAAACCGGCAGACCTGGCCAATGTGAGCCGTGTCGGAATTCAAACCATCGAAAACCGCTATGAGGCCTCGGTGCTTTCGCTCCTGTCCGAGGAAGTTCCCGGTCTATTTACAACGCAACGGGGAGTGATGGGTTATGGTGTATCGGGAGGTGCGGCCGGCACTATCAATATCCGGGGACTGGGTGGCAGCCCCACTTCGCAGGTGCTGATGCTGATTGACGGACAACCTCAATACACGGGCCTCATGGGGCATCCACTGGCAGACACCTATTTGTCCATGATGGTTGAACAAATCACCGTCAATCGGGGGCCGGCTTCGGTGCTCTATGGCTCCAACGCTCTGGGCGGCACAGTCAACATCAACACAGCTACTCCTCGTCAGGGCATTCACAACAAGGCCCAAGTGATGTACGGCAGCTACAACAGTCTGAATACCGTATTAAGCAACAGCATCCGCAAAGGGAAATTTCATTCCTATGCTTCAGTGAGTTATGACCGGACCAAGGGACATCGCGAAAATTCAGATTTTGAACGCTATGCCGGCTTTGTCAAAATAGGTTACGAACTGAATTCCAACTGGCGAATATCGTCCGACCTGAACCTTACCCGGTTCGAATCTTCTAATCCCGGTACCACAACAAGCCCCATGATCGACAACGATGCTTCTATTTTCAGGGGTATGCTCAATCTGAACATTGGGAACACCTTCCACAGAAGCTCAGGCATAGTACAGGCCTATCTCAATTTCGGTAAACATTTTATTAATGACGGATATAAAGCCGATATCGGAACTCCCCAGACTGCTCGTTTTAACTCAAAAGACCGATTAGCGGGCTTATCGGTTCATCAGATTTTTAGTTTATTCGATGGCAACAGCCTGAGTGCCGGCCTGGACTTGCAACATTACGGAGGGGAAGCCTGGAATAGTGCAGCAGCCGACGGCAGCCAGCTGGCAGCATTGGCCGACACCGGTCTCTACAACCTGGCAGTGTATCTAACCACCCGTCAGCGACTGGGAGAGTATGTATCCATACACGCCGGTTTGCGGGCCGACAAAAATCAGTTGTTTGGCCTGGAATGGATTCCCCAGGCAGGCATAGACTTTAAACTGAGTACCGAAACCCAGCTTAAAGTCGTCTTCAGCAAAGGCTTTCGCAATCCCACCATTAGGGAACTATTTATGTTCGTTCCCAAAAATCCCGACTTACAGCCGGAGCGTGTTTTTAATTATGAATTGGCCGTGTCTCAGAAACTGTTGGATAAAAAACTCAATATGGAACTGAATCTCTTCTATATGACAGGCGACAACAGCATCCAAATGCTCTACCAGGCGGACGAAAGCCGCATGAAATATGTAAATACCGGACAAATTGATAACTGGGGCCTGGAATTTTCAGCCAATTATACACTAAACCGGCACCTTAGTTTTAATGGAAATTACAGCTGGCTACATATGGAAAACCCGGTAATCGGCAGCCCTGAACACAAACTTTATCTGGCAGCCCTCTACCGGCAAGAATCCTGGAGCCTGTCAACCGGCCTGCAATACATCAACGGCCTTTACACCCAAACAGGAACTGGTACCGAAACGCAAAATTTCACACTCTGGAATGTCCGGGGCAGCTATCAGCTCTTGTCCTGTATGGAAGTCTTTCTCAAGGGCGAGAACCTGCTCAATCTATCGTACGAGATCAATAAGGGCTTTCCCATGCCCGGCATCACGGTATTCGGGGGCTTCAGACTGAATATTTAATTCCGGATCTCCGTCTCTGAAATATATACAAAACAGCTATTCAACCATAAAAACAGTAAGGTGTTTTAGAAGTGTCTAAATGCAAGGCGCTGAGATTGAGGGCAAAGGAGCGTATATAAGGTACGTGACTGAGCCCGAATTTCGAAAGCAACGCCGCAGTTGGGTACTTATAAGACAGCGACTTACCAACAAAATTTTAGTCGGCTGACCCTGTTGAGAGCATCTCTGGTTGTCAGTAAATATACTCCTCTTTTTATAGAATACAAGGCAGCCTCTCTGACGTTCTGCTGAGTCTTGATCAATTGTCCTTCCAGCGAATGAATCCAATAACTTGTGGGGGCTGCAAAACTCAACACTCCGTTTTGCAAGTAAATACCTCCGGTAAAATCAGGATGGATTAATGCATCCGGCTCTTCGGGAGCCACAGGATTCAACAGGCTGTCCAGCAGTGTTACCGTTGTGGTATCGCTTTGTCCGGCCGGCAAGCCCAATTGGCCCTGAGCTCCCAGGGCTCGCACTGTATAGTTTTTTGCTTCGTTGCGGTAAACCATGTCGGCATATAGCGTGGTATCGCTAAAGCCTATCAAATTTGAATTCAGAAAGACAGCATAGGCAGCTGCATTTTCTACGGCAGACCAACTGAGTAGATTATTGCTCAGTTTGAGGTTTTGAACCGCGGCAGGAGTTATGACTAAAGGCAATGGTTCGTAAGCAGTTTGCATACTAAAGATTTTGTTCAGGCCCAGGTGATCGTAATAATCTTTGTCGCTCAACTGAATGCTCCAGTCTGCCCGCCCTGACACATCGGTTAAAGCTGTACCCTCTGCATTCAGGTTATGGTATTCGGCAAAAGAGCTGCTCAGGTGGTTGTCTCCACTCCAGGTAGACCAGCCGGCCGGATTGACATGCCCGCCAAGGCGGCATTGCAAAAATACGGCTCCACTGGTTCCCTGCCAGGGCCTGCCCAGGTACACGGAACCGACTGGAACTCCCTCTTCGGCTTCCAACAGACAATCCTTGAAAATAAAACCGTAATACAGGTCTTTTCCGGTCGAAAGTTTTACCGTATGGGTAATGTCTTCGGGAGCGGTAATGTAATGCCCTCCATTCAGGCTCTTGATGATGCACTGATAGTAGTAAGCTGTGCCTCCGGCGCAAATAAAATCGGTACCGCCTTCAATTTGGCAGTTGTAATAAAAAGAGCGTCTGCCTTTTTTGAGGTATTGAGTATCCTGAAAACCTTTGAAACGACAATTCCTGAAAGTCTGTCGATCACCGACATTATAAACAGCTACCGCCTGAGCCGAAGTATAGGTGTTTTGCACCGTTACATTCTCCATATAGAAATCGGGAGCATTAATGGTCATAGTTGCCGACTGAGGTGTTCCGGCTTTGGTCAGGCTGCTGCTGCCGTAATAATAAATATCTTTCCCGTTGTAATCGTTCCAGCTTATAATTACGCTGTCGCGGTGCTCGCCCACGATACTGATCACTTTGTTCAGGGCAACGGAATGCGAACCAATGTACACTTTTTCCTCATAGACGCCCTTTTTTACATAAATCAACCGGCGTCCAGCCCCTTCGGGCAAAGCATCTATGGCAGCAGACAAGGTTTCGAAATCACCGGAACCATCCTTAGCCACTACGATATCATAATAACGATACTCATTGGTATCAAAAGGAATGTCTTCGCCCACCAGGCTGTTTAAATATGCTTCCAATACGGTATAACCACTGCTTAGCTTAAGGTTGCGATCTTCCGGATTGAGCGGATCAAGCTTATGTTCCAGCTCCCAGAGATCGTCCATGCCGTCCTTATCCATATCGACGATAGTATCGCAGGTTTGATATTCCGGATAACCTCCTACATCCGAGGGACGATCTATTATGCCTTTGCCTGCCCCGATGGTGCTGCCTCCGTAACAGGCAATTCCTTTGCGCACCTCATCGACAATTCGGCTGTCTACCGTATCACGCGGAAAAGCTCCGGCTCCGGCCAACACGCTTTGAAAAGCTTCCTGGGCTGTCTCCGTAGTCACGGGATATGGCACTTCGAAAGCGGTGGCCGAAATAATGGAGGTTTTGGCAATTTTTTTGGCAGTATATTCATCGGCATTCAGGCCATTGTAGTTATTGGTATTGCGGTTGCTGTTGGCCGAACCTTCCATATAATTACCGTTCATATACCACAGTGGTATTTGCCAGGTCTGCTGTTCACCGTTAAAGGACGCCCGCACAAAATTTGAAGATTGATTACCGGGACGGGCAGGGCCTGGTTTATAATAATTGTTGATCATATTCACATTATGGGAGCGGCCTTCCACCATGTCTCCGCCATAACAGGAATTTTCGCCTCCCCAGTTGTAATTGACGTTGTTTACATAGTCGATCAACACCCGGATATCGTTACTGCGGGCTCCGTTGAAACGGGGACTGCGGCTGTAATTGTGAGCCAGGAGATTGTGGTGGTAAGTTGCAGATTGTCCGCCCCATTGCGCACCATATCCCCGATTGCCCTTGCCGTGTCCGGAATTATACAAACCCTCGTGTACCAGGCACCATTGAACTGTCGTATAGGTATTGTCGTAAATAGTCATATTTTCTTCGCCCGACCAGCCGAAAGTGCAATGATCCAGGATCCAGTTGCTGGCGTTTTCTATACCTATGGAGCCTCCTTCGATAAAAGCAGTGCTGTCGGTGCCTTCGAATTCTTTAAGGCCAATACGGAATCGCAAATGCCGGATGATCAGGTTTTGGGAGCCCCCAAAATTACATTTGGCTCCGCGTATACAGATGCCGTCTCCGGGAGCTGTTTGTCCGGCAATCGTAGTGCCCGCCTGTCTATTGGCCCTGAGCTGAGTGACCAGGTTAATCACTCCGGAAGTCCTGAAAACAATGGTCAGGGGCTCGTTGGTGTATTGTTTGAGCGCCCAGCGAAAACTGCCGGGAATGCTACCCTCGGCGTCATCC
>CAZNQD010000075.1:0-8061 GCA_964575345.1 uncultured Bacteroidales bacterium
GAATGCTGAAAATATCGTACATCAGCACCCACTTGTCCCGGCCTGTTCTTTTCCACACATTGGGAGCTTCGCAGGATCCGCGTTCAAAATCAATCCAACGCTCGTTATACACATAGTCGCTGTTGATTTTGTCGGAAAAGGCCATTTTAATGCCCCCCGGATTTTCCTGGGCGACATACATCATACAGTATCGCCCGTCGGGCATGGCTGTAATATCGGCATCCAAAATCTGGATTTCCGGATCGGGATACTCAAAAAGCAGTTGGGGTTCAGTTAACAGGCGGGTAAAATCATCGTCGGTGTAGGCATAATACAATTGAGTTTTGCCGTGTCCCAACCGCATGGTGAAATAGAGCATCATCTTTTTTCCCTTCGGATCGTAAATGCTTTGCGGAGCCCAGGCACAACCTACATCCAGATGAGGAAAAGCCTCCTGAATGTACACTTTGTTGTGCGTCCAGTGAATCAGATCGTAAGATTTCATCAAAACAAAACCCCGATTGTTGCCCCAGTCGTATTCTTCCTGAGGTCTCTCCCATTGGGTGTCGCGATAGCCCTGTTGCTTTCCGAAAATATGCAAATCGGTCATGGCCAGGTAAAAAGCACCATCCGGACCACGAGTAATATGCGGATCGCGGATCCCTTTCTGGCCGGCTATGGTATCGCCGCCCACCACGGCTTGGCCTTCGTTTACGGCTGTAAAAGTATAGCCGTCTTCACTGATAGCCATATGCAGGCTGTGGGTACTGTCCAGAAAATACACCAACAAATAGGCTGACATATCCTTTTCGCTCAAAGGCTTATTCTTTTGTAAACCACAGGAGGCTAAACTTAGCATCAGGGCTGTTAACAGAAAATTTTTCATTGTTCAGTGTTTAGAAATTTCCAACTTATTATACGTTACTTCAATCTTTCTCCTATACTTGGAAGCTGTTTCAATTTTCTACGAATTAGTTATTATTAGCCAGTCTCTTTTATGCTTTGAGCGACTTTTTGGTCCAATTGAATATACCTAAAAAATTCATCTCAAATCATTAAACGATAAAATTGAAACAGCTTCTTATTTAGCACTTAATTTGCACTCCATCTGTTCTGCTTCGATATATACAGGATAAGTTCAAATACAGGCTTATTTCAACAATACTTTCTGTTTCATCAACTGCCCATCGGAATGTACCGTAATTATATAAAGGCCTTGTTTCAAATGAGTCAGGTTTATTTCAAGCAAGCTGACATCGCAGGCGCTTTGTTCAAGCAGGAGCTGTCCGTCTAGATTCTCCAGTTTAATATGCCATTCGGCAGCGGCTTGAGGCAGCTGAACAAAAAGCTTCCCTGGGGTCGGATTGGGATAAACCAGAAGTTCGGCGGTATGTGCTTCTTCGAGAGCTGTAGCAGCGACCACTTTGATAAGGCCGCTCGAAGTAAATTCACTCAGATCCCATTCCAGACCTGTGCCCGGGCTGGCCGGTTCAACAGAAGTAAAGCCCCCCGTAATGATGCCCGGCCGCACTATCTGAAAAGACTGGCCCTCCTGATAAGCTTGATCGGAGATGTTTTGCATGATCAGGTTTCCGTTAGCCACAAAATTGCCCGAAGGAGCCATCATATCCGATTTTTCGGCGCCCGGATCCACTTTGACCACAAAATTGGAGCCGGCCTGCATTTGTACATTACTGGTTCTGAGCGAAGTGCCTGCGGTCAGGTTGTCAGGCTGATACATACCGGCATACAGTCTGCCGCCATTCTCGACTATAACGCTTCCCTGAATATTACCGTTGCCACTCATAAAAGCACCATCTTTTATATAAACATTCGAGGTTCCGGGCCCGCTGGTAAGACCGTAAACAGTGAGTCCTCCTTCGTTGATCAGGAAATTGGCCGTGGAAGTCATGGCAGAACTCAGGGTCATAATGCCTGTACCCACCTTTTTGATGAGGCCGGTTTCGATGTTCCCCTGGAAAGTAAAATCTTCGTTACGGTAACCGATTTCCCAGGTGCCGGCTCCCCAAAAGCGGCCTTTGCCTTTGATGGAGCCGATTTTGACTGTCTGGGTCTTCATGTCGTCAAAGACGCCTTCGGTCCCCAAGTCAATCACCGCTTTGGCATAACCGTAGGTGCTGTAATTGCGGAAGGAGTTGGGATTCATCAACTTGATGGTGCCGGTGAAATTACTCCAGTTGCCATTAAAATCAGAACGCACCCAGGGCACATAAATATAAAGGGTTCCTCCCCCGGTCAGGGTATTGGTGTAAGAACAGCGGCTATCGACGTAAAAGCGTCCAAACTGCCCCTCTTCGACCACCAGAGGATAACTTGCTGCGCTGTAGGAACCGCTACTGTCGAAGGCTTTGAGCGTACCGCCTTCGAAAATCACTTTGCGGCCGGGCAGAGCCTGTTCGGTACTCAGTTGCACCGTGCCGGCCTTGAGCAGCAATTCGGTATTGGTATTGGCTTCCGACAAGGATAAAGTATAATTGCCGGTTTTAATCAGTCGGCCACCCGAAATGCGGGCATTCCAATTGACATTGGCATTGGTCTGCATAGTAGCACCGGCCGAACCTATCGTCAGGGCTCTTTCGGAAGTGGCAGCATTTGTAAATCCCAGGGTTCCTCCGTTGATTTCGAACAGGGCAGCATTGGCCGATACCGGGCCGATGGCTCCGTTGCCGTCGATGGAGTTGGGCAGGGTTTTCAGTTCCAGGATGCCCTCTTCGAGCAGCACTTTGCCTTTGAGGCTGTTAGTATTCAGGATGCTCAGCTTTCCGCTGCCCCGCTTGGTGAGTGTCCCGTTGCCGCCGACCTCTCCTTTGCCGGTGAGCACAAAATTGTTGTTGTTTTCAAAAATCAGAGCCGAGGGCATCACCGTTTCGGTTACATTGAGAATCTGACTGCCTGCCTCATCGTTGACGATGACGGTATCGCCGGTGACAAAGTATTCTATGGTATCCTTGTACCAGAAATTCTTTGTCTGAACCAAATCCCAATTGCTGGAAAGGCTGCCTTTCCAATAAACAGTAGCGGGCTCGCGCGAAGATCTTACCACGAGTTTGATTGAATCATTTTCCAGTACCAGGCCGGCCGGAATCTCCGGAATGCCCTCCAGACTTATTTTATTTATATCAAGCTGAGCGTTGCCCGTAAATGTGAGTAAGGTATATTCCCCTTCACGGAACTTTTCGCCTTCGGTAAAAGCAGGTATAATCCGGATAACGGCAGCATTCTGCATGATGAAATCACCGTTCAGATGGATCTGATCTGTCTGCCCGGGCTGATTGCCCATAAATTCAAAGACCAGTTCGGCTTTTTCTTCCAAACTCAAAGTTCCTGTGATGTTGAGCACTCCCGCAGCTTGCTGGCCTCCCACAAACACTTGCGAGCCAAAACGCATTTCCAGGCCCTGATCCAGCTGTCCTGAAGCAGCCAGTTGAGCGTTGATGTTCAACCACAGAGGGCTGGCACTAAGGCTGCCCGAAAAATTCATTTTTCCGTCCCAGATTTCGGTCGGTCCGCTGAAATCGTGTGTACCATTCAGGCTAAACACTCCGCTGCCTTGTTTGATCAATTTCATGTTGCCCGATAATTTTCCGTTTTCGGCATTCAGGAAATACTTCCCGGGAGAAGCTATGCTCAACACCGATGGTTGCAAAGTACCGGAGAGTTCTATGCTGTCGTTGGTTCCCTGAGGTCCGGTCAAAAAGACAGGCTGACCGTCGCTGTACACACTACTCTGTGCGTCCAGCATCCAGGCTTCGGAAGTCTTGTCCCATACACCGCCTCCCTTATACACCAAACGCTTGTTGGTCATTAGGGGCGGCGGAGGCAATAATATACCTTCGGCTTCGCCCAGAAAATAACTCGGGTGCGGAGGCTGGTTGTAAGCCACGTTTTGCCAGGCAACGGCCAAACGGTATTGTCGGTCGTGCATCAGGGTATAATTGCGGTAGCTGCCGGGAATGGTAGTGGTGAATATTCTGATTTTTGAAGGATCAGTGGTTCTGTATACCAGCTCTTCGCGCCAGTCGCCTAATAAATCGGCCTGCAAACCGGGCGTACCTTTGGTTCCGTTGTTTGATTCACAGCCGGAGGCTTGCAACAGAGTGCTTCCGTTTGTAGGCTTGGTAACGGTAGTATGGTTGAGTGTTTCGCTCAGTAAATCGCCGTCCCAGTAGATTCTGAAATTTTCCGATACATTCAGCGAGAGATTGCTGATGTCCTGGCGGTTAGTGGCCGAAAAACGTTTGCCCCCGCCCCAGACTTCGGCTCCCAACGAAGCATTGGTCACATTACCGGCCATGCAACGGCCGCAATCGTCGTAGGTCTTGTGTCTGATCAGAATATCGCCGTTGGCGGCATCAAACAACACGGTGCCGCCATCGCCCGATTCCAGACATTTAAAGACTTCAAGGCCTTTGCGATAAGGATCAAAATCGTTCACATGCATGGCATCGCCATGTCCCAGGTAAGTATTGTATAAACCTTTGCCGTTGTCGTCGATGGTACAGGAGCCGTAGACTATTTCGTCTTTGCCGTCAGCATCGACATCGGCCACGCTCAGGTTGTGATTGCCTTGTCCGGCATAAGCGCTGTTGCCCGAAGCATTCGAATCAAAGACCCAGCGTTGTGTCAGATTGTTACCGTCAAAGTCGTAAGCCGCCAGCACTGTTCGGGTGTAATACCCTCTGGCCATGACCAGACTGGGGTGCTTACCGTCGAGATAAGCCACAGCGGCCAGAAAACGATCCACCCTGTTGCCGTACCCGTCTCCCCAGGCATCGACACTGCCCCTGGCCGGATTGTAAGATACGGTCGTCAATTCAGCTCCGGTTCTTCCGTCAAAAATCGTCAGGTATTCGGGGCCTTCGAGTATATAGCCTCCGCTGTTGCGGTAATCGGCGCTGTGATTTGCCGTAGCGGCAGGGCCCTTGCTCAGGAAGTTTCCCAGGCCATCTTTGGTGCCGGGAGCCGTTTTGCAGGCAATTTCTGCGATGCCGTCGCCGTCCAGGTCGTAAACCATAAACTGGGTATAGTGTGCTCCGGCCCGGATATTGATACCCAAGTCGATGCGCCAGAGCTTTTCGCCCTGCAGGGTATATCCGTCCAGGTAAACATTGCCGGTATAACCTGAATGAGAATTGTCTTTAGCGTTCGAAGGGTCCCATTTTATTACTAAATCGTAGTTGTTATCTTCGTTGAGGTGCCCCACACTCATATCGTTGGGAGTATAACTATAACTCACGTTATCGGGGGTGACTCCGCCCTGAGGCAAATCCAGCGATAACTCTTTGTAATACTGTGCCCAGACGGAAACCGGAGCCGATTGCTCCTGTTCCACTCCATCCACCACGGCCGCCACAGTATAAGTACTACTGAGGCTGCCCTGAGCATCGGTGTAGTTGGAAATCTGCAAAGCTTCGCTGTTAAGCTTTTGGCCATCGCGGTAAACAGAATAAAAAGTATTATGCCATTCTTCTCCGGGTATCCTCCAACTCAGGAACACACCGTTGGATGTTTTGACGGCTACCAGACCGCGGTCCAGCTTTTCCATAGAGTGTTGCGCAAAGACATTGGCTGTTAAAAATGCCAGAAGAAAAAGGAAATTTATTTTTTTGCTCATGATTTTGGTTATTTCAGTAAAAACAACTGAGAAGCTGTTTTGATTTTCTACGAATTAGTTATTATTAGCCTATCTCGTTTATGCTTTGAGCGACTTTTTGGTCCAATTGAATATACCTAAAAAATTCATCTCAAATCATTAAACGATAAAATTGAAACAGCTTCTGAGTTTCGGTGATAAGATTATTTCAGCGAAGGAACGCCCCGGGTAGTCATTTGAACCGGTTTATACCAGCCATTTTCGTCAAATTCCATCAGATCGATACAGACACTGCGGCTGAAGCTGCCGCCATCGGTCTGTATGCCCCCGTTGTGATAAATAAAATACCACTGGCCTTTGTATTCCAAAATGGCCTGATGATTGGTGTTGCTGTTACCGGCAATCTCGTTGATGATGCCCCGGTAAGTATAAGGACCTTCGGGTTTGTCGCTGGTGGCATAGGCAATGCGTTCGGGGAAACCCACGGCAAACGAAAGAAAGTAAACGCCGTCTTTTTTATGAATCCAGGGAGCCTCGGTAAAGGGAAACTCCATTTCCCCCTGTATGTCCACCATTTTTACGCCATATTCCCGGTCGTACGAAATCATGTCCTTGTTAAGTTTCACCAGCCAGCAAGCCCCATTTCCCCAGTACAGCCAGGCCTGGCCGTTGTCGTCAATAAAAACTGAAGGATCAATGGTTCGCCAGCTGTGACGCTTGCCGAAACTATCCTGATTGGTTAAAAGAGGTTTTCCGATAGCATCTTTGTAAGGGCCTTCGGGACGATCCGATACAGCTACGCCGATGCCGGTGGTTTGCGAGCTGGTGTACCAGTAAAACTTCCCGTTGCGTTCTATTACCTGACTGGCCCAGGAAGCGTTTTTTTCTCCCCAGCTAAAATCTGTTGCTCTCAGGGGTATTTTGTATTCCCAAAAGTTCTTCATGTCGGTGGTAGCAAACACACACCAGTTTTTGATATTATAGCCTCTCTGCCCGCCTTCGTAATCTTCGCCGGTAAAAATAAACAAAGTGTCGTTGTGCACCAGAGCGGCAGCATCGGCCGTGTATTTATGCCTTACGATGGGATTGCCTGTCACCTCCCAGGAATAAATGATTCTATCGTCGTCGGCTACCTGATGCTGTTTAAAAGTGTAGGATAATTTTGGCGCAATATCCTGAGCTTTTGCATCCTTGTCGCCCCATTGTTGGCTAAGACGTTTTGCTTCTTTCTTTGTAATACCGATGATGCTACCATGCCGTGGATGAAAATCTTTCACAAACGACTCGGGCCGGTCGGTAAAATGAACCAAATCCTGGGAGCGTTGAAATTCATACCTTCCGCTCGAATAGAGATCGTACATCAGGATATAGGTGTCGGAATCGTTCAGCTTAAATACGCTGGAACCTTCAACGTTGGTGCGCGACTTGTGGTAAACATCGAGGTATTCAAAATGTTCGGTCCAGGGGCCCTGCAAACTCGGCGCCGTTGCCTGTTTTATTCCGTTTTCGAATTCTTTGCCCTGTTCGTCTTTGGTATTCCCTTTGTAAAACATATGCCAGGTGCCGTCCTTGTGGACAATATCGGCATCGATGGCCCCGTGTCTGGCACTGAACATCAAGGTAGGTTCAGCTTCGAAACCGCTGAAATCCTTGTTGGCGTAAGCAGAATAAAAATCCAGTTTATCGTCGTCTTCGAGCTTCAGGGTAAAATAAACCAGGTATTTCCCGGCTGCCGGGTCGTAGATGGTTTGAGGAGCCCATACCCAGTACGCCTTGGCAAAATGCTCAGGATAATCTTTTGACAAATTAACACTGCTGTGTTCCCAATGAATCAAATCTTTGGATTTTAGCATCACTATGCCCGGGTTGGATTTCCAGCCGTTCCTGCCTGTTGACATATCGGTAGCTACCAGATAAAAAGTCTTGCCGTCTTCGGCACGAAGAATATGGGGGTCCCTGATGCCTCCGGACTGGGAAATCTCTTCGGAACTCAGTATAGGCTCATTGTTATTGAGGGCTTTCCAGTGAACAGCATCGCTACTAAGCGCAAAGCGCAATTGTTCCTGGTGTTGGCGGTCGCCGGCACTGCCTTCGAAATAGGCAAATAAATAAGCCTCGTAATGGGGCTTCTTCGATTCTGAACAACTGCCAAAAAGCAGTGTTGACACTAAAATTATCGCAAGAAACAGACTCTTGCAGTTTGTAATTAAATTCTCCTTTTTCATGTCGTAAGCATTCAGCAATATCAAAAAAACGGAAACCAAGGCTTCATACCCCTTATAGCACACCATTGGTGAATGGGCTATCGGCCTTGCTAACATTGGAACCAGGGCTTTCGGTCTTGCTAACATAGAAACCAAGGCATTTTATCCCATTACAAATTGTTCAACTGGTCTGCTGCAAATTTAACTTTTTTATTTGTTTAGAAGCTTAGAATTATTGACTTTAACATTTATAACAGAAATAAC
>CAZNQD010000076.1:0-5142 GCA_964575345.1 uncultured Bacteroidales bacterium
CTGTTGGCAGGATGTCGACTCTTCCTGCATTATTGTTGGTGATTGTTTATTCTTCCTTGATTGCTTTTGTCTTACCGGGCATCCTGACGGGGATGCATAGCCGCATTTCGCCTTTGCGGATTGTTGCAGGAAGCGTCCTGAAACAGAGGGGTAAACACTTGTTGCAAGTTTTGGGTCTGTTGAGGATTACATACCGCTCTTAGGCTTAAGTAATAATGATTGGTGGCGTTTTTGAGCTCGGTGTGCAAAGCACCTATTTCGGAGGAAATATTCTGTAGCCTTTGTTGATCGGGCTCCGTCGTATTCAGCAAGGCAAAAGCCTCGTTTCTGAGTGCGTCCAGTTGCTGAACGATGTCCTGGGCCAGGGGTTGAAATTGCTGATTGGCCTCCCGGAACACCTTCATTTGTTCGTCGTTAAATCCCAGTTCCTGTCGGAAATAACGACCATTCAGGCAGTTTTCTCCCTGCGCATCGAGGCTGATGCCTGTCAGTCCCTGTTCTTCGCGGATGTGGTGATAAACTACGGCTGCTATGGTGCTCAGATTCAACACCGCCAGCAAAATCACCAGCCAAAGGAGTGCTTTTGATTTATTCATCGCTCAGGTTATAATAGAGGTTTAAATTTTCCATGCTGCTGTCGTTGATATTCAGGGCAGCGTAATTTTGCACCCGCTCACTGTACATGGTGCCCACGGCCAGTCCCGAAACTACCGCCAGAGCCAGACCGGCTGCCACGGCCAGACTTTGCCAGAGACTGGCTTTTTTTGGCTCGGGAGCCAGGATGCCTGCCATGATGCGGGTCGATAAAAAAGGATTGGCTTTGATTTGCTTTTCCTTTTCTATGTATTGGTCAATATAGTTGCTTGTATTCATTTTTTGAAGCGTATTTATAGTGTTAGACAATGCTGGTTTTATTATCCTACTAAAGGAGCCAGTTTTTTTTGAAGATTTTGCCTGGCCCGTTGCAAATGTTGTTCTACGGCTCCCTCGCTGATCTGCATAATTTCGGCTATCTCGCGTTGCGAGAGCTCGTCGTATTTTTGCAAGATCAGGGCGGTACGTTGTTTCTTGCTCAGAGAATCGATGGCCCGGCGAACAGCCCGGTCACGCTCCTCTTCCAGCATAGTCTGCTCGGGATTCTTGTCGTCCGTTGCCCGTTCAAAGACTTGGGTCAGGGCATCGCCGGCACTTTGCAACCATTCCTGGCGTTTCTTTTTCCTGAGCTGATTCAAACTGGTATTGACAACTATGCGGTAGAGCCAGGTGGAAAACTCCGACTGACCGGTAAATTGACTCATGGAACGAAAAACCGAGATAAACACTTCCTGGGCTATGTCTTCGGCCTCTTCTTTGACATGCACAAAACCCAGGGCGGTACGAAACACCATTTCCTGATGACGTTCCACCAAAAGTTGAAAAGCCTGTGTGTTTCCGGAACGGATGTTGTCAATAATCTCGTGATCGGTCATTTATTCCATTTTAAGAATATTAGACAGAACTCTTCAGAATTTCCTACTAAACGGGCGGCCTTTTTTCGGTATTTTTTTCAGGTCTTATTTCGCAGCACTGTCAAAGCCGAGAAATAACCGCCCAGGATGGCTCCCGAAAAGCCCCCTCCCGTTTTGCCCCAGGCCGAGGCTATGTAGAGATTGGAGGGCAAAAAGCTCAGGTCGGGCTGTTGCCGGCCGGGCAGCTGGGCAAAGCCGTAAACGGCACCTTCGGGATTGGAAGTGTAACGCTTCAGAGTGTAGGGAGTTCCCAATTCGGAATAAACAATATGCTCTTTTATTCCCGGCATCCATTTTTCGAGACGCTCTATCAAGACAGCCTTTACTTCTTGCTTTTTTTGCAAATAGGCCTTGCGGTCGGGCAATTCCCAATCGCTGAGGTAATCGATGCAACAAATGGCCCCTACGCTTTTGCCTGCGGGAGCCAGCCCTGAATCCACCTGGCTGTAATCGACAAAAGTAAAGCTGCGGCTGTCAAAGCCGGCATGATTGTTTTTGAGTATATCCCGGGGAGAAGCTACGCTGTGGTCGTAAACAAAAGTAGAATAATGCCGGCACCCCAGTTCTTTGAGCGGGCGGTCGAAGCCCAGGTAGAGACTCAGCAGGGAGGCTCCGGGTTTATGAGTATTCAACAAGCTCTCCAGGCCGGGCCGGTAACTCTCGGGGAGTAATTGCCTTAAGCCCGGCAGAGGGCTGCCCAGTACAATGACGGGGGCTGCGGCCTGCAGCTGCGGGCTGTCTGGCTTTTTCCCGCTTTGATAAGTCACTGCAGAGATCTTGCCGTTTTGACACAACAGGGCCAGGGCCTTGGTGTTCAAAAGTACGCTGCCTCCGTTTTGCTCAATAAAGCTGGCCAAATGGCTGGATAATTGCTGCGAGCCTCCTTTGATAAAACTGGCCGCGTTTTTGTAATAACTGCTTTGGGCTATGGTATAATAGGCCAGTGACAAACTGTAGGGGTCGTCGTGAAAATAGCCCAGGTTGCCCAGTAAAATCAGTTTCAGATCGGGATTGGTGATGATGCTGTCCAGAAAGTCGCCCAAGCTGCGGTCGGGCTTCTCTTTATCTTCGGATTTAGCAGGCAGCAGTAAGTGATCGAAATAGGCCTGAATGCCGGCTTCTTCTTCGGGGAACAAAAGCTTTAGCCTGGCGGCAGCCTCTGCCGGATCGTGGGGCATACACACTTCTACCCTGCCGTTGACAAAACGGTAAAATTCCGGCAAGGGCAGAAATTCCAGCTGCTCAAACATTCCCAGCTCTTTGTATATCCTGGTTTTCATATCTTTGGGCCCCGGGCCGTCTGCTTCGTGCAGGCCCACTTCGAGAGTAAATTCTCCTCGCTGAAAGGTGGTGGCATAGCCTCCGGGGCGGTCGTGTTGCTCCAGCAACAGTACCTTACGGCCTTCTTTGGCCAGTTTGGCTCCCGCGGTGAGGCCTCCCAGGCCTCCTCCTATCACAATGATGTCGTAGTTCATGTTTGCTATATTATAAGTTTACAGACGGCGAAATACTTTCGGGCAGCCGGGGAATCGAACCACTGTGTCAAGGCTGGTTTTCAGACAGCCGGCAGCCGGGGCAATCGTTCGTTTTATAGCTCCGGAATGGGATAACGTTTGAATTCCTTCCGGCGGTCGAACAAATACCTGTAGGTAATGTAATGCTTGACCGGCTGGCAGCCCACGGCAATAAATATTCTTCGCATTTTGGGGTTGAAATCGGCCACCCAGCTGAATTCTATTTCGGTATAATGCGATTTTCTGTCAAAGACTTCCCTGAGTTTGTAAATAAAGGCCGACTCTATGCCCCGGTTTTGATAGGCCGGAATTACGCCCATCAGTAAACCTTTGGCCCGGGTCATGGCTTTGCGTTGCCTGTACCAAAGAAACTTGAGCAGGGCGATAGGATGCAAGCGGCCGTTGATGTGCTTGAGCAACTGGTTCAGATCGGGAAACATCAAAAAGATGGCGATGGGTTTTTGTTGGTAATAGGCCAGCCAAATGAATTCTTCGTCGAGTATGGGCCGGGCTTTTTTGAGTGTTTGCCTGATGTATTGGGGATCCAGCGGCTCAAAATGCTGTTTGAACGAAGCCCAGGCCTCGTTGAAGACCTGCGCAAAATCGCCTATAAATCTTTCGTCCTCTTTCCAGCGAAAATGTTCAAAGGAATACTCCGGTTTGTGCACCAGGCGTTCGGCAATTTTCCCCAAACGCTCGGGCAAAGGACGGGTGATGTCCAGGTGGAAACCTTCCATTTTGTAATAGACCTCGAAACCGTAAGCCTCGAACAAGGACCGGTAATAGGCTTTGTTGTAGGGCACGTCAAAGGAGGGATGGGTAAATCCATCTACCAGGAGCCCCCAGAATTTGTCGGTTTCTCCAAAATTTATGGGGCCGTCCATGGCTTCCATGCCCTGAGTCTTTAACCATTCACGGGCGGTATCAAAAAGCATAAAAGCAGCCTTTTGGTCGTTGACGCATTCAAAAAAGCCCATGCCGCCGGTGGGCTGATCGTAGGTTTTGGCCAGATTGAAATCGACAAAGGCGGCTATCCTGCCCAGGGGCTGATTCTTGTCGTCACACAAGACCCAACGTTCCACTACTCCGTGTTTGAAGTAAGTGTTTTTGGCCGGATCAAACACGGCTTTGATGTCGTTGTCCAGGGGACAGACCCAGGTAGTATCGTCCCGGTAGATGCGCCTGGCGGTATCCAAAAACAGCTTCTCTGTTTGGGGGCTGTTGACTGATATGATTTTCATAGGCTGCTTGTAAGAGCCATTCGCAGCTTAACTGTCGTCGTTGGATCGCAGACGACACCATTTCGACAGGCCAGCGGCGAAGAAGCTGTATTACTTGGAATATATCTGATTGATGGTGTCGTGGTACTTCTTTTGAATTACCTGACGTTTCAACTTCAGGGTCGGTGATAATTCTCCGCCTGCGGGCGTCCATTCGTCGCTGACCAGTTTGTATCTGCTCAGGCGTTCGTAGGGATTGAGCTTTTTGTTGATGGCTTCGACCACAGAGGCAAACATCGATTGCACCTGGGGTAGCTCAATCAGTTCATACCTGCTTTCACAGGCAATGTTGTTGAGTTTTTTCCAATCTTCGATATAGACAAAATTGGGAGAGATCAGGGCACTGGCAAATTTCTGATGTTCGCCGATGACCATAATCTGATCGATGAGAGGCGTTTCTTTGAAAATATTCTCAATCACCTGGGGAGCAATAAACTTGCCGTTGGATAATTTAAAGATCTCTTTTTTGCGATCGGTCACCATCAAAAAGCCTTTTTCGTCGATGTGACCAATGTCTCCGGTATGGAACCAGCCCTGCTCGTCGTAAGCCAGCCGGGTGAGTTCGGGGTCTTTGTAATAACCCGGGCTGACGTTGGGGCCTTTGCAGAGTATCTCGCCGTCTTCGGCAATTTTGACTTCGACACCGTCTATGGGCTGGCCAACCGAGCCCAGTTTCACCCTGCCCTTTTCGGTCCTGTTGATAGTGATTATGGGGGATGTTTCTGTCAAACCATACATGTTGATGATTTTGATGCCGGCCGCCCAAAAGACACGTTCCAGCCTGCTTTGCAAACTGGCTCCGCCGCAACCGACTATTCGTACGCTTCCTCCCAGCGCCTG
>CAZNQD010000076.1:5242-7906 GCA_964575345.1 uncultured Bacteroidales bacterium
CCGCTGTATTGGGTCTGGTAATTGCCCAGCCGTCCTCCCACATGGCACAAGGGCAATATGCTCAGGTAATTGTCGGAAGGATTTAATTGAAATACTGCGGCAGCTGACAGGAAATTGCTGACCAGATTGCGGTGGGTGAGCATCACGGCTTTGGCTTTGCCTGTGGTGCCTGAGGTATAGATCAGTGAAGCCAGGTCGTCTTGCTGTATGCCCTCTTTGATTATATCGAGTGTTGGCTTGTTTTTTTCTTCACTGATGCGGCCTAATTCCAGAATTTCTGTCCAATTGCGCAAACCCTCTACCGGATCAAAGCTAAAGACATCCAGTTTGTTTTTGCAGGCCTGAACTGCCTCACTGACACCTTTGTACATTTTTTGATCGGAAACTATCACACAGCGGGCATCGCTGTGTTCCAGTATATAACCGTAATCCTCTGTATTAAGTGAGGTGAATACCGGCACATGTACAACGCCTGCCATAGCCATGCCCAGGTCGATCATATTCCATTCGGGCCGATTGCCCGACACGGTCACAATTTTATCTCCTTTGCTGTAAGCCATTTCAAGTAAGCCGCAAGCTATACGAACGGCGTTCAGGACGTAATCCTGAGTACTGTATTTTTTCCACTCCCCTTTGTGTTTGAAACACAACGCATCCTCCTTATCGGGATACAATTCACGGTATCTTTCGAGTAAATCGAAATTTCTTTGTATTATCATGGTCTTGGTATTTAGTTTTTCCTCTATTAGATTATGGTTTGGCTGTAAATGTACTTTCCTTTGCTGCTATTCCAAAATTTCAGGACCATTTTCTTTAAAGAAATCCCATTTTCAGGTCTTTACCTTGATAATGTCGCTCCATTTGGTGGTGTACTGAGGCGACAAATGCTGGCGGTTCATCTTGATGCCTTCGAGGCTTTGGGTAGCCACGGCTACGCTGCTGTATCCGTTTTTTTTGTTGATCTTGTCCACTACTTTCATCAGACGTTGATGCTTTGCCCTGTCCAGCTGGTCAAACAGGGAACCCTGCACAGCACTGTCGGGCACAATTTCCGACAAAATGACGCCGGCTTTTTTGTAGGCAAAGGACGGTTTGAATATGCGCTGCAGGGCCTGCAGAACTGCCCGGTTGATCTCCAAAGTGCTGGAAGTGGCTACCTGAAAAGTGACCAGCGTGCTTTCGAAATGCCGGGGTGAATCTTCTTTGTGGGGGTTGGTCAAAATAAAAACCAGAGCCTGGTAACAATGGCTGTCTTGTTTGCGCAATTTTTCGCAGGCCATGGCGCAAAACATCGATACCTGAAGTGCCAGTTCTTTTATATCAGAAATTTCTTTGGAGAAACTGCGTGAGACACAAATTTGTTGTTTGGGCGGGCTGGCCTGCATGAATTCGATACAGGCTTCGGCCCGGAGTTCTTTCCAGGTTCTGAGGCCCGTTATTCCCATCATTTTTTGCACCCTCAGGGCAGAAAGTTGCGTAAACTCATAAGCCGTATTTATTCCCAGCGCCTTGAGCTTTTTGGTATATTGCCGGCCAATGCCCCAGACATCGTCTATTGGGTATTTTTTGAGTACTTTTTCGATATCGGCCGGTTTATGTAAATAACATCCTCCCCTGAGTTTCGGGTATTGTTTGCACAGCTTTGAAGCAATTTTGGCCAGGGTTTTGGTAGGTGCTACCCCCACGGAAACCGGAATACCGGTATTGCGCAGACAAGCTCCGGAGATTTCTTTGGCCAGGGCATCCAGATTCTGGTGTTCCATGCCGCTAAAATCAAGAAAAGCCTCATCGATAGAATAAAGCTCTATGGCCGGTGCATAAGCGCGCAAGGTTTCCTGCACCCGCCTGGACATATCGCCGTAAAGAACAAAATTGGACGAAAAAACGGCTATCTGGTGTTTTTGCACCAGCTCTCTGATCTGAAATACCGGTACACCCATTTTTACGCCCAGCTTTTTGGCCTCATTGCTGCGCGACACGGCACAACCGTCGTTGTTGGACAAGACAATTACCGGGTGACCGTTCAAACCGGGATTGAACACCCGCTCGCAACTCACGAAAAAGTTGTTGCAATCGGCCAGAGCATACATATCAGCGTTTTTTTATCACATAACGCACAACTCCCCATATCACAAAAGTATTGTCTTCGGTGACTTTGATGGGAGAAAACTCTTTATTCGCCGGCACCAGCAGCACGTAGTCGGAATGGATTTCTACCTTTTTCAGGGTAAATTCTCCGTCAACAAAACAGATGGCAATGCAACCCTGATAGGGCTCCACCGATTTGTCCACCACCAGCAGATCGCCGTCGTCAATGCCTTCGTCGGTCATGCTGGTACCCGAAACCCGGGCATAAAAGGTGGAAGCCGGATTCTTGACCAGTTCCGCCGTAATATTAAGGCTTTGATCGGGAAAATCCTCGGCCGGCGAAGGAAAACCCGCCCTGACAGCCTCCGCCAAAGGCAATTCAATATCCTGCTCCTGAGGACTATATACTGTAAGTTTAGAAAGCGAATCCATACTACTTGTTTGATGAACAAAGGTAGTATTATTTTCGGGCAAGTAATTAGGCTGCGGGCTGTATTGCTTTTTGTTTATTCAAACGATGTCTTATTAATTGTGTTTTCTTAACATCGTTAATTTGTATTATTTAATATTTACAGA
>CAZNQD010000077.1:0-7609 GCA_964575345.1 uncultured Bacteroidales bacterium
TTCGATACCAGCACCTTCCTGCCTTCTCTTAACAACGATTCCATTTATCAGAACGATGGATACGGTTATTAAAAGTTGATGTGTCTAATGAAAAAGAGGGTAACTCCATGGAGTTACCCTCTTTTTTTACCATTTAATCGGCCTTTTTTACCAGATATTGAAATGGTCTGAAACAACTGAAGCCCCCTGAATCAACAAACATCATCCACATTTAGAAAGATTTGTTGACGCAGGAAGCTTCGTCGCTTGATTCACCCTTAATTTAAAACATCCTGAAAGCTTTTAGGATTATGCCCTTATTGGTAGGACAAAGAACTCAAAATCAGGGATTCCTTGGAAATAATAACATTATCGAGGGCTTTTTTGTAAAACTCTCCATAATACTCGCCTGAGGCTTTTACTACCAAGGTATACACTCCCGGTTTAAGTTTGCCAATAGAATAAGTCAGAACAGCTTGTTTTGATATCTTACGAGCATCATTAATCACCACCATATTATTGGCGTCAAGCAATTCTACTGTTACCGCTCCGGTAAAATCAGCAATGCTGATGAACAGGTTGTTGGTGTTATAAGAAGCTGTCACAGATTCTTTTACTACAGGCTTGGATTCCGGAACGGAATAACATTTAGGATCAGATTTTTTGATGAGACGAATCTCATCTTCTTCTGAAGCTTGCGAAAAAGCGAAAAACGCAGTTCCAAAAAACAGTAGTGATAATACAAGTTTGTTCATTGGGCAAAAGTTTAAATAATGAATAAGTCAAGTAACCAAACAAGAAAACGATGCGTCAAAAATAGAACGAATTTTGTTCAATTGTTCGGGGTGCTTAAAAAGTTTCGCTGTAACACAATGTATACCAACGAAGTAATATCAAAAAGTTTCGCTCTTTTTTTTGATTTTCGACTTGGTTGAGCGAACATTTGCGTCTGTAATGAGCAAAATTGTGGCAATTTCTGAGTTCGAAAAACCAAATTCGGTGAGTAAAAATATCAATTGTTCCTTTTCGCTGAGATTTTCAAAATCTATGGAATCTTTTTCTACGGGGAAAAAGGACGATAATTCATTAATAAGTGCCACCTTCAAGGAAAAAATGGCTTTGTTCATATCTTCCTGAAGTTCTAAACTGTAATTTTTTTGCAAAACAGTATTGCTTATTTGAACAAAACTGGGGAACAGGTTGATGGCTTTTTTCTGTAAAACATTTATTTTGGCGATGTGTTCCTTTTCTTCCTGTATGAGCAAGTCCTTTTGTTTTTGAATTTGTCTGTACTGATATGCGGCGATAATAGTAACAATCAAAATGAGAATTGTGATGGCAAAGAAAGCAATGATTAATTTTTTTTCTTGCCTGGCTTTCATCAGTTCATACTCTTTACGCGACAGATCGTATTTTTTCTCCAATTCAAGAATGCGTTGCTGACTGTTATCGTAGATATTGTTTCGTAAGCTGAAATACGCCTTATACAAATACTCATTGCCTATGTCGCTCATTTTGGATTGATTATAAGCATTTGACATGCCTATATAATAAAAATGGTTATTGGGATTGTTTTCCCTTAGTGAAAGTTCCAGTTGTTTCGCATAGTAAACGGCACTGTCCGGAATTCCTGCTTTGCAGTAATTTTTTATCAGTGA
Organism: uncultured Bacteroidales bacterium; assembly: GCA_964575345.1. Taxonomy (GTDB): domain Bacteria; phylum Bacteroidota; class Bacteroidia; order Bacteroidales; family UBA1402; genus UBA1402. The sequence continues at coordinate 1,638 of CAZNQD010000077.1, forward strand.
GAAATAATGTGCTGCGCTGTCTTCGGAAGTTTTGGGGACATTGCTCAAAGCGAAATCCAGCTTGCTGTATTTAATAGCTAATGAATCGTTATTAATGGCGGTATAATAACCGCAATAGGCATTGTAAATGTACGAAAGGGCTTTATCGGATAATTCTTCAGGGTAATCCGTTTCATTCAGCATACTTAGGGCGGCATCGTGTTCACCGGTGGATATGAGATACCATACCTGATTCATTTTGGCAGAAATATATCGGTCGGTATTACCTATGGCTTTAAAAATGAAAGCGGCCTTTTCGTAGTAATTATTTGAAATATCGTAATTCCCTCTGGAATAATGTAAGCTACCCATAAAAACACAAATCCGGGCGTAGAGCAAAGAATCATCCAATTTTTTCTCCAGAAATACGTTTTCGGCCGTTTTGATCGAGAAAAACATCAGAGAATCGTTCGTATGAATCTGAGAAAGCACAATGGCGTGGTAAAAAAGGCTCCGGCTGTAATTGTATGCATCAGCTTTGTTTTTATACCAATTCACCGCGACAGAAATAGCTGAATCATTTTTAAATACATAATATGATTTGTCCCTGGCAATGGTTTGCAGTAAATAATAATATGCTCTGTTTTTTTTATACAGGCTTTTGCTGTCAATGCTTCCAAGACTGTCAAGGATAGCTTTAGGGCCTTCAGTATTTTCTATGCCGGTTTTTTCCCATAAGGTATCGTCCCATTCTTGCATACGGGCCCGTAAATCTGACTGCTCTTCGCTGTTGCAGGAATTCAGCAGACAATAGCCTGTAAGCAGGCAAAAGAAAATTAATCTATGTAGTATTTTCATAGTACCGGCTTGTAATTGATTCAGTTCATGCCATTCTCCATCCCTGAGCGATGATATCAAATTCGGTGTTGTCGCGTGTAATAAGTTTGCGGCCATCTTGCTCGTGACAGATGTAACCAATAATCCTTACATCTGACCAGTTTTCTATTGTTTCGTGCAGCTCCAGGGGTACAGTAAATAAAAGCTCATAGTCTTCGCCGCCGTCCAGAGCGGCCGTGCTCAGGTTCATATTCATTTCTTCGGCCAGGGAGGCTGTTTGGTAATCTATTGGTAATTTGTCTTCGAAAATGCGGCAACCACAGTTTGATTGCTTGCAAATATGCAATAAATCGGACGAGAGGCCGTCTGAAACATCAATCATGGCGGTTGGGCGGATCTTTTTTTGAGCCAGTTTCTCAACGATATCCTTACGGGCTTCCGGGCGCAGTTGTCGTTGCAAGAGGTACTCTTTGCCGGCGAAATCGGGTTGAAAATCCGGCTGACCCTCATAGATCCGTTTTTCGCGTTCCAAAAGCTGCAGCCCCATGTAAGCTGCCCCCAAATTGCCCGAAACACAAATCAGGTTGTTAACCTTAGCTCCGCTACGCAGTACGGCCTGACCTTTTGCGACCTCTCCGGTGCAGGTCAGGCAAAGACTCAGCCCCGTGAGCGATGCCGAGGTGTCGCCTCCGATTAAATCGACACCGTATGCTTTGCAGGCCATTTTAATACCGGCATAGAGTTCTTCCATATCTTCGACAGAAAAGCGTTTGGATATTCCTACGGAAACTGTCAGTTGAGAGGGGATGCCATTCATGGCGCAAATGTCAGAGAAGTTTACCACGGCAGCCTTATATCCCAGGTGCTTCAGTGGTACATAACTCAGGTCGAAATGGATGCCTTCGAGCAAAAGGTCAGTACTGAGCAGTATATCCTTGTCTCCGCCATAATGCAGTACGGCAGCATCATCGCCGGGGCCCAGTATGGTTGTGGCCTGATTTAGCTTGTTTCCTGCCGTCAGATGTTCAATTAGTCCAAATTCTCCAAGGCTGGCTATTTCGGAGCGTCCTCCCTGAACGGGCCTGGTAATGTCGTCCAATACCTCCATGTTTACAGGGTTTTAATCAGTTCTGTTATCAATGTGGTCATCAGAGGCTGAGCTTTCAGTGCTGCCTCCTGAACTTCCTTGTGAGAAACCTTTTCCGTACTTGCCGACAAAGCACAATTGGTAATGATCGAAAGCCCAAAAACCTCCATGCCGGCGTGCCTGGCGACGATGACTTCGGGCACGGTGGACATCCCGCTGGCATCAGCTCCAAGCAGGTGTAACATGCGGTACTCGGCCGGAGTTTCGTAGCTTGGGCCTTGCCAGCCGGCGTATACTCCCTGCTTCAAGGGTATAGTTAGTTTTTTGGCCAGGACAGCGGCTCTTTCTATCAAAATTTTCGAATAAGGCTCCCCCATGTCGGGGAAACGGGTGCCCAGGCGGGGATCGTTCTTTCCTCTTAAAGGATGTTCGGGAAAAAGATTCAGATGGTCGGTAATCATCATGATGTCTCCTACTTTAAAAGTGGGATTCAGGCCTCCGGCGGCATTCGACAGAAACAAGGTTTTAATGCCAAAAGCTTTCATCACGCGCAGGGGAAAACTGAGTTCTTTCATTGAATAACCTTCGTAGTAATGAAAACGCCCTTGCATGGCCATGACGGCTTTGCCTCCCAACATGCCCAGTACCAGATTGCCTCTGTGTCCTTCGACGGTGGAAACAGGGAAATTCGGTATATCCGTGTAGGCTATGCGTTGAGGAGAGGCTATTTGATCAGCCAGGTTCCCGAGCCCCGAACCCAGAATTATACCTATGGAGGGTCTTAATTTAGTGTTGGCTTCAAGCCATTGTAGCGTTTTTTGTATGGTTTCGTACATAATTGGTTATTAGTTCTTTAAAGACATCATCCTGTCCATCGAAAAAATGAACATTTATTTCTATGTAATATATATAAGGTGTCAAGGCTTCAAAGAGCGGATTGTTTATTAAATGCATATGGTCCTTTTGGGTAGTGATAATGCATTTGCTCCCGTTTTCAAGACGTTTAAAAGCGCTGTGAATTTTTGCAAGGTCAGAGGCTTTGTATTCGTGATGATCGGGAAAAACCAGAGCGGGAGCCTCCGGAAAGAATTCCCTGACCCGACCGATAAAGCTATCCGGGGAAGCTATACCGCAAAAGCACATCAGTTTACAGCCTTTTTGTCTGAGTTCTGCAAGGCTGCTTTGGGCATAGTAAGCTCCTTTACCTGGAAAGCAGGCCCGGAGTTCTCCATATCGAATACCCGAAAAGAAAAGTCTTTGCCCTTTCTCAAGCACTAACCGGGAGGCAATTTGTTTCCTTTTTTCTGCCGTAAGATCTGGCGGGCACTTGCTGCAGATAATAATATCGGCTCTGGACAAGGCCTGAGGAGCTTCTCTCAAATTACCAGCCGGCAACAGAAAATCGTCATACACCGGCCGCCCATAGTCTGTCAGCACGATAGAAAGCCCCGCTTTAAGCCTTCGGTGCTGAAAGGCATCGTCCAGTAATACTACCTGGATTTCGGGTCTGGCCTTGAGCAACAACTGCATGCCTTTTACCCTGTTTTCGTGAACGGCAACCGTAATCCCGGGGAATTTGCCGGCAATTTGCAGTGCTTCGTCTCCGATATCCTCTACTCCGCTGTCTTTGGCTGCCAGTACAAAACCTTTGGTTTTTCGTTTGTATCCTCTGCTCAATACCGCCAGCCTGTATTGTTCCTGCAACAAGTTGGTCAGATATTCGGTATGAGGCGTTTTGCCGGTGCCGCCCACGCTGATGTTGCCCACGCAGATGGTGGGAATTCCGAATGTGCTGATTCTGCAAAATCCTCTATCATAGAGAAAATTGCGAAAACGCACTATCCCTCCAAAAATCCGGGACAATGGCAGCAAAAGAGGTCGGGCCGGGCGTTTTGGAGGCATAGATGATTTTATTGGATAATCAGGTTATAGGGCATCCTTGCCAAAATACCCGGTTCTAATTTTGTTTCTGTCAATTCAAGTAAGCCGGGGAAATATTCCGATAAATAATTTTTTATTATCTGCGTTTTGACCTCTTTGTTCATGCTTTCCAGTACCCTGGTCATCAAGTCTTTTTTCTCCGGATAAGTGACTACCCTGTACTTCTCGAGTTCGGCCAGCTGAACGGCTGCTTCAATGGCTTGCTCCAGATAACCCAATTCATCTACCAGCTTTCTTTCCAAAGCCTGTTCTCCTGTCCAGACGCGGCCTTCACCAATTAAACGGATTTGGTTGTTTTCCATGCCACGGCCTTGAGCGCAACGTTCAACAAAAAGATCGTAACCTCTTTCGACGTTGTTTTGCATCAATGCTTTTTCGGCCGGAGTCATTTTTCTCGAAAAATCACCAAAGTCAGCGTGTTGGTTGGTTTTTACCATATCGAAATCCAGGCCGATCTTTTCGGTGAGTTCACTGGCATTGAAAAACATGCCGAAAATACCAATAGAGCCTGTGATAGTAGTAGGAGCAGCAATTATTTTATCGGCGTTACACGATATATAATACCCGCCCGAAGCTGCGTAATCGCCCATAGAGACAACCACGGGTTTTACTTTTTTCAGTTCGCCGAGGGCATACCAGATTTGTTCGGAAGCAAAAGCGCTGCCACCGGGAGAATTCACCCGTAACACTACCGCTTTGACGCTTTCGTTTTCGCGAAGCTTGTCAATTTCGCGAACCAGGTTTTTGCTGCTGATGCCATCGGAAGCTTCTGTGTATATTTCGCCCTGAGCGTACAGTACCGCCACTTTTTCATTGATAAATTCGGTTTGTTTTTCGGGGATTTTGTTAAAACCTCTTACAGTGATCATTTTGAGATCTTTAACTTTGACTGAATCGAGTTTGTCGGCAAAAAATTGCATTACTTCCTGGGGATAAAACAAATCATCAATCAGGCCACTTTCGACTGTTTCCCCGGTTGGTTGCAGCATCATAAAACGATCAGCCAGTTGGTTCAGTTTGTCGACAGGTATGTTGCGATCTGCAGAAATTTCCTGCAGCATGTTGTTCCACATTCCGTTGAGGTAGGACAAGGTCTGTTCGCGGTTTTCCTTGCTCATCTCCTTATTGATAAAAGGTTCGACGGCCGATTTATACGTGCCTACTTTGAAAATTTCGGGCTCTATGCCAAGTTTGTCGAGCATTTCCGTCAAAAATAAGGGAGTGGCACTCAAACCTGCAAAATAAAGCATACCGGTAGGATTCAAAAAAACGGAGTCGGCCACACTACAGATATAATATTCTTTTTGATTAAAGAACTCGTTGGCGTAGGCGTAGATAAATTTTCCGCTTTCTTTAAAATCGTCCAGAGCCTTTCTGATTTCCTGTGCACTTGCCATACCGCATTGCAGACTGCTGCTTTCAATATAGATACCGCAAATGTTTTCGTTGTTTTTGGCCTTTTCTATGGCTGCAAGTATTTCGTCCAGTCCAATATTGCTTGCCTGATCCATTCCAGTAAACTCATTGATGATTTCGGTAAAGGGATCTTCCTGGCCGTAGTCGCTTAGGATTCCTTTGAGTTCAAGTTTTAGCAGGGTGTTATTCTGAAGTTTGGGTGTGGATTCTGTTGAGGAGGCAATGCCAATTAAAATCAGCAACCAGATCAGAGATAAGGCAACCACGGCAATGACGACTCCCAGAGCCGATGCCAGTGAGAATTTGAAAAACTGTTTCATGGCGATTCTTTTAGGATGTATTTTAATAGGATGTGATGTAAATAGGTGTTTTGTTTAAGACTAATAGTTGCAAAAGTACAAAAATAACCTAGGGTTTAACAAACAAAATCGTGATTTATTTTAAGGAAGTACGCAAAACCATCCTTTATCTATCTTTTATTTTAGGTTGAGAATCAGGACTATGAAAAAAACTTCGAAAATTTAATGCAAAAACACGTCAAATAATTTGGTAAGTAACATTTGATGCATTACTTTTGCACCCGCTTTTGATGAGGGACGCCATAGTGATGGCATACCGGGAATCAAAAACGAAAAAGCGTTCTTTGAAGAAATGAAAAAATAGTAGTACAAGAGAGAGCGGGCAAAAAGTCCGACCGTCAAGAGTAATTTTG
>CAZNQD010000078.1:0-7037 GCA_964575345.1 uncultured Bacteroidales bacterium
GTCCAGCTTTTATTGAATTTTACCAGCTTCCATTGATCTTCGGGCAAGGTATCCATGTAGTAATTTCCGGCAAAGTAGGCACGATTGTAGGGTGAACCTGTAGAATAGGCAATACCGCTTGCTTTTGAATCCTGCCCGGGAATAAAGTAATTATTTACAAAATTCAGGCGGGTCACACTCAGTTTGTCGGCATTGTAAGCGGCATGTTCCCCACCCCAGTTGTAAACGACGTTGTTTCTGAAATCGAGCAACAGGCCCAGGGGATCCTTATCGTGCGGATTGGAATCGTAATTGCCCGGCCGGGGATTGCGTCCTCTGTTGTGAGCGTACAGGTTATGCAGGAAACTGTATCTGGCTCCTCCTGTGCCCCGTATAAGAGAGCCAAAACCGTGTCCGTCCGGATTCAGGCCTTCGGTGATGAAACACCATTGAACAGTCACATTACTCAAATCGGGAAGTCTGGTCGAAGCAGACAACACCTCGTCCAGACTCCAACCGGCAGAACAATGATCCAAAATGATATGCTGGCCGGAAGTAATACCGATGGCATCTTTGCCCTGTAAACTGCCCTGTCCGTGTTTGCCGTCACCCAGCCTGACCCGAAGGTAACGAATGATGACATGATCGGCTGCTATGCGAAGGGTTTCGCCGCGTATGCAAATTCCATCTCCCGGAGCCGTTTGCCCCGCTATGGTAAGGTAGGGATGCTCGATATTCAGCCTTGTTTTTAAATCAATAATGCCCGAAACCGAGAAAACAACCGTACGCGGACCTTCCTGTTCTACAGCTTCTCTCAGACTGCCCGGCCCTTCGTCGTTCAGATTGGATACATAAATTACTTTCCCTCCGCGGCCTCCGCGGGAATGGGCTCCAAAGCCCTCTGCTCCGGGGAAAGCCAGGGGCTGTGCAAAAACACAGGAAAAACCAAGTGATAAAATGAATCCTGCCAAAAATAATCCTTTCATAGTTACTTTATAATTAATGTAAACCGATCTGTTTTTCATTAAAAGGATAATAATCAAAGCTCCTGCATCACCAAATAAACAGTGTAGGCGGTATAGGAGCCAAACAAAATGGCGGCTTCCCAGCGATCCAGCCGTTTTCTTTTTCCGGTAAGCATTGCAATCAGCAGAAAAACAGTGCCTCCTATCAGTATCAACAAGTCCTGATTGAATTTAGGATTAAAAGCAATCGGCCTGATAAAGCTGCTTATGGATAAAATCAACAGTATATTGAAGATATTAGAGCCAACGATATTTCCAATAGCGATATCGGAATTCTTTTTGAGCGCAGCCACCACCGAAGTTACCAATTCCGGCAGGGAAGTACCTGCTGCAACAATAGTTAGTCCGATAATCTTTTCACTGACACCCAAAGTACTCGCAATGCTGACACTATTCATCACCACCAACTGTCCTCCTACTATCAGTCCGGACAATCCAATCAAAATTAAACCCAAAATCTTTACATTCGATTTGACAGCGAGATCGGAATGCAGCGTGGAATCAATCTTCATCTGATTAAACACATAATACATGAAGAGCAGAAACAGCACAAATAAAACAACGGCATCAATCCGGCCTAAAGACCCAGAACCTGAAAACTTGAAATCATTCAGCAGAAACAAGAGTAACACTGTAATAAACAAAGAAATGGGGATTTCTTTGCGTGCAGTGGAAGATTGGACCGTTATGGGCACAATCAGGCCGGACAGACCGAGAATGACGAACGTATTGAAATTGTTGCTTCCGATTATATTCCCCAAAGTAAGATCGGAATAGCCATTCACAGAAGCCACCACGTTGACCACCAACTCAGGAGCCGAAGTACCAAACGCCACAATAGTGAGCCCGATGGCCAAATCGGACATTTTATATTTCTTCGCTAAAGCAGAGGCCCCGTCAACCAGCCAATTCGCACCATAAATCAAACAAGCGAAACCAACAACAACCAGTAGCAAATATAGGATCATATTGAATTAATTATTTTTTCGGCCATGAGAACGAAGCCTGCTTAGTCTTAGGCTATGCGCTCCGGTTTTTAGTGCGGTGTTCCGCTTTCAGATGCAAATTCCGATTTTAATAAGCTGTAGACTTCCAAATCGGTAAAAACTCCCCCACTTAGCAACTCTCCGTCGCGCTCAATGCCTTCAAAAGTAAAACTCAGTCTTTGAGGAATCTTTTTACTTGAATAATTGGCAACAGCACAGCGTATTTGCAATCTGTTCATCCCCATTTTTTCGAAGGCAAAAGTACAAAGAGTTTTGACGGATTTAGTAATAATGCCTTGTTTTAAATATTTTTCAGAAAGCCAATAACCCATTTCGCTTTTCAGGTTTTGCCTGTCGGTATCTTTAAAACCGATTAATCCTGCAAAATTTCCCTCTTTAAGGATACAGAAAATAAATTCAAATTTTTCTTCGGGCGCGTTGATCACAGAATTCACGTATTTTTCGGAATCAGTCAGCTCCCGGGTAAATTCCACAAAAGGCAGCCATTTGCCCAAATGCTCCCTCTGCGTGCTGATGGTCACAAAAATAGAGGACGCATCGCTCCATTGCAATTGTTTCAATACAATATCCTTATCCACATGCAAAACGACAGGCTCGTTCATAATCCGGTATTTAGTTGTCTTTCCAATTCCAGCATTTCAGAAGTTCAGGATCGGGATTGTTCTGCTCCGTGTAATAAACCGCACAAAAGTTTTACCAATCCAGTAGTCTTTTTTCGCCTTCCAGGGACTGGATTTCGGAAATTTCCTGAGAAACTTCCAGAACCCCTTTGTATTCTCCTTCTGCTCCTCTTACTGCAAAATATTGAATATAAATCATTTCGCCCCGCATTCTAATCCAAAAAGCAGCCCGGTCCTGTTGGCCTTTTCTGAAAGATTCTACAATCTTTTCTACTACATGCACACTTTCGGGCGGATGGCAATTGCTGACTTCTCGCCCGATTACGGCTGTTGTCCGGGGAAAAATCCGTTTTTTCGGGGCAGAAAAATAACGAACTTTATTGTGTTCGTCAACATAAGTAATATCTACAGGTAAATGATTGAATACAAGCTTGATCTGTTCAAGGCTCAGAGCGCCTGTACCCAGGTTGACGGCAGCAATTTCATCCTCCGTCGGGGACATTTTTCCCGCGGGGCTTGCCTGGTTTGCACTGCCAGTTTTTCCCGCGGGGCTTGCCTGATCTGCACTGCCAGTTTTTCCCGCGGGGTTTGTCTGGTCTGAGCTGTGGTTCGGCTGCACAAAAGGATAAGCCAGCTCCGCAGCCGTCCTGCTCATGTTTTCGAAATGTTCCGGGCTGATGGTGGACAACATGTGAGGAAACAAGATCCGCTCTTCTCTGAACTTGATGGCCATCATATTGAAGAAAATATCACCTACAGCTTTGTTGAAAGATTTTAGTTCCAGCTTGTCGTCAGCGAGTTGAGCAAGCACCCTCTTAATGTTGCGCCGTATGTCGTCGTGAAACGACCACATAATCTGCACACATCGATAATCCTGCCACTGTTCTTCGAGCAGAGGAAACATGACATTTTCTTTGATCGTATACTGTTGCACAAAGAGCTCTAGTTGACTGAACAAGCTCAACAATTCCTTGCGCAGGCTTTTGTCGTCAGGATCTTTGACAAAGGATTTAAAAACAGGCCTGATCTTGTCGAGAAGCAACTCCATCCGACGATTGTTTTGTTCCAGCAGATCCGGAAAAGAACCTTCCGGGGGCTCTATTCTTTTATAATCTCGGATGCTGGAATGAAAGATATTCAGCAGCTTATTGGTCAAGACCTTGATCTCTTCCATAGGGTAGCCATCCAGCACCACCCTGTCGAACAGGGCAATAAAGTCCGAAGGTACAACCCTGGTAATAAAATCCTTGTTTTCGGCCACAAAAGCACTGGCATTACCTGTTTTCAACAAAAGCTCCGAGAGCTCCAGCAGTTTGGCCAGCCTGTCAGCCTGCGTTTGGCTAAATGCCGACATAGTTTATTGTTTAAAAAAGATCCAGTATTCGTCTTCGGCTTGCTGGCTCAACCAATGTTTATAGTTCATACTGATGGTCTTGTCCATCAGAGGGGCCGGCACAAAGGGGGCTGTCACTTTGAGGATTTCGTCTTCCTTCAGTTTCTTGATGGCCGACAAGACTTCGTGAACGGGCTGCTCACCTGCATTCAGAATATTACTGATATCTATGAAAACAATCACTCTCGATTCGTCAAACCAGGACGGTTTTTGGTAAATGTAATCGCGACCTTCTGCTTCCAGAATATCGTCCAGCTTCTGCCCGACTTTTTTGCGCAAGGAATTGATCAGTTCTTCTACTTTAATGCCGGCGATAATGGCTGCCTGGCTCAGGGTGGTGATTTTGGCTATGGTTTTGCGCAAAACCGGATTCTTCAGTTTCTTAAAGGGAGGTGCCAGAGCAATCAAGCTTTCCTCCAGTTGAGGATAAGCTTCCAGCAGCTCGTATATTTTTGTTTTGGGGCTAATTATCAGATGTTCCATACTTAGTTGATTTAACTGTAGGATAAAATTCGTCTTTCGCCTTCGAGAGCTCTGTTTTCGGACAAATCCTGGGAGACTTCCAAGGTACCCAGGTATTCTCCTTTTTCGTCTCGTAAGGCAAAATATTCAATTTTAATGAATTTGCCTTTCATTTGGATCCAAAAGGGAGCTTGCGAAGCTTTGCCCGATTTGAAATCCTCGAGGATTTTTTCTACCACGTGGGCGCTGGCCGGCGGGTGACACAAACGCACATCCCGGTTGATGATGGAACGATTGCGGACAAAGATCCGGTCTTTGGCCTGACTGAAATATTTCACCTTATCAAATTTGTCCACGAAAGTTATATCTACGGGCAAAGTGTTGAGAATGGCCATAATTTCTTTGGCACTGAAACTGCCCGAGGGCAATTGAATACCCCCTTCGGCACTGTAATGACTCTCGTCATTTTCTTCGGGCATTCCTTGGGGTTTCCATTCCACTTTGGGATCATAGAGACAAAATCCGAATTCCAGAGTTTGTTTATGGATATTCCACCAATCTTCGGTACTCAAAACATCCATACTCATGGGGAACAAGATTTCTTCCTCCTTCTGCACCATATCCCACAGGGCCTGAAGCACCGGGAAGAACAGCAAATCCAGCGCATCAGACAGGTCTGATTTTTTCAATTCTTTGTTCTGCAGCACTTCAATACTGCCTTTCAGTTGATCCCTGATTTCGTCGTGTTTACCCCACATAACTTTGGGCGGGCCCGTAATGCCTTTTTTCTCCATATGGGGGAACACCAGGTATTCTTTGCGCTGATAATGCTTGTCCACATCCATCAATTGATTAAAACATGACAATAAGTCAAAAACGTAAGAATGAAAAGCTGCTTCTGTTATGTGTTGCAGGTTGTTGAGCAAAGCACGAGCCTGGTCAACCACTTTTTTAATTTCGATATTTTCCTGATAAAAAACATCTACCGGGTGTCCTGCCGGAAAAGCTTGGGCAGCACTAAGGTCAACATTGCCCTCCAAAACGGCTCCGTGGATGTCGCAAAGCTCCAGTATCTCGCTCTCGGGCAGGCCTTCTTCGATGAGTTCCTGCTCCACTTCGACCACTTCGTCGTAAGGAATGTTTTTGAGAGAGGATGTCAGTTGTTGACGCACCACTTCGGCCGATTCGCCCTGATGCAGTTTAAGAATCAATTCTTTTAGTTGTTCTTTTCTCTTTTTGGAGTTATTGATCAATTCGCTCATAATTCGTGCATTTAAAAAACGACTAAAAATACACATTTTTTTTGGAGTAAAACAGTCGATTAATGTAAATCAGACAGAAAGAAGACCCAAGATCCTATTTAACACTTTATCTTTTAGTTATTTAGCAACAAGGAAACGATACATCAGATACTGTATCGCTCACTTTTTAACTATGCCTGGACTATTTCCCTTTTTACTTCAATCGATTTAACTCAGGATTTCAAAGCCGATCTGTACGTGGTAACGGCCCTTTCACGGGCCTGAGTATGCTCTACCATCCCGGCCGGATAAGCCGCAGTATTTAACTCCGGGATCCACTGCCGGACGTAGGCCTTATCGGGATCGAATTTCCGGAGCTGCTCTGCGGGATTGAACACCCTGAAGTAGGGTGCGGCATCGCAACCGGTGCCGGCAGCCCATTGCCAGTTGCCGTTATTGGAAGACAGTTCGTAATCGAGCAACTTTCCGGCAAAATAAGCCTCGCCCCAACGCCAGTCTATCAGCAGATGCTTGCACAAAAACCCGGCCACCACCATGCGGACACGATTGTGCATATAACCGGTAGCGTTCAGTTGACGCATACCTGCATCCACCATAGGATATCCGGTTTGCCCCAGCGTCCAGCGTTCAAATTCCTGCTCATTATTCCGCCAGGGAATAAAATCGTATTTCCTTTTGAAATTGTTGTGCACTACTTCGGGAAAATGATAAAGAATCTGCATAAAGAATTCCCTCCATATCAGTTCAGACAAAAAGGCCTCCTTGTCAAGCACCTGCATCACGATCTGACGAATACTGACAGTGCCGAAGCGCAGGTGGGGCGACAAATAACTGGTCCTATCCAACGCAGGAAAATCTCTGTATTGTTGATAATTTTCTATTGCATCCAGACTATAGTCGCGTACTTTTATCCTGGAAATTTTAAATCCCAGTGCGTCCAAATCCGGTAAGGGCAAATCGAGCTTGACAAAATGATCCCGGTTTTCAGGCTTCAGCAGCTCAAAGCCCCGGCTCTTTAATTTGTGCAACCATTGGTTTTTGTAGGGAGTAAACACGGTGTAGGGCGTCTCGTCAGCTTTTAAGACCTCCTTCCCCGCAAAGATGACCTGATCTTTATAGCGCTTGAAAGGAATATGCTGTTTTGATAAAACTTGCTCTACTTTGCTGTCTCTTTCTACAGCATAGGGCTCGTAATCTTCGTTGGCGTAAACCGCCTTCGGCTGAAATGTTTTCAGTATAGAGCTCCAGACTTCGGACACTTTTCCCCTGACACAATAAAGGCTGCTCCC
>CAZNQD010000079.1:0-7012 GCA_964575345.1 uncultured Bacteroidales bacterium
GGAGCTGTTCAATCGATCAAAAGCGCCGAAATCACTCAAGTTCCAACGGGCAACATGATGCAGGCTCTGCAGGGAAGAGTTGCCGGTTTGGACATTGTCCGTACCTCGGGAAAAGCCACTTCCGGTGTCAACATGACGCTGCGTGGTAAAAGATCCATCAGTGGCAGCAATACTCCTTTGTTTATCATCGACGGAGTCATTGGCAACTACGAAGACATCAACCCAAACGATGTGGAATCGATTGAAATCCTGAAAGATGCTTCCTCTACAGCCATTTATGGTTCGGCCGGAGCAAACGGGGTCATTATTATTACCACCAAAAAAGGCCAAAAAGGCAAAACGACCGTCAATGTTGATTCTTATTACGGTGTCAACGGCTTTCTTCAATTTCCTCCTGTCCGTACCGGCGAAGATTACATTGAATTGAGACGTCAGGCCAACTTAACGACCGGAGCCTATGTTGAAGGCGATCCCGATTCCAAATTGTTCTCGAATGCCGAATGGGATGCCATCCAAGCCAATCAATGGGTAGATTGGTTTGAACTGGGAACAAGAAACGGAGTCTTGCAAAACCACTCTGTTTCCATGTCGGGTGGCAACGAAAATACAATAGGCTATTTTTCGCTAAACTATTACAACGAAGAAGGTATTCTCAAAGACGATGATATCACCAGGTATTCGTTCCGGGCCAACGTTGAGCACCAGGCCAAAGAATGGTTAAAAGCCGGACTCAATGTCAACGGCGCCTTTATCGACCAAAACGAAAGAAAAGGCCAATACTTTACCCGCGTGCTGAGTTTATTGCCCATGGGCACCCCTTACAATGCAGACGGAACAATCAATCCTTTTCCTCTTCCCGATGATCCCCAATTGAGCCCTCTGGCCGATATGGCAGAAAATCAATACGTAAACAACCAGATTTCCCTGGGTGTCAATCCTACCACTTATCTGCAAATCAACCCCATCAAAGGCCTTACCGCAAAATCGGTATTTAGTGCCTATCTGAATTTCTCGAGACACGGTCTGTTCAAAGGAGCTTTGTCGGCCGACGGTTACGGCGAAGGTAAAAGTTCGGCGCAGATCATCAACGGCAACCGCTACAATTACAAATGGGAAAACATCATTAATTACGATTTCAGCATTGACGATGTACACAATTTCGGCATAACCGGCGTCACCAGCTGGTCCAAGAATCAGGGAGAAAATGCCAGTATCCTGGGTTACAATCTGAACTGGGACAAATACCTGTTCTACAACCTGGGAGCTACCGACATGCAGAGCAGAGTGGCCTCTTCTTCCTATGTTCGCACCCAGATGATGTCGTATGCAGCCCGTGTCAACTACAACTATATGGGACGTTATTTTCTGACCATTTCCAACCGTTTAGACGGAGCCTCCATTCTGGCCGAAGGCAACAAATGGGATTATTTCCCCGCAGCTGCTCTGGCCTGGAGAATCAGCGACGAAGAATTTATGCAGGGCTTTGACAACCTGGACAACCTGAAACTTCGTTTGGGTTACGGTGTCACCGGTAACGCAGGCGCCTCGGCCTATGCGACTCTGAACTTTGGTGTGTCCGGTTCCAACCTGGCTTTCCAGGAAACTCCGGCTCCTTATTACATGTTTTCGCGCAACTTGGCCAATCAGATACTCGATTGGGAAAAATCTTATAACTGGAACCTGGGTATAGATCTGAATATGTTTAAGAACCGTGTGAACATCACTATGGAACTATACAACACAGATACCAAAGACATTTTGTTCCAGAGAAATCTTCCGGCTTCAACCGGTGGTTATCAGGCAGGTAATTATTCCATCTGGGAAAATGTCTGCGAAACCCAAAACAGAGGTATAGAATTTGAGGTGAATACCATCAACATCAAAAACAATAATTTCAGCTGGTCTACTACCTTATCGCTGGCGGCCAACAGAGAAAAAATCACCAAGTTCGTCAGTGAAGATCCCGTAACCAACGGCAGCACCTATTTGGTAGAAGGCTATCCCATTCAATCGTTCTACGATTACAAATACCTGGGCATCTGGCAAGAAGATGAAGCAGCCGAAGCCGCTTTGTACAGCAGAGTCCCCGGTGATGTAAAAATTGAAGAAGTCGTTGTGGACAGCAGCTATACCACTGCCGACCGTCAGGTGATAGGTTCTCCCACACCCAAGCTCATCTTCGGTTTATCCAATACCTTTACCTACAAAGGCATAGACCTTACGGTACTTTTGGATGCCAGAATCGGACAAATGATGAGCTACGGCATTTTGGGTTGGTACAATCCCAGTGGCGAAGGCAATGGCCCGGCCATTATTGATTACTGGACACCCGAAAATCCCGAAGGCAGATTCCCCCGCCCGAATGCTTCTTACGGACGTTTTGCCAATCTTCCGCTGGGAACCAACAGTTTGTTCTACATCGACGGTTCCTATTGCAAAGTGCGCAATGTTACGCTGGGTTATTCCTTGCCTGACAATCTTCTAAAGAAATTAAACCTGAACAAAGCCAGAATTTACGCTACTGCATCAAACCCGATGATTTTTACCAAAAGTAAATACCTGAAGAATTACGATCCTGAATTGGGTGGTGCCGACGAATTCCCCATGGCAAAACAAGTGGTATTTGGTGTAAACATATCCTTCTAACGCAAAGAAAAACAGATACATATGAAAACAAATAATAAATTACAGATTCTTACGACAGTACTTTTGGGCATACTGCTTTTTAATGCATGTACGCTGGAAGAATACAATCCTACGGGAGGTCCCACCACCGATGAGTATTTTTCGACTCCGACCGGTTACGAACAATTGATAAATTCATGCTATTTTCCCTTGACCAGATCCTGGACCGGGGGCGGAGAGGACTATGTAGTATTTATGGCTGAGTGTGGAACTGACCTTTGGACCTGTCCCCAGGGTGAAGGCTGGATGAAAGAAGTCTTCTATTATATGGGGCTTAACGGCGGAACAGCCCATTTGAACGAAGGTTGGCAATCGAGTTACGAAAGCATAAACTATTGTAACGCTGCCATTCGTTTTGCTCCCAATGCCGGATATACCGATGCTACGGTACGAGACAAGAAAGTGGCAGAGGCTCATTTCTTACGTGCTTTCTTCAATTTCTTTCTGGTAGAACAATTTGGAGGTGTTTATCTGCCTACGGTAGAAACAACTAAACCGATCACAGATATACCTCGTTCCAGTGTTTCTGACTTTTACGAATTGATCTTTTCCGATCTGGAATTTGCCATGGCTCATCTGCCCAAGATCCAGACCGAAAGGGGCAGAGCTACAAGAGCCGCTGCTTATCATCTTTATGCCAAGGCCTGTCTGCAATATGCTTCTTACGATGAAGTTACAGACAAGAATGCTCTTTACACTGCAGCCAAAGACGCTGCTCTGGAAATCATCGACAACAAAGCCAGCTACGGACTTGCTCTTTACACTGAGCCGGCGGACATTTTTGCCTCCGCCAACAACAAAAACAACACCGAAGCTGTCTGGGTGGCTACCCACTCGCAGAGCAGTACCCTGAATCCCCGTGGTTCAAAATACTGGAACCGGGTATTCAAGCAGTTCGGTTGCATTCAGGAAAACGGCATTTGTGGTGTGTATCACGACATCAACAGCGAATACGTGAAATTCGAAAAACGCATTATGCCCAGCCGTGACTTACTCGATTTGTACGGCCCCAAAGATCAGCGTTACCAGGCCTTCTTCCGCGAGGAATATTATGCTACGGACGATTATACCTGGTCCGAAGGTCATTGCGCAAAATTTGGCAAGGATGCCACAGCCTTTGCCGGCATCAAAACCATTGCTGCCGATAGTCTGGCTATGCTGTTTACCCGCGATGATGTTGCCGATCCCTTTGCCCTGGATTATGCCTGCTTTGATCGCGATCTTATCTACAATCCCGACGGTTCGGCCAACATTACCTATACCAACTACGGTTATCCGGCTCTCAGTAAATACGAAGCTCCGGGTATGTATGCCGGTGAATTGCACAAAGCTTTTTCATGGGCCGACAACCTGACCTATCGTCTGGCCGAAACCTATCTGCTGGCCGGCGAAGCCCTCTACAAACTCAACAATCCCCTGGCCGTGAATTACTTCAACGAAATCAGAAATCGCGCCTGCCTCAACCACGACGGCAGCATGGATATTGCCATGGCCGATATTGATGTCGATTTTATTCTGGCCGAAAGAGCCCGCGAGCTCTGTGGCGAATATACCCGCTTTATGGATTTGAAAAGAATGGGCAAAACCGTCTTCTCAAATTACGTAATGAGCAATCCCGACATCAGCAAGCGTCAGGCTTTTGATGCCGACGTTCATTTTGTAAGGCCCGTGCCCGAAAAAATGGAATTGAATTACCAGCTCAATCCCGACGATTTTCAGAATCCGGGTTATTGATGGATAAATAAAGCTTAGATTAGCCGGGTGATTGATTTTTGCAATCAATCACCCGGTTAATTGCTTAATGAATGGAACGATCAATAGAAGGTTTAGGAGGCAATGGCCTGTTCAAAGGGACAATAGCTTGAAAGTTTAAAGAACGATGCCCGGATTAAAGGAACAATGCTTGAAAGTTTAAAGAACGATGCCCTGTTTGAACGAATAATTGATCAAAGAAATATTGGTGAATATATTGATAGATAGATTATTAAAGATAAAAACACGATAAATTACAACAAAATGAAACATCTCCTCCTCCTCCCCGCGCTCCTGATTGCAACCTGCTCTTTTGCCCAAAACAGTTCCACAGCTACTCAGCCCCTGCCGGCTTTTCCCGGCGCCGAAGGCTGGGGTGCCAATACCCCTGGCGGCAGGGGAGGCCGGGTGATCAAAGTGACCAATCTGAACGACAGTGGCAGCGGCAGCTTTCGGGCTGCAGTATCGGCAGAGGGACCCAGAATTGTTGTGTTCGACGTTTCCGGCACCATCAGCCTCGAATCGGATTTGACCATCAACAGTCCCTATCTGACCATAGCCGGCCAGACAGCTCCGGGCGATGGTATTTGTTTAAAAGGCTGGCCTTTGAACATTGCCAACACCCACGACATTGTTATCCGTGGACTCAGAGTTAGGCCCGGTATTGAATCGGGTTTGTTGGGCTCCGAAATCAATGCCCTGGAAATAC
Organism: uncultured Bacteroidales bacterium; assembly: GCA_964575345.1. Lineage (GTDB taxonomy): Bacteria > Bacteroidota > Bacteroidia > Bacteroidales > UBA1402 > UBA1402. Next base: position 5,147 of record CAZNQD010000079.1, read on the forward strand.
GCCAGAGCCGCAACATCATCATTGACCATTGCTCTTTTAGCTGGTCCTGCGACGAGGGCATCAACAACTGGCACGACGGCGACAACATCACGATACAGTGGTGCATGATGAGCGAGCCCCTGCATAACTCCATCCACGAAAAGGGCGCCCACGGTTACGGTGCCAGTCTGGGCGGCTACAAACTGAGTTTTCACCACAACCTGATAGCCCACGCCATGGCCCGCAACCCCAGCATTGGAGGCAACAACATGAATTTTACCGTTTTGATGGATTACCGCAATTGCGTCGTTTACAATTGGGGACATCGTTCCTGCGACGGCAAACCCTCGTCGATCAACGTGGTCAACAATTACTACAAGCCCGGCCCGGCCACCCGCGACAACGTACGCCGTCGCATAGTCCGCATCGACCAGTCGGAGCACATGGGCTTTAGAGGCATCTGGCATATCGAAGGCAATCTGGTAGAAGGCTATCCCGAAATTTCGGCCGACAACTGGCAGGGTGGGGTGGATTTCGAAGAAGGAACTTCGGAATTGCTGAACAGACGAAAAACAGCTTTCCCTGTAGCCCCCGTCAGCACGCAGAGCGCCGCCGAAGCCTACGAATTGGTACTCAATCAGGCCGGCGTCACAGTGCCCGGCCGCGACAGCCACGAGCAGCGCATAGTGGACGAAGTGCGCCGCGGCAACTACAACTGCGGCAACATGGGCATCGTTGACAAAGTAGAACAAGCCGGCGGCTGGCCCCTGCTCAAAAGCGCCCCCGCCCCCCGCGACAGCGACGCCGACGGCATGCCCGACGCCTGGGAACAAGCCCGCCACCTCAAGCCCAACGACCCCTCCGACGCCAGCCAGGACCGCAACCAGGACGGCTACAGCAATATTGAGGAGTATGTGAATGGGTTGTTTGAGTGAGGGGGGGGTGATTGAGAAAAATTTATTATTTTTGTCAGTACCCATAAGCAAAGTCTTATGTCAATCATGAAACACTCCAAAATCATGAAACACACTATCAACCATGAAACACTCCAAAATCATCTTATTTTTTGTCGGAGTTCTGATAACGATCAATTCTTATGCTCAGAACGACAGCATCATCAAAAACGGCTACGTCACTATAGCAGTACTCGTAGTTGATTATTACACCTACCAGTTCGAAGGAGGCCATATCGCTAATTATTCCTGTCCCGATTGTCCCAAAGACAGCATTCCCTTTAGCATTCTTTACGAGCCTCCTGCTGATACCGGTTATATTATTTTTAAATTAGCCTCCTCAGAAGACAAAATTTTTCAGGTCTGCTATTACTGGAACTCAGAAGCAGAGATTAGCTACCCGGGCGAATTCAGTACGCAAGGATTGTTTGGCAATACTGACCAGGAAACAAAACATCCCGGAGATCTGAGATACATTGATTACAATGGCAAAGCCATCAGCGACGAAAACATGTTAAGCAGAGCCGATTCAGCCTGGCAAGCCATCGATTCTTTGGAAATAACGGCATTGTTTGCCGGGAAAGGTTTTAAATCAGCCGTTTACTTTTTTCCGCAATCAGATGTATTTTGGCCCCCGATAACTAAATGGATATTCTTTTTATATCACAATGCCCAACCAAATGCCCTTGAGCCCCATCACCTGACAAACACCCAAGCCCGGCTGTACCCCAACCCCCTCAAAGCCCATCAAAAACTAAATCTGGACCTGACTAACACCAGCATCAGCCACTACCAATTCTACAACACCCTGGGACAATCAGTCCTCAAGGGCAAATTCCCCAACAGAAACCATCTCCATCAACTTGACCTCTCAAGCTTGAGCCCGGGACTGTATGTTTTACGCCTGGTGGATGAAGTAGGTAAGGAAGTGATG
>CAZNQD010000080.1:0-6922 GCA_964575345.1 uncultured Bacteroidales bacterium
CAAAAAGGAGAAAAGAGTATGAAAATCAAAAAAGTAGAAGCCATTGAAATTTTGGATTCCAGAGGCAATCCCACCGTAGAGGTCAATCTTAAACTGGAAGACGGCAGCTGCGGCAGAGCCATGGTACCCAGCGGTGCCTCCACCGGCGAACGCGAAGCCACCGAATTGCGCGACGGCGACAAAAAACGCTATTTCGGCAAAGGTGTACTCAAAGCAGTAGGCAATGTCAACAATATCCTGGCCAAAGAGCTCGAAGGCAAATGTTTTGCCGGACAACGTGCCGTAGACTACCGCATGCTGGAACTGGACGGAACCCCCTTCAAATCGAAACTGGGTGCCAACGCCATTCTGGCCGTATCGATGGCTTTTGCCCGTGCAGCAGCTCAAAGCAGCAATCTGCCCCTGTATCAATACCTGGGCGGCAGCAACGCTTACCTCCTGCCCGTCCCCTGCATGAACATCATCAACGGTGGCAAGCATGCCGACAACAACGTTGATTTTCAGGAATTCATGATTGCTCCCCACGGAGCTCCTTCCTTTAAGGAATCCATCCGCATGGGTGTTGAAGTTTTTCATACCCTCAAGTCTGTCCTCAATAAAAAAGGATACAGCACCGGTGTTGGCGACGAAGGCGGCTTTGCCCCCAACCTCAAGTCTAACGAAGAAGCTGTTGACGTCATTCTCGAAGCCATCACCAAGGCCGGTTTCAAACCCGGAGCCGAAGTGAGCATTTGTCTTGACCCCGCCGCCAGCGAACTCTGGGAAGACGGTAAGTACAAAATGTTCAAGAGCAGCGGCAAATTGCTGAGCAGCGACGAAATGGTAGAGCTTTGGGCCAATTGGGTCAGACAATATCCCATCATCTCCATCGAGGACGGATTGGCCGAAAACGACTGGGCCGGCTGGAAGAAACTGACCGACACCATCGGCAACAAAATCGAATTGGTGGGCGACGACTTGTTCTGCACCAACAAAGCCATCCTCAAAGAAGGCATCGACAAGGGCGTGGCCAACTCCATCCTGATCAAACTCAACCAGATCGGAACGGTTACCGAAACCCTCGAAACCATCGAACTGGCCGACAAAAACTCATACAACAACTTTACTTCGCACCGCAGCGGCGAAACCGTCGACAGCTTTATTGCCGACCTGAGTGTAGCCGTCAACGCCGGACACATCAAAACCGGTAGTGGTTGCCGTGGCGAACGCATCGAAAAATTCAACCAGCTCATCCGCATCGAAAACGAATTGGGTGCAGCCGGTCGTTTTGCAGGCATTGCTGCTTTTAAGAATGCCAAATAATCAGTTGAAACAATAAGGAATCTTTAAACTGAAACAAGCCGGGTGATCATTCATCCGGCTTGTTTCTTTTGGCAGTATAGCCAGAATTTTTATTTCCTGATGTACTTTACCAGCCACTTGCCCACACCTGCGGTTGAACGTGCCTTCTGGAAGAGCCTGGTGGTGATGTCTTCGGTCACGTAACCGGCATCCATAGCCACGGTGACGGCTTCACGTATCAACTTGGCTTCTTCGCTCAGGCCAAAGGCTTGTTCAAACATCATGGCCGCCGACAACACAGCGGCAAAAGGATTGGCTATGTTTTTGCCGGCTGCCTGAGGATAGGAACCGTGTATGGGTTCAAACACCGAAGTATGCAAACCTATGGAGGCAGATGGCAACATGCCCAGTGAGCCGGTAATAACCGAAGCCTCGTCGGTAAGAATGTCGCCAAACATGTTTTCGGTGACGATGACATCGAAACTGCCAGGCCATTGAATAATGCGCATAGCCGCGTTGTCTACAAACATGTATTCCGTTTCGATATAGGGATACCGAGGCGCCATTTCCTGGGCTATCTGCCTCCAGAGACGCGAAGTCTCCAACACATTAGCCTTGTCTACCACAGTGAGCTTCTTGCGACGTTTGGCGGCAAATTCAAAGCCCAGTTTCAGGATACGCTCAATTTCTTCGCGGTTGTAAGTACAGGTATCCACGGCGCTGTTGCCGTCTTCGCTGCGCCCCTGTGGACGTCCGAAATAGATACCGCCGGTGAGTTCGCGGATGCATACAAAATCGGCATTACGAATCAATTTGTTTTTGAGGGGCGAACGGCTGATCAGGCTTGGGAAAACACTTACCGGCCTAATGTTGGCGTAAAGCCCCAGTTTTTTTCTCATGGCCAGCAGCCCCTGTTCGGGACGCACTTTGGCTTTGGGGTCGTTGTCGTATTTGGGAGAACCCACGGCGCCAAACAGCACGGCATCGGAGTCCATGCAAAGCTTGTGCGTTGCTTCGGGATAGGGATCACCAAAGGCATCGATAGCGGCGGCACCCACCAGGGCTGTTTTATAAGTCAATTCATGGCCGAATTTTTCACAGACAGCTATGGTTACGTTCAATGCCTGTTCTACAATCTCAGGGCCTATCCCGTCTCCGGGAAGTACAGCAATGTTTATTTTCATATCCTTGTTCTTTGAATGATAGGTTTACAAATTCATTTCCTCAATAATATTGAGCATTTTCATGGTCGCCTTGATGGCGGCCTCGGTTTGGTCTGCATCCAGCCCGCTGGTCCTGAAGTTCTTGTCCTTGTACGACCAGAAGATAACGGTTTGCACAAAGGCATCGGTGCGCCCTCCGGGCGGTATGGTTACCGCGTAATTAACCAGCTGGGGTAAAATCCGCTTCTGGCTGCTGTAGATTTTGTGCAGGGCTTTCATAAAGGCGTCGTATTGCCCGTCTCCCGTGGCTGTTTCCTGAAAAACTTCTCCGCGAATTTCCAGCATGACAGTAGCCACAGGACGCAATCCATGGGCCAGCGACAGGGAATAATTGAGCACTTTGACGGGCTCATCCTGATGATTCTGTTTCAATACATCCGAAATAATGTACGGCAGATCCTCCTGAGTAACCAATTCTTTTTTGTCGCCCAGTTGAATGATGCGTTCGGTAACCAAACGCATGGCATCGTCGTCGAGCTCTATTCCCAGGGCTTCCAGATTTTTTTTGATGCTGGCTTTGCCCGAGGTTTTACCCAGGGCATACTGGCGTACGCGGCCAAAGCGTTCGGGCAACAGATCGTTGAAATAGAGATTGTTTTTGACGTCTCCGTCGGCGTGAATGCCCGCTGTCTGTGTAAAGACGTTGTCACCGATGACCGGCTTGTTGGCAGGGATTCGCACGCCGGAATACGATTCCACAATGCGGCTTACCTTGTTAACTTTGTCTTCTCTGATGCCGGTCCTGACTTTGAGCAAGTCGTGCAAAACGGCAATCACACTGGTAATGGGGGCATTGCCTGCCCTTTCGCCCAAACCGTTTACGGTGGTATGCACGGTGGTCACCCCTGCCCTGACAGCCTGAAAAACATTGGAGACGGCCAAATCGTAATCGTTGTGGGCATGGAAATCAAATTTCAAGCCGGGGTAACGTTCCACCATTTGCCGACAGTAAACGGCTGTCTGCTCGGGAGTAAGGATACCCAGGGTATCGGGCAACATAAAATGCTCAATGGCTTCGCCGCGCAAACCGTCCATCAGAAAAAAGACATAGTCGGGCGAATGCATCATGCCGTTGGACCAGTCTTCGAGATAGAGGTTCACCTGCACTCCTTTTTTCCTGCACAGGGCTATTTCGTCTTTGATGTCCCTGAGGTGTTGTTCCGGGCTTTTTTTCAATTGTTCGGTGACATGACGGTAAGAGCCTTTCGAAAGCAAATTAATCACCGAGCAGCCGGCATCCAGCACCCATTGCAGGGACAGTCCTTTGTCAATGAAGCCGAGAATTTCGACGCGATCTATCAAATTCCGGTTTCTTGCCCATTCCGAAATACGCCGGACGGCTTTGAATTCGCCTTCGGAGACCCGGGCAGAGGCCACTTCTACACGATCAACTTTGAGTTCTTCGAGCAACAGCCTTGCGATACTCAATTTCTCCTGCACCCCAAAACTCACACCCGAGGTTTGTTCACCGTCCCTTAGAGTAGTGTCAAGAATTTCAATTGTTTTCATTTTCCCAGGCTTGTATCTTGTCCTTGTTGCTCAACAAAAAGTCGATGTCGTCGTAGCCTTGCAGCAGACAATTCTTTTTGTAGGCGTTGATGCCAAACGATTCTTCGCGGCCGCTGGCATTGTTGCGGATGACTTGCTTTTCGAGATCGACGGTCAAAGTGTTCTGCGCATCGGCTGTCACAGTCTCGAATATATCCTGCAAAAAGCCTTCACTCACCACCACGGGCAAAACTCCGTTGTTGAGGGCATTGTTTTTGAAGATATCGGCAAAGAAGCTTGATACCACCACACGAAAGCCGTAGCCGGCCACCGCCCAGGCCGCGTGTTCGCGGCTGGAGCCGCTGCCGAAGTTTTTGCCGGCCACCAGTATTGAACCGCTGTAAAGCGGATTGTTCAATACAAACTCCGGATTGGGGCGATTGTTGTTGTCGTAACGCCAATCTCTGAAAAGATTATCTCCGAAGCCTTCTTTGGAAGTGGCTTTGAGAAAACGGGCAGGTATGATTTGATCGGTATCCACATTTTCGATGGGCAGTGGAACGACCGTAGAAGTAAGCGTAGTAAATTTTTCCATGATTCAACAAGTTCTGGGATCAGTAATACGGCCGTTGACAGCTGCTGCTGCAGCAACCAGGGGGCCTGCGAGTATGGTTCTGGCTCCTGGGCCCTGACGGCCTTCGAAATTGCGGTTGGAGGTGGAAACGGCGTATTTGCCGGCAGGAATCTTGTCGTCGTTCATAGCCAGGCAGGCCGAACAACCGGGCTGCCTCAGGACGAAGCCTGCTTTTTCCAGGATTAAGCTAAGGCCCTCTTCACGGCATTGTTGTTCGACCGCTTTGGAGCCCGGCACCAGCCAGGCCACTACCCCGGGGGCCTTTTGACGGCCCCGGACAAATTGAGTAAAAGCTCTGAAATCTTCTATCCGGCCGTTGGTACAACTGCCCAAAAAGACGTAATCGATCTTTTTCCCCAGCATAGATTCGCCCGGCTTAAAGCCCATATAATCGAGGGCTTTGCCAAAGGAGACTCTGCCCGCAGGAGCTATGCTTTCCAGCACAGGAATACGCTCAGTAATGCCCATCCCCATACCGGGGTTGGTGCCGTAAGTAATCATAGGCTCTATGTCTTCGGCCTTGAATTGCACTTCTTTATCAAAAACGGCATCCTGATCGCTGTAGAGTGTTTTCCATTCCTCCAGCGCTTGTTCCCAGGCGGCTCCTTTGGGGGCAAATTCCCGGCCTTTGATGTAATCGAAAGTGGTTTGATCGGGGGCAATCATGCCTCCTCTGGCTCCCATTTCGATGGAAAGGTTGCAAAGCGTCAGACGGCCTTCCATGCTCAAGGCCCGCACAGCCTCGCCGGCGTATTCCACAAAATAGCCGGTGGCGCCTCCGGTGGTCATTTTTGCAATGATATACAAGGCCATATCTTTGGCGCCTACACCGGGAAGGAGTTTACCCTCTACCCTGATGCGCATTCTTAAGGGCTTGGTCTGAAGTATGCTTTGGGCGGCCATTACCATCTCAACTTCGGAAGTGCCTATACCAAAGGCTACTGCTCCCAGTGCCCCGTGAGTAGAGGTATGCGAGTCGCCGCAGACTATGGTCATGCCCGGCAGGCTAAGTCCGGTTTCGGGCCCCACCACGTGAATCACTCCGTTTTTGGGATGTCCCAGCCCAAAATAGCTGATGCCAAATTCCCGGGCATTTTCCTGCAAAGTATCTACCTGCTTGCGCGAAACGGGGTCCTGAATGGCTTTGTCCTGATCAACCGTAGGGATATTATGATCGGGGATGGCGTAGGTTTTCCCGGGACGCAAAAAGCGCAGTTTTCTGTCTCTTAAGCCCTGAAAAGCCTGGGGGCTGGTTACTTCGTGGCAATAATGCCTGTCGATGTACAATTGAGTAGGTCCGTCGGGCACAGTGGTGATTACGTGCCTGTCCCATATTTTGTCGAATAAGGTTTTCCCCATGTTTGTAGTATATTTAGCGTACAAATTTGTTGATGGCGTCAATATAAGCTTCGATAGAGGCGGTAACTATGTCGGTGTTGCCCGAAAATCCGTAATACACAGAGCCCTGGTGTTCTACCTGCATATGCACCTTGCCGGTGTCGTCGCTGCCTTTGGCTATGGCCTGAATCAGGAATTCCTGCAGGGTCATTTCCCGGTTTATTATGCGCTTGAGCGCTTTGATTCCGGCGTCTACAGGCCCGTTGCCCGAAGCAGAGGCTTCGAATTTTTCACCGGCAATATCCAGGGTAATACTGGCCACCGATTTTACACCCTTGCCCGAAACCACCTGGAGATGATCGAGTTTGATGCGTTTTTTCTCGGTTCTCTCCTCGCCTGTCAGCAACAAAATGTCTTCGTCGTTGATGTCTTTTTTTCGGTCGGCTAATTTAAGAAATTCCTGGTAAACTTCCGACAAACGTTCGCCCTCAATCTCTACACCCAGGATATGCAAGCGGTGTTTCAGCGCTGCACGTCCGCTGCGGGCGGTCAATAAGATGGAGTTTTCGTCTATGCCCACGTCTTTGGGATCCATGATTTCGTAATTCTCGCGGTTTTTCAGTACGCCGTCCTGATGTATACCCGAGGAATGAGCAAAGGCATTGCGGCCTACCACGGCTTTGTTGGGCTGCACAGGCATATTCATCAGGCTCGATACCAGGCGGCTGCTGTGCATAATGTGCTGGGTGTTGATGTCGGTATGCACGCCCAGGTCTTTGTGACAGCGCAGTATCATGGCTACTTCTTCGAGCGAAGTATTGCCGGCCCGTTCGCCGATGCCGTTGAGGGTGACTTCTGCCTGGCGGGCACCGTTGAGTATGCCCGACATGGTGTTGGCAGTAGCCATGCCCAGATCGTTGTGGCAATGCGTAGAAATAACTGCCTTGTGGATGTTGGG
>CAZNQD010000081.1:0-6916 GCA_964575345.1 uncultured Bacteroidales bacterium
AAGCCCTGATGTCCGGCTCTTTCGGCGGCCACGTATCCGGCGGGGCCACCACCAATAATTGCTAAATCGTACATAATGATTGGAGTTTATTAATTTCGATTGATTGTTTAGTTGATAATGTAGGCAGAAACGAGGCTTAAATCTTTAGGCAAATCCAGTTCGAGATTTTCGATTTCTACCGCGATCTGCTTCAGGAAGCGGGTGGCTTCGCCTCCGTCCAGGGCCCGGTGATCGTAGGTGAGGCTCAGGCCTATGTAAGGCACAAAGGCATAAACACCGCCGCCCAGGTCTTTGGGACGGGGCACTATGGTATTGACACCCAATATGGCCGATTGCGGCAGGTTGATGACAGGGGTGAATATTTCCACTCCGTAATTGCCCAGGTTGGATACGGTAAAGCTGGCGGCTTCGGGGCTGAGCAGGTCAGGATCGATGGCTCCCTTGCGGCAGGCGGCGGCAAGTTCCTTGAGTTGCGAAGCCAGCCCTTTGATGCTCAGATCGTCGGCATTGCGCAGGGCGGGCACCATCAGACCTCGGTCGGTGTCGACGGCCAGGCCCAGGTGTACCTTATTAAATAAGCGCATGCTGTCGCCCATAAAATGAGAGTTGGCATTGGGGAATTTTTTAAGGGCTTTGATCACAGCCAGGCACACCATGTCGTTCAGGGTAATGTTGACGTCGAGTTTGCCCTGGTCCATAGCTTTTTTCACTTGCTGACGCAATTCCAGCATGCGGCGGGCGTCGGCTCCCAGGTGGTGAGTAAGCTGAGCCGAGTTTTGCAGGGAGGCATGCATGGATTTGGCAATGAGTTTACGCATATTGCTTAACTTCTTATCCTGATAATCAACTCCATAAACCACATTAACCGGAGCCTTGAGATCGGAGGCCAGTACGGTTCCGGCCAGGCCACTGCCTTGTTCGGGTACGGCAGCTGCCTTTTCGTGCAACGTTTTTTTGGCCAGAGGGCTCAGTTTGGGGCGGTTTTGCAATGCAGCCTGAATATCACTTTCGATGATACGTCCACCGGGGCCGCTGCCGTTGAGCTGACGAAAGTCGAGAGCTTCTTTTTCTGCGAGTTTACGGGCACGGGGTGAAATAAAGACCGGGCTGCCGGAAGCTGAACCGGTTCCAGTCTGTGCGACGCCTGAAGCAAGCTGACTTGCAGTCGCAGTACTCACACTACTGGCAGCGGTGACAGTTGAAGTGCCCGCTGAGGCAGCACTTGTGGGAGACCCGACTTCGGTAGCTGTCTGTCCGACTGCTGTCGAAGCAGCACCTATTGAACTCGCTGCCGGAGCTGCAGTGGCCGGAGCGTTTTCGGCCAGTAAGGCTGTAAAGTCTTCGCCGGCATCGCCCAGAATCATTACGTTTTTCAAAACCGGCACTTCGTCGCCTTCGTTGTACCAGCACTCCAGCACAATACCGTCACGAGGGGCTTCTTCTTCGAATGAAGCCTTGTCGGTTTCGTAAGCAAAGAGAATATCACCTTTGGCTACTTTGTCTCCTTTTTTCTTAATGGAAGAGATGATGCAACTTTCCACAGATTGCCCCTGTTTGGGCATAATAATTACTACTGCCATAGCTTTGGATTTATATATAATAGTGTATTTACCAAGTTTCGGACGGCAAAGATAAAAGTATTACTTGTATATACATGTTTTTCTGAATAGAATATTTTATTAAAAATTCAATATCCTTTTTATCAGACGATTAAAGAATTACAAGTGGCAAAACTTGTATGTACAATTTTTTACTATTTGTTTGTTGTATTAAAAAATAATGTATATTTGCGCCATGTTTGAAGAAACCAGTTTACCGCTTTACAAGTCCTTGTACGAAAAGCTGCGCCGTCAGATCGAAGAAGGAATCTATACCTCAGGCGATCTGTTGCCCTCCGAAAACGAGCTGAGCACCTTGTACGGACTGGCCAGGTCGACAGTACGTAACGCACTGGACCGTCTGGTTAACGACGGCTTTATCGTGAAGCAACAGGGAAGGGGCAGCATTGTCAAAGGCAAAGCCAAAGGAGTGGGCATTTTGTCGCTCAAAAGTACCTCTTCGGCTTTGGGTGGCAATTTGAGTACCCGTCTGATTGTAAAACCCGAGATCCGCTCCTGGAAAGAGGCTTTTGGTTATGCCATCAACCAGAACGAACGCGATGCCGGTTGTATCTATTTTGAGCGCCTGCGCCTGGTTAATGGCCGTCCGGTCTTTTTTGACATCACTATGCTGCCCAACATCAATCTGCCCCGTTTTACCATGCACAAACTCGAAAACGGATCTTTGTTCGATTTGCTGCGCACGGCTTATCAGATCGAAGTTACCGGAGGTACGCAGCATCTTTATGCCATCAGGGCCGATAAGGATCTGCAGGAATATTTTCAAGTCAAAGCCGGACATCCGGTCTTGCAATTGAACAGAAAAATCGAGACCAACCGCCCGGGTATGCACATTTACAGCAAAGTTTTTTGTAATACACAGGAGTACGCACTTTTTGGAACCTTTTGAGGTATGGATTTTTTTACAGGCCTGGGGCTTTTCGGCCTTTTCCTCGGCTCCTTTTTAGCCGGCAGTATTGTTCCCTTTAGTTCCGAAGTTTTGTTCGGCAGTATGATGCTGGCCGGATTCGACCCTGTGGCTTGCCTGATCAGCACAAGTCTGGGTAATACCGTAGGCGGCATGACCTGCTATTATATCGGCCGGCTGGGCAAAATTGAATGGATGACCAAATACCTGAAAGTAAAAGAAGAAACTTTGCATAAATACACTACCTTTTTGCATGGCAAAGGCGCCTGGATGGGTTTTTTTGCCTGGTTGCCCTACGCAGGCGAAGCCATAGCGATCGCTTTAGGCTTTTTGAGGGCCAATACCCTGATCGTCTTACTATCTATGTTTATTGGAAAAACCCTGCGCTACCTGATAATGATGCTGATCATTCAAGGGGTGATTGCTTAGAATTTTATGTTCCCCATAACTGCACAAGCTTTAAGAAGGGCTTAAGTCCACATGCTTTTTCCCTGTTGCGAAAACATAATAAGCCGAAACAGGAAACTTTAGAGTTTTCGTAGTTTCCTGTAAAACGCTGTATATCTTATTATTAAAAACTTTCTTTTGTCAATTACATATATTTAACATATATAAAAAACAACGGCGTAGCATTGGTTTTATCTTTGCGGCGTTTTTCAATAGGTAAATGGCAGACTTACTCCATAACGATATTCTTAAAACCTCGACCAGGCTGTTTTTTAAATTCGGCCTGCGCAGTGTGTCCATAGAGGACATCTGCAACGAGCTGCGCATTTCCAAAAAAACTTTCTATACCTGCTTTTCGCAAAAAGAGGCTTTAATCGAAGATATACTGATCGAATACGATGAGTCTTTCGCCAAACGCATGGAACTGAAAATCAAAAATCTCAACCTTACGGAATCGGCCACGGTGATAGACCTGGTGCTGTTTTTTTCGGTTTTTCACTTTATGAACCGCGATGCCCAGTTCGAGAATTTCTTTTTTGATATGCAAAAATATTATCCGGAAGTATTCAATCGTCACATGGATCGTCATCAACATATAGTGACAGATTACATCCGCAATATGCTGCTCAAAGGGATTGAACAGGGACTGTACCGCGAAGAACTTGAGGTTGATCTAACCGCCAGGATAATTACTCTGGAGTTGATGTCTGTTATGGAATTCTCCAGAGATAAACTGAATAAAAACGAACAACAAAAAGTAATAATGCTGGTTACCGATTTAGTTATACGAAGTCTGTGCAACGAGCGGGGCCTGAATTATTACCTGCAAGCCCTTGGTAAACTCGAAGAAAACCATACTGAATCATAATCCAAAACAAAAAAACAAAGTTTTTATCCACAAAGAATTCAAAAACAAAAATTAAAAGATAAAGAATTAAACACAATGAAAACCAGTATTCCATTAAAACGAATAAAACTGTTTGCGCTCTGTCTGACCTGCTTTTTGTGCCTGGGTGGTCAGGTCCTGCGAGCTCAGGCCGGACAAGAAACACAGACTGATCCTGCGATTTGGCGTTTTTCGCTCGAAGAAGCTGCCGGCCATGCCCTGGTGCACAACACAACCATGATCAAGGCCAACCTGGCAGTACGTCAGGCCGAAGCCGCCAAATGGGCAGCCATTGCCAATTACCTGCCTCAAGTCAATCTGAATGTGAATTACAACAATTACCTGGGTGCTTCGCTGGATATTTTCGGACAAAACATTCCCATGGATCCTTCGAGTAAGATGACTGTACAGGCTACGCAATTGATTTTTAATGCCAACGCCATCCTGGGCATGCAGCTGAGTGAACTCAGCCTACAAATGTCGGAACTTGGAAGCAATCAATCGGAACTTGCGGTTAAACAGAACGTGAAGTCCACCTATTATTCCATTCTGATGATGGAAAATAACCAGCTTTTGCTCAAAAAGAATGTGGAGAATATGCGCAAGCTGGCACAGGCCACCAAGGCTAAAGTTGAAGTGGGCATCGGCGAACAGACCGAAGCCGACGAAATTGAAATTGTGCTGGCCAATCTGGAGAACACCCTGAAACAAACCGAAAGAACTATAGAGTTGGCCTACAATTCCATGCGGCTGCTTTTGGGGCTGAACGCTGACGACCAGATAGAACTGAGCGACGGACTACAGGACGTTACCGACAAGCAAGACATGTTTGCCTTGCTGGCAGCGAGTTTTGATCCGGCCGAAAACGTTGATATGAAGAGTGGACAACTCGGTCTGGAAATCAACAAGAAACAAGTGCAATCCGCCATTGCAGGCTATTTGCCGACCATCTCGGCCGTGTATCAGTACAACGAGGTCTTGTTGAAAACGGGCTTTGATCCTACCACCAAAAATGCCTTGGTTCTCACCGCAAGCTTGCCTCTGTTTAGCGGTGGCAAAACCACAGCCGGTCTCAAAAAGGCCCAACTGGCTTTCGAATCGGCGCAGGAAGATCTGGCGCTGATGCAAAAACAGTTACAGATTCAGGACAAACAATTGCGTTTCAACCTGAAGTCTGCGCTGGAATCTTACGAAATACAGGAACGCAACATAGAGGTTTCCAAACGGATGTTCGATAACGTGACCAAAAAATTCGAACAAGGATTATCGTCCAGCCTCGAAGTTACGAACGCAAGTAACAACCTGCTTACCGCCCAAAGCAATTACATTCAGTCGGCCATGAGCCTGCTCAACGCCCGCGACGCTTTGAAAAAATTGCTGGGAACTTTATAATCAAGAAAAAAAAAGAAGAAAACAACAGAAAACAAAACAATAAAAACATATACAATGAAAAATTCGCTTTTTGTACTTTCAGTCCTCCTGATAACTATGACAGGGCTGTATGCTTGCACCGGTGCTCCCAAATCGCAGGAGGCACAGGTAAATACTGTTCAGGAAAAGATCGAAAACGTCAAAGTATTGACCCTGAGTTCACGCATGGTAGGTAATAGCCTTGAATTCTCCGCCAATACACGGGCTTACGAACAGGTTAACCTGGGTCCTGTATCGCCCGGCCGTATCGAAAAAATCTATGTCGAAGTAGGCGACCGTGTCAAAAAAGATCAGTTGCTGATTCAGATGGATCAGACCACTTTGATTCAGGCACGCATTCAAATCGCCAATTTTGAGGAAGATCATAAGCGCTACGAAGCGCTCAAAGAAAGCGGAGCCATTTCGCAACAGGTGTACGACCAGTCGCTGGCCAACCTGAACGTACAAAAAACCAACCTCGCTTATCTGGAAAAAAACACCCAGATTAAAGCACCTTTTGACGGCATCATCGCGCTGCGCAATTTCGAAAACGGAGAACTTTATCCGGGCGGATCTTCTATACTGAGGCTGATGGAAATCGACAAGCTCAAAGCCGACATCAACGTACCCGAAAGCTATTATCCCCTGATTAAGAAAGGAATGAAGGCTGAAGTGTATTCCGACACCTATCCCGACCGCCAATTTGAAGCCAAAGTCAACTTAATTGCTCCTACTGTGAATCCGGCCAGTCGTTCCTTTGCAGTGGAAATGGAAATTCCCAACGCCAAAGAAAGGCTCAAACCCGGTATGTTTGTCCGCATCCATATGGATTTGGGAATGAGTGAAGCCATTTTGGTACCATCGCAGGCAGTGCTTAAACTGCAGGGTTCCAATGAGCGCTTTGTGTTCCTTCACAGCAACGGCCTGGCTCAAAGAGTGCCTGTACAGGTCGGCCGACGCTTTGACGACGAAGTGGAGCTGATTTCCGACCGCATCAAAGCGGGCGATCAATTGGTGGTGTTGGGGCAAGCCCGGCTTAGAGATGGTGTTAAATTGAAAGTGATCGAATAATTCAAGTGAGATGAGTATCTACAAAACTGCCGTTAATAAACCGGTTACCACTCTGATGGTTTTTGCTGCCATCATAGTGGCAGGCCTGTACGCTCTGTACAATTTGCCCATAGACCAGTTTCCCGAAATAGAACCGCCCTATGTAACGGTTATGACCTCTTACTCGGGGGCCAACGCCTCTGAGATAGAAACCAATGTGACCGAAGTGCTCGAAGACGCTTTCAACAGCGTGCAGGGCATAAAGGAAATCTACTCGACCTCTTCGGACAATATGTCGGTAATCAGCATGGAATTTGAATGGGGAACCAATCTGGACGAAGCCGTAAACGATGTGCGCGATGCCATCGATATGTACTACGACTATTTACCCGATGGTACCAGCCGTCCCTCTATCTTCAAGTTGAGTACCAGCATGATGCCTATTTTAATGTATACAGTCACGGCCGACGAAAGCTACAACGGGCTCAATAAAATCCTGGAGGAACAGGTGGTGAATCCGCTCAAGCGCATAGACGGTATCGGCTCCATCAGCGTAACCGGAGCTCCCAAACGCTATGTATACGTTAATGTGGACGC
>CAZNQD010000082.1:0-6855 GCA_964575345.1 uncultured Bacteroidales bacterium
GGTTCAACCATTTCACGACGCATAGTTAAAGACCACTCAGCTGATTCCACTTTTTTTTTAGAAAATCGTTCTCCACCTCCAGCTTACCGATCTTACGGTATAAGGCATCTGTTTCTTCTGTGTGATGCTTTTCTTTGGAGGATGAGGGATGACTAAACGTCGATGATGCACTTTCAATAAACTGCTTCTTCCAAAGACTCACCTGATTGGGGTGAACTTCGTACTGGGAGGCAATCTCACTGATGGTTTTCATACCACGAACAGCTTCAATTGCTACACGTGCCTTAATTTCGGCAGAAATCTTCTTTCTCATGACTTAATTGTTTTAATGGTGTAAATTTAATTGATTTTTTACACCTTAAACAACTGTCTAAATTTTGGCGGACATTATATCCTGTGGTGGCTTGTGATTATTGTGGGGAAAGAATAGCTGAATTATACTATCTCACTAATTATCTTGTATTCAAAGCATGTTCCTCTTTATGTACTTTATTTTGCTTTAAAAATTTAATTTCTTAAAAAAATAAATTTGTTGATAGATGGATGAAGAAAAATCCAGTCCAAAATCTGTCCGGGGCAAAAGAATGCCGGATTAGTTCTTTTGTATTGCCGTAAATTTATGACCGGAATTCAATTGCACTTCTGGTTCCTGTTTACAAAATACTCTTTCAGTAAAATTGGTTTATGAGAACTGATAGTTGATTGAAGCGTAAGCGGACCGTAGTGAAAGCCCGACCCCGAAGCCGATATATAGACACGGCGCCCGAAGCGCGCAGGGGCCGGCAAGGTTTTTTGTGACGGCTCGCAGAGACTAGCAAAAAACGCCGGCGTCAAGTGCTGACCAGCCGGGGATATCGGGAGGCTGAGCGGGTTGGGCTTGAACGGTGGGGAGCGCTGCAAAAATTTCCGTGGGGAGCGCTGCAAAAAAATTTCGTGGGGAGCGCTGCTGAAATTATCCTTTCAAGATTTCAATTAATTCTTTGTTTATGTACAAAGTCTCTCTGCCAACTTTCTGAGATTCAACAATTCCGATATCTTCGAGTTCTTTTAAATATCGGGAAGCTGCTTTTCTTTCCACGCCTAATTTGTTTACCACAAATTCAATTTTCGAATATGGTTGTTCGAAAAGTAATTCAACAAGTTCTTTTCTATAGAGTTTGGGAGCTTTCTCCTGGACTTTTATTATAGTGGAATCAAGTTGGTCTTTGATATATGTAATCCTTGTGATTGTACTTTTTGATGTACTTTCAACCGCTTTAAGCATAAACATTATCCACCCGTCCCATTTACCTGTGTGATTTATTTGATTTAAGAGCCGATAATATTCAGGCTTATTGGCAATGATATAAGAGCTTAAATATAAAATCGGGAAATCAATCAATTCGTTTAGTATCAGATACAAAATATTTAAAATCCGACCGGTTCTGCCGTTACCATCATAAAAAGGGTGAATGCTCTCAAACTGATAATGCAATATGGCCAAGTTAATCAATGGCGACAAGTCATCCGGTTGATTAAAATGCTTAATGAAATTTGTCAACAAGTCAAGTATTTCCGCATGGTCTTGAGGTGGAGTATAAACAATTTCACCTGTAATGTCATTTTTCAAAACGGTTCCGGGCGTACTCCTGATACCGGCAGTATTATCGACTAATTCCTGTTGAATACTCACAATGTCGTTTACCCTTAAAAATCCTTGTTTTTTAGCAAGATCATACCCTTTAAATATTGCTTTACGGTAATTCACAACTTCTTTAGTCTCGGGAGACATGTGAGTTTTATTAATAGTCAATGCTTTATAAAGCTCATCTTGTGTCGTAATAATATTTTCAATCTCCGAACTGTCTTTCGCTTCCTGTAAAACTATCGCATTAATCAGCATTGCCTGGTTAGGAATTGTCTTTGCAATCCCTTTCAATTCAGCTAATGCAGCCGTTGACTTGTTTGTCTGTCTTAAAATTTCAACGGTTTCCACTTTCTCTCTAAGAGGCGGAAGTTTTTCCAATTGAAAATGTGGTGCAATTTGTCCCATATCCTTTTTATTTGTCCCAAAAATATAAATTATGGTACAATTATCAATGTTAACGGTGTTCTTTTTTCATAAAGCCAACATTTTTCGCTCAATCACTATTTCTTGTAATTCAGCCAGGTTAGTTTGTGCCAGAGCGATTCCAGAGGCCCACGGGAGTGTTTTTTCAGCCAAAGACGGCAGAACCAGCCCTGGAACAGGAACAGAAGGATGCCTATCAGCAGGGAATAGGTGGCGCCGGTGTACTGATACAAGCCAAGGGCGAAGCCGTAATAAATAAAAGCACCCAGTATGGATTGCATAACATAACAGCTGAGACTCATACGGCCAAAAGGAATCAGCCGGTTCAGCACTTTTCTCGCCAATTTGGTCTTATACAATAAGTAAAGAATCGAAATCCACAAAAAAGTCATCGACAGATTAGACCAGGAATCCATGCTCCTTGCCAGTGCTTTTCTTGCAAAACCCTGATTCAGATTAATAAGATTCCCGCTGAAGAAGATGAACAACAAACTCAGCAACAAAGTGATAAGTGCAGTCTTTTTCCAGAATTTATCGTTGGCCGGATTGTGCGAAAACAGCTTTTTCCTGCCCAGGAGCATTCCGAGCATAAAGAGAGCGGGCGCCTGAAAAAATCGACCTTTGAACCAGCTCCAAATGTAAACCGCTATTTTCCCGTTGGTAAAATTGCCCTTGACCATTTCCGTAAAAGAATCTCCTGCCTGCGTAATGGCAGCCAATCTAAAGTATTTTCCGGCAGTGATTTCCACGGGCGCATACTCCGGATTAATCAGGGAGTAAATGAACTGCGACACAAAAACCGGCTGTAATAATAACACAATAGCCACCCACAACAGTGCCTTGTCCGACAATCGGCATACAGGCAAAATGGCCAGTCCCATCAGAGCGTACATATTGAGGATGTCTCCCTGATAAAAGATGGTGTTGAACATTCCGAACAAAAACAAAAGAAACAGTCGCCACAGAAATCTCCCTCTGAAATCGTAGCCTTTTTGGGCTTGTTTGGCATCCATCAGATTGAAGGTGAATCCAAAAAGCAGGGCGAAGATAGCGTAGGATTTGCCTGAGAAAAGAAAACCGATTATTCCAAAAATGCTTCTGTCCAGACTTTTCATCCAATCCGGAAGGTTAGGAGGTAGGTAGTAAAAATCAAAATGTTCGAGGTTGTGCAGCAATAAAATCGATACGATGGCGAAACCGCGCAGGGCATCTACAAAATCCACTCTGCCTGCCTGATTTTTCAGGATTGTTTCAGTTTTTGGTCCGGATTCCATTCTGGGGTGATTATCGGTTTATAAAACAGGTAAATAGTGTAATTTTTTTAAAAATGTCAAAGTTCTCCATTTTTTCAAACAAAAAAAATCGGATTGCAATTATTTTTTTGTTTGTATTAAAGTGATATGAAAAATATAATTCAAACCATCCTCTTCAGCGCGTTTATACTCTGTTCCTTCATACTTAACGCGCAGGAATTTGCCATCACCAACGACAATTCCTCACATATATCAAGTGCCGCTTACGACGGCAGTAATTATCTGGCGACCATGTATGCCGATTCCAGCTCCAAAATTGTTTCGGCACAATTATTTACCGGCAAAGGTGCCCTCGTTGGCGACAGAATTAACATAGGAACCGGCGGATTTCCAAGAGTGGCATTTGACGGAACCAACTATTTGGTTGTATGGCATCAGCATTATCATTCCACTTCCGGTAGCGACAGAGGAGAAACCAACGGCGATGTTTACGGTCAATTTGTAAGCACTGAGGGAAAGTTAATCGGCTCCTCTTTTACCGTAGCCACCGGAGTAAGTTCGAGGTTTTATCGTCAGGCTGCCCTGGCATTTAACGATTCGAGCTATTTTCTGGCCTATACCACAGGCAATGATGATCTTGACCAAGCTTACACCTTGTACGGACAACGAATAAGCAAATCAGGGACAAATATTGGCAATCCGCTGTTAATTAGTAGCGTAAATCCCAGAGAGATTAATATGTCCTACGACGGCACCAATTATTTGGTTACCTGGGTAAAAGACACAGATGGCTACTATGAAGAATCGGATGTTTACGGACAATTTGTAAGCAAAACAGGAGAATTAGCGGGTTCCAATTTTGTCATTGATGACGATGATAATGCCAGTGACAATCCTACTTCTATAGCTTTTGACGGCTCTCGTTATTTAGTTTCGTTCCACGAAACATCACCGAACAATGATGAATTATGGAATTTATACGCACGATTTGTTTCTACCTCCGGCAGCGTTTCGGAACGAATTGTAATTGCAGACACAACCCAACATCCATTAGTTGTAATGCTCGCCTATGACGGGACTAATTATTTTGCAACATGGATTATCACTTCGGGAACATTCGGGATCGCAGGCAGCTATTTTTCCACTTCCGGAGCTCCCTTAGATTCAGTTTTTACTCTTTTTGAAAATCAGGGCAACAAAGTCCCAATAGGTGGAGTGTACTTTTATACCAAAGACGGTTTTTTCATAGGAGTGAACAAAGAAGATTTTGTGGACGGAACCTTTGCTAATGGAGATGTCTACGGATTGTTTCTTAAATCGACCTCATCGACAGCTATTTACGATATTAAAACACAGAAAAAAGCATTGTCGTCAGTCCTAATCCTACTACAGATGATTTCACGACTTCAGGTTTTGAAGGCAACGCAAGACTTAGCATAAGAGATATCGATGGCAGATTGCTGTTTGCTAAAGAAATAACAGCAGGAGAAAGAGTACCGGTGAACTCATTACGTGATGGGATGTATATCGTTACAGTCCAAACAAAAGTTTTTAAAGAAACAGTAAAACTGATTATTTATTGATTATTTGAAGACTGTCATAAATCTATAATCATAAATTGATAGCTTGAATTGATAGCTTGCTGAAATTTTTCAATTCAAATCCGGCTTGCTCTGCCTCCCGATATCCCCGGCTGATCAGCGCCTGAAGCCGGCCTTGCCTGTTTGTTCCTTGCAAGTCTTAAACTAAATTTGTATTAAATAGGTTTAAATACAATTTTTCTGTATTTTTGTTAGCCTTGTATTGCGAAAAGAAAGCGGTTTTCTACAGCAACATTCTGTGTAATAGCCTAACGGAGATAATGTTAATACCATAAAAACACAATAAAGCCTGGTGTGCCAGAAACCAAAGTAAATTCCAAGGGCATGGGTAAATCAATATGAATAAACTTACAATAGTAGTATTGTTGGTAATTAGTGTGGTTTTTACTGCTTATTCTCAGACAATTACTCTCGACAATACCTTTGGACAGGATGGGAGAGCAATTATTCCCAACACCACTGAAATCTATTTTTTTGATTTTGATAATCAAGGGAACATTGTTGCAGCCGGCATCGCAAAAAACGATGGTGGAAAATATAATTTAACAATTGCAAAAACCAATGCCGATGGAGTGCCTGATGAAAATTTCGGCAGCGGAGGCCTGGCAAAAATAAGCGGTTACGACAATAATTATCCTCTTGGTTTAAGTATTACTGACGACAACAAAATTGTGGTGATTGGAGATTTTACCAAAGTTCAGTTTCAAGGTTATGAAACGCTAATTGTTCGATTTGACGAAAATGGAATACTGGATGAAAATTTTGGCGACAGCGGGATAGTCAATCTTGATTTTAATTCAAGCGATATAATATCGTTCAATTGTGAAAGCAATGATTTTATGCTTCTTGGAGGAACTGATACCGAGACCAAAGAAATTGACGGGAATTTGTATTATACAATTTCAGGCTATTATATTTCAAAATACGACTACGACGGGAATCTGGACGAAAACTTCGGCGATGAGGGGAAAGCGCATTTGCCTGGTTACCTTTTCCCGCAAAAGGTGAAAATTCTTAACGACGGTTCAATTGTTGTTGCCGGATCATACAACAGTCTCACGGATGATGAATTAGGCTTATGTAAATTAACTCCTGCGGGAGAATTGGATACCGTTTTTGCCAATGATGGAGTTTGGCACATGAATACCATGCCTGTTTTTGATTTAAGTTATGAAGGCTTTTATGGCATTTTGGAAGATAGTAGTGGAAATCTTATTCTCTCGGGTACGGGACGACATTCAAATGAGCTTGGTTGGAGGGATATTGACTTTTTATGCAAATTCTCCGGCAAGGGAATACCGGATACTGATTTTGGCGAAAACGGTTTTTATTGGTCTGAATTATTTGGTATCTCCAATAAAATCTTAAAAGTAGGAGATAATTATGTGTGCATTATGAGTGACAACGTTCATTACGTGAATGCTGATGGTAGTTTTGGTGATTATTTATATACCAGCAGTTTGAATTATCTGCATGACATAAAACTACAGGGAAGCTCTAATAAAATAATTTTAGCGGGAGCTTGTCGGACTTACGACCCTTACGGCGCAAATTTTGCGTTAGAAAGAGTGAATGTCGATTTTGATGTTTCAATACCAGCCATTGATTTTAATTCAGACGAAGTAAAGATTTTTCCCAATCCCGCCCAAGACAATCTGTATTTCGACCATACTGCCTCGTACGAAATCATAGACATTCAGGGTAAAACCGTATCGAAGTCGGAAACGCCTGTTCCTTTTGTTCCTGTTGTCGATTTGGACGCCGGTATCTATTTTATCAGGTTTGGGAACAGTGTCCAGAAATTTGTAAAAGAGTAATTCTCAGCGCTAAGATGTAAAAAATCGTTGTTGGCATTTTTGAAAATTGCCAACAACGATTTCTGTTACAAACCGCAGATTAAGAATGATGCAAGGACTTATTCTTCGGTGAATGCTTGTTTGATTATTTTCTT
>CAZNQD010000083.1:0-4883 GCA_964575345.1 uncultured Bacteroidales bacterium
CGTTAGAAGTAAACCCGGAATTCTTGCTCCTTGCCCTGCCTACAGCGTCAATTTCGTCGATAAAGACTATGCAGGGAGCTTTTTCTTTGGCTTGCCTGAAGAGGTCGCGAACCCTGGAAGCGCCCACACCTACAAACATTTCCACAAAGTCCGAACCGGAAAGCGAAAAGAAGGGAACATCGGCCTCGCCGGCCACAGCTTTGGCCAGCAGTGTTTTGCCGGTTCCGGGAGGGCCTACCAGTAAGGCGCCTTTGGGAATTTTGCCTCCCAGCTCGGTGTATTTGGCCGGGTTTTTCAGGAAGGCTACGATTTCTTCTACTTCCTGCTTGGCTTCGCTCAGGCCGGCAACATCCTTAAAGGTGATGGGATTTTCTCCGCCTTTTTCGAACAATCTGGCTTTGGATTTCCCCACGCTAAAGATGCCTCCGGCGCCACCGCCGCCGCCTGCGCCGCCGCCGGCCATTCTCCTCATTAAAAAAATCCATATTACAATGAGTAAAATAAAAGGGGCTAAATTGAGCAGGACAGACACAAAGGTATTGGAGGTGTTGTCGTACTTGACGTTAATTTCCAGCGAGTGAGTTTTCTTGAATTGTTCAATAAATTCAGAAAAACGTTCGGCAGAAGGAATTTCTACGAACAGAACCGGAGCCTTTTCTTTATTGACATCTTCTCCGAAGACACTGACCAGAGCTTCTTCCCTGATGCTAATTCTAACCTGGTTCTTCTGGTTAATGCAGAGCATTTCTTCAACCCTGTTGTTCACCAGGTGTTCCTCCATTTCTGTCCAGGTAATTTCTTTACTGACTTCCTTTCTCGAAAGGAACTGAACAGCAAACAATCCTATCAGAATCAGAGCATAAATCCAGTAGATGTTGAATTTGGGTTTGGGTTTAATGTCTTTGGGACGTTGTATTTCGCTCATAAAGTTTACTTAATTAAGATCGGCAATCTCCGTTAAACGGGCATCGTTCCAGAGATGTTCCAAATCGTAGTATTGCCTGCTTTCAGGATGAAAAACATGAACCATAATATCGCCGTAATCGAGAATGATCCATAAGGCATTTTGAAAACCTTCGGTGGCAAAGGGCTTAATTCTCAGTTCCTTTTGTAAATGCTCCCGTATAAAATCGGAGATGGCCAGAATATGTGTATTGGATGTACCTTCGCAAATGACAAAATACTTACAAATGGAATGCTCCAGGGCTGACATGTCCACCAGTGTGATTTTTTTCCCTTTTCGTTCCTGAATAGCGTGGGTGATATTTTTTAATACTGCTTGGTTTTCATCCATAGAATCGTTTTTGAATAGTGACAAAGATACATTATGATTTGTATTGTGTCGCAAATATTGTACCAATAATTTAACGACGGGGCTTGATCCATTGCCATAATACTTTGTAAGTGATCTTCTTTCCGTACATCAGGATGCCTGTGCGATAGATTTTCGCGGCCAGTTTGGTGCTGAACACAAATGTCAGCACCAGCAGCCCATATGACAGGATTAAGTGCCAAAAAGGCACACCGAAGGGTAAACGGACCATCATTACAATGGGAGAAGTAAACGGAATGAACGAACACCAGATAGTAAGCGGCCCTTCGGGATTGCTGGCACCATAGATGCCTGCATATAAGGCGAAAAGGACCGGAATGGTCAGGGGAAAGGTAAACTGCTGGGCATCCTCGCTGTTGTCGATGGCTCCGCCCACAGCTGCAAACAGAGAGGCATACAGCAGGTAGCCTCCCAAAAAGTAAAGCACAAACCAGAACAGGATTTTTCCCATAGAAATAGAGCCAAGAGCTTGCAAACTGTCCAGGACTCCCGGAGGAAGCGAACTCTCCATCCCCGGCATCGAAGGGCTAAGCCCGTCGAGCGGAATACCGCCGAACCGGCTGCCGGCTATCAACAATACCAACAGCAGCATTACCCAAAGGAAAAACTGAGTAAGGCCCACCAGGGCAATACCTATAATTTTCCCCATCATAAGCTGAAAGGGTTTGACTGATGATACAATGATTTCTACTATGCGATTGGATTTTTCTTCGATCACACCGTTCATTACCATGCCTCCGTAAGCAAAAATAAAAAAGTAGATGAGCATGGCTGTTACCATGCCGATGACCATGGAAATATCCGAAGAGGTTTTTTGTTCGTTGCCGTCTTCGGTCCATTGTATGGTCTCTACTTTGACCCTGACTTTGGAGTCGCGGATTATTTTCTCCAGGCCTTCAATCCGGTAAGAAGCTATTTTGTCTTCGGAAGCCATTTGACTGAGCTGGCTCTGTACGTAATCTTTGAGGTCTGGCCCTACCTGTTGATCGGAATAGACCCTGACTTTTGGATCGCCTTCAATTAAATTTCCTTCTATCACAAGGTAAGCGTAATAATTGGCTTTGTTTTGGTTTCGATAGGCTTCGGTGCTGTCGCTGCATGGCCGAAACTGATAATTCGGTGTATTCTGTAAGCGGGGAAGATAAAGCCCGCCGGCATCAATGACAGCGATTTCTCTGACTTTAGTGTCTTTGACCGAAGACAATAAAAGCGGTACAAGTATGATCAAAACAAAGGCCAGCGGCATGACAAAGGTCATTATCAGAAAAGATTTTTTCTTTACCCGGGAGCTGTATTCCCGTTGGATTATCAGCGAAAGTTTGCTCATGATTGTACGCTTTTAATAAAGATGTCGTGCATGGTGGGAATTTTCTCTTCGAAAGAAACGATATCGAAGTTTTCGAAAAGTTCCCTGAAAATAGTATTGTTGTCGCTTAAACCGCCTTTGATGCTCAACTCCAGTTGCCAGTAGTAATGGTCGAGCGAGCTGCTTTCAATCTTGAAGAAAGGCGATTTCTCCAGCCTGCTTTTGGCCTGCTCCGGATCTTCGGGCAGCCGGAGCCTTACCAGATAAATGCCGCTGCGATGGCTAAGCTTGATGTCCTGCACTTTGCCTTGCAGTATCAGTCTGGATTTATTAATCAAACCTATTTCGTCGCAGATTTCTTCGACCGAGGCCATGTTGTGCGTCGAAAAAAGTATGGTGGATCCCTGGGCTTTTAAATTCAGAATCTCTTCTTTAATCAGTTGTGTATTCACAGGGTCGAAGCCGCTGAAGGGCTCGTCAAAAATCAGGAGTTTGGGCTCGTGCAGAATGGTGATGATAAATTGCACTTTTTGCTGCATGCCTTTGGAAAGTTCCTCCAGCTTTTTGTCGGCCCAGTCTCGTATATTGAATTTATCGAACCAGTATTTCAATCTTATGCGGGCATCCTGTTTTGATAGTCCTTTCAAACGGGCCAGGTAGAGAGCCTGTTCGGCTACTTTCATCTTTTTGTACAAACCCCTTTCTTCGGGTAAGTAGCCAATATTATAAACATCCTTTTCCCTGAGAGGATTTCCGTTTAGCAAGATTTCTCCGCTGTCGGGATCGGTAATCTGGTTAAGAATGCGGATCAGGGTGGTTTTTCCGGCACCGTTGGGGCCCAGCAGTCCGTAGATTTTAGCCTCGGGCACCTGAATACTTACTTTGTCCAAGGCTAAATGTCCGGTGTATTGCTTGACAATGTTTCGGGTTTCAACGTAATACATAGATTGCTATAGTTGGTTTTAATGTGCGGATTCAGGGTGTAATTATTCTTTTTCCCAGGCTTTTGGCCAGCGTTTTGTCCAGATCCTGGAGTATCTTTATTTCTTCCAGCAAGTTGCGCAGGGTCGATTCCTCCTTGTTTTGTTCTGCTATTTTAAGTTTAGACCTGAGTCCGGCCAATTCTTCTTTGACTATTTTCCATTTCAGTTCTTCGAGTAATTGAGGGATCAGGTAATGCAATTTGTCTTTATCCTCAACGACGATTTGATACCGACTGTGAATTTTACTCAGTTCATATTCTTCCGACACCAGCTCCCCTGCCATAAGGCTGATTTCGGCCAGCTGGTGGTTCAGAAAAAAGCGCTCGGCTACAAAATGATCCTCCTTGTAGTGAGCCAAAGCCTCTTTGTACATCAATCTGAAAACCGGATGTTGAAATTCGATCTCTTCGTTTTCGAGATCCATGGAAATAAATTCCAGCACCTTGGGCTGAAAGTCTTCGGGGTAGAGGTTTTTGTCAAAGCTGATTGGCTGTTCGCCGTAACGGACTATCATGCGCATTAAATTGCGTTCGTATTCGTCGTAAGGGCTGAATTGTTTAATATTCTTTTTTTGAGTATCCGCTTGCGTGAGGCTTGGTTGTTGCAGCGGCACGGCAGGCATATAACTAAGGTCGGGAAAGGGGGCTTCCTCGTCGGCAGCCGGATACGACAACTCCTGTGATTGTAATCCGGGCTTAGGCGGAATAGTGCTCTTTTGTTCCGGGCTTATCAGATTGGAATGTGTTTGTCGTCCTGTAGTTTGGAACTCGGGATCGGAGTTCTTCCTCAACTCTCTTTGTTGACGAAGGCGTTCTATGTATTTCTGACGTTTTTTGTTGACTTCTTTTTGAATCAGCAATTCAGGGGAATCCAGCAGCCGGCTGCATTCTTTGACGTATTCGGAGCGAATGATATCGTTGGGGATCAGGGCAATGCTTTCGACGATGTCCTGAATGAGCGTTGCTCTTTGAATGGGGTCGTTCCCGGCATCCTGCAGAAGAACTTCGGTTTTGAAGCGGATAAAGTCGTTTTCGCTCTTTTTGAGGTAATCCAGCAATTCCGAGGCACTGTGTCCCCGGGCGAAGGAATCGGGATCTTCTCCTTCGGGTAGTAATACAACTTTTATGTTCAGTCCTTCTTCGAGCAGAAGGTTGATTCCCCGCAGAGAAGCCTTGATACCGGCAGCGTCGCCGTCGTAAAGCACGGTAATGTTTTCGGTAAAACGGTGGATAAGTTGAATTTGTCCTTTGGTCAGGGCTGT
>CAZNQD010000083.1:4983-6722 GCA_964575345.1 uncultured Bacteroidales bacterium
TTAGGTTTAATGAAAGTCAAATAAAATTGGCGTTCAGGGCAATAACTAAAAATATCAAAAATATCGCTAAAACGAATTAGATGTATTGAGTATTTCATTTATATTTGCGGGCAAAATTAATACATTAATGCCAATATCGATAAATTCAGACCGGATTTTTCCCTGAAGATATACCTTAAAGTATACCGTAGAGCACTAATTCTGTCTTTATAATACCCTTAATAATACTATTACGTCCAAAACTAACCACAATAACGCCTTTAATTCAAAGAGTATGTTTAAAAACACGCACAGAGCCTGGTTGTTTCTGCTTTCATTGCTCTTGGTCGTCGGAGCTTGTAATGATCCTTATCCCTACGACGACGAAGAACCCGACTGGCTTGGTTCCAGCATTTACGATTACCTTGTAGAAGAAGGAGAATACACTTACTTTATAAGGATCATCGATACATGTAAATACAATGAGGTATTGGACAAGACAGGAAGCAAGACGATGTTTGTCTGCAAGGATTCCGCTTTTGAAGAGTATTTCAAAAATAACGAGGACGGCATCCGCCGTTTCGAAGATTTCAGCAAATCGCAACTGAATCAAATTATGGAATACGCCATGGTAAACGATGCTTCGTTGATCGAAACCTTATCATACGCTGTTGGATATGTTAAGGGTCAGGTGATGCGCCGTGCCACTTCGCTGGACCCTTTTGACATGCTTTCTTTTGAACAAGGGGAAGAAATCCCAGAGAACAAGTATTTTGAGCCGTATCGCAACAAAGGTTTGTATATTTTGAACGATGAAACCTCGCCCACCTTAATTCAGTTTTTTGAGGCGCAAATGAAAGAAAAGGGCATTACCGACGAAGACTTTAGCATTCTTTTCAACGGTAAAACCCGTCAGACCAACGATGCCCACTTATTCGGCATTAAAGTGATCGAAAGAGACATCACTTGCAAAAACGGCTATATCCATGTGCTGGAAAGCTTAATGTTGCCGCGCGACAATATGGCCGGTTATATTCGCAAGCAAGACAGTCTGTCAATCTTTAATTCCCTGATGGATCGCTTCAGTGCTCCCTATTACTATGCCAGCGGTACGGAATTATACAAAGCCCTGCATCCGGAATTCAACGATTCCATTTTTGTCCGTAGTTATTTTCGGGAATATTCCTCATTAGGCGGCATTTCTTATTACTTAGTTGACCCCAACGGCGAATTGATTCCTTCCGATGAATTGCTCCTTTACGATCCGGGTTGGAATTCTTACCAGTACAATTCCTTATCCGGAGATATGGGTGCTATGTTTGTGCCCGACGACGAAGCGATGAATTCATATTTTTCTCCCGAGGGAAACGGCTCTTTTTTGTATGAACGCTATAAGGTATGGGACAGTGTACCCAACGACATTGTCGCAATGTTCATCAACGCTCATATGAAGTATTCCTTTATCAGCTCCGTGCCCAGCAAGTTTCAGGGGCTCAAGGACGAGGACGGTTTTGAGATTGGTATAGAAAAAGACAATATACTTCGTGCCGAGGTCTTATGCAATGGAGCCGTATATGTAACCAACGAAGTCTTCCCTCCTGTGGATTATGCTTCTGTAATGGCTCCCGTATTGGTCAATGAACGAACCCAGATTTTTAATTATGCTCTTAGAAACCTGGATTTCAACATATACCTGAGATCTCTCGAAAGTACATACAGCTTCCTGGTACCTTTTGATGAATCTTTAACCTCCTATCTGT
>CAZNQD010000084.1:0-3825 GCA_964575345.1 uncultured Bacteroidales bacterium
GTATTGTTTGAGCGCCCAGCGAAAACTGCCGGGAATGCTACCCTCGGCGTCATCCTGTAAGTTGGTGACAGCTACCACCTTACCTCCTCTGCCTCCACTTGCATACATCCCGTAACCTTCGGCTGTAGGGAAAGCCGGAGGTCCGGCGGCAATTACGGGAAGGTTTACAAATAAAACAACTAAGACAAACAGGTTAACTCGGACAAGGATCAGGACATTTTTCATAATACGTACAAAAAAGCAGCTCGTTTGCCCTACACTTCTCACATAAAAAACGGAAGCAGAACTTCAGGGAAAATCAAAACAAAGCTGACATTACTAATTGTATAATCAATCTGCAAAGAAAGCAAAAAAATGATTTATCAGTCCCTGCCCGGGATTTTTTAACGAATCCTCAGGCTGACAGCTCCCCAGTTGCCGGACAAACGCACTATATATATGTTCTGAGGTAAAAAATCCAAAAGATATTGCACTAGGACGAGTTCTTCGATTCCGTTGTTTAACACAATCCCCGCTTCGATTTCTTGGGTAAACACCCGAATACCCTGACTATTGTAGACCTCCAGACGACTTCCGGGAGAAGCCTGCACATACAGTTGACGAAGAGCATTCAGGTACTGCAGGCCGGGCTTGTCGGTACCCAGATCGGGTATTGCGGTATGTAAATCCTCCAAACCGGATATTTCGGTTGACATTTCGCCCAGCCAGCCCAATTGATCTTGTACGGCAGTCTGGATGCGTACAAAATGAATTTCATCCAGATAAAGCGGCTGCCCCTGCTCATCTACCACCCAATCAATATCAAAATCAGAGCCGGGATGATTGTTTGGCCAATTATCGGCATACCCCCGTGAGTAAGGAAGAGAGGTCCAGGAACTACCTTCTCCGCTTGCCTTTGAAGCCAGCCGGCTGCCGCTGAAAACAAGGCTGTCTTCCTCTATCCATAAAGGGTAATAGGAAGCCTGCGAATGATAAGCATTATTCCTAAGCACATAACCACTGTCTCCTAAATTATCTTTCCACAAAACATTCCCCTCTGCAGGCGAGGGACGGTAATACGTACAGCTGTAATTTTTAACGGTGGAATCAGAATAATACTCCGAACCGGCCAGTTCATACCAGGGATCATCGGGTAAAGCGTTTCCATTCAAATCTTTGCTGACGTATACTATACCGGGTTCGGCACTGTTGTTGTGCGCGTTGCCGTAGACTTTAAAATCGACTGTATCTGCTTTGTTTTGGACGGCATGATCAAAACCCAGCACAATGTAACCACCCCAACTGCCCAGACATACGATGCCGCTTTCTTTGCGTCCTATCAACACTGCCGCTGCCTTTTTTAAAATATCTTCGTACGTTTCTCCGTTTTCATAAGCAGGATAAGCCTTATTGATAAATTGACCAGGAGCCGGGCAATACTCAAAAACCTTGTGAGCATAAGGCGAAAGGGCCTGCATGCACAAAGTACTGCATAACAGCCAGACAAACAGGAATAGTTTTGTAATAGAATCGTACATACACATGCATATTATTCGGCATCAATGCCTTATATTGCTAAACTCAACCAAAGAACAAGGCCAGGCGGTACACGACAAAAGCCAGACACCAGGCAAGAAGAATGGTGTAAATCATAGCAAATACAGCCCACTTCCAGCTGCCGGTTTCGGATCGTACAGCCGCCAGTGTAGCCACACAGGGGAAATAGATAAGTACAAAAACCATCAGGCTCAAAGCTACGGCAGCATTGATTACCGGGCTGCCGTCGGCATAGCTTGCCGTACGCAGGCGCTCGGACAATACTGTGGTTTCTTCGTCGGGATCACCCGCATAGAGTACACCTAAAGTGCTGATTATAATCTCTTTGGCAGCAACACCGGTCAACAGAGAAACACTTATTTTCCAGTCAAAACCCAGGGGGCGCAACACCGGCTCCATCCATACTCCTATACGGCCGATGTATGATTGCTTCTGCTGTTCCATTACCTGCTCCGGTATTTGCTCCTGCGTTACAAGCTGCTCATTCGCCGGCAGGTTGGGACGGGGAAAATAGCCCAGGAACCATATCAAAATGGAAGCCACCAGGATAACAGTCCCCATTTTTTTAAGGTACTGATGTGCTTTTTCCCACATATGGAGTAAGATGGCTTTGAAACCGGGCAGACGATAAGGCGGCAATTCCATGGCAAAAGGCATCTCTTCTTTTACAAAAAAGGCTTTTTTAAACACCTTGGCCATCACTATAGCCAGCAAAATTCCTAACATATACAAACCAAAAAGCACGAGGCCGGCATAGTGGGGGAAAAAAACACCGGCAAAGAGCAAATATACCGGCAAACGGGCACTGCAGGACATCAGGGGAATCACCAGAATGGTTATCATTCTGCTGTTGCGGTTTTCTATGGAACGGGTAGCCATAATGGCCGGCACACTACAGCCGAAACCCATAATCAAAGGAATAAAGGATCGTCCGTGCAGGCCTATTTTATGCATTAATTTGTCCATTATAAAGACTGCCCTGGCCATATAGCCGGAATCTTCCATAAAGGAGATAAAAAAGTACAAAATCAGAATGTTGGGCAAAAACACAATAACACCGCCCACACCTCCAATCACTCCATCAATGAGTAAATCTTTCAGAGGCCCGGGATTCATCCAGTTGCCTATGGCTGTGCCCAGCCACCCTACTCCCGATTCTATCCATTCCATAGGATAATTTCCTAAGGCAAAGGTGCCCTGAAACATCAGGAACAAAAACAACAGAAAAATAGGATAACCCCAATAACGATGGGTAAAAAAGGTGTCCAGGCTGTGTGTCTTAGGTAATTGTTGTTTTTTGCCGGCGGGGTTCAATACCTCTTTGAGAGCTCCGTGTATTACGGCGTATTTTGCATTGGTAATGGCCGATTCGGCATCTTCTTCGAGAAATTGTTGTATTTTTTTATAGGACAAGGTTCTCAGCTCAATTATCTCATCGGCATTAGGCAGATGCCTGACCAAGTCTTCGACCAGGGCATCGCCTTCCAGGAGCTTGATGGACAAAAAGCGCATTGAAAAACGATTGCGCAAGTCCTCGTTCATAGCCAGCGTTGCCTTCATTTTTTCTATGCTTTTTTCAATAACGGGGCCATGGTATATATGCACATGGCGCACCACTTCGCCTATTCGGTATTCGTGTTCATGTTTGTGTTCCTGGTGCTGATTCCTGAGATGAAACCAGCCCTGCAAATGACGATGTTTTCGTCTGCGGCTCCTGAAACCTTGCCCGAAAGTTTTGTAATGCTCGTCTTCTTCCAACTCTTCGAGCGTATCATGCGATAAGTCGTGCCGGTGGTGATAATCGTGCAGCTCTCTGAGACGGTCGCGATCCAAACCTTTAGAAGCAAAAAGATCAGCACCTTCGTATACCTTGATTACAATTCTAAACAAACGATCCAGGCCCTGATTGCTGCGGGCCACGGTAGGCACGAACGGAACTCCCAGCAAACGGCCCAACTGCATATAATCCAGCTTCATTCCGCTCTGCTGCAATTCATCGTACATATTCAGCGCCACCACCATACGCACATTCATGTCAATGAGCTGTGTGGTCAGAAAAAGATTGCGCTCCAGGTTACCTGCATCCACCACATTAATCACCACATCGGGAAGCTCCTGATCGAGGTGTTTGCGCACATACACCTCTTCGGGAGTGTAGGCCGACAATGAATAGGTACCGGGCAAATCGACCAGGCTGAAACTATAGCCTTCGAAATCCATAAATCCGGTAGAGGCTGAAACTGTCACTCCACTGTAGTTTCCCACATGTTTACGTTCGCCCGAAGCCTG
>CAZNQD010000084.1:3925-6696 GCA_964575345.1 uncultured Bacteroidales bacterium
TCATAGACAGCTTCCTTTTCACCGCAAAGTCGTTTCGATGCCTCAGCAGGCAGGAATCGCTTTATTTGTCGAGATGGATGGCTTCGGTTGGACAAACGTCCGCGCAAGCTCCACACTCTGTACACAACTCCGGATCGATTTTGTAAATATCACCTTCGGAGATAGCGCCAACAGGACATTCGTCTATGCAAGTCCCACATGCGATGCAATCGTCATTAATTACGTAAGCCATAGTTTGATTAAGTTTTTAAACGAATTCGAGGCAAAAGTAATTCTTTTTTGAGCAGTATACCAAACTATTTGGC
This sequence comes from uncultured Bacteroidales bacterium, assembly GCA_964575345.1. Lineage (GTDB taxonomy): Bacteria > Bacteroidota > Bacteroidia > Bacteroidales > UBA1402 > UBA1402. The sequence goes on from CAZNQD010000084.1 coordinate 4,231, forward strand.
AATAATTGACGAGAATTATCGTTTTATCCCCCGAATGTCCTTTGTTTGAACAGTACCCAAGATGGTTAAAAAAGTTTACACGATCATACTACTCTTCCTCCTGCTGGCATCTCCCAGTCAGATTATTGCCAGAAATCCGGTCCGTTACCTCCCTTACGAAGATCTTAAACTCTACCATTTTGGTTTTTTTATCGGCATGCACACCCAGGATCTGTACATAGATCATTCGGGCGTTCCCGACGACAACGGAGCCGTCTGGTATGGTAGTGTTCCCTCTTATGCTCCGGGCTTTAGCGTGGGCGTACTGGGCGATTACCGCCTGACCGATTTCCTGAGTTTACGACTGAGCCCTGCTATACATTTCGGAACCAAAGACCTGGCCCTGGTATCGGATCAGCCCGGCTCCGAAATTATTATCACTTCCATCCGCTCAAATTATATAATGGTCCCTTTAAGCATTCGTTACAGGGGAGCCCGGACCGACAACTACCGCCCTTACCTGATGAGCGGATTCAGCCTGGGGCTGGATGCCGGCCGGCGAAAACGCCAGGAAGTCTTACTCAAAGCCGTAAACTATTACTGGGAATTTGGTTTCGGTTGCGACCTGTATTTGCCCTATTTTCGTTTAGTCCCCGAAATCAAATTTTGCCTTGGACTGGGCGACGTGTTTGAGCATCAACGTTCCGATCAGGGCAGCGACGCTTACGAACAATTCACCAATGCCTTCGACCGGATGACTTCCAGGCTTATAGTGCTTTCTTTTCAGTTTGAATAGTCTTACATCAGACCCAGGTAGCTGTCGATAATTTCCATCAGCCTTTCGCCGTATTTTTCGAGGGTTTTGGGCCCAATGCCGCGAATCTGTTTTAATTCTCTGGTGTTCATCGGGGGCTGGCGGCAAATGCCCAACAAGGCAGCCTGCGAGAGTACGGTGTATGCCGGACGTCCCAGTTCACGAGCTTCTTGTCGCCTCCAGGCCGCCAGCTGTCGATACAGTTGCGGATGCGTAATGTCGCCGCTGACAGAGATGACGGGTTCTGTTTCGGCTTCATCATCGTATCTGTTCTGAGGATTATCTGATTCGTCCTCTTCCTCGTAATAATTGACTGCAGCAGGCTCTTTTTTAGGCTTTTTCTCTTTTTTGCTTCCGCTCTTCTTTTTACGTTCTTCCGATTTGAGCAGGAGTTGAGCTCTGAGGCTCAAATAAATATCAACAGTAAAGGCCCTGGATGAGAATTCCCTCATCAGACCGGCTTTGTAATCGAATTCCTGTTCCAGGCGGTTAAACGCATTTTCGAGCAATTGCCTGCTCTCTTTGTTATCAAGTTCAGGCACATTGGCCGCCAAAACTGTCCCGATTATCTGCTGTAATTTTTCGGAAAAATAAAGACCGGCCTTTTGGACACGCTCCTGCAATTGAGGCTCTTGTTCCAGCTCGGCACAAGCTTCGGACATTCGGCGTATCTGCGTTCCAAAGGAAAGGCCGACGCTGGTTATTTCGTTCAGGCAGGCCGGGCAGGCCCTGCTCACATCTGCAACGTAGGCAGGATAGAATATTTCCAACACATCGCGACATTGCTGATTAAACAAACGCAGGGCCAGCAAAAGCTCCTGAAAATCGAATAAGTCCATCAGCTGATCAATGAAATAATCCTGTTTGGCTTTGATCAGTTGCTGCTGATCGGGAGGATGACTCAGTATCTCTCTGCTGAAAGCGCTCACTACGGCATCGTCTTTGAGCACATAGCGACTCAGTGGGCGATTGAGCACTATTCCCTCCAGGGTTTTGCAGCGACTCAGCGCCACATAGACCTGGCCATGGGCAAAAGCAGAAGCGGCGTCAATAATTACCTTTTCAAAAGTCAGGCCCTGGCTTTTGTGTATGGTGATGGCCCAGGCCAATTTGAGCGGGTACTGTTCAAAAACGCCTTCGACTGTTTCTTCGATGTCTTTGGTATCGGGATCAAGGGTGTATTTGGTGTTGAACCATTGCTCGGGCTGAACTACTACTTCCCGGTCATCGCCTTCGCATTGTACACAAATGTAATCCTCGCCCAAATCGGTGATTTGACCAATTTTTCCGTTAAAATAAAGCCTTTCGGGCGAAGAATCGTTTTTGACAAACATCACCTGAGCTCCTTTTTTGAGCAGCAAATCCTGATTGGTAGGAAAAGAAGATTCGGGGAACAGGCCCTGTAATCTGGCCTTATAGCTGAACCCGGGCTGGCCGATGGCTGCCAGTTTGGCCTCGTTAATCGATTGAGCCTGATAATTGTGCGTGGTCAGGGTGATGTAGCCTTCGGCATCGTCGGGATTGAAACCGCTTATGTGTCTATTATTGAGAGCCCTCAAGCCTGCTTCATCGAGTTTGTTGTCGCGTACTTTATTGAGCAGATCCAGAAAAAAAGCATCCGACTGCCTGAATACCTCGGTGAGGGCAATGGTGGTGTAATGCATTTTCGACAA
>CAZNQD010000085.1:0-6417 GCA_964575345.1 uncultured Bacteroidales bacterium
GCATTGCACCCATCATAAAAAAATGGCTTGAACTGCGATATAGCCTGATTCCTTATATTCTGGAACAAAGCCGGGCCTGCACCTGTACCGGTTTTCCTCTGCTCAGGGCCCTGTATCTACATCATCCTCAGGATAAAATCTGCCGTCATATTGACGATCAATATTATTTCGGAGAAAATATGCTGGTGGCTCCCGTTATGAATTCCAAAGGGATTCGTGATGTGTATTTGCCCGAGGGCGAGTGGGTGCATTTCTTCAGTCGTAAAAAATACAGCGGAGGCCGGTGGATCAAAGCCATGGAAGTGCCTTTGGATGAAATGCCTGTTTTCGTAAAAGCCGGCAGCAGTATTTCTCTTTATCCCGAAAAGGTAGCCTGCACCGACGAAATGGATATGAACAAAGTTATCAGGGAACAATTCTAAAGAAATTACTATGTACACCTGGAAATCAAACTGGGAAACCAGCAAAAAACACTATATGGACTGGTGGCAACATCAAGGCATAGTGTTGACTATGTGGGAACATCTCGATAAAGAAGGAGCACCCTGGAAACAGGTGCCGGCACCTGTCCCGGCCAAAGATCTGAATCAATTTTGGTTCGATCCCGACTGGCGCTCTGACTATTTACATCACAAAATGGCGGGCTATTCATATATGGCCGATATTTTACCCGTAGCCAACACACAACTGGGTCCCGGATCGCTGGGAGCCGTATTGGGCGCGGAGCTCGAAGGACGGGAGGATACCATCTGGATAAGAGATCAGGCCGGATTTGACGGGAACATTGTTTTGAATCAAAACAATCGCTGGTGGAAATTGCATCAGGATCTGTTGAAAAAGTGCCGTCAAAAATCACAGGATAACTATTTCGTTGGCATGCCCGACCTGGTCGAAGGCCTGGATGTTTTGGCCAGCCTCAAAGGCCCCGACAATGTGCTGATGGATCTGATATTGGACACCGAAGGCAGCCTGCAGCAACTCAAGGCCATCAATGCAGCCTGGTTTGAGGTGTTTGACCGTTTGTACGACATCATAAATGTGAACGGAGAAATGGCTTTTTGTTATTTTTCCATCTGGGGGCCCGGCAAAGTGGCCAAGCTGCAATGCGACATTTCTGTCATGATTTCCGAAGAAGATTTCAGGACTTTCTCCCTGCCTTTTTTGCAGGAACAATGCGAACACCTGGATTACTCTTTGTACCACCTGGACGGTGTGGACGCCATCCGCCATCTGGATGCAGTACTCGAACTAAAACAGCTGAACGCCGTACAATGGACACCCGGAGTGGGCCAACCTCAGGGAGGGGATCCGCGCTGGTATGATTTATACAAAAAAATTCTGGACGGCGGTAAGTCGGTTATGATAAATTGGGTACAACTACATGAACTGGAGGCATTGCTCGATAATATAGGCAACCGGGGATTGAATATCCAGATGGATTTTAAATCGGAAAAAGACATAGAAAAAGCCTTAAACATAGTTGATAAATACAGATAAAAATGAGAAACCTTGTTGAATTGTCTACTCTTGACATAATTATCTTTGTTGCTTATTTGATAATATTGGGCTTGGTAGGAGCCTGGGCCAGTTTCGGAAACAGAAAAAAAGAAGGAAATTTATTTCTGGCCAACAAAAGTTTGGGCTGGTTTGCCATAGGTTTGACCATGTGGGGCACCAATGTTGGCCCTTCCATGTTGATTGCCAACGCCAGCAGTGGTTTTGAGGGCGGTATAGCAGCCGGCAATTTTTCATGGTATGCTTTTCCTTTTATCATGCTCCTGGCTTTTGTCTTTGCTCCCCGCTATTTGGGAGCACAAGTCACTACCTTGCCCGAATACATGGGTAAACGTTTCGGAGAGCATACCCGTAGTTACATTGCCTGGTATTCCATTCTTACAATTTTAATTTCCTGGTTGGGCCTGACTTTGTTCTCGGGCGGGGTTTTTATGGCTCAGTTGCTGGATATTCCCCTTTGGGCCTGCATTGTGATTCTGGTGGCTGTATCCGCTTTGTTTACCATGGCCGGGGGTTTGAAGGCCATAGCCTACACCAATGTTTACCAGATGCTTTTACTGATAGGGGTTTCGGTGTTGCTGGTGGTGATGGGAATCAATAAAGTCGGAGGGCTGAGTTCGGTGGTCAGGGATACTCCGGTAGAATTTTGGAATCTTTTCCGTCCTCTGGACGACAAGGATTTTCCCTGGCTGGCCATATTGTTGGGTTATCCTATAATGGGAGTCTGGTTTTGGTGTACCGATCAATCGATGGTGCAATCGGTATTGGGAGCCAAAAACCTGAAAGAAGGCCAAAAAGGGGCGAATTTTTGCGCCTGGCTCAAATTGCTTGATATACCTCTGTTCATTATCCCCGGTATTTTGTGTTTCTTGCTTTTACCCGGCCTGACCAACTCGACCGATTCCTACCTGCAACTGGTTAACGCGGTTTTTCCCTCCGGTTTAACGGGACTGGTTATTGTGGTAATGGTGGCGGCTTTGATCAGTACTATCGGATCGGCGTTAAATTCGTTAAGCACCGTTTTTACTATGGATATTTACATCAAGAAATACCGTCCCGATGCCAGCGATAGCAATATCCGCACAATAGGACGCCGGGTGGTTTTAATCGGAGCGCTGATTTCGGTGTTTTTGGCTATCGGTATTACTTATATTCAAGGCTTGAGTTTCTTTAATATTTTCCAGTCGGTGTTGGGCTTTTTGGCTCCTCCCATGGCCGCTGGTTTCCTCTTTGCGGCTTTCTGGAAGAAAACCTCGGCTAAGGCCATTAACCTGGTGCTCACAGCCGGAACGGCTTTCAGTATCGGAACCGGGATATTATATTATACAGGCCTGATATTTAGTGGAATGCATTATTTATATCTCTCCTTCTTTATTTTTGTAGTTCTGGCCCTTTTCATTTTTATCTGGTCAATGGCAGCGTCTACACCTTCTTTACAGAAAATGGAATTTGTGCCCCTTAAAGTGAGTAAGGGAGTAAAATTAGCCTGGGGCATTCTTGTCCTGTGTATGCTTGGAGTGTATGTGTTTTTCAATGGATTTTGATATAGGTTTTTTTGAAATTATGAACTGGGTAGATGAATTATTGCAGACGAAATCGGTCAAGGCCTTGCCGATAATGACCCATCCGGGTATAGAAAAAATAGGTAAGACTGTGCGGGATGCCGTAACAGACGGTAGGGTGCATTACGAAGCCATTCGTTATTTATCGGACAATTACCCTTCCATGGCCTGTACCGTGATTATGGATTTGACCGTCGAAGCCGAAGCTTTTGGATCAAAAATAAGTATGCCCGAAGACGAAGTGCCTTCTGTAACCGGCCGTCTGGTACAAGACAGTGAAGGTGTTGAAGCCCTGAAGATTCCCGGTATGGATGCCGGCAGGCTGCCCGAATATTTATTGGCCAATCGGCTGGCTGTCGAAAATATTAAGGATAAGATCGTTTTGTCAGGATGCATAGGGCCCTTCTCGCTGGCCGGCAGGCTGTTCGGCCTCTCCGAAATCATGATGGAACTCTATATGGATCCCGATACGATTCATCGATTGCTGGATAAATGCACCCGGTTTTTGATCAGCTATTGCAAAGCGCTCAAAGCCATTGGAACTGCCGGAGTCTTTATGGCCGAACCGGCAGCAGGATTGTTGTCCAACGAAGACTGTCAGGCATTTTCGAGTGATTATGTTCGTCAAATAGTAGAAGCCCTGCAAGACGATCAATTCAGCATCATTCTGCATAATTGCGGAAACAGCGGCCAATGCACCCGGGCTATGATAGACAGCGGAGCCAGGGTTTTGCATTTTGGAAACCGCATCGATATGGATGAAGTTCTCAGAGTTTGCCCTTCGAATGTTTTGGTGATGGGTAATCTTGATCCTGTAGGGGTATTCAAACAGGGCAGCCCCCAAATGGTCTGGGAGAGCAGTCAGCATTTGCTGAATAAAGCCAACTCTTACCGTAATTTTGTCATTTCGTCGGGTTGCGACATTCCTCCGCATACTCCGCTTGAGAATATAGCCGCCTTTTTCGAAGCCTGCGCAGAACAACTAAGTTGACCAAAAAATGAAAAAGCTCCTGTTTAGTGTCTTATGTCTTAGCCTGTTTACTACCATGACTGCCCAAAGGCAGTCCTTTGAACTTAGCGAGGACTGGACTTCTTTTGTGATGCATAGCCCCAATCCCGATGCCGTGCTCAACGATACCCTCAAACTGAATCTGCCTCATAACTGGGACGATTACTATGGTTTCCGTCAGCTCACCCACGGCAACCTACACGGCACAGCCATGTATGTAAAAAGCTTTGTGGCTCCCCAAAAACAGGAAGGCAAACGTTATTTTATTCGTTTCGAAGGAGTGGGTACTTATGCTGTTATTAAACTCAATAATAAGGATTTGGGCCGTCATTTGGGAGGCAGGGTCACCTTTACGGTCGATGTGAGCGATTATTTAAATTACGGAGCAGACAATTTACTGGAAGTAAAGGTTGAGCATCCTCATATGATATCGGATATGCCCTGCGTCTGCGGGGGTTGTTCTTCCGAATGGGGTTTTAGTGAGGGCTCGCAGCCTTTCGGTATTTATCGTCCGGTGGTATTTGAAGTCACCGACGAGGTCCGTATAGAACCTTTTGGCGTCCACATCTGGAACGACGATCAGGCAAAGAAAGTGTTTATTGACACTGAAATCAGGAATTACTCCGGTCGGGAACAAAAGCTTCTGCTCGAAAACCGTTTTAATACGCACAATGGCAAAAAAGTTTTTCTACTCCGTAAGGAAGTCAGTCTGGCACCTGGAACCACCGTCACTATTCGTCAGGAGGCCGATGTAGAGGATCCGGTACTATGGAGTAACGAAAATCCGTATTTGTACAACTTGGTTACCAGTCTCAAACAAGGAAGAAAGAAAAGAGACGTATTGGAAACTCCTTTCGGTATTCGCACTATCAGCTGGCCGGTTAAACGCAGCGACGAAGACGGGCGTTTCTTTTTGAACGGCAAACCGGTGTTTTTGAATGGCACTTGCGAATACGAACATCTCCTTGGGCAAAGCCACGCTTTTAGCCGCGAACAGGTGGAGGCCCGTGTGAAACAAATGCTCAATGCCGGCTTCAATGCTTTCAGAGATGCCCACCAGCCCCATCATCTCGATTATCAACAATATTGGGATAAATACGGAATCTTGTTTTGGACACAGTTGTCGGCACATATCTGGTACGACACTCCCGACTTTAGGGAAAATTTTAAAAGCCAACTCAGACAATGGGTTAAAGAGCGCCGAAACAGCCCTTCGGTGGTACTTTGGGGCCTGCAAAACGAAAGCATGTTGCCCAAAGACTTTGCCGAAGAGTGTACGGCCATCATCCGTGAGATGGATCCCACGGCGCTGAATATGCGTGCAGTAACCACCTGCAACGGTGGGGTAGGCACCGACTGGAACGTGGTACAAAACTGGAGCGGAACCTACAGCGGCAATCCTGAACGTTACGATGAAGAACTGGCTTTGCCCAATCAGTTGCTGAACGGGGAATACGGAGCCTGGAGAACCCTGGCCCTGCACGAAGAACCGGGTCCTTTTAAACAGGACGGCATCTATTCCGAAGAACGTTTTTGTCAGTTGATGGAAATGAAAATAAACCTTGCCGAAAAAGCCAGAGATAAGGTCTGCGGGCAGTTCCAATGGATATTCAACAGCCACGACAATCCCGGACGCCGTCAGCCCGACGAAGCTTACCGGCTGATAGACCGGGTGGGGCCGGTCAATTACAAGGGGCTCGTTACTCCCTGGGAAGAACCCCTGGATGCCTATTATATGTATCGTTCCAATTATGTGTCGGCCGATACCGAGCCCATGGTGTATATTGCCTCACATACCTGGGCCGATCGTTTTGAAGAGCCCCGTAAAGCCACCATACAAGTGTACAGTAATTGCGACTCGGTGCAGTTGTACAACGACGCCGGCAATCAGGCTTATCTGGGAACGGAAGTTCATCAGCAAATGAAGGGTACGCACTTTGCCTTTGAAAATTGCTTTGTGCGATATAATGTGCTGCGTGCAGTTGCTTATCGTTCGGGGAAGGCTGTAACAGAAGATTTGATTGTATTGAACAAGCTGGAAAAAGCACCTTCGTTTGATCTCTTGTACAAAAAAGACAAATCGCTGACCAAAGGCAAATCTTCGTATCATTATATTTATCGTATCAATTGCGGTGGAGACGAGTATGTGGATAGCTTTGGCCAGCTTTGGGCCAAAGACGACACCAGTTTTTCGCATTCCTGGGCTCAGGATTATGCCGGCCTGAATCCCTATCAGGCCAGTCAACGTGTTACCAACGATCCCATCCAGGGAAGCCGCGACTGGTCCTTATTTGGTCATTTCCGTTATGGCAGGCATAAGTTGGCCTATCG
>CAZNQD010000086.1:0-6415 GCA_964575345.1 uncultured Bacteroidales bacterium
CCAGACTTCCCGGGCTATACGTATTACATTTTCCTTTAATTGGGCAGCATCGGTAGTGGGATTCTCGTACATCCAACGCCAGACCTTCATGTCTACCAGGGCAACGCCCATAATTTCGTAACTGCTCCAAAACAAATCCAGGGTGTTCTGGCAGCCGGCCAGAGGATCCTGCTGTTTTAAACCCAGCAAGTCCAGGTCTCTTTCCTGAAATACAAAGGCCAATGCTTCGGTAAAAGCGTTGTTGGGCACGGAACTCAGGAAATAGTTAGGTACATCGTAAAGCGAAATATATTCCTCCACATTATGACCAAATTCGTGGGTGGCTATGTTGTAGGCTTTGTAATCGACTCCGTTTTCGCGAAAACGTGCCCGGAGATGAATCTTATCGTTTTTCATGGCTGCCGGCCAGGCATGGCCCGAACCCACCGAAGGATTCACTTCGACCTGTGCACAGATTTCGTTGGCTTTTTGCTCGCTGAAACCCATTTTTGCAAGAATAGCGGGCAGGTCTTTTTGGAAAGCCTGCAAAGAGGGATACTTATCAAGCACCATTTTATCCAGAGCAGCCGGGTCGATGCTGCTTCGGCTTTTGAAACCGTCGTACCAGATATCGTAAGGCCTCAGTTGGCGGCCCAGCCTTTGCTCTATCAGTTGGCCTATCTCTGCAGCCTGTTTCGAAGACAATACTTCTACAAAAAGAGCTTCAACCTCTTTTTCGGCAATTTCAAGCTCGGCTTCAAAATTGCGGGCAATGTAAGTGGGATATTGTTCGTTGTATTTATCCTGGGCTTTGTAAGCCTTAAACAGATTCAGAAAATGCTGATAGCGGGTATTTGGTTCAGTTTCAAAAGCGATTTCTTTGCCCCCCCGATATACTTTATTGCTGATCGGGTCCCAATCGTAGTTTGGATTATCAATCACCTGAAGAGGAATGCTTTGTTCAATAATATGCTGCATTACTTTGTAGATGATTTCCTGCTTTTGCAAGCCCTGCTCTTTGTCGGCATAATTCGATTTGAGTTCGTCCCGGAGGCCCCAGTGAGTGATAAGTACCATATTGTCCGGAAAAAGCTTTTTACCTTGGTCCAGGAGTCTGCCCATGTGAATGTTGTAGTTCGAAATATAATCCTCGGCCTTGGTGGCGGCCAGGGTCATTTCCTGTTTAACAGAGGCAGGAATGCGTTCAATAAAGAAATCGCCCAGGCGGGCATAGCCCCATTCTTCGGAAGTCCATTTTTCAGCCAGAGCGGTTTTTTCGTCCAGGCTGAAGTAAGGGAAGTTCAAAGCTGTCACAAAAGCAATTTTGCTGCTGTACATATCCTCTTCGAAGTGGGCTGCGTTGTCGTAGGCCCCAAAAAGCTGATCGACCGGCAGGTTTTGGTAACCCGTTTCGTGCAAGGGCCTTAGTAATTCAACTCTGACCCTGTTTTGATGGCCCAGCAGGGTTTCGAAATGGCTGGCCATGCGTTCGAACAACAGGCTTTTTTGTTCTTCATCGGTACAGAGGAAATCCTGACAAAAGGCAACAAATTCCTCGGGACTGCCGTCTTTCGAAGTCCAGAGACCGGCGCATTGACGTATGCCTTTTTCGATGAGAGCATCCGGCAGTTCAGATTGCTCCGTACATGCCTTGAGGGTATGCTGTATTGCGCTTTCGGGGACGTTAGTATCAGCAGTGTTTTTACAAGAAATCATAAGCAGAATTACTGAAAAGAGTAGAAAATACGGTTTCATGGTGATTGATTTTTTCAGGAGGGATATAGTCTTCTTTTTGTTGATTTGTAAGCGTATTACTCGTTTTTGGGTTTGGAGGGTTTTTTGAGTCTTTTTGCCTGATTTAGTTCCACCGCTTTGCTCACCAGATCCTGGTCTTTGAGTCGGTTGGTGTAGAAGCTGTAATCCTTTTTAATAGGTTTATACTCCGGATCCAGAAACAAGGGACTGCTAATGACGTGATCGGCGGTAGAACGGTTGCAGCAAAACACGATGTTTTCGACACCGGCAAGGCGAGTCAGAGCCTTGATGTCGGTATCGTGAGGTTGCAAGGTCATGGAGTCGGTAAAAAAGAAACAATAATCCACTTCACCTTCCACAATGCGGGAACCCATTTGCTGATCACCGCCCAAAGGCCCGGATTTCAGAATGGTTATATCCCAGTCAATATCGGGATGTTTTCTGCTGAGGGCTTCCTGAATCAGCTTGCCGGTGGTGCCGGTGCAATAAAATTTATGTCCGATCAGGCGTTCCGAATTCCAAACAGCCCATTCGATCAGGTCCTGCTTCATGCCATCGTGAGCAACGAGCCCAATTTTTCTGATCACTTTGTTCATATGCTTTTAGATTAAAAATACTTTGCCGTGCAGCCATACTGCGGCAACAAAGAAGAACAAAGGAACAATTTTTTTTGCAAAAATCAAGCAGTTTTAGTCTTCCGGCAAGAAATTGGGATACATATAATTGCTGGGAGACACAAACGTTTCTTTGATGGTGCGAATCGAAGTCCAGCGCAGGAAGTTGAAGACCGAGCCCGCTTTGTCGTTGGTACCCGAGCCTCTGGCACCGCCAAAAGGTTGCTGGCCTACCACGGCTCCGGTGGGTTTGTCGTTGATGTAGAAGTTGCCTGCTGCATTCACCAGCTTTTGGGTCATTTTCTCAATGTTGTACCTGTCTTGCGAAAAGATGGCTCCGGTCAGCCCGTAAATAGAAGAACGATCCAGCAGATCGAGAGTGGCGTCGAGTTCCTTGTCTTTGTACACATAGATAGTAAGCACCGGCCCGAACAATTCTTCGACCATAGTAATGTAATCGGGCTTTTTGGCTAAAATCACCGTGGGCTCAATAAAATATCCGACAGTCTTGTTACAATTACCGCCGAAAATCACTTCGGCATCGGCGTCTTGGCGTGCACGATCGATGAATCCTTTTAATTTGTCAAAAGAAGCTTCGTCAATTACTGCGTTGATAAAATTCGTAAAATCTTCGGGAGGACCCATCCTGACGGTGGCCAGCTCTTTGCCCAAACGCTCGCGGACCTCTTTCCATAAACTGGCCGGGACATACGCCCTGGATGCAGCCGAACATTTTTGTCCCTGGTATTCAAAAGCACCCCGCAGCAGAGCTATGGCCAGTGCCTGAGGATCAGCGGTGGCATCGGCAAATACAAAATCCTTGCCGCCGGTTTCACCCACAATGCGGGGATAGGATTTATACTTATAAATGTTTTCGCCTATGGTTTTCCAGATACTTTGGAACACGGCGGTGGAGCCTGTAAAGTGAATGCCTGCAAAATAGGGAGAATTCAACACCACTTGCGAAGTAGAAGGACCATCGGCAAATACCAGGTTGATGACGCCATCGGGCAGGCCGGCTTCACGGAAGATTTCCATAATAACGGCAGCCGAATAAACAGCTGTTTTGGAGGGTTTCCATACAACAACGTTTCCCAGCATGGCCGGGGCTGCGGGCAGGTTGCCGGCGATGGAAGTAAAGTTGAATGGTGTCAGTGCAAACACGAAGCCTTCCAGGGGGCGGAATTCATTGTAATTCCACATACCGGGCGAAGATTCTGGTTGCATGTGGTAAATATCTGTTACGCAACGCACACCAAAGCGAAAGAAGTCTGCCAGTTCGCAGGCGGCATCAATTTCGGCTTGGAAAGCGTTTTTAGATTGTCCCAGCATGGTAGCTGCGTTCATCTTGTACCGATAGGGGCCGGCCAGCAAATCGGCGGCCTTCAGGAAAATCGCAGAACGATGCTGCCAGGAGAGGGTCGCCCATTGTTCCCGGGCTGACAGAGCTGCATCGATGGCCATTTGCACATGAGTTCCATCGCCCTGGTAATAATAGCCCAAGGTATGTTTGATGTCGTGGGGCGGAAACATCGGCATTTTTTTAGCGGTACGAATTTCTTTGCCTCCGATGATCATAGGAACATCCGTTTCTTTGGACCTCAGTTCGGTCAGCATTTTTTTTAAGGCTGTCCGTTCCGGCGTGCCCGGAGCGTAAGTTTTGACCGGCTCGTTCTTAATTTCCGGTATAGTATAAAATCCTGTAGACATAGTGTGGAGTTGTAAATAGTTAAGAATTCTGAGTGTAAAATTATCAAATTTTCAGACTCAAAATTCAAAAAATGGTACCGATAAATGACGTTATTGTCCACAAGAGGCAAAACACACGATTTCCGCGAGCTGTCCGGCAGCGATGATCATCAGCCACCCAAATTATTTTACCAATTCTCCGTCTGCAACTGTTTGCCAAACAGTCGCAATTGTTGGCGGGCTGGTTGGTAATCGGGCATCATCCGGCTGAGTTTTTTCCAGAAAGCAGTGCTGTGGTTGTGTTCCAGGGTATGGGCCAGTTCGTGCAACACCACGTAATCGACGCATAGCTCATCGGCCATTATGAGCCGCCAGCTAAAAGTCAACTGATTTTTTGAGCTGCAAGAGCCCCAGCGGGTTTTGGCTGAACCAATGCGCAGGCCGGCGGGGCTGAGTTTGTACAAACGGGCGTAGTGATCTACTTTGGCACTGAGACATTCAGCTGCCAGTTGTTTGTAGATTTTTACGACAGCCTCTTTCACTTTTTCTTCGGGAATTTGCTTGCCGATAAAAAAGCCTCGTTCGTCAAATCCGCTCTTTTTGTTTTCGGAAATACGCAGAAGATAGGATTTTCCAAGGTATTGGAGCTCCATGCCCGCTTGCGGACGAAAGGCCTGGCGTTTTAGGGCATTTTCACGAAGCAGTTGTTGCTTGGACAGTATCCAGTGTTGTTTGGCCTGTATAAAGCTTTCCACTTCGTGCAGGCCCAGCCTCAGGGGACAGCGCACCAGCAGACTGCCGTCAGTCTTGAGCTGCAGAGCCAGGGTTTTGCGACGGGAACGGATCAGCGTATAATTCATAAAACAGCCTTGAACGACATATCGAGGCTTTTGACCGAGTGGGTGAGGGCGCCCACCGAAATAAAATCTACCCCGCATTCGGCGTAGGCACGAATGGTTTGCAGGGTGATGCCTCCGGAGGATTCGGTTTCGTAGCGTCCGGCTATGCGTTCAACAGCAAGGCGGGTAGTGGCTGTGTCAAAATTGTCAAGCATGATACGGTCCACGCCTCCGCATTGAAGCACCTTTTCCAGTTCGTCCAAAGAACGAACCTCGATTTCAATTTTAAGTTTCAGCTTTTTTTCCTGTAAGTAATGCCTGGTGGCTGCAATAGCCTGGGCTATGCCTCCGGCAAAGTCGACGTGGTTATCTTTGAGCAGAATCATGTCGTAAAGCCCCATACGGTGGTTGCTGCCGCCGCCCAGTACCACGGCTTCCTTTTCGAGCAGGCGCATGCCGGGAGTAGTTTTGCGTGTGTCTATCACTTTGGTGTGCAAGCCTTGCAGTTGATCGGCGTATAACCGGGTAGTAGTGGCTATGCCGCTCATGCGTTGCATAATATTAAGCATCAGGCGTTCTGTCTGCAAAAGAGAACGAACACTGCCAGTGGTTTCGAAGACAATATCGCCGGACTTGACTTTTTGCCCGTCTTGAATAAATACCTTGGTTTTCAGTTGCGGATCGAAGTGCCGGAACACTTCCAAAGCAACGCGTACTCCGGCAACGATACCTGCCTCCTTGATTAATAATACTGATTTTCCCTGTGCAGAGGCAGGGATGCAACTCAAACTGGTGTGATCGCCTTCGCCTATGTCTTCGGCGAAAGCCTTGCGGATAAAATCGTCTAATGTGGCCATAGTGGTTTATTTCTCCGGATGAATTTGTCGCAAAAATACAGTCTTTATTCCAAAAAGCCCTGCAAGTGCTTCGCGATTTGCGCAAAATTGTCTTTTTTTGCAGAAACAAACCTCTTCGGGCAAACACAAGCAGCAATGAAAATTATTTTCTTATTGACGGGAAAAACCAGCGAAGATTATGCTCGTAAGAGTATCAAACTCTTTGAAGAAAGGGTAAAGCATTATTTGCCCTTCGAAATCGTGTATTTGCCGGAACTCAAAAGCTCAGGCAAAATCAGCGAGCAAGAGCAAAAGCAGCGCGAAGCAGCTCTGCTGGAGCCCTGGATCAAACCCGAGAACGCTTTGGTCTTGCTTGATGAACGTGGTAAGGAATACACTTCGGCTGCTTTTGCCGGCTTTCTCCAAAAAAAAATGAACGCCGGTTTGCGCAATCTGGTGTTTGTATGCGGCGGCCCTTATGGTTTTGATGAATCGGTTTACCAAAAGGTTCCCGAGAGGCTGTCGCTGTCGAAAATGACCTTTTCGCATCAGATGGTCCGGGTATTTTTTGTGGAACAGCTCTACCGGGCTATGACTATTCTGAGGGGGGAACCCTATCATCACGCTTAAATAGAAAAGTAGAAAAATCAAAAAAAAACAGCCGATTGTTTGTATATACAAAAATTAAGTCTACATTTGCCCC
>CAZNQD010000087.1:0-2426 GCA_964575345.1 uncultured Bacteroidales bacterium
AAAAGTAATAAAAAAAATGATTTTATTCTTTGACACAGTTTACTTTACAGTCTCATCAAAGATTCAGTTCTTTCCCAATCCGGTGAAGGATTTCCTGAATCTTGATTTTGCCTTTGCTCCAAACCGGAAGTATGAACTGCCACGAACAATTGTAATCTTCGACACAACAGGCTCAATGGTCCAGCGCAAAGAGTTTAATTTCGACAAGGGCAGAATAGCTGTTTCCGACTTGATTCCCGGCAACTACTTTTTTATAATCTTAAACGGAAACACAATACACTCAGGCTGTTTTGTGAAACAATAATTCACTCCCTGCTCTTTCTGATTTTACCCGACTTTTTCGTGACAACGCCATTCACCCGAAAAATCCGGGCTCAATCAAACATTAAAGGGCGTTTTGCAAAGTAAGCAAAAATCCCTGTGCACAGAGCGTACTGCTCCGCAAGCGGGACAAATCCAGCGTTTGTTTTCTTTTTCCACAAAACCATCCAGCCCGATATTTTTGATCGTTTCCAGGTTTTCGATCATACTCATATGATATTTGATCCTGTACCGTTGGTCCAATTGTTTCAATCTTCGGCAGGGATATTTGGGGCAATCATAACAAAACTTTGATTCGGTTTGGCTCAACAATGCACAATTGATTATGATGCATTTTTTGCAGTACTCCGGTTTTCCTTCGCAATAGAACCTGCAACCTTCACAGCGATTTTTCTCGCGAAGATAGCCCAGACATATTCCGCAATTCATTCCACAGGGCGCTATCAAAGCCTTTTTTGACATGGAGATAATTTTTTATAGAAAAATGTTGGTTTATATTATTAACTGGTTTATATTTGTGCCGTTTTAATTTTATTAATAAAGATCACTATGGACAAAAGTAGCATTTCTCCCGAAGAAAGTTTCCAATTGATAGCAAAGACTATTCAGGAAACAAAAAAAAGATTTGAAGATAACGGGCACCTGTTTCTATTCTGGGGCCTGATCATGTTCGTTGTATGCCTGAGCCAGTTTGTGCTTATTCAACTGGAGCTCTATTCCATCCACTGGTATCCCAACTTTTTGTATCCGCTGGGGGCTATTTATACTTTTTTTTATGCTTTCAATAAATATAAAAAGAAAAAAATGCCCTCTAACCTGATCGGAAACATCCTTGCTTCGTTGGGATGGATGCTGGGCTTGAATCTAATGATTCTGGGCTTCTTTTTTTCGAATAAACTGGGAGAAGCCATTGCTCCTGTTTTCCTGATCTTTATGGCTTTCTTTATTTGCATTTCGGGGGTTACTGTCAAATACAGACCTCTTATTTGGGGTGGCATTTTGCTAAATCTGATTGGCCTGGCCGCTTTTTATTTTGAATGGCAATATCATTCCTTAATTATGGCTGTCGGCTCGGTGGTCGCTTTGATTATTCCGGGAATATTACTCAACAACAAAAGAAAAAGAGCAGATGTTTAACGACTTGGATCCTATTTTGCATTCCCAGCTTCGTTTGTCAATCGTGTCTATTCTGATGACGGTAGACGAAGCCAGCTTCAGCTTTATCAGGGATACAACCAAAGCTGCTGCAGGGAATATCAGCATTCAGATAAAAAAATTGGAAGAAGCCGGTTATATCAAGGTGGTCAAGACATTCAAAAACAATTACCCGAATACCTCCATGGCCATCACCGAAAAAGGCATAGCCGCCTTCGAAGACTACGTGGATAAACTAAAGCAATATATTTATCCGCAAGCATAAAGCTTTCGGTTCTTCAGATTATAATTCGAATACTCTTGACCTAAAGGTTTTTATCTTTTTCTGATAACTACTTTTTTGCCGCTATACTTTACCTCCTGATCGTAGTATTCGCCTGAGTCGGGGCCGCTGCCTTTGCTGCCCTCAACAAAGATGATACGAAAACTGCGGTTCATGAGCATGCCGGGGAAATCTCCCTGCCTGGCTCCTATGGTCAGGGTATTTTGTTTATCGTTCCATCGAAAGCTAATGGTGGAATAAGCTCCTTTTTCGTAATTGTAATTATCGAATTCGTCTTCGTACAACACAAATTCACCGTCTGCGCCCGGATAAACACGAATCTCGAGCTGGTCCCAGCTTTGTTCGGTCGCGTACTGCACTTTGGGGCCCCAGGGCAAGATAGAGCCTGCCCGCACATAAAGTGGCATGATGTCCAGGGGAACTTCTTTGCTGACACGATTTCCCCCGGTCCTTTTTTCGCCGGTCCAGAAGTCATACCAGTCTGTGCCCGCGGGCAGGTACACTTCTTTGGTTTTTAGCTTGCTGAAATCTTCTTTCAGCACCGAATCTCTGCCTCCGGGCACATAGGCAGTGTACATAGGCTCGGTGACAGGACAAACCAAAAGGGACTTACCAAACATATATTCACTGTTCAAATCAAGCACTGCGGGATCCTGCGGAAAATCCA
>CAZNQD010000087.1:2526-6113 GCA_964575345.1 uncultured Bacteroidales bacterium
CCAAACATATATTCACTGTTCAAATCAAGCACTGCGGGATCCTGCGGAAAATCCATCATCAGGGCACGCATCATGCTCGACTGGCCGGCACTCACCTGATAGGAAGCGGAATAAATGTAAGGCAGGAGGCGATATCGCAACTGAATGTATTTTTCAAGGGCATCGTAAACGGGGTTTCCTTTTTGACCAAATTGATAGATCTCACGGGGAGAGCCTTCTCCATGAGAACGCATCATGGGACAGAAACAGCCAAACTGCATCCAGCGCACATGCAATTCCCGATAATCGGGATGACTGAGGGGATTCCTGAAATTCCACAGGAAAAATCCGCCGATGTCGCTGTTCCAGTGGGGAATTCCCGACAAAGAAACATTCAGGCCCGCCGTAATCTGAGCGTGCAAAGCCTGCCAGGAGGCCACCACGTCGCCCGACCAGAGATTCGCTCCGTAGCGCTGTTGGCCTGCAAAAGCAGAGCGGGTCAGTATGAACACACGCTTGTCGGACGATTTAGCCCTTTGTTGTTCGGCCACACCACCCACCGTCATCAAAGGAAAAGCATTACGGACTTTGCGAAAAGAGCCAAGATAGGTTTGTTGGTCAAAATCCGAAGGCTTGAAATTAAAATGATCCGGCTCGGAGGAATCGATCCAAAAGCCGTCCATGCCCAGAGAAAACAAGCCCTTATCCAGGTAGCGCCAATAAAGCTCCCTGGCCTTGGGATTATAGGGATCGTAAACCTTTACTCCCGAAGGGTATTCCTGATTGATTGGAGATCTTTCCGGGCCGTAGGGAGGCCAGGTGGTTATATCAAAAAGGGCATTCATTTTTTCGAGTTCTTTGTATTGTTTGGTCTGCGGGCCAAAGGAATTCCAGATGGATATAATAATATGGGCATTGAGTTGATGTACTTCGTCAATCATTCTTTGAGGATTATGGAAGTTCGGGTTCAAAAAATCCATGGCATTCCACAAATAATTATTGCCCCAGTACTGCCAATCCTGAATAATACCGTCCAGGGGCACTCCGAGTTCCCGGTATTTACGCACCACCGTCAGCAATTCCTCCTGGCTTTTGTAGCGTTCACGGCTTTGCCAAAAACCGTAAGTCCACAAAGGGAACATAGGGACTTGTCCCGTGAGTTCACGCATACGGGCAATTACTCCGTCGGCACTTCCGCCGTACATAAAATAATAATCGATGCCCTCTCCTACCTGCGAATCGAAATAGCAGCCGGCGGCATTGTCTTCGAACACCGTGGGAGAATAATTGTCCCAAAACAAACCATAGGCTTTGATTGACAGCAAAAAGGGAATGTAGTCGTCGGTATTGCCCTGCACCATATTCAGTTTGACCTTGCGTTTGGACATCTTGCCATCCTGCTGCTGACCCAGGCCGTAAATCGCCTCCTCTTTGTCCAGGACAAAAGCTTGTTTCACCGAAAAAGTCTTAGTGCCGGCGTCGTCGAATTCGCTAAAGGAGGCTCCTGCTTCTTTTTCGCTCAGCAAGGGCTTCCCCTCCGCGCCAAAAGCAATGTTGCCGCTGTTCAGGTCGAGCCGGACCTGCATTTTTCTGCTGTCCAGTATGAGCTCATCGCCTCGTTGTTTTACATTGAACGAAGTTTCCCCGGGTTTAAGTACCACCGATAAACTTTGCTTGTCGAAGCTGTGGCCCGCGGGGTATTTTATTACCCGAACAATGTCGGGGCTGTAAAACTGCAGTTCAATTTCGTGACCCTTAATTTGAGTTTTAATGCCCAATGTTGTTTTTTTATAAGCTTGAGCCTGGACTCCGAGGCTGATAAAAAGTAAGGCGAGCAAGCCTGATAGTTTAGTTTTCATCTCTTGGTATTTTTCGTTTTTGATATTTTTCGTTTTTGTTCAATAAACAGGCCAAGTTTATAAAAGTCGAATAATTGCAAATTCACATAACCCTTGCTTAACAAGCAAATTATCACTGGTTTTTTTAGTATGAAAAACCACAGGACGATGTTTTCAAACTTGCGGATCTTGTCGTAAAACCGCAAGAGGCTAATATCCTGTATCAAGTCCTGATGGTATTCTTCAAAATTCAGAATGGCAATTAGATTGTTGATGCCTTCGCGGGTTTTCCTCAGGTATTCTGTGTTGCTTTCGATGTCTCCGTTCAACACCGGATTGTCGATATGTATTACAGGTATTTGATTTTTCGCCAGGGAATAGCCGAACAGCGTATCTTCGTGGCCGTATTGTGTAATACGTTCGTCGAACCTGATTTCTTCGAGCAGGTTGCGCTGAATCAGAAAATTGTTGGACATAAAGGATTTGTAAGGCTGCTTTTTGCGGCTTTCGCAGGGCTGACTCTCTTTGTAAACTCCGTATTTCCAGCGGAGTCTTTGCTGCCTGCCCGGGGGCCGGGGACCGTATATTCTGCCTCCGCAGACAACTTTGGCTTGCTGTTTCAGTGTTTCCAGGTAATTCTGTAAGAATCGCGGATTCTCGATAAGAGAATCGCAATCCAAAAAGAGTAGATAATCCTGACTGGCGTAGTTCAAAAATAAATTTCTTATTTTGGATCGCCCTATGTTTTCGGACAACTCTATATACTTGCAGTTTTGGCAACTGGCTTTGTTCCTGGTTTTGATGTCTGCCCTGGAGTTGTCGTCGATGACGATGAGCTCCACTGCTGCATCCGCCGATTCGATTTGAGGGGATAAGGCCTTGACTAATAAATCAATCTCAAAATTATATACCGGAATACAAATGCTGATCATGGATGCTAATTTCGCTCAGTAAGGCTGTTTGTCTGCCAAATTTAGTTTTTTTTATTGACATTGCTTCCAATTCTAAATGCTAGTTCTGTTTTTTCTGCCTTTGAGCTCAATTTGCAGCTGACTGAATCATTGGCTGGTCAATACAAGCGGTATTTATTACCCGGCAGAGCCCTGATGAGACAATACAATTCCAGTTGCAACAATACCGACAGCAAATAGCCCATATCGCAATCACGCCTCTGCCGCAACAATTCATACAACTCAGAAGTATCGTAATCCCTGCCCTCACCGAATAAGTCGAACACCTCCTGCAAACCGGCCTCCAGCAAAGGAAACAAAGTTTGCTGACGGCTTTGTTGCCTGATGTTCTGATCCCAATTCATCTCCCTAATCAGATCCTCAGCCTTTTCCAGCAAAGCCGCCACTTGATTCTTTATCAATTTATTACAACCCCTGGAATAAGGATCGATAATCCGGCCGGGCAACGCAAAAACTTCCCGGTTGTATTCCCTGGCCATATAAGCCGTAATCAAAGACCCTCCTTTTTCGGCCGACTCCACCACCACACAGGCATCTGCCAGGCCTGCCACGATGCGGTTGCGCTGCACAAAGCGCCAGCCCAGAGGCTGGGTGTACGAAGGCATTTCTGTGAGCAGAGCCCCCTGCTGCACAATCTTTTTGGCGGTTTGCCTGTGCGCGGGAGGATAAACACGATCCAGCCCGTGTGCCAGCACAGCCAGGGTTTTTAAATTGAAATTCAAGGCCGTTCTGTGAGCACATACATCTACCCCGTATGCCAGCCCGCTCACTATGGTAAGATCGGGGAAAGCGCCGGCCA
>CAZNQD010000088.1:0-5747 GCA_964575345.1 uncultured Bacteroidales bacterium
CAGCTCAGTGCGGTAAAAACGAGGAGAAAAAGCAGTAAACGCGAGAGCGTTTTGTCGTGCGTAGTGCTGTATATCATAAGTATTAGATCTTTGATGGCATACAAAGAAAAGCCATCTCAACGGCACAAGGGTATAATATTCATTCAAAATACACGAAAATAAAAGAGGAACTGCAACAAAAAAACAGGAGCAGAGATGACCCTGCTCCTGTTCGGTTTTACTATTATTTAATCACTTATTTAACAGCTACTTTTAAAGTATGTCCTTCTACTCTTACCAAATAGATGCCTTGTACCAGGTTGCGGTTTTCAATCTCTTGTCCGGTTATGGTGTAGACCTTGACCGGGCTGTTGGAGTTGACTACCACGATTTGTCTGTCGAGGGTGTAAGCAAATACTTTGACAGGTGCTTTTACAGAGCCTGTTCCCAGAACCGGACCAAGGTAATAAAGCCTGGGATCGCAAGCCGAGAACCAGGTGCCGGTGAAGGTGCCCAGGTAACCCACATCCACGCCGATTTCCAATTTGTCGCCGTCGTAGACGTGGATGAGTTGCACGGTAATATCATTCCAACCGTACCAGGTCACTCCGTCTTCGTGGAAGATGGCTGTTTCGAAATTGCCGGGGATGGCATCGGCCGTGCTTACGTTACCGTCGCCTTCGCAGGGAACAGAAGAAGAGTACACTCTGGTTCCGGCCTTGGCATAGATCTGAATACCGTTGTTGCCTTCTTCATTGCCTGCGTTGGTTCCTCTGCCGGCCATTTTTAGGGTATAGGTGCCCTGAGGCAAATCGGAGATTTTTTGGTAGGCTTTGTATTTGAGTGAACCGGCAGTGCCGTTCCAGGCATCAAAGTAATAGTAACCATCGCCGCGATAGTGCTGAGTGTGTCCCATAAATCCGTTGCCGTTTTCGTGGGCAGCTGTCCAGCCTTGGGGTACAGTGGCATTGTTGGAGGTATTCAGTTCCGGATTGACAATGACAAAGCTGAAGTCTGCGGGATTTTCTTCGCTGCCTACAGCCGAATACTTGAATACTCTTACGGCTTCCTTAAGATCTATGTAGGCTTGTTCGCAATCTTCCTTAAGGGAAGCGTCACCGCCCAGAATTTCGCTGGCGAGATTGATGGCATCAATCAAGGCAATGAAAGCATCTTCGGGATATACTGTTTCGTCGGCTGTTTCGTACATTTCGGTTGCTTCAATGATGTAGTCGTTCAGGGTCAGGGCGGCTGTTTGTGAAGCCTTGAATCTATTCCATGCTGAGTTGGTTTTTGCAATCATATTGTCTAGTTGTTCCTGACTGAATTCACCTTCGAGGAATACATTGGCTTCATCCAGCATTTCGTCAAGTTTGGGGTCTTCACCGAAGGGAACCACGTAGTTCATGCGGTCGGTCTGAATTTGACTGAGCAAGACCCTGAACATCGTCTCAACGGCTGCGGGGTCAATGCCTAAATAATGCAGGCGGAAATTGTCTATACAGAACCAACCGGCCTGAGCTTCTCCGGCAGTGGAGGCAAAGCCTATGCGGGCTGTACCGTCGAATACTACGAATTCAGTACTGAGAGTTTCCCAGGCCTCGGGTGTGGTATTAAATTCTGTAGCCGTCAATACAGTAGAATTAGTTGTCTCAAAAGTAGTGGCATACAGGTGTTGATCGGTAATAAAGTTCGGTTGTGTAATAGCCTGGCAAGTTACCCTGTATACTCCGTTCGGCAGATGGGTTAGATCCTGATACACATTCATCGATGTGAAGTTGTTGGACCAGCTGTTCCAGCACTGATTGCCGTCGGGCACTACGATGGAGTTGTTCGTTCTGCGGTCACCGCTGGCCACTACACTGGCATCTTTCCATTTGGCACTCAGTGTAGTACCGCTTGATTCTTCGAAAGAGGGGTCAGAAATCAGATCGGTTACTTCGATGGGATTTTCTTTGCTGGCCACCGAAATCAGCAGTGCATACATCTGCAGGTTCAGATTTGCCGTAGCCTGTTCAATATCGGTCAGAGCAGTGGTGCCTGTAATACCGGCCAGATAGCTTTCTGCAGCAGCTATGGCAGCATTAAAATCGGTTTTGCTTTGTTCGGGGTAGGCGGCCGCATTCTGGTCAACAGCCTTGGCTTCTTCAATTTTGGCGATGAGTTTATCAACTGTTTTCAGCATGGTAGCCATACGATCCATGTACCCTTGCAAAACCGCTTGTTCTGCCTGAATGGCAGCTACTGTAGACCCTTTGTAGGTGAGGGTGTCGCCAAAGGTTTTGGCATCAGCAATGGCCGCATTCAGAGAGTCGGCGATGCTGGCGGGATACTTGAGATCCAGTGCTGCTTTTTCTTCGGCTTCGGTAATTTTATCCTGCAGTGCAATCACTGCATTTTGCCAGGTCTTAATGTCGGCCACAGCCTGAATGGCACCGGCTGCTTTTAATTCGTCCAGACTGGCCTGGTCGTCGAGGGTATACTGGTCGTAGGTTTTGGTGGTGTCGATCAGTTTAACGGCATCCAAAGCGGCTTGAACCGTATCTCCATAGAGGGCAAGATTGTTGTCGTTGAGTAAAACGATCAGGTTTTCTGCATCAGAAATAGCTTTGGCAACAACGACTTTGGCATAAGTTCTGGCATCAAAAATGTAATAGGGAGCTCCGGAATTGCTGGTGGGTTTGTCGGTGTAAAGCGATGTGCCTTCACCGGTGCCGTCACTACCCATGTACCCTTTGGCAGGATTAATGATGGATTTTACTTTCCAGGTAACAGAGTCAATTACGAATTTAATACCGTTCGTTACATAGAAGACATTCTCTGTTGTCTCAGAAGGCCTGAACGACCAGTAATAACGGGTAGTGTCGGCAATAACACCCACAAAGGAATTAACTCTGGAATTCCAGCTTCCGTCTGACGCGGCAAAACGCTGCAAACCGGTTTTTTCCTGCAGATAGTAAAAATCGGCATCGTTGAGCACGGAGTCGGTGCCCATAGCGTGAGCAGGCAACACTTCCCAGATTTGAGCGGTATCGGTAAAGGCAATCCGGGGACTGCGCAGCTGGATGTTGGAACTTTCGTTTATTCCGCTCCAGACTCTGCCGGTGGTTGTGTGGGAAATGTAAATCAGGTCACCTATTTTAACCTCGGTCATGGGTTTCTGGGCCTGGCTCAGGTTCAAACTTGCGGCCAGAAGAAGGCCGCCGATAAATAAGTACAGTTTTTTCATATGCGTACGTGTTTTAGAATGTTGGTTAGACTTGAGTTTGGGTTCACTCAGGTGTAAAGAATATGCAAAAGAACACGAGAAATACCAAGTGCAGGTATAAAAAACATTCATATTTGGGTTCCTAATCGTTCAGACTGGGTTTTGGCCTTAGCATGGCTTTCAATCTGCATTTCCATGTTTAGTTAAAAAGCTCAGAATCACGCTAAAAGTTAATGATAGGATTCAGTTTCGCAATTTGTCTGTACTCATTTGAATGATTATTAGACCTCTTTGTGCGAGGACATTGCTAGCTTTGTCACGATAATTAAAAATCGTACATTTGTTACATCAAAATTTATCACATGAATAAGATTAGTCTGATTTTTATCTTTTTACTGGCAATACTGATCCCGACGCAGGCAGCCAGGCAACGAATTATCGAAAACACGCAACTGGCTTATGTCTCACAAGACACCATAGAGCTGGCCGATGGGGTTGAACTTCGTTTGACAGACGCCAATCCCATACGGGACAATGCCCTGATTATTCTCGAAGGGCCTGAGGCCTGGGTCTATTTGTTGGAACTGCGGCCGACTAAAGTTATTTCTTCCTATTTAAGATACATTAAGCTGGGTAGTGAGCAGGCGTCCCTGGCGCACCGCTCGAATTGCCGTGTGGAGATTTACCGGCACGGTTGTGTGGTGATTCCGCACAACAGCTTTTACAAACCTCTGGAAGCATTTTCCGAACCTGATTTTGGCGGCAGTTCCGAATCTTATGGTATCCTGACTTATCACACAGACCTGGCAGCCATGGCGGGAGCTATCCGATCATTTAAGCTCAAAAAAGGCTATATGGCCACGCTGGCTACCTCAGCCGACGGAACCGGTTTTAGCCGGGTATTTATTGCCGACAGCGAAGACCTGGAAATACCTCAGCTGCAGGTTGAACTCGATGGAAACGTAGCTTTTATAAGAGTTTTCCAATGGAGATGGCCCTCACAAAAAGGCTGGTGCTGGGGCCCTACCGCTGCCCGTCTCGATTCGGTACAGGCCACCTGGTACTACGACTGGGATGCCAACGGAATGGACAGCTATATGGATGCCGAATATGTTCCCATGAGACACAATGGCGGCTGGCAGGCTTTCAGCGTAATAGAGTCGCGTAAATATTCTACCCACGTCCTGGGTTTCAACGAACCCGACAACCAGAACGACGACGGCCCCATGACGGTGGATGAAACAGTAGCCATGTGGCCCATGCTGATGAAATCGGGCCTGAGGCTGGGCTCTCTGGCACCGACCGACGGAGGCTTGAATTATTTGTATGAATTTATGGACAAATGCGATGCCCTCAATTATCGGGTCGATTTTGTCGCACTGCATTTTTACAGGGGTGGCCAAACGCCCTGGAATTTGTACTCCTTTGTTAAGGGAGTGCACGACCGTACCGGCCGGCCGATTTGGATTACCGAATGGAACAACGGAGCCAACTGGACCAGCGAAACCTGGCCTTCGAACGTGGCCGATCAGCAGGCCAAACAATTGCAGGATATGACGGCCTTCTTCAATATGCTCGATACTTGTTCCTTTGTGGAACGCCATGCCGTGTACAATGCGGTGGAATACAAACGATATATGTTGGATCCCGACAACGGCAACCGCCTGACACCGGCCGGGAAGATGATGCGCAATTTTAAAGCCAAAATGGCCTACAACCCCGCTAAAGAATTTGAGCCTCTGCCCTGGAAAATCAAAGCGCCCAACCTGCTTTCGGGTATGATAGCCACCGATTTCAAAAGCTATAACCTGCGTTTGGGAAGTAATCCCAACGGCACCCTGGCAGCCGCCTACCTGGTAGAAAAGAGTGTTGGTATCGAAGATTTTGAACAGATTGATTCGGTAACCGATCTCAGCCAGACGGTGTTGAATTATCCGGTAGATTACACCCGGGCCGGGTCTACTTCGTTCAGAATGCGAACTGCAGGTAAGAATGGAGATTATTCCGATTACTCCAAAGCTGTCTCGTATCATATGACTCCCGACGACTCCGTACAACTGGGTGAGCTGGCCATAGCAAATACCGAATGGAATCCTTTGTTTTTTGGGCAGGAACACGCAGCCGAGCCGGCTATGATTTTAGGAGCTGCTTCGTTCCGGAATCTGGTGGCTTTTGCGCCCAGAGCCCGCAATCTTACTACGAAAAAGGTTGATTTTAAATTATTTCCCTACGAATACGCCAGCTCTCAAACCATCAGCAATGCCGAATCGCTTCCTTTTTTGTTCGTTCCCAAAGGCGTACACGATTGGGGAGGCCTCAAAGCCATAGCAGGCAAGAGTGCTGTCAGCGGCAACTGGACTACTATCAGTTTCCCCGAAGCCTTCGAAACGGTGCCTGTGATCTTTGCCCAGCAAATTACTACTGTAAATTCCACGGCCACAGCCATCCGTATCCGCAACGTAACCAAGGATGGGTTTCAGGCTAAAATCGCCAAAGAATTGGCTCAAACCTATACTACCATAGCCGAAGCCATTACCTGGCTGGCTGTAACCCCCGGAGA
>CAZNQD010000089.1:0-1079 GCA_964575345.1 uncultured Bacteroidales bacterium
GGGCAGGGTTCTGGGGCGGAAAGTCTGAATATAGAGTTTAATGGATTTCATGTTTCAGTCGTTGGGGAGAACTCAAAGCTTGCATCTCTTTTACTATTTCCGGTTGAGCTTTTAATATGGCCAGGGCGGCCTGATAACCCAGCTGGAATATTTCTTCGTTCTTGACGGCATCAAACATGCCGTATTTATCAATGGAGGGCGGTTCGATCAATAAATCACATTGTTCTCTGGAGTTTATCACATTGGATTTACGAATGAAAAAATAAGTACGTTGAATAATATCCAAGAGGTTCAGTTGTTCTTCGTGATCTATATCTACAGGACTCACATTGACACCTATCAAATATTGACATTGTTTGCGCAAGACCTCTACCGGAAAGTTGCACAGCAGGCCTCCGTCGGAGTAATGAATGCCATCTATGAGTACAGGTTCGAAGATTATGGGAATACTGCAGGAGGCTATGACCTTATCCAACAAGCTGCCGGAACTGAAAAACACGTTTTTGCCGTGAAACATATCTGTAGCGTTCACATACAAAGGGATGTTCAGCTCTTCGAAAGTCTTGGCTTTGAGCTTTTGCTCCATGGCCTTGCGGAAATTGTCTATTTTGAACAGGCCACTTTTGGAACGGGCAAAACTGGCAAATTTATAAAAGGAAGTGTGGTTGAAAAGTTCAATGATTTCGTGGGGATTGCAACCATCGGCATAGAGAGAACCAACAATAGCTCCTGCACTGGTGCCCGAAATAATGTCGGGGTAAATGCCGTATCCTTCGAGTGCCTTAATAGCTCCTGCATGGGCAAAACCTTTGGCTCCTCCGCCGCTCAGGGCAAGGCCGACAGCGTATTGTTTCTTTTGTAGGGATTTCATAAACTCATAAGCTGGCAATGCGAAGCAAAAGCCTGGTAAAAATAGATTATTTTATGGAATGGCACAAGTTTTTGTTTGCTCAGGAAGCTTAGGCTAAATTTTTTAAGGACAATTGAATACGCCTGCGTTCGGGTTCAAGCGATAGAATCCTGACTTTGATGTGTTGATGCAGACTTACCACCTCAGTAGCCTGACTAACAAAGCGATC
>CAZNQD010000089.1:1179-5635 GCA_964575345.1 uncultured Bacteroidales bacterium
ATACGCAGGAAGCCTGCCGCCTGTTCAAAGCTTTTTGGGCCTACAGAGGGCACCCTGAGCAGTTCACTACGCAGATTGAAAGCTCCTTTTTCGTCGCGATAGTCAACAATCCGGGCAGCCGATTGGGCATTAAGGCCCGACACGTAAGCCAGCAGATGCTTGCTGGCGGTATTCAGGTTCACGCCCACGGCATTGACACAATGCACCACCGTTTGATCCAGGGCTTTTTTGAGCTTTTGTTGATCGACATCGTGCTGGTATTGTCCAACTCCTATGGCTTTGGGATCTATCTTAACCAGTTCGGCCAGAGGATCGCATAATCGCCTTCCAATAGACACAGCTCCGCGCACGGTGACATCGTATTCGGGAAATTCTTCTCGGGCTATGGGTGAAGCCGAATACACCGAAGCTCCGTTTTCGCTTACTACATACACCCTCACTACGCGATCCAGCCTCAAGTGCTTGACAAAAGCCTCGGTTTCTCTCGAAGCTGTACCATTGCCTATGGCAATGGCTTCAATCTGATAGCTTTCTACCAGCTGAGCCATTTTTTTGGCCGCCAGATTTTTTTGTCGCTGATCCAGGTGAGGAAATATATTTTCGTTGTGCAGGAGCTTGCCCTGAGCATCGAGGCAAACCAGTTTACAACCGCTTTTGTAGCCGGGGTCTATGGCCAGGACTCGTTTTTGCCCCAGGGGAGGAGCCAGCAGCAATTGTTTCAGGTTAGTAGCAAAAACCTGAATGGCTTCCTGATCGGCTTTCTCTTTGCTCAGGTTCAGAAATTCATTCTCGATAGAAGGTTTCAGCAGGCGTTTATAGGCATCTTTCACAGCTCCCGCAACCAACTTGCCGGCAGGATTGTCTGCCTTCACAAACAAACGCTCCAGGCTGCTCAGGCAAGCCTCGTCGTCGGGTTTGAGTGCAATGCTCAGATAACCTTCGTTCATGCCTCTGATCATGGCCAGAAAGCGATGTGA
Source organism: uncultured Bacteroidales bacterium (assembly GCA_964575345.1). Taxonomy (GTDB): domain Bacteria; phylum Bacteroidota; class Bacteroidia; order Bacteroidales; family UBA1402; genus UBA1402. Next base: position 2,157 of record CAZNQD010000089.1, read on the forward strand.
AGAACAAGAACGGAGCGCTTCGCTGTAATCAAAATAATCCCGGTAGTTTTGACCCTCGCTTTCTTTGCCTTTGACAACAACAGAGTGAATGACTGCGCTGCGTCTGAAATGGTTCCGGAGCTGTTGCCGGCCCCTGCTGTTTTCGTTTACCCATTCGGCTATGATGTCAGAGGCGCCCTCCAGGGCTTCCTGAACGTTCTTTATGCTTGAACCGATAAAACGGACAGCCAGCTGTTCTAAGTCTTGCGGGCCCTGCCTCATCAAGAGGGCTGCCAGGGGCTCCAGGCCCTTTTCTCTGGCAATCTGTGCCCGGGTGCGACGTTTGGGGCGATATGGCAGGTAAAGATCCTCCAGTTCGTTTTTCTGAGTACAAGCCTCAATTTGTTGTTTTAGTTCCGGACTGAGTTTTCCTTGTTCCTCTATGCTTTGAAGAATGCTTTCCTTGCGTTTTTCCAGGGTTTTGAGCTCCTCGTACAGATCGGCTATGCTGCCCACTTGCACTTCGTCCAGCCCTCCGGTGTTTTCTTTTCGGTAGCGGCTGATAAAAGGAATGCTGGCTCCTTCGTCCAGCAGAGTCAGCGTGTTTTTTACAGCTGCTTCCTTGAGTTGAAGCATCAAAGCGATATGTGCAACTACATTCAGCATATTTATTCTTTAAGATGTTTTTTGGCCAGGCTTACCACCCAAAAGCAGGGCAGGGTAGCCAGCACGATCCAGACAAAAAAGAGCGGATAACCCATCCATTCCTGCAGGGCACCGGCAAACATGCCGGGGATCATCATGCCCAGGGCCATAAAGGCGGTACAAATGGCGTAATGAGCGGTTTTAAAAGGCCCCTGGCTGAAATGCAACAAATACATGGTATAGGCCGTAAAACCATAACCGTAGCCCAATTGTTCCAGTGCTATACCCAGGTTGATCACCGTCAATGATTCAGGCCGGGCAAAGGCAAAGAAAACGTAGACCAGATTGGGCAGGCAGAGCATGAGCACCATAGGCCACAAACTGTCGGCCAGTCCTTTTTTGGAAATAACGATACCGCCCAGTATGCCGCCAACCACCAGACAGGCAATGCCCAGGGTGCCGTAGGCAAAACCCACCTGAGCAGTACTAAGGCCCAGGCCTCCGACCTCAGTATTGTCCAGCAAAAAAGGCGAGGCAATCTTGACCAGTTGAGCCTCCGAAAAACGGTAGAGCAGCATAAAAGCGATGGCCGTCAGAATGTGTTTCTTTTGAAAGAAGCTCTTAAAACTTTGCACTAATTCCTGCCAGAGCTGTTTGTAAGTCAAGGCTTTGCGCTCAGGGTCGCTCTGCGGTCGGGGCAGGACAAAAGCATGGTAAATACCTAGTATGACAAAAAAGACAGCCATTACCAAAAAGACCAGCATCCAGGCGTAGGGTATTTGTTCCATGCCAAAGGGATTGCCGGGCTGCTCTTCGATTTTGCCGGCCAGAATAATAATCAGTCCCTGGCCGGAAATCATGGCCAGGCGATAAAAGGTATTGCGTATGCCTATAAAGAAAGCCTGTTGTTTGGTTTCCAAACCATGCATGTAGAAGCCGTCGGCCGCTATATCGTGGGTGGCCGAACTAAAAGCCATCAGCCAGAAAAACGCCATACTGGCCTGAATCCAAAAGGGGGTAGGCAGACTGAAAGCCACGCCTCCCAAAAAGGCTCCTATCAGCAGCTGCATCAGTACTATCCACCAGCGCTTGCTTTTGAGAATGTCCACAAAAGGACTCCAAAGAAACTTTATGGTCCAGGGCAGGTAGAGCCAGGCAGTATAAAAGGCGATGTCGGTGTTGGACATGCCAAAGCGTTTGTAGAGTATCACCGAGATGGTCATTACGGCTACATAGGGCAGGCCTTCACCAAAATACAAACTGGGAACCCAGATCCAGGGAGAAACTTTTTTTGTTGTTTTATCAAAAGCCATATAGTTTCTTTATTTGCGTGTTAGGGTAGTAATGTTCAAGTATCTGTTCAAAGCTATGACCCTGTTCGGCCATGACGGCAGCTCCGATCTGACAGAGCCCTACACCGTGTCCCCAACCGGCTCCGTGTAGTACAAATTGCCGTACTTTACCTTGTTCATCCATTACTTTTTCCACCACAAAAGCGGAGCTGTATAGGTGGGTTTTAGATAAACAGCGGCGTATTTCGAGTTCTTTACCAATGATCAGGCTGCCTTTGCTGCCTGTTATTTTGAGGCGGACAATTCGTCCGGAGCCGCCTCTCTCCAGGGCTTCCATGTCGCTAAGCAGACCAAGGTCCAGGCCGGAACGCAGTTTAAACAATTCGGAAAGCGCTTCGACGTCGTAAGGTACTGTCCAGCGAAAGAAGTCTCTGGTTTGCAAATCATAGTCTTTGAGCACCTGTTTTAGAACAGCCTGATTGCCGGTATTGCAAAACGAAGGCGGATTGCCCCGTATAAAGCTCGGGAGGTCTGCATAAGTGCTTTGATCCGGAGCCGGTATCAAATCGGGTTTTGAAATCAGATAGGGCAGCTTGGTGTCGGCCCAACAGCTCCCGAAGTTTTCGGTAAGACCCCCGCAGCATTTTGAAAAACGGGCATCGCAGATGTCTTCGTCCGAGCAGATCACCATACCTATGGTAGAGCGGAGTGCTGTTTTTACCTGAGGGGTATCGGCTTCCAGGATGCCCTGATAACGTTGGCAATGATCGTCGGCGCACACGTCAAATTGAGTGTGTGCTTCGCGTTCGTACCAGCGTATCCGTTCAATCGGTCTTTCAGAAGGGCTTTCCGGGCCGGATGGGCTGGCTGTAGGTGGTTCTTGTTTTTCCTCTGTGGGCTGGCTCGTCTTTTTTTCGTTGAAGCTTGCCGTTTGGGTATTTGTACCCAGCTGAGCCAGCAGCCAGCTGCGTGAAATGACGGCGTGTGCTTTGAGAAATTCAGGGCTGGCTTCTGCGTTCATTTCGGAAGCGATGACGCTGTATAAATATCTCTCCAGGGCAATGCGATTGATGGCCAGCAAGTGTTTGTTTTCTGTCTTAATCAGCAAAGCTCCTTCGAAACACTGCTTCAATTCCTGCTCCCAGTGAAACTCTATTCCAATGCGGACATTACAAAGACTAAAGCGCCCGGATTCAGACTCAGGCTCAAAACTTAAGCTTGCGAACGTCTTGTTTTCAAACTGAACCAATCCGTCTTCGCAGGAGCAGGAATAGCTGCCCTGAGGCACTGAACCATACTCAATCCTATCTGAACCATCTTTTTGATATCCAATAACTTTATGGCTTGAATGCAGCACGAAGTCTAGCTTCTCGCGGCTTAAAATGCCTACTTCAATCAGCGGTTGAGAGTGAATATCCTGTATTTTCATATTGCCAGGAGATTGGAGCGTTGATGCAGGCCTTTCCAGGCTTCGGAAATGCCCCGGTAAGCCGGCTTAGACAAGCTGACTTCAGTATAAATCTGAGTTAAAAGCCCGGGATTCACTTTGTCGAAATCTTCGGG
>CAZNQD010000090.1:0-5595 GCA_964575345.1 uncultured Bacteroidales bacterium
CCGGCAAGCCGGTGAGGTATTCGATGTAATCGGGCAGGTAAAAGCTCAGGTGCGGAGGCTGGTTGTAGGCGGTGGTCTGCCAGACCGTGGCCATGCGGTAATGATGGTCGTGCATCAGGGTGGGTATTTTGTAATTGCTGGCGTAGGGCGTGGCAAAAATCCAGAGATGACTCATCGTGGCGTTGTCGTAGTAAATCTGCTCTTCGCGCCAGTCGCCAAAAATATCGGCCTGCAGACAAGGCGTGTATTTGATCACATTAGTGCCGGCTCCGTATTTATTGGGCATATCCACCAAAGTGGCCGCGTTTTGCGTACGGCCCTGCCATTTGGTAATCACTCCTCTTTCGGTGGTTTCGCATTGCAAATCGCCGTCCCAGTAGGTACGGAAATTCACCGTAGGGCGTTTGGTCGAAAGCACGGTGCCCGCGCCGTTGTACACTTCGTACCCGGCTGTACTCCAGTATTCGTGGCCTCTCGACCCGGGGTCCACATCGGCGCAAAGGCCGCGTCCCACATCGCTGCCGGTAAATTTGCCCGAAATAATTTCACCAGTCAGGGCGTCGTGCATTTCTAGCCCGTATTGAGCCGACACTTCTTCGTGCACCATCATCACCTCGAGGCCGGGGCGATCGGGCATAAAATCGCCCACGTGCATGGCGTCGCCGTGTCCCAGGCCGGTACGGTAAATAAGGCTGCCGTCGTCGTCAATCGTGCAGGCACCAAAAATAATTTCGTCCCGCCCGTCGCCGTCCACATCGGCCGTGGCAATGCTGTGAGCCCCCTGGCCGTAAGCCCCTATTCCACCGGGAATGGAGCTGTGCAGCCAACGGGTGCTGAGCTTCCCGCCGTCAAAATCGACTGCCCACAAAAAAGCCGCCGTATAATAACCCCTGGCCATCACCAGGCTGGGACGCTCTCCGTCCAGGTAAGCCACGCAGGCCAGGTAGCGTTCGCAACGATTGCCGTAGCTGTCGCCCCAATTGCTGATGGTATCTCTCGGGGGCCGGTAAGCCGTGGTGGCCAGTGCTTCGCCTGTGAGGCCGCCAAACACTGTCAGGTATTCGGGGCCGTCAATGATTACTCCACTTTTGCTGCCCACCGTAGTACGGTAATCGGCCTGAGGGTCGTCATCGCCCATCAATACATAATTGCCCTGGCCGTCTATGGTGCCCGGGGCCGTTTTGCAGGCCAGTTCCGCCCGGCCGTCGCCGTCCAGGTCGTAAACCATCAACTGCGTATAATGCGCGCCTGCCCGGATGTTTTTGCCCAGGTCAATGCGCCAGAGCTGCGTGCCGTCCATGCGATAGGCATCGATCAGTACATTGCCCGTATAACCCGATTCCGAATTGTCCTTGCCATTGGAGGGGTCCCATTTCATAATCACTTCGTAGGCCTTGTCGCCGTCCACATCGGCCACCATGCAATCGCCGGGAATGTAATAAAAATCACCGCTCTCGGTAGTGCCCCCCGCAGGGCGGTTGAGCGGAATATCCAGGTAGCCTTTGGGCAATACCCGCACAGGAGCGGTTTCTACCACCTCATCTCCTAACAAGGCCTCCACAGTATATTCGCTGCCGGCAGTACCGGCGTAATCCAGGTAATTGGTCCGGTCGGTAATGGGCGAGTCGTTCAGTCTGACGCCGTCGCGATACACATTGAAACTCAGCTGCGCAGGGTCATCCATCAGGCTGCGCCAGTTGATCAGGTAAGGGCTGCCGCTGCCCGTAAAGCTGGCCACCGCTCCGCGGTCGAGCGCTTCGGGATCGAGCACACGCGGGCGTCCGGCAAAAGGAAAGGACACAGCCACCTGCAGGCTGGTATCGGCCAGCTGTGAATCGCGCATGCCTTCTTTTTGGGCAATAGCCCTGAGCCGGCAGGAACGGTTCAGTTCAAAAGGGCCGGTATAAGGACGGGCATAATCGAGCACTTCGGCATGATCGACCAGCGCGTACAAAATGCGGGCATCGGGGGTTTCGCAGCTCAGGCTGACTTGCTTTCCCTCCACCTCGATCAGGGGAGTGGCCACCTGTTCGCGCTGGTCCTCTTTTACGCGGAGCACCGCCACGCTCTGCACCACCACGCCTCCGCTGTTGGTCCAGCTCACCTCCCCGTCGGCTACTACATCGAAGCCATAGGTTTTGAAATAGGTAGAGGGATAGGTATCCGGCCCGTAGCTGCCACTGAGGTTGCTCAGCTGGGCTATGCCCTGAGGCGCACTCGAAGAGGATTTGATGGTCACCGTCACCCGCTGCCCTGCCTGCAGCCCCGGAATGCTCACCGGTGCTATCCGTTGCATTTGCATCCCGTTCTGGCTGCTGCCCATGTTGTGCCTCAGCAACAAACTGCCGGCCTCGATGCCGCTGCCCACCAGTAAACCCCCGACTTCGGCAATCACTTGCCCGTTGGCCTGTAGCGGCAGCCCGTCGGTAGGTAGATTGTTGCAATAGCGTTGCAACACCTCGTTTTTGTACATCGGAGTCCAGTGATCGGTATCGGCGGCCAGATTGGCCAGAGTTTGCGCACTGTATTCAGCCAGATTCCAGCTTTGAATAGTGTCGTAAGTGGTTTGAGCAAAGCAGGCCAGGCTCAGGCAGGCCGACAAAAGCAATGCGCAACACTTGCGCAAGGAGATTTTGGAGTAAGAATGGGGAATCATTGATCGATACGTTGTTCGTTTCTATATAATTATCAAATCAAATGGCGGTTGACTGCCTACGTATTTGATGATAATCCAAAGTGTTGGTTGCAAATATAATGATAATCCAAAGTATAATTTAATCTATCATTTTGAAGTAGACAGACTTGTGTTAAGGATATTCACATCAATCATTGGAAGAGGATATTTCGAGAAATTTGTCCCGGCTGTTTTCACTACGAGGATGCCGCGCATTGTACCAACAGCCACGTTCAAGAGATGAGGCATAATATGTTTAATAGTGATGCTTTCGTTGTTATTGAACTCAACAAACTGAGCTATGTCTTTTACTTCAAATATAAAGCGATAGACACTTTCAAGCACAACCTCTCCGGCAAGCTCATATCGAATGCCGAAAATAATTGACATTATATCATTCTCAACATCAGGCTGGAATTTATTTGAAAAACCGATCTTTAGAGCTTCGGGCGCCACATCATCGTCAACTTTGCCGGGGGACATTTTAAAATCCACCTCGCTTATTGATATCAGCCTCATTTGTATATTTACATTCTCTTGTGCCATAGTGAATTAGTTTTTGTATGAAATGGAACTACTGCCATTTGCTTTACTTGTGTAAAACATATCAAACTTTTCAGTTGGAGAAATGAAATTGTTTATTGGAACGAATACATAGTTCATTTCAGGTTCGCGTTTAACTTGAACAATTGGTTCGCCAAGAACAGCCGCAATTTTAGCGAGAGTAGAAGTAGTATATCCGTGCGCACCGGTCAACCATCTGGATATTTCAGATTCTCGCTTACCCATCAGTGCAGCTAATTGACGCTGCGTCATCTTTTTTGCCTTTAGAAGATCATGAATTCTGTTCGCTATATCCATATTCAAGCGAACTTCCTCCCTGACCTCCTGAGCCACATTGGCGAGGCATTGTTCAAATAGAAGATTCTTTTTCATAAGCATGGCTATAGTGTAATGGTTTCAATTATATGCTTCAATGCGACAAAATCATCGATATCAGTATTTGCCTGTTTAACTATTCTCTTTATATGTTGTTCTATTTCCCGGAGATCGCCTATAATTGCCAGCAGAACCGGATCGTCTTCATATTTCAGGGCAGTCGTTACTGCCCCTCCGCCAAGAATGAGCATTCTTTCTGAAAGTCTTAAACAATATAGCCTCATCTTTCCGACCTTCTTGTCTATCTTCGTTGTATTTATATACAAAGGAACTGCTTTAATATTCCCCCCTTCCGGGCGAAAGTATCTTTCATATGCACCCGTCTCACTCATTTTTTCAATGACAGAAATAATAGCATCGAAGAACCTCTTTAATTGAGGATGTGAGTGCGAGTTGTTCGCATAGAGGAATTTCTCAAACTCATTTTGGGTTTCGCCATCATACTTTGGCGAATACATACAGACCTTATCTGTCTCCAAAAAGAGTTCAAATTTTCCCATACTCAATTTTTGAGAGTGCAAATATACGAAGTAACAATACAATCACCAAGAGAAACTTCACTTTTTTGCTAAGTATATATTCTTGTTTAGTGAGACAAAAAAAAGATGCCAATACCCCGGAAAAAATCCCGGAGTTTTGGCATCTGCTGTAAGGGTGAATGCGTATGGAATCGTATGATAGAACAGGTTCATTCCGGTCGCTCTCAGCATCTGGGCAATATCCCCAAAGATGGCTCCCGGTATGGCTTCCTACGATTGAATTACTCTTTTATAAACTTACCAACCCACTGTTTTTTATTATCCCCCTTGACTTTCACAATGTACTTACCGGCAGGGAAACGAGAGACATCTAATGACATCCGTTCATTGGCGGTCTGACACTCATAAACCGTTTGACCCAGTGAATTATATAGGATTAGCCGGGCATTGGTGGATGCCTCTCCCAATTCAATTGTGACATGTGTTTGAGTCGGATTGGGGTAGATTGCTATTATTGGACAATTGACTTTAGAAATCCCGGCAGGATCAAATTCCAAGATAGTCAGGAAATCTTTCCATTGATCTGCTTCTTTGTAGGCTGACAATGACCCGATAGGCACGTAAAGCAAACACTTCGTTTTATCAACCAGATAAAAAACATCTACGGATAAGCCAGGAGGCGTCGTTGTTCCTGTTTTTATTGAAGATAATGATATACAGTTATAAAACGCATAATCCCCTATAGATTCGAGTGCAGGTGGAAATTCAATGGAAATCAAATTATTACAACCACTAAATGTATAATCTCTAATACTTGAAACCAAAGGAGGTATTGCAATTGAAGTTAAACCTATACAAGCTTGAAAAGCAGCACTCCCAATTATTGCTACCGAAGACGGTATGGTGATGGAGGTTAAACCAGAACAATATGCGAAAGCTTCAGATCCAATACTTGTTACTGAAGACGGTATGGTGATGGAGGTTAAACCAGAACAACTCATAAAAACACGAGATCCAATACTTGTAACCGAAGATGGTACAGTTATGGAGGTTAAACCAGAACAGCCCCCAAAAGCTCCAATCCCTATTGCTGTAACCGAAGACGGTATGGTGATGGAGGTTAAGCCAGAACAACCTGCAAAAGCAAAATCACTTATAATTGTCACTGAAGAAGGTATGGTAATTGTGGTTAAACCGGAACAACCATAAAAAGCAGCACTTTTAAATCTTCTAATTGTAGACGGAATCTCGATAGAGGTTAAACCTGTACAATTCTTAAAAGCGTCAATTCCAAATTCTAGCACAGTGTAGGTAACATTTGAATAAACTACAGAAGAAGGAATAATTATAGCGCCTGAATAATCCCCGCTAACTACTTCTACAGCATTTGACCCAATAGTAGCATAGTTGATATTATCCACAGTAAAACTTAACGCCCATCCGTCTAAGGTAATGAAAAGCGCCATTACAAAAAGCATCCGTTTTCTCATTTCAGTACATTTT
>CAZNQD010000091.1:0-5454 GCA_964575345.1 uncultured Bacteroidales bacterium
GTTTTGCTGATCCTCAGGCAGACAGCGTTCCACCAGGTTTTTCAGGCCCCGGCCGATGAATTCTTTGTATTCGGCATACGAACGGGAGGCTAGATTTTGGGCAGTCAAAACTCGGTTCATGGCATCGGCAATGTCCTGCAGGGAATCGATCAGGGTGCCGTCCAGGTCAAAAATCAGGGCTTTGGGAGCAGTCATAGACAAGGGCTGTAGAGTTTGTCTCAGGCCTTGGGGCCTGAGTCTGCAAAGATAGGCATAAGTTTTTGCCTGCCGTAATCGTTGAGGTACAATCTAATTTTGTACTTTTGTCCGGATTTTATCCGGAAGGGGAATAGACGTTTGTGATTTCTGCGCGGCCTGAGCTCTTCCGGAAATCCGGATTCAACAGATACAACAAGCTTATGAATAAAATTCTCAGCAAGACCGAATTGTCCGATTTGGTGGTTAAGTTGGAAGTGGAGGCTCCCATGGTAGCCAAAGCCAGAAAACCGGGCCATTTTGTGATTTTGAAACTTGGGGCCAAAGGGGAACGTATTCCTCTGACCATCTCGTCGGCCGATACCCAAAAAGGCAGCATCACCCTGGTGGTGCAACGAGTGGGTTTGACTTCGAACAAGCTCTGCGATATGCAGGTGGGCGAAGAAATCACCGATTTACTGGGGCCTTTGGGCCGGGCCACTCATATTGAACATTTCGGGACAGTAATATGTGCCGGAGGAGGAGTGGGGGTTGCCCCTTTGCTGCCCATAGTCGAGGGCATGAAAAAAGCCGGCAACAAGGTGATCTCGGTGCTGGCTGCCCGTTCCAGAAACCTGATCATCCTCGAAGACGAGATTCGCCGGCATTCCGACGAAGTCATCATCATGACCGACGATGGCTCTTATGGTGAAAAGGGCCTGGTCACAGCCGGTGTCGAAAAGATAATTCAACGCGAAAAGGTAGATCTTTGCGTCACCATTGGCCCTGCCGTGATGATGAAGTTTGTGTCGCTGCTGACCAAAAAATACGAAGTGCCTACCGTGGCCTCGCTCAATACCATTATGGTGGACGGCACAGGCATGTGCGGAGGCTGTCGCGTAAGCGTGGGCGGTAAAACCAAATTTGTTTGCGTGGACGGCCCCGAATTTGACGCCCATCAGGTGAATTTTGACGAAATGATGATGCGCCTGGGTACCTATAAAGAAGAGGAACAGGCAGAAATGAAAAAATTTCATCAGCAATGACAAGGGAAGAATCAGCAATGACAAAAGAAGAACAAATTGCGGCTCAGCGCGCTCAGGCCTGGCGCGAGGAATTACGTAAAAGCCGTAAAACCAGGGAAAGGACCGATATCCCCCGGGTGCAAATGAACGAGCAGGATGCTCTGATCCGCAGCCGCAACCACCTGGAAGTAAATCAGGGTTTAACAGCCGATCAGGCCTTGCTCGAAGCCGTCCGCTGTCTGGATTGCGCCAATCCTACTTGCATTTCGGGTTGTCCGGTGGAAATTCAAATCCCAAGTTTTATAAAAAACATTGAACGAGGTGATTTTCTCGAAGCAGCCCGGGTACTCAAGGAAACCAGTGCACTGCCGGCAGTCTGCGGCAGGGTTTGTCCTCAGGAGAAACAATGCGAGGCCCAATGCATCTACACCCTCAAGCTGGGCAAGCCCTCGGTGGCTATTGGCCATCTGGAGCGTTTTGCTGCCGATTACGAGCGCGAGAGCGGCCAGATTTCAATACCGGAGCTGGCGCCCAAAAACGGTAAAAAAGTGGCCGTTGTGGGTTCCGGGCCTGCCGGGCTTTCTTTTGCCGGCGACATGGCCAAATACGGTTACGAAGTGATGGTGTTCGAAGCGCTGCACGAAATTGGAGGGGTGCTCAAATACGGTATTCCCGAATTTCGTCTGCCCAATTCCGTGGTAGATGTCGAGATCGAAAACCTGCGCCAGATGGGCGTGCAATTCATGACCAACTGTATCGTAGGCAGGACTATCACCATAGACGAACTCAAAGAACAGGGCTATTGCGGCATTTTTGTAGGAAGCGGAGCCGGTTTGCCCAATTTTATGAACATTCCCGGCGAGAACCTCATCAACATCCTTTCGTCCAACGAATACCTTACCCGGGTCAATCTGATGGACGCAGCCAATCCCGAGGCCGATACTCCTGTGGCCATGGGTAAGCATGTGGCCGTCATAGGCGGGGGCAATACCGCCATGGACTCTGTGCGCACAGCCAAACGCCTGGGAGCAGAACGGGCGATGATAGTGTACCGTCGTTCCGAAGAAGAAATGCCCGCCCGTATCGAAGAGGTGAAACACGCCAAAGAAGAGGGCATTGAGTTCCTCACTTTGCACAATCCCCTGGAATACTACGGAGACGAAAGAGGCCGGGTCAAACAAATGCGTTTGCAAAAAATGGAGCTGGGTCGGCCCGATGATTCGGGACGTCGTCGCCCCGTACCAATTCCGGGTGCCGAACTACTGATTGATGTTGATGAAGTCATTGTCAGCGTGGGTGTTTCGCCCAATCCTTTGATCCCGAGTTCGGTAGAAGGCCTGGAAATCAGCCGCTGGGGCACCATAGTGGTGGATGAGAACATGCGTTCGTCCATTCCTGTGATTTACGCCGGGGGCGATATTGTGCGCGGCGGAGCCACGGTGATTCTGGCCATGGGCGACGGCCGCAAGGCTGCAGCCTCGATGCACGCGCAACTTTCGGGAAAAGAATAGCGATTTCTGTTTGTTATAAGATCCAGGGGAAGCGAAAACAAGCTTCGTCGTAGAGAGCGTAATCGGCTTTGCCATTCACGGCAAAGCTTTTTACTTTGGCGGCTCCGGCTTCGCCAAGCAATTGTCTGGCAAAATTCAGGGTACTGCCCGTCTTTACCCGGTCTTCGACCAGGAGGATGCGCTTGTTTTTACAATCGAAATCGATCTCGGCCAGCAATTTGGGCCGATCGTAAAGGGGACGTTGTTGCTTGTCTCTGAGGTTGATCTTAAGCAGAAAAACTTCCAGCTCGAGCTTTTGAGCCAGAATAGCCGCAGGGATAATGCCTCCGTTTGCGATGGCTACTATCTGGTCAAATTCTTCGTCAATAATCAGTTGGCGGAATTTTTCCAATACTTCGGTAAAGCTTTTATTTTCCATAATGTATTACAAAGTGCCGTGCGACTTTCTGAACAGCCACTTATTCATGGAGATCAGCACAAGACCGAGTAGAATCGATACTCCGGCTATAGTGACAAAAATGCTCATTGCACCCATTTTGGAAGCATAAGAAGCGATAAAACCTCCCATGATGTTGGCCACGAAGCTGCTCAGGAACCAAACACCCATCAGCAGCGAGGCCAGCTTAACAGGAGACAGTTTGGTCACCATAGAAAGCCCGATAGGCGACAGGAGCAATTCGCCAAAAGTGTGGAGCAGGTAGGCTCCAACCAAAAAGAGCAGATTGGCTTTGATGGTTTCGTCCGGGTTGTCGCCACCGCGTTGCAGACAGGCCAACACCATCAGCACAAAGCCTACACCAAGCATAATCATGCCAAAGCCCATTTTGATGGGAACGCCGGGTTCGCGGTTGCGGGCGGCCAAAAAGGTCCAGAGCATCGAAAAAAGCGGAGCCAGCAATACAATAAAGAAGGAATTCACAGACTGGAACCAGGCGGTGGGAATCTCGAATCCGAACACATTGCGGTTGATGTATTTTTCGGTGTACAAGGTCATAGAGCTGCCGGCCTGTTCAAAGCCGGCCCAGAAGAACACGCAAAACATCACGATAATGATAATCACCCAGGTACGGTCTTTTTCGGCTTTGGTCAGGGGATGATTGTTGGAGTTGGGATGGTTTTTGTTGCCCACGGCGACTCTGCCTAAATCACCCAGGTATTTGGGCCCGATAAAGTTATAGATCAATTGCCCCAGAAGCATACCGATACCGGCAGCCAGAAAGCCGGCTCTGTAACCGTATTGCATACCCAGCCAGCCGCAAACCAAAGGTGAAATGCCGGCGCCGAGGTTGATGCCCATATAGAAAATGGTAAAGGCCGAATCTCTTCGTTTGTCGTCCGGTTGGTAAAGGTCGCCCACCAGTACCGAGATATTGGGTTTGAAAAAGCCGTTCCCGATGATCAACAGAAACAAACCCAGATAAAGCATGCTTACGCTGTTGAGAGAGGCCAGACAAAATTGCCCCAACATCATGGTAATACCACCTATGGTAATGGAACGTCGTTGTCCCAGGTAATTATCGGCCAGCCAGCCACCTATGATAGGGGTCATGTAGACCAGGCCGGTAAAGAAGCCGTAGAGCAGGGTAGCGTTTTCTTCCGAAAAGCCCATACCGCCTTCGAGTACAGCCTGGGTTAAATACAATACGAGCAGGGCCCGCATACCATAATAACTGAAACGCTCCCACATTTCAGTCATAAAAAGCAGATATAAACCTTTGGGGTGCTTAAGTGATTTTGCCATTAATAATGTTAAGTTTAATGTCTGTACAGCCCTGAAGCCTTATTGACGGACATCATGAAGTATAAATAAGCGGCAAAAATAGTTTAATTAGGCGAAAAAATCGGTTTTTTTTTGTTTTTGTTTCTAAATAATCTATATTTGCGCACTCAAACGGGGCACCTGCCCTAATCCGAAAGAGATGATGTTTTGGCTAAGACATACTACTACAACCACTACCCCTTGGGGGGTCTGATAATCTTTCGCAATTCAATCGCGAAGGCTGGGAGTCTTTTCGGTTACACAACTAACAACAACATTAAATTTTTTCCGGTTCCAATTTAAAATGCAGGCAGTAATAAGGTATTGCGTGGTTTCTGGCAATCGAATGTATTATACAAACAAGATAGAGCAAAATGAAAGTTATCAAATTCGGAGGAACGTCCGTAGGTTCCGTCCAGGCGCTGCTTCAGCTGAAGAGCATTGTAGAGAAACAAGCCGAAAGGCCGGTAGTCATAGTTGTATCCGCCATAGCCGGAATGACCGATTTCCTGATCAAAACAGCCCGAACTGCGGCCGAAGGAAATGCCGGCTACCTGAACGACCTGGCCGAAATGAAAACAAGGCATTTTTCTCTGGTCGAAGGCGTTTTTGCTCCGGAACAAAAGGAAGCGGTTATTGAAGAACTTTCGGGCATATTCGAAGAATTGGGTAACATATTTCAGGGAGTGGCTTTGATTCATGAACTTTCGGACAAGTCGGAAGATGTGATTGTGAGTTACGGCGAAAGGCTTTCTTCGCTTATGATCAGCCGATTGTTGAAAATTCCGCATTACGATGCCCGAAAACTGATCAAAACCAATCATAAATTTGGCAAGCACGTAGTCAATTTTGAACAAACTTCGGCCGCTATCAAAGCACAGCTGAGCCAACTTCCTGAGCTTTCGGTGATGGGCGGCTTTATTTCGAGTGATGCCGAAAGCGGCGAAATCACCAACATAGGCCGGGGCGGTTCCGATTATACGGC
>CAZNQD010000092.1:0-5446 GCA_964575345.1 uncultured Bacteroidales bacterium
AAAGCCAAATTAAAGAAAGAAAACAGTCAAGTGGTTAGTGCCACTACCCAGTTGAAAATTCTTGCTCCAGACGGGAAGAAACGTTTAGCTGATATGTTAGATTATCATGGTATCATAACTCTTGGTAAAGAGTTTCCTGGTAAAAAGGCAAACCAATTTATAGAATGGTTTACGTACAGCGATGAAACCATAGATGGAAAAAGCAAGACAAAAGCCTACGCCTTATTTGACAGTTCCTTTATCAACAGCATAGAAGTCGGCACAATCAAAGGTTTACAACAGATTCACGGGTATTTGTTTGGTGGTTTATGTGATTTCGCAGGACAAATCAGGCAAAAAAACATATCAAAAGGCGGGTTTCAATTTGCTGCATCACGTTTTTTAAACGAAACTTTAAAACAAATAGAATCCATGCCTGAAACAACATTAGAAGAAATCGTAGAAAAGTATGTTGAAATGAACATTGCACACCCGTTTATGGAAGGCAACGGCAGAAGTACCCGGATATGGTTGGATTTATTATTAAAAAAACAGCTAAGTAAATGCGTAGATTGGAGTAGAATTACTAAAATAGATTATATGAATGCGATGGTTCAAAGTCCTGAAAATAGTGATGCCATAAAGTTACTGTTGAAGAGTGCTTTAACAAGTAAAATCAACGACCGGGAGATGTTTATGAAGGGAATTGACTATTCGTACTATTACGAAGAGAATGACTAATAAAATGATTATAAAATCATAACTAAAGAAACACCAGTCCATAATAAATCACCCAAACCACAGCTGCCTTCGGCAGGCGCGCTCTGGCTAGCCATAGCTGCAAGCGAACAAGCGACAGTGCAATGGACAATGAAATAGAAAATTGAATTAAATATTAAAATAAATTAGGGAAGTTCCATGCAGAAAAAGTCTTTAGTGGTAATTGACATTCAAAATGACATTACCAAAAACTACAAAGAAATCATTGACAATGTTAATAAGTCAATAGATTGGGCAGTGGAAAATGAAATTCATGTCGTTTACATAAGGCATTATAACTTATCTGACGGCACAAGGACTTTCAAACCTAATACTCGTGGGTCTGAATTAGTTTCGGATATGAAATTGGTTTCCAAAAACATTTTTGAAAAATCCAAAGGCAACGCATTAACCAGCGAAGATTTTGCTGACTTTATTAAGAAAAACGAAATAAACGAATTTTACATTACAGGAGCAGACGCCGTTGCCTGCGTGAAATCAACCGTATTTAATATGTGCAAGGAAAACTACACAGTTACAATCTTATCAGATTGTATCACGAGTTATGATAAAAGGAAAATGGATGAAATGCTGAATTATTACGAAAAAAATGGCAGTAAAATAATTACTTTGAATGACTTATCAGATTCTAAATAATAATACAATTTTATCAGTCCTTAAACCATGAAAACAGACAAAAAGATTGACTTGGTGGAAATATTTAGAGGTTCACCAATGGAAGCCGGAATAGTTAGAAGCCTTCTGAAAGATTCTGATATAGAGGATTTTTTAAAGGATGAAAATATGGGAACAATTGCTCCATGGCAAGTTTCTGCAGGAGGTGTCGGTGCAGTAAAGATTATTATTAAGAGCAACGATTACGAAAAAGCAAAATTGATTATTGAAAAATTCGTACAAGGCCATTTTTGATTTTAAAAAGACAGATCAATGAACAAACAACTTTTTATCCTTTTGTTCGCGCTATTGAGTAATTATTCGTTAGTATATGCATATGATTTTGAAGTTGATGGAGTTTATTATTCAATTACAGATTCAAAAAAACAGACAGTAGAGGTCACTCATAATGCAGATACTGTAAATACCTATCAATTGGAAAAATATTCAATACCAGATAAAGTTAGCTATAATAACAAAATCTTTATTGTAAATCGAATAGGCGATAGAGCATTTATTGGATGCGACCAGGTAGTAAGCATAAACCTCCCGGAAAGCATCAAGAGTATTGGGAATTCTTCGTTTGGTTCATGCAAAAAACTGTCACATATACATTTACCAAACAGTATTTCAAAAATTGATATTTTTGCTTTTGCCATGTGCGAACACCTGGAATCAATAATATTGCCATCGCAAATTGACAGTATATCTGATGCTTTATTTGCCGGTTGTCTTAAATTGAAACATATAAATATCCCAGATGGAGTAAGGTACATTGGCCAAAAAGCATTCGTTTTGTGCAGGAATCTGGATTCTGTTTCTATACCAAAATCCGTAGTTGACTTGAACGGTTGTGCTACATTTCTTGGATGCTCAAACTTAAAAAAAATACTTGTCTCCTGGCCACAACCAGTTCCAATACATCCATTTATGTTTGAAGATATTGGAGCTAAACAATGTAAATTGGTCGTTCCAAAAGGTATGCTGCCTAAATATCGAAAAGCTAAAGGCTGGAAAGATTTTAAAGAAATTGAAGAATCGAATTTCTGAAATTGCTTTCTTTTACAAGCTTAACCTACAGATAATGAATATCATAATAGCAAAAGACACTTTAATTAATCACAAATTATTTTCGAATTGTAACAGATGATGGCAGCTGCATCTTTTTGTCTTGCGCCGGGATCTTATATAGTTGAAATATACTCAATACGTTTATTTGGGTGTTGGCGCCAATTTTGAAGAACAGAATATAAAAAAACTAATATTATGAGACAATAAATCCCGTACCCTAATCCGTCAAGTTAGCCTTAGGCTTAATTAAAGAACTGAAATATAGAGGAAAAGAATAGAAAGGCTGAAGAAATAAATTAATAA
This sequence comes from uncultured Bacteroidales bacterium, assembly GCA_964575345.1. GTDB lineage: Bacteria > Bacteroidota > Bacteroidia > Bacteroidales > UBA1402 > UBA1402. Next base: position 2,788 of record CAZNQD010000092.1, read on the forward strand.
AAAGTACATGAAAATACACTAAGAAGAATAATTGTGAAGAAAACTGAAGAATCCTTTTTCAGTTCTGCAAAAAATAGGCATCTTTGGCAGTATAGTAGAGTTCTTGTGCCATCGCCCGTGTGAACGGTTGAAAAAAAGAATTAACCTTAATTGATATACCAAGGAAAACCGTGTGATTATGAATACAATAAAAGGAATATCAGGAAAAATATCAGGCCTAATCTTCGGAATTGTATGCTCTTTAGCCATAGTTGGTTGCAAACAAAATGCACAACACAGTATAGGAGCCGACATCTCTTTTACACCACAAATGGAAGCCCGGGGCAGTGTCTATTACGACGAGAACAATCAGGAAAAAGATATCTGCCAAATAATGGCCGACAATCATTTCGACAATATCCGCTTACGCATCTTTGTGAATCCGGAGGCTGAAAACGGGTACTCAAGAGAAGGGTTTTGCAACCTCGACAATACCCTGAAAATGGCCAGGCGGATCAAAGCTGCCGGCATGAGCTTCAGCCTCGACTTTCATTACAGCGACACATGGGCCGATCCCGATAAGCAGTTTAAACCTTCGGCCTGGGAAGGCCTAAGCGGGAAAGAGCTTGAAAATAAGCTATATGAATACACCAAAGAGGTATTAACTACTTTGAAAAACGCTGATGTAGCCCCCGATGTGATTCAGATTGGTAATGAAATAAACCACGGTATGGTATGGCCCGACGGAAGAGTGCTTGACAATGCCACCGAAGAAAACTGGGCAAGCCTTATGGGGCTTTACAAAGCAGGTCAGCAGGCTGCACGCGAAGTTCTCCCCGAAGCGCAACTAATGGTTCACCTGGCACTGGGTGGCCAAAACATTCTGTGCCGCCAGTTTCTCGACAAAATGAATACATACGGCGCCGAATTTGACATTATTGGCTTATCGTACTACGAGCGTTGGCACGAAACCTACAACGACCTGAAAGCCAATCTCTACGATCTGGCCGCTCGTTATAAAAAACCCTTATGTGTATGTGAGTACGGTGCCGGCAAAGAGAATATTAAAATGATCAATGACATCGTTCGTTCGGTTCCCCGCAATTTAGGCTATGGCACCATGGCCTGGGAGCCTGCCCCTGTGCTTTTCAACCGCGAAGGAAAACCATCGGAAGATGTATTTGCCATATACAAGGAAATATACAGGCAATATTCATCTCCCGGTTTTAAACCTAAAGTTGAGCCTGTTTTCGAACGGAAGCAAACTATCGAAAAACCGGTTATTGGTGCCGATATTTCGTTTGTTCCGCAAGAAGAGGCAAGAGGCAAAAAATACTCCGACAATGGTGTAGAGAAGGATGTACTGGAAATCCTGAAAGATCATAAGTTCAACTGGATAAGGTTGAGGCTGTTTGTTGATCCCGATGCCGAAAATGGCTACTCAAGAGGAGGTGGAGGTTTTTGCGGTTTGGAAAAAACTCTTGAAATGGCCAAACGTGTAAAAGCCGCGGGAATGAAGTTTCTGCTCGACTTTCATTACAGCGACACCTGGGCCGATCCGGGCAAACAGTTTACGCCTTCGGCATGGAAAAACCAGCATGGCTCAGCCCTCGAAGGCAGAATATACAGCTACACCAACGAAACCATAGAGCGCTTTATCGCCGAAGGAGTAAGGCCAGACATGGTTCAGGTTGGAAACGAAATAAATAATGGCATGCTCTGGCCTGTAGGGAAACTACCCGAGGGCGAAGAAAAAGTGAATTCAAACGAAGAAATGGAAAGCTTTTGTATTTTGCTGCGCTGCGCCAGTGCTGCGGTACGTGCTGCTGATCCGGACATAAGCATTATGGTACACATTGCCTGCGGTGGTCAAAATCCGGAATCAGTTGCTTTCTTCGACAAGATTATCAGCCGTGATGTAAAATTCGATGTAATCGGACAGTCGTACTATCCCGAATACCATGGTACACTCGAAGACCTCGAATTCAACCTGAACGACCTGGTAAAAAGATACAACAAGCCCATATATGTGGTTGAATACCACGAAAACAAAAAAGCCGTTAACGATATCGTTCACCACATTCCAAATAAGATGGGGCTGGGAACTTTTATCTGGGAACCAACATCTCCACGCTGGGGAGGCCTGTTCGATCGTTACGGGGCAAGCAACGACAGCATAGACATTTATCCGGAACTACACGCAATTTACAGCAATTAAAATTCTCAACAGTATAAAAAAACCAAACGCTATGAGAACACCAACGACACTTATTATGTTGCTAAGCCTTACCTGCACTTTTGCGCAAGGCTGGAAACCGGAAGTTAAAGAAAACATTCCGCTGGATTCCATACGCTTAAGCGACCCCGCCATACTGGCGGATCAGAAGAGCTCGTGCTATTATATGACCGGCACAGGCGGATTACTGTGGAAGAGCAAAGACCTGGCCAGGTGGTCGGGACCTTACGCGGTAAGCCAAACAGATCCGGAATCGTGGATGGGCCCGCGACCAATGATATGGGCAGCCGAATTGCATCAATACAAAGGCAAATACTATTATTTTGCCACTTTTACCAACCGCAGTGTGGTGATCGAAAACGTAAAAGGAAACGTAATTAACCGGCGAGCCAGCCATATATTGGTGAGCGATAAACCCGATGGGCCTTATGTCCCTATGCAAGA
>CAZNQD010000093.1:0-5366 GCA_964575345.1 uncultured Bacteroidales bacterium
TGAGAGGGAAAAGCATCATACTCCTGTGCCCCGTTAGGACGGGCCATTGCTGTATGAGCCTTTAGTTGATGTACTACTCCGTCGGCCAGCAAATAAGAGCCCAACACCAAAGGTACCAGATGCAACAGTTTGTGTTTGGGATATTTACCAAAAAGTGGGAGTACCAACCCGATGGCATAAGGTGCGTACCTTATTTGGTCATCGTACATAGGTACTTTTAAGTCCTTGTTCCAGTTGAGACTTTCCTGTAGTTGCAACTTTAAATCAGTCATTCCAAGTATGCCAAGCCCAAGTGCTGCAACTGCTACGGGAGCAATGCTATTACTCAGAAATTTCTTAGCATACAATGCTTCAGGCCTTTCAAAAGAATACCAGTTGCTGTATTGACTCACAGCCGCATTGGAAACTACAGTCATTCTTTTTTTTTCGGACACGGCTATACTGTCTGGTGAATCTGTCGACAAGTCCTGACGACAATTCCTTTCGGGCAGCAGGCTGTCAGTCCCATCAAAGGCAGTTTGCGCAAAGCCGGCATGCAATAAGAAAAACAGCCAACTGAACAGTAAAAACATTTTAGCTTTCATGCTGGTTCAGGGAATAAATACTAGGGCTCTGTCCGTAGCATTTGGTAAAACAGCGGGTAAAATACTTTGGATCGTTGAATCCCACGGAATAGGCCACTTCCGATATATTCATGGCCGGATTTTTGCTTAAAATTTCTTTGGCCTTATTCAATCGATAATTTCGGATGAAACGTCCGGCCGATTGTCCCACCAAAGACTGTAATTTTTTGTGAAGCAGACTGCGGGAAATACCCAATTCTTCTATAAAAACACTTACATTAAACAAAGGATCGGCATAACGCAACTGAACGATTTTCATCATTTTTTCCAGCAAATATTTATCGGGAGAATTATTGGCAATGTCAAGCTGGCTGGTAGTCATGTTCTCGGCAAAACTTTGGTGAATGCGTTCGCGAAGTTGCAGGATATTCTTAATTTTTGCCTTGAGCAGGCGCTCCTCAAAAGGCTTGGGCAAATAATCGTTGGCTCCCGATTCCAACCCTTCCATCTCATTGTTCGTGGAACTGAAAGCTGTTAATAATATGACAGGTATATGCGATGTTTTAAACTCCGTTTTAATTTTGCGACACAATTGTATACCGTCCATACGAGGCATCATAATATCACTTATCACAATATCGGGTAAATTACGCTGCACCATCATCCAGCCTTCCTCGCCGTCTACGGCTTCCAACAGGTTATACTGGTCGTGCAAAACAGAAGCAAGAAAATGACGCATATCTTTGTTGTCTTCCACCACCAGAAGCAAAGGCTTCAACCGGGTTACAGCCTGGGTGGACGAGCTATTTCCCTTAGGAATCTCTTTATCCGCTTCTTCCCGGCTGAGCGCCTTATCACTAATTACATTTTCTGATTCTACTGCGTTTTGAACAGAGTCCGAGGGAAATTCTGCGGGTATTTCCAACACAAAACGGGCACCGCCCAGGCGATTGTTGCCGGCGTAAATAATTCCTCTGTGTAACAGAGCCAGTTCCCTGCACAGGAAGAGGCCCACCCCTGTTCCGGATTGTCCGCTGGACTGATAGGTTTCCTGGTCTTTGATCTGGTAAAAACGTTCAAATATTTTCTCGGATTCTTCTTCGGGAATGCCTTTGCCACTATCGCTGACCGTGATTCTTATCCAGCTGGCATTGTCTTTTTGGATATCAAAAAGCTTTATTTTAATGCTGCCGTAGTCGGGTGTATACTTCACGGCATTCGACAATAAATTGCTCAAAATTTTACGCAGTATCTCAGCATCAAAAATAAGCTCCGGATTTTTAAGCCTGGATATCAGCGAACAATGAATAAAACGCCTTTCTACGGCATCGGCAAAAGGAAACAACACCTCGCGGACCAAATCCGTCAAATTTCCCTGTGTTTTGTATAGTTTACAGGCCTTTTCTTCAACTTTTCTAAAATCCATCAGTTGATTGACCAGTGTCAGCAAACGATCTGCATTGCGTTCAGCCAGCTTCAACTGATCCAGCACCAGAGGATCCTTGCTCAGGTTGAGCATTCTTTTGATAGGCCCCATAATCAAACTTAAGGGCGTTTTAAATTCGTGAGTGATGTTGGTAAACACCGACAACTTCTCCTGATTCAGGGCTTCCACCTGTCGGTAAGCTTCCTGAAGTTCTTTAGTTCTGGCTTTAACCTTAGCTTCGAGTTCCGACCGTTTGTGTTTGATTCTTTTTTCCCTGTTCATCAAGAAGAACAGAGCTAATACCAGCAACACAAAGATCAGCACCAAGCGGAACACCCGACTTTGATAAAAGGGAGGACGAATTACCACAGGCAGGCTGGTGATTTTGTCCGACCATACTCCGTCGCTGTTGGTACATCTCAGCTTAAACACATACCTGCCTTGTTTAAGGTTGGTATAGTAAACAAAACGACGTTCCGGCCCCACGCTGGTCCATTGTTCGTCAAAATCCTCCAGGTAATAGGAATAACGGATTCGTTCAGGAAACTCATAATCCAAAGCACTGAACTCCAGCGAAAAAGACTTATCTTTTTTGGGTATCACCAATTCAGGGCTTGCGTACAAGTGTTTTTCCAGATATACTTTATTATGAAACGCCACCCCCGGTTCTATTTTATTGTTGAGAATTTGTAATGTAATCAGACTGGGTTTGGGCATGTAGTCGTTGTTTTTGAAGCGCCCTGGTTCTATGTAATTCAAACCTTGTAGATTGCCAAAGTACAACACTCCGTCGCTGCCTTTACAACCGGCCATCCAGTAAAATTGATTACTCAGTAAGCCATCTTCTTTGGAATAATTGACAACCTCAAGATTTTGAGGCTCAAAGCGAACCAAGCCATTATTGGTACTCATCCACAAACGGTCGTTGTCGTCTTCGAGTATGGTATAGATTACGTTGTCCGCAAAACCCTGTCTTTTATCGTAGCGGACAAAACGTACATAAGATTCTGTAAGTTTGTATACACCCGGACCTTCCCAGCCGGGTTTTTTCTTTAAATCCACACTGTCTGCCCCACTCAATTCTTCCATTTTGTACAAACCTTCACCGTTACTGCCAAACCATAACACATCTTCGTCCTCGTAAATACTGATTATTTTGGCCAGTTGCCCCGAGGAAGGATCGTGCAAACTATATCTGAAATAATCATATTTGGCAGGCACTCCGGGAATATCGAAAGAGTGTAGATATAAACAATACAAGCCGATGTTGGTGGCCACCCACAGGCGCTGTTTACGATCAATTTTCAGAAAATTCACCTGTTGAGGCGGATAGGGGATGTCTGAGCCAACGAATACATTCAGGAATTGCCCGCTCTGTTTATCCAGAAATTGCAGCCCGTTATTCATGCCCACCCACAAACCATTGTGCAGGCTGTCTTCGGCCAGGTCGGAAACAAAGAGGCTGGCAATATTGCCTTTTTCGTCTCCCGGCAAATAGGCTTTGAAACCGGAGCCATCGGCATACAAACGATTCAGCCCCCCTCCCCAGGTTCCCAGCCATATAGTGGAATCGGAATCCTCGTAAATTTTCGATACCGTATTTTGCGTAAGGCTGCCCGGCCTGCGGGTATGCAGGTAATGCCGAAAAGACTCCTGCCCTTTAGCTCTGAAATGCAGCCCTCCTTCGACCAAACCCACCCAAAGGTTGCCCCGGCTGTCTTCGAGTATAGAATTGACAGGCCCGGAAGACATACTACCGGGATCGACAGGATTGTGACGGAGGGCATGTATCATCTTTCGCTTCTCAAACATCCAGTTAACGCCACCCTTTTCGGTTCCTATCCACAGAATGTTGCGGTCGTCCACAAAAAGAGTATTTAAGAAATTGTTGTTTATGCTTTCGTCCGAATCGTCCGACTGAAAACGGGTAAAATTGTCGCCCTCCTGATTCCACAAAGCCAGACCTCCCAGAGTTGCCACCCAGGTATTGCCGGTACTATCCTGTAAAACGTCGTTCACAAAACTGTGAGGCAACGATCCGGAATCCGTTTCTGAATGTCGATAGCCTTGCATTATATCGGTATGAGGATTGTAACGAAACAAGCCCTGGGAACTGGCAATCCAGAGGGCACCCATTCTGTCGGAATAAATACTGCGGATAAGGTTAAATGTTTCGCGCTGCAGCAATTCCGGTACAATTTCAAAATCAAACTGGCCGGGATTCTTATTGGAGAGGCATTGCAACTTACCCGAAGAAGTGGCCAGCCAGATACGGCCGTAATCATCTTCGCACAGAGCATGCACTGTCAACATGTTTAAGCTGTAATAATTAACAATGTCGCCCTGTTTATCAAACACCAGGCAGGCCAGGCCGTGATCTCCGGCTACCCAGAGCTTGGATTGTGAATCAGAATGCAGATCGTAGATCGTTTGAGAGAGAACTTTCCGGTATTGCGAATTTTCTTCTATTATGTTTAGTGGCCGGCCGGTATTCAGGTCAATACAGGATAGGCCCAGATCCGATCCCACCCAGAGCCGCTCATAACTGTCTTCGGCCAAACAGTAACAAAAATTGCTTTTAAGTTTTGCGTTTTCGGTGTTATAGCTTGTAAGGGTATAACCGTCGTAACGATCCAGGCCACCCCAGGTAGCAAACCACATAAAGCCCTTGCTGTCTTTTAAAATGTCGTCTACAAAGTTTTGAGACAACTTTTCGTCGGAGGTCAATCGCTTAAAATGATAATCGGCCGCCGGCAAACAGATGGAACTAAGGCAAAAGATAACCAGCAGGCTCAGGCTTTTCAAGCATTTCTTTTTTTTTTCATGCAAAATGCCGTTCAAAAAACGAAAATCGAAACAATAATACAAAAAAGAAATGAAAACCGTCACTCCTGCGGAATAAACCAATTATCCTGAATCATCAGCATATCGTGCATGGCTGACTGCTCCGTGGCTTCGTATTTGGAAGCCACCCGGTCGGCCAGATATGCGTTATTGCCTCTTCTTAGAGCTATGCGCATCAGGTCGTGAAAACGATTGCCTTCGAAGGCCAGTTCCATGGCCATTTCTTCCAGTAGTATATCTTCGACGTAATCGATGGTATCTTGTTTGGTGGGAGCTGTTCCGTAATTGACATAACCTTGTTGCATCAGGGTAGTTGAATCGGGAATAATAAAATAAGTAAAGTCCTGGTCTACATTCTTACTTCCTCTCATGCGTGTCCCGGCGTTATTATCGAAAAAGGCATAAGAAAAGGAAAGAAAAGAAGGTATGACACTGTCTGTGCTTGCCATTTCGGCCACCAGATGAGGCAGGCTCATGGTTTCCAGTTTCAGACCGTTTTTCATGACAGCAAAGGCCAGCTGTGGATAGCCCAG
>CAZNQD010000094.1:0-5255 GCA_964575345.1 uncultured Bacteroidales bacterium
TCTTATTGTCGATTGGAGCTTCAAAGACTTCAATTTCGTTAATTGAAGGCATTGCTGAAAGTACAGCCTCTTTAATTAAAGCTTTCTCGGGACATTGGAGTGATAAGATTGGTAAAAACAAACCATTTATGCTGATTGGTTACGGCATTACTGCATTGATAACTCCTCTATATGCTTTGGTCAGTCTCCCGATTCATGTTTTATTTTTGAGATTTATCGAAAGGACAGGTAAAGGTTTAAGAGCGGCCCCAAGAGACAGCCTTATCAGTGGTTCGGTCTCTAAAAATGAAACGGGTAAAAATTTTGGATTTCATAAAGCCATGGATAACAGCGGTGCAATAATCGGACCCTTAACAGCATTCCTTTTATTATACTTTTTCCCCTTAAACTACTCCAATATTTTCCTTTTAGCAACAATCCCCGCTCTCCTGGGTGTTGTTTCAATTGCTGTATTCATCAGGGAAGCAAAGTCAGTAAACAGTGGAAATACTAATAAATTCCATATACATCAATTGCCAAAAAAATTCTATTTCTTTTTGTTTATCGTGTTTGTTTTTACCCTTGGAAATTCTGCAGACGCTTTATTACTTGTCAAAACAGCAGAAACCGGCATAAATAAATCATACGTTCCTTTTGTTTATATGATTTTTAATACCGTCTCTGTTTTACTGGCCATACCTATCGGCAAAATATCTGACAAAATAGGCCGGGAGGTCCTGATCATTCTGGGATTCCTTGTCTACTCCATTGTATATTTCTTTTTTGGCAAATTTAATAGCTTGAATGTCTTTCTGTTTCTATTTATATTGTACGGATTATACAGTGCATTGGCAGACGGGAGTCAAAAAGCCTTCATTTCGGATATTGTCGGTAAAGACTTTAAAGGAACCGGCTTTGGATTATATCATGCCGTACTTGGAATCACACTTCTTCCTGCCAGTTTAATTGCAGGTTTATTGTATGATCGTGTAAATTCTAATGCCCCATTTTATTTTGGTTCATTAATGGCTATGATCGCTGCATTATTAATGTTTATCTTTGTACTGGCTGATAAAAATAAAAAACACAAAACCTCCGATCTCCGGAAATAATTACAGTTAAACATTCAAAATTGTAAACACATGGGAAATGACAACAGAATAAAAAGAATTAAAACTGTAACCCTTCAAGGTTCATTTTTGAATTTTTTGTTGACAGTTGCCAAGATTATTGCAGGTATTGTCGGTCACAGTACGGCTATGATAGCCGACGGAATACATTCGCTTTCGGATTTAGTAACGGATGTGATTGTAATCGTTTTCATCAATGTATCCGGCAAAGAAAAAGACAAGGGTCATCATTACGGACATGGAAAATTCGAGACTTTTGCCACTATGTTGATTAGTTTTGCCCTCTTTATTGTCGGTATAGGAATTTTGATTACCGGAGCCGGTAAAATTATTGATTCCTTAAAAGGAGAAATCATCGATAAACCCGGATATATTGCTTTGTATGCTGCGCTAATTTCAATTGTATTAAAAGAAGGACTTTTTTGGTACACAAAAATTGAAGGGAAGAAAATGAATAGTCAGACAGTGATTGCTAATGCCTGGCATCACAGGTCAGATGCCTTTTCTTCCATTGGAACAGCATTGGGCATTTCAGGAGCCATACTTTTAGGAGAACCCTGGCGGATACTTGACCCTATTGCAGGGGTGGTTGTGAGCTTCTTTATCTTAAAAGTTGCCTGGAATATAGCAAAACCCAGCATCAGCGAACTACTGGACAGTTCGCTTCCGGAAAAGACAGAAAAAGAACTGGAAGAAATTATTTCAAAAACAAAAGGAGTTGAATTTTTTCATAATTTAAGAACCAGAAAAATTGGAGAGAATATTTCTGTTGAGGTTCACATAAAAGTGGACAAAAACATGACCGTGGAATTATCTCACCAAATTGCGAGTAAGATTGAGCATGCGATAAGGGGGAAATTTGGAGAACATACCCATGTGATAATTCATGTTGAACCCTATAGGATTGATTGAAAAAACGATAGCACTGTGAAAAAAACCAACTATTGAAATTGACAGGAATTTTACTGTTATCATTTTTCATCTATGTTAAATTCTTCTATAACAAAGAAATGAATCAAATATGAAACCAATTGAACAAACTTGAGAATGTAGAGGTAATTAACATTTGGGGACATCAGGATGTTACATTAGAAGAAATAACCGTAATACCATAGAATTGCCGGGGTTGCGGGGAATCATCAATAACCCGGATTTTAAACCCTTCGAATTCGAGGGGTTTAGAAGAGAAGCGGGACTGAACAGTTTTGTTTTAACGCCCAAAAAATGGATTGAAACTACCCGGTTGAGTTCAAGCTCTATTTTATCATAGAATTCCAACGCCTTAAAGAAGAAGAACAAAAGCAATTGGGAACAGCCGGAACATAAAATAAAAAACCCCACATAATCAATTGATTATGTGGGGTTTCTGGTACCCGAAGCCGGACTCGAACCGGCACAGCCGCAATGGCCAAAGGATTTTAAGTCCTTCGTGTCTACCATTCCACCATTCGGGCAGCCTTTCATAGAACAAAAAAGCATAAGTAGCTTTAAATGCTTTAAAACAACAAATGCGGCTGCAAAGATAAAGCTTTCGCCCGAAAACAGAATATTTTGCTGATTTTTTTTACTAATCTCCAAACAATGAACTCAAAATCAGGTTCAAAAAAGGAGCCGACATAATTATAATACCCGGTGCACAATCGATGAAACTTGTTCGAAATTGAACCAGAGCTCTCAGTGTTGTACGAGCACATCAGTATTAAGGTCCACAACTACCGTATATCGTTTCAGACCTTCCTTTGATACCCCGGTGGAGGGTGTGCCCAGGCCATAACCCAACTGATAGGTTTCTCCGCATTGGGGGCAGACCGCTTCCAGAACCTCGTTGGGCTGACCAACTTTGACATCCGTACGGCATTCAACCGGGCAGGCAAGGTCGTAGGCATAATACTGATCATCGAAACCTCTCACCAGTACCAGGCCTCCGTAACCCAGGCGGTCGGTTGCAGTCTGCGGCTCTGTGATGTAATAGTAGTCTCCGGGGAATAAGCAATTGATGGTGTTGAGATTACGTCTCAAAAAGACCGGGCTGTCGGGTATGCTCGACTGATAACGTCCGCAGGCAGCAAAGCCCAGAATAAGGAAGAAAACGAGGACTTTTCTCATATGGTGACAAATGTACATAAATTTAATTTCTTTCTGATCACCGAAAAAACAATTTAATATGCTCTGAACTTTAAGCCTGCGGGCAGCGATGTTTTAGCTAAAAAATACAGTATAACTCATTTAATTCCATTATTTTTGTGCTCAAAAAGAAAAAAACATGAAAAAATCCATTCTTATTTTGTGTACCCTTATGATGATCTCCTGCGCCCAAAAGCAAGGTAATCCCTTTTTTGAAGACTACAACACCCCTTATGGTGCCGTACCTTTTGATAAAATCAGTATAGAACATTTCATGCCGGCTTTTGTGGAGGGTATGAACCAACACAAACTGGAAATCGATGCCATAGCCGGCAACCCGGAAGCACCTACTTTCGACAATACCATTGCTGCCATGGACTATTCGGGCGAATTGCTCAACAAAGTATCCTCGGTGTTTTTTAATTTGACTTCAAGTAACACCAACGATGAGATGCAGGCCATTGCTCAGGAATTGAGCCCTTTGCTTTCGGAACACGAAGACAACATTCGATTGAATGCTTCACTCTTTAAACGCATCGAAAGCCTCTACAAAGACAGAGCCAATCTGGATCTGAACACAGAACAGCAACGTCTGCTCGAAAAATACTATAAAAATTTCGTACGCTCCGGAGCTGCTCTCAACGAGAGCCAGCAGGAACGCCTGCGCCAGATCAACAAAGAAGCCGCTCTGCTTACCCTGCACTATTCCGATAATGTACTCAAAGAAACCAACGACTACCGCCTGGTCATCGACAAGGAAGAAGATTTGTCGGGGCTGCCCCGGGCCGTCGTGGATGCCGCAACCGAAGCGGCTGTTGATGCGGATCTTTCGGGCAAATGGGTATTTACTCTGCACAACCCCAGCCGTTTGCCCTTTTTACAATATGCCGACAACAGGCAACTCCGCGAAAAGATACTCAAAGCCTATTACATGCGGGGCGATAACAACAACCAAGCCGACAACAAGGAAATAGTCCGCAAACTGGCCAACCTCCGTATCGAAAAGGCCCAGCTGCTCGGATACAACACTTTTGCCGAATACGTACTGGAAGAAACCATGGCCAAAAATCCGAAAAATGTGTACGACTTTTTAGACGGTATCTGGCCACGCGCCCTGCAACAGGCAAAAAAAGAAGTGACAGAGCTTCAACAGCTTATCGAGCGCGAAGGCGGCAAATTCAAACTGCAAGCCTGGGATTGGTGGTATTACGCCGAAAAACTGCGCAAAGAAAAGTATCAGCTCGACGAAGAAGAGCTGAAACCTTATTTTGAGCTGCAAAGCGTCCGCGAAGGTTTGTTCACGGTGGCCAACAAATTATTTGGTATCAATCTTAAACCGATAAACAACGTGCCTGTTTACCATCCCGATGTGGAAGTCTTCGAGGTGACGGACGCTGACGGCTCTCACCTGGGTTTATTCTACTCGGATTATTTCCCCCGCGAAAGCAAAAGGGGCGGAGCCTGGATGAGCAATTTCAGGGAACAGTACGTCAAAAATGAACAAAACATCAGGCCACATATTTTCAATGTAGGCAATTTTACCAAACCCGGCGGCAACACTCCCTCACTACTCAGCCTGGACGAAGTGGAAACCATGTTTCATGAATTCGGACATGCTCTGCACGGAATGCTGAGCCAGTGCAGCTACCCCGGCCTGAGCGGCACCAACGTGACACGTGACTTTGTGGAGCTCCCCTCCCAAATTATGGAAAACTGGTGTATGCATCCCGAGGTACTCAAAATGTATGCACGGCATTATAAGACCGGAGAACCCATGCCCGATGCACTGATCGAAAAAATACAACGCGCCGCTACTTTCAACCAGGGTTTTATTACAACCGAACTGATGTCGGCCGCTTATCTTGACATGTACTGGCACGATCTGAGCGAACAAAAAGACTACGATGTAAATCAATTTGAAACCGACTGCCTGAACCGCATCGGACTGATTCCCGAAATCGTGGTACGTTACCGCAGCACCTACTTCAACCATATTTTCAATAACAATTACCACGCCGGTTA
>CAZNQD010000095.1:0-5234 GCA_964575345.1 uncultured Bacteroidales bacterium
GGTGAAAAGCCTCTTTTATCTTGGGCAAAAGGCCGGCATAACGCTCAGCATCTTCCTTCTGCCCCAGGAGAGAAGCGATCTTGCTCATCAGGGAAGTGGTATGATAAAAATAAGCTGTAGCGATCAGGTCTTTTTCGGTATGGGCACCGGCATAACCGTAATCGGGAGCGTTATAATTGTAGGTGTAGTACTCGGCAAAAGACAACCAGTCCCCAAAATGGAAACCGTAATCAAAGATGTAGCGGGAACCCGAATGCCTGATCATGTATTCCTCCCAGGCTTTCATCGATTCGTACTGGTTCCCGAGTATTTGAATGTCTCCGTAAGATTGATAAACAGTCCATGGAATGATGACGGCAGCATCGGCCCAACCGGTGCCTCCAAATCCATCGGACCAGCCGGTGCCTCCTCCGTCTTTGAGGATATTGGGAACCACCCAGGGGACATTGCCATCTTCTTTTTGGTCGAGCTGCAAATCCTTCATCCATTTGGTAAAGAAGGCTCCGGTATTTCTGTTGAAACAGGCAGTGGGAGCAAAGGCCTGGGCGTCGCCCGTCCAGCCCAGACGTTCATCGCGCTGGGGGCAATCGGTGGGAACATCCAGAAAGTTGCCCCTCAGTCCCCATTGAATATTTTGTTGTAAGCGATTTATTAAAGGATCGGAACATTCAAACTCGCCGATTTCTTCCATATCGCTGTGCACTACGCGGCCCTCGATATCGTCCAGGCAAATTTCTCCCGGATATTCGCTTACACGCAGGTATCTGAAACCGTGAAAAGTGAAACGAGGTTCGTATTCTTCTACACCTTCTCCTTTGAAAATATAGCAATCTTCGGCTTTGGCTTCCCTGAGGTTGTCGGTGTAAAAGTTCCCTTCCTGATCGAGTACCTCTGCATGGTGCAGAACAATTTTTTGCCCCCGTTCTCCTTTTAAACGAAAACGCACCCAACCCACCAGGTTCTGCCCGAAATCGAATACCAACTCTCCGCGGGGAGTCACAAATTTCTTAATTGGTTTGATGGTTTCGGTAATTCTGACGGGCTCTCCTTCTGTTGGAACCAACACTTCGCTTGACTGATTCAGTCTATTGACTTTTTCCCAGTTGGAATCATCAAATCCCGGGTCTGCCCAACCGGCGATTTCAAGCCTGGCATCGTATAGTTCGCCATGGTAAATTTCGGATTTCAGGAGGGGGCCCTTGCTGCTTTTCCAGGACGGATCGCTCAGAATATATTCTTTGGAACCATCTTTGTAAGTGATTTCCAGTTGAGCAATCAAGCCGGCCTTATCGCCATAAAGATTACGCTTGCCCTGAAACCCAAAAAAGCCGCGATACCAACCGTCACCAACGGCCGCTCCCAAAGCATTCCGGCCTTGCCTCAACGAAGCAGTAAGATCATACACCTGGTACTGAATGCGCTTATTGTAAGTAGTCCAGCCCGGATTGAAATAATCCTTGCCAAGCTTCTCCCCATTCAGGTAAAGCTCGTATAAGCCCAGGGCCGAGGCATAGATCCTGGCCTTGACCACTTGTTTGTTTACATTAAATTCTTTTCTGAAAAAGGGACAAGGATTGGACTGTGATTTATCTTCCTCCCAACCGGGGCTGATCCAGGCAGCCTTCCATTCGTTGGTAGTTAAAAGTCCCGTTTCCCAACAGGCCGTCTCACCGGATGTGGCCTGGTTGCCTTGATTGTCCCATACGGTGACTTGCCAGTAAAGCCTCTGTCCCGAAACGAATTGTGGGCCCTCGTATTTTACAAACACCGATTGATCGGATGAGACGACACCGCTGTCCCATACCAGTTGATCGTTTTTCAATGCTTCGGGAGTGGATGCCACTTTAATTCTGTATGCGGTCTGAAGGCTGTTTTCTTTTTCAGCATCCAGTTTCCAGGACAACCTGGGATTAGGGCCTGCAATCCCCAGGGGATTGACTTTGTAATCTGTCCTTAAGTTTTTGACATTCATTGCTATATTCAATTAATGCTTATCACGGGTGGTTGAAAAATTAGTTCTGCAACGAGACGGATGCTTGCTTCGGGTCAGGACTGAAGCAAAGCCTGAATGTCTCTTTCAACGGTGCTGTCAAAGAATAGGGCGCAATTTAGAGAAAAGTTTTAAAACATCCCTGCTAAAGATCGCTAATTATATTTGTTTTTGTTTTATAACTTGCTTCTATTTCAAATTTTAATCCTATTGCCGGGAAAATAATATGCATCGCCGTAAAACGATGCATATTACCTAAGTGAAATTCTTTTTTGAGAATTTTCTTGATCCGGACGTTTCACAACAACCGGATCAATTCGTACTAACCTTTATTAAAACCTATTTTGTCCTAACCTTAACTATTTTAGAATTCATCTTGACTAAATAAAGAGTATTGGGCAACAAACCTTCCACCATATTCAGACCTTCGTTTAGTTTGCGGGTTTTTATTTTTTGACCAAGTAAGTCATAAATTTCAACCAATGAAGACTCTTCTGCATTAATATATAAAAGGCCGTCACGGGTATAGATGTTGGCATTACCGGCAGGTAAGCGATTGCTTTTTATGCCGTCGGGGTTATTAAATGCTTCCTGCGACAACAAATACTCGACAGCATTCAACAACAGTTGATATCCTGTCTGACTAATGGCGTTATAATTCTTTGATTTAAGTCCGACAAACAAGTACTTGGCTTCCGGAACGGCGTTTATTTCATGAATGGCCGTGGCTTCGGGAGTCCCCACTTGTGTAGCCACAAACGAAGACTTTTGTCCTGTATAGCCCGAAGTTACAAAACCCTGAACTCCTATGTAGGAATAGACGGTATCGATGTCAAGTGAGAAAGTGTCTTTACCTCCTTCGACAAACCAAACTGTATCGGTTGTGATGGTGGTTATCGGCAATAAAGAATCAAACAGCCCGACACATTCTTCTACAGGTTCAATACCCGTGAAAAGAGGATGGTTTGCGTATCCACTGTTTATTCGTACTTTGGTTTCGGTTTGCTCCGAAATCACGCCATCGCTGGGTGAAGCCCAATTCCATGCATTTTCTCCGTAAGCATTGGACTTCAGATTCAACACAGCTTTGTTCCCTATCAGGTATTTCAACGAATTGTTCATTTTTTCACTGTCTGAACAAGCATCGCTGTACACTACGACATCGTAGTTTTTGTATATTTCATTAACGGTAACACTGTCGGCAATAATGCTGTCCTGAGCCCAAACCAGGCTGTCGATACTATAAGAGGGTTTTACAATCGAAACCTGATAGTCTTTGAATGCATTAGAAATTTTATCGGCTTTTCCCGATGACGACACATAGGCAAGCTTTTCTGCCACATCGCCTGTAAAGCTTATGTTTCCAAGTACAAATTCTCCATTTTCTCCATATTCTCCGTTGTTAAGCAGCAATCTGACAATTACGTTCTGCTGGTTATTGATCTCCGGAAAGGGCAGACTGACTTGACTTAAACCGTCAAATTGATCGGTAGTGGCAAATTTACCGGCCAACTGGTAGGTTTTTTTATCGGTTGAATACACTACAACACAACTATCGGCAGCATCTCTTATATTAAAAGAAAAATCCATTTGAATATTGTTATATCCTTTGGTTGATAAATCAATCTGATAATACTTGCTGTAGGTGGCAGGATTCAGGAAATCGGCCGTATCGTTTAAGCCGGCAGAAGAAAATTTAATGTTTTGTGTTTCTCCACATTCTTTGCCTAATTGCATGTATCCTACAGCTGAAGGTACAGACAAAACGCCCCTTACAACACCTGTTTCCGAAGCATATTTTTTGAATTCGCCCTCCCAGGTTCCATCGGAAGGAGCCATTTCGTCGGCATTGGGAGTACCGGTGCTTAAATTAGGTTTATACAGAAAATCCCAGCCGGCAATTGTTCCTTCAAAAGGAGGAATAACAGCAGGTTCGATTTTACCGAAGATTTTGATGCGATTGATGGCATTATTGCCATACAAACCATAGCGTTCTCCTTCTTTATGATCGAAGTTATTATAGACAGTCCCATAATCAGAACCTCCGCCAACTTTGTTCGAAAACCAGTCAGCCAACGTTGCATGTATAACAATTTGAAGCGAATCGTTTAATTGACGCGGCCTGAAAGCGACGATATCAGGATAACCGCTGGATGCACCACTATACCAAACAGTATCGTTCCCTGTCATATAGGCCAACAATCCCTTTCCTACTAATCCTCCCTGAATGTAGATGGAATCGCAAAAGGGTAAATTTAATACCAATGAATCAGAGGGGACGGAATCTCTACGAATCGGATCTTTTTTCAGAGGAATTGTTATTCCCCACAATTTCTGGGTCATATCCGATGTCCCCCACATTTCAAAAAAAGCGTCCACTTTTCTTGTCATATTTCTGCCGGTGTTTCCCCAGACCACATTTTCTGTTTTATCCATCCAGTCGGGAAACTCAAAAATATTGGTCGAATCGGCCAATATTCCCGTATCATACCAAAGATAATCATCGGGAACGGTAATGATGGCCTTAGCTATAGGCACCATCAAAAACATTGACGCACAAACTAAAACGCAAGTAAAAAATCTTTTTCTCATAATAATACAATTTAGGATAATTAAAAATATAAATTGGGATTGATTAATCGACATCTTCGCCTTCTTCGCTATCGTAGACACTTTTAGGGCATAATTCAAAATAATCAAACATAAAGCCCAGATTATCGTTGTTAAGCACCGATCTGGCTCTGAAATAATGAGATTCGTCTTCTGTTAAATATTTTGTAGTCACGATACGCCTCAAAGCGGCAGCTCTATATCTGAGAATGTCTCCCGAAGGCCATATTCTGGTGCTGTTGGGACCTTTCATATAGCCCCGGTTTCTCATCATTTTGTCGTTTTCGTAGCCATAGGGATCACTGGGATTGGTGCCGGGTCGCTCCCAGCCGATTTTGGGTACATTTTCGCCATACAGGCTCAAGTCAAGAGGAATTCCGCAAGGCTCTCCATCTACATAAAATTGCGCTATACCTCTGGTATTCTTGCCAAAATAGCCGAAACGAACTTCATACGTACCTTCCGGAACCGGAGGTAATTTTATTGTCACATCGTAGGCACCCTCTATGATGAATTCATCTCCCTGATAGCAAGTATTTCCCGAAGTAGGATCCTGGTAAAATATTCTTGACTCTTCGGATACTTTTAACCAATCAAAGTATTCATCATTAAACACATATACTTTTTTGCTCTG
>CAZNQD010000096.1:0-5211 GCA_964575345.1 uncultured Bacteroidales bacterium
ATAGCCGGAGGCATACACCTGAGTGGAGATATAATGGCCAAACCTTCGGTAAACACCCTGTTTTTAGCCATAGGATTTGTGTTGGCTTCCGTTATGGGAACCACAGGAGCGGCCATGTTGTTGATTCGTCCCTTGTTGAGTACAAATTCTCAAAGAGAGCACAAAACCCATACCGTTTTATTTTTTATCGCCCTGGTAGCCAATTGTGGCGGATTACTCACACCCCTGGGTGATCCCCCCTTGTTTTTGCTTTATCTTAGAGGCGCCGGTTTTACCTGGTTTGCCAACCTGAGCCCCGAATGGTTGTTTACAGGAACTGTGTTGTTGGTGTTGTATTATTTTACCGACCGTTACTTCTTCAAAAAAGAACCCTGGCAAAACATATCAGCCGAACTCCGCGAAGTTAAACCCCTCAGGATTGAAGGAGCCGTCAATTTCCTCTTTTTGTTGGGTGTTATTCTTTCTGTGGCCTTCGTTAACCAGACATACATTCCTCAAATGGCTGAGACAAATGCTCCCATTTGGATAAAATACCTGAGAGAGATAGTTCTGTTGTTGTTGATCGCCTTGTCGTTATATACTACCAAAGATAAAGTCAGAGAACTCAACAACTTTACCTGGCGTCCCATCATAGAGGTGGCAGTAGTCTTTTTTGGTATTTTTATAACCATGACACCTGCCCTGATCTATCTCAACGAAAATGCAGCCAGCTTTGGCCTTCATTCTCCTTCGCAATTCTATTACGCCACCGGCGTCTTGAGTTCTTTCCTTGATAATGCACCCACGGCGCTGGCCTTTTACGGAGTTGCCCAGGGCCTGGTCGCCGGCGGGGAAGCAGTGGCTCAGGTGGCCGGTATTCCGGAAATTTTATTGAAAGCCATTTCGGTGGGTGCTGTATTCTTTGGCGCCATGACCTACATCGGCAACGGCCCCAATTTTATGGTAAAGGCCATTGCAGAAGCCAACGGCGTTAAGATGCCCAGCTTTTTCGGGTATATGATTAAGTTTTCGTTGATTGTATTATTACCCCTGTATATTTTAACACAATTGCTGTTTTTATAAGCAACAAGGCCCGATCTCTATACAGTCTGTTTAGAGCAGAAAAATTAACTTTGTGAAAAATAACAATTCGATGTCCGAAAAATTTAAGATAAACCGCTTTGTTCGCTACGTAGGCGTGAACGATCGTAAGACTCATCTTTTTGAAAACCTCTGGCCCTTACCTCAGGGCGTTTCGTACAATGCCTATTTGGTTGTTGGAGAAAAAACAGCTCTCATTGATACAGTTGAGGCCTGCTATACTTCGGAATTGTTAGAAAAGATAGTCCTGTCGGTGGGCAATCGTCCTTTGGATTATTTGGTCATCAATCATATGGAGCCCGATCATTCTTCTTCGGTAAATGCTGTACGTCAGGCCTATCCCGATATTCAGATTGTGGGTAATGCCAAGACTATACAAATGCTCGAAGGCTATTATGGGGTACACAAAGGAATCGTCGAAGTAAAAGAGGGTGACAGCCTTTGCCTGGGTGGCGAAACCTTGCGTTTTTACCTGACACCCATGGTGCACTGGCCGGAAACCATGATGACTTATTGCGAACAGGAAAAGCTGCTTTTTTCCGGCGATGCTTTTGGCACTTTCGGTGCCCTGAATGGCGCAGTGTTGGATCAGGATATGGATCTGAGTCCTTATTGGGATGAAATGTATCGTTATTACTCCAATATTGTTGGTAAATATGGTTCTCCGGTGCAAAAAGCCCTGCAAAAACTTTCGGGCCTGGATATTCAGGTGATTTGTCCCACCCATGGCCCTGTCTGGAAAAAAGAACTTAACAAGGTTATCGGCATTTACGACAAACTCAGCCGATATGAGGGAGAAAAAGGGGTAGTAATAGCCTACGGAACCATGTATGGCAATACGGCCCGAACCGCCATGCACATCGCCGAAGAGCTGGCAACTCTGGGTTTGGAGACTGTTGTGATGCATAATCTGTCGGTAAGTCCTCTTTCGGTGGTGTTGCGTGATGTATTCAAATACCGTGGCCTGGTGATAGGTTCTCCCACCTACAATGCCGGCCTGTTTCCTCCTGTGGAAGCTTTAGTGAATGCTCTGGCAGCCCGTAATGTCAAAAACAGAATCTATGCCTGTTTCGGCTCTTTTACCTGGGCGGGAGCGGCAGCACAAAAGCTGCAGGAATTTGGGGTTACGATGAACTGGGAAAGCGCCGGAGAGGCTATAGAACTGAAACAGGGTTACAATCAGGAAAAAACAGAGGCTTGTGCCCTGTTGGCTAAAAATTTGGTAGCTAAACTTTAAGTGTTTTATAAAAAATCGCCTTTTAAGCTTTTGCCGGCTTGTGAGTGAACAAAAAAAACACGAAATTTGTGCCGTTTTTTATAAATTTTATTTACTCCCCTTATGACCAAAAGTGCCTTACAAATTGCTCGTGCAGAGTATAAGCCCAAAATGCCTCTGGCATTGCTCGGGCCGGTAAAAATAAAAGAAGGAACTCCCACAGAATCGGTTTCGGATAAAGAGGCCATTCGACAACTTTTTCCCAATACCTACGGGCAACCTGTTATTGTGTTTGAATCTTCCGGGCAATACAATAGTTTTCCTCCCATGAATGTAGGAGTAATTTTATCGGGTGGCCAGGCTCCCGGCGGACACAATGTCATCGCCGGCATATTCGACGGTATTAAATCGCTGAATGCCGAATCCCGTTTGTTTGGTTTTATTCTGGGCCCTGCCGGTTTGATTGAGCACAATTATATGGAACTGACCGGCGATATTATTGATGAATACCGCAACACCGGCGGTTTTGACATGATAGGCTCCGGCCGTACCAAACTCGAAAACAAAGAACAATTTGACAAAGGTTTACTTATACTTAAAGCGCTCGATATCAAAGCCTTGGTTATAATTGGCGGAGACGATTCCAATACCAACGCCTGCGTGTTGGCCGAATACTATAAATCCATCAATGCGGGTGTGCAGGTAATCGGTTGCCCCAAAACCATCGACGGCGATCTGAAAAACGAGATGATTGAGTGTTCCTTTGGTTTTGACACGGCATGTAAAGTATATTCCGAAGTCATAGGTAACATACAACGCGATTGCAATTCATCGCGCAAATACTGGCATTTTGTTAAACTCATGGGGCGTTCAGCCTCGCATATTACGTTGGAATGTGCACTACAGGTTCAACCCAATGTCTGTCTCATTTCGGAAGAAATCGAGGCCAAGAATCAATCTCTTGATGATGTGGTAACAGAGATAGCTAATGTGGTAGCACGTCGGGCCGAGCAAGGGAATAATTTTGGTACAGTCCTTATTCCCGAAGGCCTGATCGAGTTTATTCCTGCCATGAAGGCCCTGATTACGGAATTAAATGAATTTCTGGTGGAACACCAAAACGAGTTCGGACTGATTCGCAAATCAGAACAGCGCAATTACGTTATCAATAAACTGAGCCCCAAGAATTCGGCCGTGTTTGCCTCTCTGCCCGAAAACGTAGCTATGCAGCTTACGCTGGACCGCGATCCCCACGGCAACGTTCAGGTTTCTATGATTGAAACCGAAAAACTCCTGGCCGAAATGATAGAAACCAAACTGGCTCAATGGAAGGCCGAAGGTAAGTACACAGGCAAGTTTGCCACCCAAACTCACTTCTTCGGTTACGAAGGACGTTGTGCCGCTCCTTCCAACTACGATGCAGACTATTGCTATTCTTTGGGATATACTGCTTCGCGCCTGATCGCTTACGGTAAGACCGGTTACATGTCTTCCGTACGCAACACCACCAAAGCAGCCAAAGACTGGATCGCCGGCGGAGTACCCATCACCATGATGATGAATATGGAACGTCGTCACGGCGAAATGAAACCCGTAATCCAAAAAGCCCTGGTTGATCTCAAGGGTAAACCTTTCAGAACTTTCGTTTCAAAACGGGCAGCCTGGGCTATTCAAACCGATTACGTGTATCCCGGCCCCATCCAGTATTTTGGCCCGACCGAAGTGTGTGACCAGCCAAGCAAGACCCTCAAACTGGAGTCTGCCAAATAATTAATTCAAGAGTAATAAAGTGTTGATTAAAGCCTGTCGTCAACCAGTTCCCCCGGTAAAAAGCTCTTGATGTCGTAGACCAGTCCGTTTTTGTTGAGCAGACTTCTCACATCCAGCTTTCTGAAGGCTTCGTGAGCAACAGCCAACACTACAACATCAAATTTTTCTTTAAGATTTTCAAGGCCTTCCCTGAGTAAGGGGAGGCCGAATTCTTTCCGGAAATCGGCCGGGTCGGCATGGGGGTCGTAAAGAACTATATCTGAAGTATATTCGCTGAGGGTATTGTACACATCCAGCACTTTGGTGTTGCGGGTATCGGGGCAATTCTCCTTGAAAGTCACACCCAGAATCAGTATCCTGGCATCTTTTACCGGCAGGCCCTTTTTGTTCATCATATGAACCACCCGATTGCCCACATAGCTGCCCATGCCGTCGTTCAGGTGGCGGGCGTCACTCATCATGCGGGGCAGGTAGCCGTGAATCTGTGCCTTTTGAATCAGGTAGTAGGGGTCGACGCTAATGCAATGGCCCCCCACCAGCCCGGGGCTGAGGCGTATGAAATTCCATTTGGTGGCAGCGGCATCCAGTATTTCTTTGGTATCGAGCTGCATGGCGTTGAACATCCTGGCCAACTCGTTTATAAAGGCAATATTGACGTCGCGTTGTGCGTTCTCGATGATTTTGGAGGCTTCGGCCACCCGTATGGACGACACTTTGTGGGTGCCGTTCAGTAATACGGAATTGTACAAAGCATCTACTTTGTCGGCCGTTGCGGGAGTTGAGCCCGAGGTGACCTTGATTATTTTTTCTATGCTGTGGGCCCGGTCGCCGGGATTGACGCGTTCAGGAGAATAACCCACAAAAAAATCTCTGTTAAATTGCAGGCCGGACTCTTTTTCCAGTACCGGCACGCAAATATCTTCGGTGACGCCCGGATAAACAGTGGATTCGTAGATAACGATATCTCCCTGCTTCAACACTTTGGCCAGCATGCTGCTGGCCTGAACGAGCGGTTCCAGCATAGGATGGTTGTTCTTGTCAATGGGCGTGGGAACGCTTACAATGTAATAATTGCAATCCTCGATATCAGACAGCCTGGAACTGCAGCTAAATCCTTGCCTGAAGGCTTCGGCCAGGACTTCGGG
>CAZNQD010000097.1:0-1842 GCA_964575345.1 uncultured Bacteroidales bacterium
GTAGTTATGACATAAGGAGTGGCTCTCCAGGTGGGTGAATTGATCCAATAAGGTGTCCATTCCGACCGGATGCTGGCTCCGAAATTGGCATTGAGCAGATTTCTGAAAGCCGGTGTCCAGGGACCCATATCGATCAAAGCCTGTTTAGCGCGATATTCCATAATCAGGCGGCGAATCTGAGTTTCTCCTATACCTTCGGCCAGGCCTTCAAGTACCCGCGATTCACAATAGCGCCAGATCCAGGGTATACTTCTGTAACCCAGGGTCATTCCCAGGAAAACCGGGAATGTATTCCCGTATTGGGTGCCTCCCAGCAGGTTTTTCCAGGTGCAAATTTGCTGACTGCCCTCAAACATGTTGACGCCTTCGGCCGAAGGGCCACCAAAGCTTTCGTCCTGTAACCACCCGCTGTAACATTCTATGGGCATAAAAGGAGCGATGATGGCTCCGGCATTCAAAAAGCCCATGGTATTGTAATTGGGATCGGAGGAACGCAAAACTTCCATTTCCTGTTGCAGCCAGGTATTTCCTCCTTCGTGAAACCAGGCGGCATTGCGGCAACCGGGCAGGTCAGCCAGAATAGCGTGAATTCCTTCGTGAATCATGGCGCTTGATTGGGAATGCCTGTCGCCGTATGGACAAGCCGGATCAAAAGAATAGACCGGGTAATAAGAGGCTAAGACCATAGGCCAATTGCTTCCGTTATAATAGACAGAGCCCTGCCAGCCGCCCAGGGCAGTACTATCTTCATTATCGGTACTCAAACCTGAACCGTAGAGATAAATAGCACTTCTGTAGCCGTTTTTGGCTCTTTTGTCCGGAGGCCAGCCCATAACGTCGCGGATATAGGCAAAGTCTTCGTTAAATCTCTCGAGCATGGGCTCAACGGCTGTAGCAGTGACCACCGAGCGGGCATTGGGGCCGGCTTTAAAAGTCCACCATCGATCCGAGATGGTCCAGGCCACATTGCTGACGTCAGGCAAATCCTGAGTAGGCATTTGCAGATTCGGGTATTCTATACTGGCATCGTAAGCTACAGTGGGTGAATACTCAGGCCATTCATAAGCCGATCCGTCAATAGCTTCCGACAGAGTCAGATAAAAATTAGCGTAAGAATTACTTCCGCATTCGCTGGTAAAAGTCGCTTTATATGTTCCTTCCATGCCGGCCTGCAAATCGCCTAAAACCAGCACGCTGTCGTTTGAAGTCAGGTTATTCGGACCCTGCCAGGAATGAAAGGCTGTTCCCGTGTATCCTTCTTTAGGTCGTATAATAAAGCGCACACTATCGCCATAGACAAGGTTAGCCGTGTTGCCTGCTTCGATTTCCTGATCGTTCAGTTGAACATATGGACTGATTTCCACGGTATCGCAAGAGGTATTTTCGATACCCATCACCTTGAATTCAGAAATAGCAGTGGCAGTATTACTTTTCATGCTTAGCCTTATCTTGGAAGCCATGACGTCTACTGTCATGGTATTGAACACATCCAAGTCGGTTCCGATGCTGTCAAGGCTGATCCACTGACTGCCAAACCAATATTCGACCAGGGTTTCGGTAGGCTTGCTCAGGCCACCTCCTGCATCGACAAACCAAAACACAGAAATTTCTTTTATTTGATGAGCGTAAGGCCATTCGTACTGAACCCAGTTGGTGACACCGTAATTGGTGGGGTCGTTCCAGTTTCCGTAAACCGGATACGTTCTGGGGTTTTCCATCGATACTGAAGCAACCTTGCCGTCGTTTACGGCTTCCAGTTTTTCCCAACTTGAACAAAAAGAAGTACTAACATCGGCCGACAAGGCCAGGTTGCTCCATTCATCCCCTTCGGCTTTGAGGTTT
>CAZNQD010000097.1:1942-5198 GCA_964575345.1 uncultured Bacteroidales bacterium
AAACGAGCCTGGTCGGCTTGCGCCAGGTGTTCGAAGCTGGCCATTGCGCGGGTAAACTCCTGGTAACGATTCACAACAGCAGGTTCAAAATGTTGCAGCACTTTGGGCATATCTCTTTCCTCCACATGACCTATCATCAAAGCTGCTTCCTGCACATGCAAGGGTAAGGCCCAATTTGAATCAAGGTATTTGAAAAAAGCAGCCCAAAACAAATGGACGGCCCTGGTGGTCAAAATGCTGGACATCTTCCATTCCATCAAAGGCAGAGAATTGGGATTCAAAGACATAAAATGCTCGTGTACGGCCGATTCCATCACTTCAATGTCTGCAGCAAATGAATTATTGAAAACCCTGAGGGATAAAATATCGGCATAGACGGGATTTTCTCTCATTTTGCGGGGATTCTTTAAATAATACAATTCATCCCGGGCCCATCGTTTGTAAAACAGAGTTTTGGACAAGACATGGGCGTATTTTTGGGCTAGTGCTTCCTCTCTGTTCAGAATGGAAGCTCTCAGCATATATTTCAAATTGTGAACACTAAAGCCGAAAGAAACGGCATTTTCCATATTCCAGCGATAGCAGTAATTGACCATGCCATAATATAAGGTCAGAGTCTGGGCTGCTATTCTGGTTTGGTTGACAAACTTCTTGGTAGTCTGCAAAGGCGCATCCCCCTGGGGATACAAAAACATACTCTGACACAATGACTTATTCTTCCACAAGGCCAGATTGCGGTACATGACCAAAATACGGTCAGGATCCTCTTTGTTGGCTTTGGCCAAACGGAGAACTTTATCCCAGTCGTCTTGAGAAATGGCATTTTCTATAGCCAGCTGGGTTTTGAGATTGGGATCTTTGTTCGAAAACAGCCAGACCGAAACCATTGACAACAGCAAAAGGGCTACAACTCCCATAAAAGCCGGCGTTTTTAATTCTTTGAAAGGTTTTGAAGACAATAAAAAACAGAAAGCTAAACTGAGCCAGGCCAACAACAGGGGCAGATTCATAGATCCCGATCCGAAAAAATCGTATACGGGCAAGCCGTAGCCGTATAATAAGTCTTGGTTTATATTGCTGTAAAAAGGCGCATAACATTGCGGAATCAGCAGCAGCATTACAAAACCCGAAATAAAATAAGCCAGCTTGGCTTTTTTTGCCAGTTCGGGTATAACTAAAAGGCGTATCAAAAGAAACAGTAAACCCAACAAGGCGTAAAAACCGGCCAAAGGATAGCCGATGACAAGATGGAAAAGCATCAGACCATAATGCTGTATTTTAGGCTGTAATGCAAATTTTTTATACCCGGCCAATGGCAGCAGGGCAAACAAGAAACCCAACATTTGGGAATAAAAAACATCTTGAATCTTGAATAGATAAATATTGTAATCCAACTGAACAACAAACAATAACAAAAAGCAAGAGGGCAAAAAGGAAAGTAGAAAATAATCACGGGACAGGCTTAATAAGCGATATACACTCCACTGAATCAGTAGTAGTACGCCCAACATAATTAAAGCTCCCCACAAGGGATAATAAAAAAACTGGCTTAGAAAACTGCCGGCATATTCCAATAAGCCACCGGGCTTAGAAATAAGGTCGAAAAAAAAATAGCGGTCAAACAAGAACAAGCTCAATTCTTGTCCTCTGAACAACAAATCGGCCTTACAAAAGCCCAGGAGCCAATAGGCCAGGGTAGCGAACAACAGGACTCCTGCTACAGATATGATTGTTTTTGTTCTCGAAGAATGGGCTCGTTTGGCTTTCATGTTTAAATCAAAAACCCTGGTTCCGGCTTGAGGTTTTTTAGTAAGGAAGGATGCCTCAAAATGCAAGGCATCCTTCCTGTTTAAGCGTCCTCCTCTTAGGTTTAAGAGGAATAAATCACGAAGTTATGCTTAGCGAACAAGAACTTTAGCAGCCTTGTTGCCGGCTTTGACAATATAGATACCTTGCTTGAGCTGATCGGCAGGATTAACCTGATGTCCCAGAATAGAATATACCTGATATTCAGAAACACCCGATACCACCAGACGGCCGTCCTGTACAAAGACTTTGAGGTCTTTGTCAACAACCGGAGCGGCAACACTGCTGATGACTTCAAAGCCCCAGACCTGGAATTCAATAATTGCAGTAGAGGTTTCGCTTGCCATACTTACACGGATCTTGGATGCATCAAAATCAACGGAGAGCGTATTAAACATTTCTGCTTCGATGCCAATATCGCCGGCCATTGTCCATTCGTCTGCAGGCATGGTTTCGTTCCAGTATTCAACATATGCTGTATGAGGAATTGACAAACCTCCGCCAGCATCTCTTCCCCAATATACAGCCACTTTAGTAACCTTTTGAGCAGCAGGCCATTCATATTGCACCCAATTGGTTATACCGTAATTTTCTGCACCGTTCCAGTTTCCATAACGCGGTGTTTGATACGAATCTGTCGGAGTTTGATTGTCGTTAACAGCAGCCAGACTTTCCCAACCGGAAACGTGAGAAGTTGTTACCGTTGCCTGCAAGGCCAGATTCACTTCGATATTGCCGGCGCTGTAGGCAGCAATAGCTGCACTCAGTAAATCAGCGGCAGCCTGGAAGTCTTCGAGAGTACTTTCGGCGCCTTCGAATACGATGTATGCTTCTTCGTCGGCTTCGACCAGAGCGTCTTTGCCTTCGAATTCGGTATTAGTCAGCAAATCCAAAGACCTGGCAAGAAGATTGGCCAATTCTATATAGGCATCCTGGGCTTCGTATATAACACTCAGGAATTCTGTCATAGCAGTATCAAAGGCACTCAATGAATCTACTGATTCCGTACCGGCGATCAGTTCTTCAGCCTGAGTCAGGAAATCAATTACCTGGTCAACATGTCCCAAAGGAATAGAATCGGTATTGATTTTCTGGAAAGCGTAGAGCTTACTTTGGATCATGTACTTGTAATAATCCTCGTTCATGTCCACAATTTCCAGACCAATGACAGCAAATTCCATTATACCCGTGGCGGTTGGACTAGACATACATATTCTTATTTTTTCTGTAGTAACATCCAGGTCGTTTAGGTAATTCATTTTATGCAAATCTGTTCCAATATCGGCTAGTTTAACCCAGTTGTTTGCAAACCAGTATTCAATGTAAGCCACATCAGGCTGTGCAATACCGGCGTAATTGCTCCACCAAAAAACACTTATGTCAGTGATCTTGTATTATTTTTCCCATTCGTATTGTACCCAGTTGACTTTTCCATAGTCCCCCGGATCGG
>CAZNQD010000098.1:0-4959 GCA_964575345.1 uncultured Bacteroidales bacterium
ATAGCAGTCTTTCATTTCCGCAATTATTTTAGATGAGGTTTCAGGCAAATACAATCGATAAGCATCTCTCGGGTATACAAAGCTGTTTCTTTTGAAGTTATACTGGTTTCAACTTTCAAAAGAACAGTGGTGTTTTCCTGGCCGTAATTGGCTACCGGAAATTTAAAATCAGATAAAACCAACACCGAATCAAGCTTTGAAGGATCTGTGATATAAATATTACTTCCGGTACTGTCTTTGCATACAACAGTCCTGGGATTACCCTTTTCGTCGTTGTAAGTAAGTGAAAATTTCAATTTGGCCGGCTTATTTACATTTTCGTGCGTAGGATTGTAGGTTTTGTAGGGTACAAAGACACAATAGATGTCGTAGGCCGCCGACAAGGTGTTGGGGACTTCAAAACTTACCCATGGATTGCGCGAGGTTCCTGTCGGCAACAAATGAATATAGCGCCTGTTGGAAATCCGGATGGTATCCTCGGGTTTGATTGCCCTGTCCATAATGTCACAAAGACTGGAATTGTAATCCCTGCCGGTGGTACGTTCTGCCTCCACCTTGATTTCCTGGTAAAAATTATTTTCGGGTCTGAATAACCAGTCATCAGTTCTGTACACTTTACCATTACTACAGGTAATTTCGGCCGTTGTCCGGCTGAAGATATTACCCTCGTCGAAAGGCCGCTGATACACATGGTATTTTTTATCAGGCAGCTGGTATTGGGTACTGAACAATGAATCCCGGGGTGATATTTGTAAATTGGCATTAAAAACAAGATCTCTTACCATCATCATCTTGGTATTGGTTTGTTCCAGCGAGTCGGCTTTAGCCACCTTGGGATCGTATTTAAAATAATGCCTGATGCTGTCGTACGCCTCGTTCCAGGCTCTGTTGCTTGGTGCAAGCAGCCAATAGGTACTGTCTTCATGATTGAGCAGGCCTATTTTTTCGAGCAGTTTGTTTTCGATGGTTATCACAGAATCCACATAGACAGTTTTACCGTCCACTACGCCATAAGGCACCGACAAGAGGGGATCAAAAACAGCTTCATCAAAAGAATAAATAAAATTTTTCAGGCTGTCCAGGTCTGTATCGGTTTTTAAGTACTCGTAAATATTGAAGAAGAAAGGATTAGATCTGTCAATAATATGCAAGAGGCCATTGGAACTCAACAAATTTTTGCTCATAATTTCGGTTTGCCCAAACAAAAAAGAAGCTGCTCCTTCGCCGGAGCGTAAACGTTCTGTTTTTTTACTGAGCAATAATACCTGTTTGTCAGTCAGGCCCGATACCGGATGGCTGTAGCGGGCTATATGGTTTTTTACAAATTCCGCCACCACCTGTTCCTTTTTCCCCTGGTCAATCAAAGTATGTAAACTGTCAATATTGAAATGTCCGTTGGCAGGAGCCCACACCGTATAGACCTGATCAGCATCCAACACTTTGTCGTAATCGCATAAGCGAAGTAAGTCAGCAAAATCGGATAACACCTCCGGCCTTGCCTCAATACTCTCCCATAAACTCTGAGCCGGAACCACCTCTGGATCAGCACTGTAGTGATTATCCCAGTTGTTGGAACAGGAAGAAACCAGAGGCAGAACCAGCAACAGTATTAATCCGTATCGAACTTTTATTTTTGAACTCTTCATATTCATTCTTTCAGTAAGTAGCATTATAAGAAAGGTTTAAGCTCTTTAGTGGCGGTCTTCTCCCTCTTCGCTGTCGTAAACACTTTTGGGGACAATTTCTATATAATCAAACATAAATTCTGCGTCCAGATCATCCATCACATTGCGGAAACGTAAAGTATGCGGCTCCTGAGTAAGGTATTTGGTCACCAATATTCGTCGGAACAGCCAGCTTTCTGTCCTGAAAACCACATAAGTACTGCCGTTTAGACGCCGCATACTATCGGGAGCCTTCATGGCCTTGTGGTTGCGCATATCCTTGTCGTTTTGTATGCCGTTGTCGTCTGTATCTTCGTCGGCTACCCAGCCGATTTTGGGATCGGTGGCTCCGATACGCAAATCAACGGGAATGCCTGTAGGTTCTCCGTCAACGTACATTTGCGAAATTCCCCTGGTGGGCAAAGCTGTATAACCTAATCTGATTTCATAGGTTCCTTCGGGAACGGGAGGCAAAGTCATGGTGATGTCGTATTGGCCCAGAAAATTTATTTCATCTCCCTGATGACAGTCGTAATTTTCGTGCTGATAGCGATAAATAAAATTGGTTTCACTCGTCAACACAGCCTTTTCTGTATAGCCGTCGGGGAAATAATAATTCTGACGATCCTGGTTATGACGTACGTTATTGGTCATAAATTCAGGAAACAATGCCCCGGTATCGAAACGAAAACGAGTATTGAACACAATTTCCTCAACTTCTTTTGAATAGGTCAAAATATCGTCGATGTAGTGATAGGTGCCGTTTATGGCATTCTGGTCGGTGGCACTGGATCCGGGAGGCTCAATTAATGCTCCTCTGATATTGTATTTAGTATCAACACGTCTGTTCATATAAAGACCTGATGTTCCGCTGATCTTGAACATGGTGTTCGGACAGATCGTTTCGTAAAACTCTATGGGCTCAATAATAGAAGTGATGAGACATAACGTAGTGGTGAGTTTATTATAATATCCGGTACGAGGCATAATGTGATAAGCCACAAAGCGGTTCAGGGGATTTTTACGATGAGTAAAATCGTTGTCGTACAAATTGGCATCCTGGGGATACACTTCGTCGTATACTGTTTTTGCATAGGCTATGAGGTCGTCTATGTTGTTAATCCCTTTTTGGCGATATACCTCGTCTTTCTCCACAAAAGCCGTATATCCGAATTTACGGTATTTAGGCGCAATAGCCGTTTCTACGTTAACATGTGAAGTATAGTGCAACACATAATCGGGATCCACGTAATCGTAATCCATATACAACACGATAGAGTCATCCAGGGTGGTCAGTCGCAAAGCTTCGTTAAACAAACTGATGGTAGTGTCCTCCCGCATCAATTCAGGTAAAAGTGCATTGGAAGGCCTGATTACCTTGTCGATGATATGCACCACTCCGTTTTCGACTGAGTCGTCCCTGAGAACAATCTGCGATTGTTTGTTAATAAAATAAGCCATGGTGCCACTGCTGGAGTCGGCTACCACAAAAGAAATAGACAAATAACGATCGAATTGGTTAGGTGTTGAAATAACACCGTCGGTCATATCGGTAGTGAAATAAGCCCGGTTAATGAGGTGAGAACTGGCTATGGTATCGCATTGCTTGTCGGAGAGTTCTTCTACAGTGCTCAGGTTGTACAAAGCCAGGTAATCTTCGATGGCTTGGTTGGTAGGAGCAAAACAGGTAAAGGAACCGTAAGTGTCCAATAAATCCATCTTATCGGCCCTGTCCAGAATTTTGATGAACTCGCTGAATCGCTCTGGACGGTTTTCGAGATAATCGGCCACCATTTCGCCTGTAAAAGTATAAAAATTCTCCTTGTCGGGATCATAGTTGCAGGAAGACATTATGAACAGGACAACTATGCCATATACAAAACGGAGTAAAGGATTAATCGGTGTCTTCATTTGCATAGATTTATCGGGTGATGGAGGATGTTTCGGTAATATAAGCCGGATTTTGTTTCAGATAAGAATTGACCTTCAACTCTTCTTCGTTGTAGGGAAAATACAAGGCGTCTACCGACATCATTTTGGTGCGGATAGTGCTTTGGTTCTCGGTGTATTTTGAAATCACCATATCTACCAGCCTGGTATTGTTGCCTTCTCTGCGAGCCATGCGAACCAAATCGAACCAACGTTTGCCTTCAAACATCAGTTCGCGCTGACGTTCTGCCATAATCAGTGCATTCATATTGTCTTTGCTGCTGTAACGGGAATAATTCAGGCTGTCCCTGCCCGCTTCGGGATTGGAGCGGTTGTAGACCGCACGAACCAGGCCAAAAGACTGGTTCAACAACAACTTCGCCTGGGCAGCCTCGGAAGATATTGTGTCTCCTTCGGCCGTTTCGACCACCATATTGGCAAGGGCTTCTGCTTTCATCAGCATCACGTCGCTGAGGCGATAAATAATCCAATTGGCAAAGTTGGTAGACCTGTACACTCCGTTTTCGTTGGAGACAGTGCGGTAGGCGTATTTGGTGATGGGGAACACACCACTGGATGAACGGGCAATGTATTCGCGCGAACGCACATCTTTTTTGGCGAAAACATCATTACCATACAAAAAGACATCGTTGCCTCCGTTCCGGTCTCTGCCAATAAAGTCCGGAGCGCCCAAATAACCTCTTTGCTCATTAACACTACCGTAATATCTTGATACTGTGGAATTTGTCAAACGATCGGGAGTTTCAAGATAATAGAGTTCAAAAATACTTTCGGTGGAATTCCCGGTTCCGAATATCTGATTATAGGAGTTACCTGTTACACTTGAACCGGGGGTTTCTGCTTCGATCAGAGGGTATTCATTTTCGCCCAGTTCTTCTTTGTCCTTATTGAGTTCATTGTACTGATCACGTTTGGATTGTATGACTATATCACAATACATGACACAATTCGTATAATCCTGATCCCACAGATATAAATCGGCCAGCAGGGCATAAATAGCGTCACGGGTAATGCGGCCGGTATTGTAAGCTTTATTTCCGTAGGCTTTGATGGCGTAATCCTTGCAAGCTTCTAGGTCCTGAATCAAAATCTGCAACAAGTCATCAAAAGGAGTCGGTGCCAGGTCGTAGCGCTGGTTGTCGTCGACAGATGGTTCCGATGTATATGGTACGTCGCGGAAAGTACGCATCAGATAGAAATAACAGAGGGCACGAAGGGCTTTCACCTCTGCTTCTATGGCTTTGAGGCTGGATTCATTGAAATTCGGATCCTTTTGGGCGACCTGTGGTGCGTAATACAACACTGTATTACAGCGGTTTATCACATTGTAAAAACAAGTCCAGGT
>CAZNQD010000099.1:0-4779 GCA_964575345.1 uncultured Bacteroidales bacterium
TGGGTGTGGCTGGCCGGGTGCAGCACGCTGCTGCGGGCGTCTGCCACATGAGTGACTATGGCTACCAGACGGAGTTTGTCCATAAAAGTTACCGCTTCGGCCCTGCCTCCTTTAAGACCAAAGGTAAGCACACCGCAACTGCCCTTGGGCAGGTATTTAGCGGCCAGATCGTAATAGCGGTCTCCAGTCAGACCCGGATAATTTACCCAGGCTACTTTGGGCTGCTTTTGCAGATAACGGGCCATCTCCAGGGCGTTGGAACAATGCCTGGGTACTCGTAAATGAAGAGTTTCCAGCCCCAGGTTCAGCAAAAAAGAATTGTGGGGAGAAGGAACAGATCCCAGATCACGCATCAATTGCACAGTTGCTTTGGTGATGAAAGCGGCTTTGCCAAAAGTTTTGGTGTAAACAATGCCGTGGTATGAATCGTCAGGAGCTGTCAGACCAGGAAACTTAGCGGCCCGGGCTTCCCAATCAAAACGCCCGCTGTCCACAATGGCGCCTCCAATGCTGGTAGCATGTCCGTCCATGTATTTGCTGGTAGAATGGGTCACAATATCGGCTCCCCATTCAAAAGGCCTGCAATTGATGGGAGTGGCAAAGGTATTGTCAATAATGAGGGGAACTCCCTGTTTATGGGCAATCCGGGCAAACTTTTCTATATCCAGCACTTTTAGCCCCGTATTGGAAATGGTTTCGCCAAACAGGGCTTTGGTGTTGGGCCTGAAAGCTTGGGCTATTTCGGCTTCGCCGGCATCCTGGTCGACAAAGCTGACTTCTATTCCCTGCTTTTTCATCGTGACCGCAAAGAGGTTGTAAGTGCCTCCGTAAATAGAAGTGGCACTTACCAGATGGTCTCCGGCCTGACAAATGTTGAAAATGGCATAATGATTGGCCGCCTGGCCCGATGAGGTCAGCATGGCTGCCACACCGCCTTCGAGGGCGTTGATTTTGGCTGCGACCGCGTCGTTGGTAGGATTTTGCAGGCGGGTATAGAAATAACCGCTCTCTTCCAGATCGAACAAACGCCCCATCTGCTCACTGCTGTCGTATTTAAAGGTAGTGCTTTGTATGATGGGCAAAACCCGGGGCTGGCCGTTGGCGGGTTGCCAGCCGGCCTGCACACAGAGTGTTTCGGGCTTTTGTTTTTTATCCATGTCTGCTTAAATAATTTTTTCGAGCTTATCGAAATTCTTTTGCAATTCTTCGTCGCTCAAACTGTAATTTTCCAGGTCACCGGCCAGGTAACGGTCGTACGAAGCCATATCGATGAGGCCGTGACCGCTCAGGTTGAACAAAATGGTTTTTTTGATGCCTTCTTCCTTACACTTGAGGGCTTCGCGCACGGTAGCCGCTATGGCATGAGAAGATTCCGGCGCCGGAATAATGCCTTCGGCTTTGGCAAACAAGAGAGCCGCATCAAAAGCCTCCAATTGCTGAACATCTGTAGCCTCCATACGCCCCTGACGCAACAATTCGCTGACAATGGTGCCGGCTCCGTGATAACGCAGACCGCCTGCGTGAATATTGGCCGGTGCAAAAGTATGGCCCAGGGTATACATGGCAATCAAAGGGGTATAGCCGGTTTCGTCACCAAAATCGTATTGGAAAACACCTCTGGTCATTTTGGGACAGGAAGCGGGTTCGGCAGCAATAAAACGGGTTTTGAGTGAACTGTCTTTGAGGCTGTTTTTCATAAAAGGAAAAGAAATGCCCGCAAAATTGGATCCGCCTCCAAAACAAGCGATCACCATGTCGGGATATTCGCCGGCCATTTCCATTTGCTTCTCGGCTTCCAGGCCGATGATGGTTTGATGCAGAAACACATGATTGAGCACACTGCCCAGTGAATACTTGCAGTTTTCGGTCTGAGTGGCCAGCTCAATGGCTTCGGAGATGGCGGTACCCAAACTTCCCTGATAATTGGGATTACGGGTAATGATATCACGGCCGGCTCTGGTCGACATTGAGGGCGAAGCAACCACCGTTGCTCCGTAGCTTTGCATAATGGAACGACGGTAAGGCTTTTGTTCGTAGCTGATCTTAACCATATACACTGCCAGTTCCAGTCCGTAGAGGCTGCAGGCGTACGACAAAGCAGCGCCCCACTGGCCGGCGCCTGTTTCGGTGGTAATGTTGGTCACTCCTTCTTTTTTGCAATAATAGGCCTGAGGGATGGCTGTATTGAGTTTGTGAGAACCAACCGGGCTGACGCTTTCGTTCTTGAAATAGATATGAGCAGGCGTATCCAGGGCTTTTTCCAAACCATAGGCTCTGACCAGAGGGGTTGAGCGATAGTATTTGTAAATGTCACGTACTTCTTCGGGTATATCTATGTATCTGTCTGTTTGATTCAGTTCCAGATGGGAAGCTTCTTTCGAAAAAATGGGATACAAATCTTCTTCCTTGAGAGGTTGTTTGGTTCCGGGATGCAACATGGGCATGGGTTTCACCTTCATGTCCGCTACAATATTGTACCACTGCCGGGGTAACTGATCCTCTTGCAGAATAAAACGCTTGGTCTTGCTCATAAAATTCAGAATAATAAAGTATTAGAAAACAATAAACCGCCGATGTCTCGCTAAGGATAATACCTGTTTATTGATATCGCGGCCTTAAAAAGACTCAAAAAGTCCCGGCAAAGTAAAGAAAAATAATTTGTATTAGGTATATTTTTTTCAGCTTATTCCAG
Organism: uncultured Bacteroidales bacterium; assembly: GCA_964575345.1. Taxonomy (GTDB): domain Bacteria; phylum Bacteroidota; class Bacteroidia; order Bacteroidales; family UBA1402; genus UBA1402. The sequence goes on from CAZNQD010000099.1 coordinate 2,693, forward strand.
TCCGCTTTGGAGAAAGCGCAGGAAATTATCCACGTTTTCGTCATAAGAATAGCTGGGTGCCATCGGTTTGCCTTCGGGGCTCAGCAAGACGTAAAAGGGTTGTGCGTTGGCTCCAAACTTGTAGCGTTGCAGATAACTCCATTTATCGCCGACGCTTCTGAGTTTGCGGGTTCTTCCATACTCTTCGATCTCAATAATTTCGGGCAGCGTTGTTTTGTCGTCCACCATCAGGGTAATGAGCACGTATTCCTTCTCAATCAGATTTTTTACTCTGGCATCCTGCCATACGGCGTTTTCCATCTTACGGCAATTGACGCAACCGTAACCCGAAAAGTCCAGCAATACAGGCTTGTTTTGTTGTCTGGCAAACTGCATGCCGCTCTCGAAATGCATAAAATCGGGGTGTACTTCCTGATCGTATAGATTAAAATCCTGGGTCGACATAGGCGGGGCAAAGGCACTGATGGCTTTGAGCGGAGCTCCCCAGAGGCCGGGTATCATATAGATACTGAAAGCCAGGGGAATGATGGCCAGAAACAGCCTGGGCACGCTCAGATGTTCCATTTTGTCGTCGTGCGGAAAACTGATCTTCCCCAACAAATAGAAACCCAGCAAAGCAAAAATAACGATCCAGAGCACCAGAAAGACTTCCCGGTCCAGTATACCCCAACCGTAGGCCAAATCGGCAACGGAGAGGAATTTAAACGCCAGGGCCAATTCCAGAAAGGCCAGCACCACTTTGACGGTATTGAGCCATCCCCCGGACTGGGGCATGGAGTGCATCATGTTGGGGAAAATGGCAAACAGGCTGAAAGGCAGCGCCAGGGCCAGGGCAAAACCCAACATGCCAATGGCCGGCCCTATAAAGGAGCCTTTGGAAGCTGCTTCTACCAACAAGGTACCTATTATGGGACCTGTACAGGAAAAAGAGACCAGCACCAGGGTGAAGGCCATAAAAAAGATGCTCAGCAAACCTTTGGTGCTATCGGCTTTAGCGTCCATTTTGGTAGACCAGGACGAAGGCAGCACAATTTCGAAGGCTCCAAAAAAGGAAATGGCAAAAAAGACCAGAATGGCAAAAAACAAAATATTGAACACCGCATTGGTGGCCATGTTGTTGAGAGCGCTGGCTCCAAAGATGAGCGTAATGGCCATGCCCAATATTAAATAGATGACGATAATAGCCAGTCCGTACATCAAGGCATCGCTGACGGCCTTTTTCCTGCTTTGAGTGCGTTTAAGGAAGAAACTCACCGTCATGGGGATAATAGGCCAAACGCAGGGTGTAAACAAGGCCAGCAGGCCTCCGATGAATCCGAAAATAAACAGACGCCACCACGAAGAATCGCTGATTCTGCCTTTGGCCTCGAATTCCTGTAGCTCATCAATGACCGGACTCCAGAGCTGAGGATTGTCGGTAACCGCAGCCAGCTGACTACTTTGTGCAGGGCTGACTCCGGCCGGTTGAAGGGCGTCTGCAGAGCTGTCCGCAGCCGGTTGATTCTTGTTTGCAGAGCTGCCTGTTGCCGGCTGACTGTCGTCTGTCTCAGTATTGCCCCTGAGCAGGCGCCCGACAGCCAGTTTAGCCTGATCTTTGTTTTCCTGTTCTTTACTACGCTCAATGCGGCCTATAGGCACCGATGCGACTTCTTTGGCGGCCGACAGAGCCAGCTTGAATTCTACTTGTTCGGGAGGCAGGCAATTTTCGTTATTGCAGGCCATAAACTCTACATAGCCTTCGATCAGAAAAGCATCCGGATCGCTGATTTGAATTCTCTGAGCAAAAACGGCTGTTTCTTCGTGCTTGCGTAAATTCATCTCGAAAACAGCCTCGTAATAAGTTTTGGGTTTGCTGATATTGCGCAAAGCGCCTTCCAGGCTGCATCCTTCAAGTTTATCGTAATGCACGGCCGTAGAAACCGGGCCTCCTTCGGGCAGATTAATGTCGTAGAGATACCAGGGGCTGGCAATATTGGCTGTAAATACCACATCGAGTAAGTTTTCTTCTATTTTGTTCAATTCAAAACTCCATTGTACAGGATGTTTGTCTTGTGCATGTAAATCACTGTTCAATCCCAAAAGCAAAA
>CAZNQD010000100.1:0-4728 GCA_964575345.1 uncultured Bacteroidales bacterium
CCTGCCCCGAAGCCGATATATAGACACGGCGCCCGAAGCGCGCAGGGGCCGGCAACATTTGCCTGTGCAGGCTCGCCAGAGACAAACAGGCAACGCCGGCCTCCAGTGCTGACCAGCCGGGGATATCGGGAGGCTGAGCGGGCAGGGCTTGAAGGGCGGGGAGCGCTGAGAAATTAATCAGCGGGGAGCGCTGCAATAAAATCAGCGGGGAGCGCTGCAATAAAATCAGCGGGGAGCGCTGCAAAAATTAATCAGCGGAGAGCGCTGCAAAAAATAAAGCCCCGAAGCACTTCAAAATAATCCACGAAGCATTACCAATAAAAAGCCCGCCCCCAAGGAGCAGGCTCTTTTATTTGCAAGAAGAATAAAACAGTTTATACCTCTTTCGGTTTCTTTTTCCCCAGCGGAATGCTAACTCCCAGTTGAATATTGGTGGTGGCTGTGTTGAGCGGAATGAACTGAGGAGTATACCTCAGGAAGGTATAATCGCAGGCCAGGAAGATATTCATTACGTAAGGCACCAGGTTCAGTGCGAAACCAATGGTTTCGAAACCGCCATGAACAAAGGAATAACTAGTGCTAAGATGTACTTGTTTGATTGGCCGGAAATTGACTGCTGTCATCAATTCAGAATAACCACCGTTGCCCACCCGTTGAGAGTACAATACGCCGGCACTGATTTTATTGTCCAGCACAGCGTATTCCACACCAAGGTTGAAAGTGGGATTTAAACCCTGAAAATAATTTTCAGTGGCAGCTAGGTCTTCTTTGAATGCAATCATTTCCATCAGGTCGTTTTGCATATTTTCCAGCTGATCTTCTACACTGGCAGTGCCGTCAGTAGAAATGCCGTCAAGACCTTCGAAGCTTACACCGCCTTCGGCTTTGGCCCGTAAAGCATTTTCTTTGTTCCATGAAATACCCCCTAAATCGACAATACCCAGAGATACTGTCAGGTTCTCAACAGGAGTGTTGTAAACAGCACCCAAATCGACAGCCATACCAAAGCCACCGACACCCGGTGAATTAAAATCTATATTTTCTATTGCTTGTGTCGTATCATTTTTGATAAAAGAAGCTCCTTTGGCATAACCCTCCAAACTGCCTTTGGTTTGTATAGACCATTGGGAGGGGCTCATGACAATGTCCATTTCGCTAATGTTGGCTTTTACGTGAGCAGCTCCTACCAATCCTTTTAATTTCATACCCACTCGCAGAAAGTCAAAGATTTGTCTGGAATGACCCACAGAGGCTTCGATGTAAGCTCCGGCATCTACCGATAAGTCACGAATATGGTATTCGTTGCCGGAGCCCGAAGCCATACCGTTTTTGGCGAAAGCAAAAAAGTCATAGGGGATATTCATTCCCAATCTGACTTTAGTGGCCAAATCAAAGGTCCAGAAATTCTCTTTCGTGTAGAAACCAAAGGAGAGGAGGCTGGTTTGCAAACCCGCTCTAAGATAGTTTTGGGGGCTGAGTTTCGACAGAAAGAGCTGGGCGTCGACATCGGGATGCATAAAGGTCATCAATTTACCCCCCTCTGTCGAGGGCGGGTACATAAATTGAGTAAATGCCAGATTAGATTCCAGGCCCAAACCAAAAGAGCCCAGCACCGGTAAGCTGATGTAGCCGTTGTAGGGGCTTAAGGCGGGATTCATCTGATGGCTGTGGGTGGCATTTTCCATAAAATAGGCTGTTCTGGAAGTGGCCTGCTGTGCTTTTGCCGTAGTCAGCATCAGGCTGCTAAGCAATACATATGTGCTGATTTTTAAGAATGATGTTTTCATTGTGCTTAGTTTTTAGATTATTCGCCTATAACAATTCCACCAAACAAGCGGGCATTGAGCGTGGCTTTTACAAAATTCTCCGGTTTGATGGGAGTTCCGGCCACTGTTTCGTCAGAGCTTGCCCTGAATTCAAGAATAAAACCGGATAAGTCTTTTAAAAGACCATCGGGATCCATAATTTTAAGCGACAAATCGGAGTCAGTTGCGCTGCCGTCTACTTTGCCGGACTGAATCTTTTGAGTAATTGTTTCGATTGGGATGGTTTCGTTGAACTTGTCTATGGGAATTATTTGAATATCCAGTTCCATGGGAATGGAATTTGAAATGGTGCCGAACAGTTCGAGCCCACCTCCGGCAAAGGCCATTTCGACGATGGTGGAATCCAGGTCACTGATGGTATCGCGTATGGTTAAATTGAAATCTCTGCCAAAACTCAGGGGCACAGAGACATCGTAATTAACATTCATAAAGTAATTGGCATCCAAATCAACTTCGTGTTGTACGGAGATATCTGTACCGGCCTGAATTTCCATTTTGAGCTTTTCGGGAATAGTACTGAAAAGTTCTTTAATGTTCGTCTGCAGGAGTTGGTAATTATCAGGCATTCCGGCGCTGTCTGCTGCAATCCAGAAATAATTCCTGGCAGTATCAGCGGCCGTGGCCGATCTGGTCAGATTCAAGGCAATTTCCTGAGCCTTATCCATTTGATCAACATTGTTGATTACAGGAATCAACTTGATGTTTGTTATTACAGGAATTCCCAGGTTGCTGGCTGTTTGTATGGTCAAAACAGGATTAATATCCAAAACGATGCTGGTGTCTTTGAGGAAATCGGGCAATCCGCCAATTTCTACCTCCTGAAGAATGGGTTCGATACCCGGATCGACTTTGCCATAAACTGACTTAAAGTTTACACCGCTCAGCTTAACTTCAACCGCAACACTTATAGAATCGCCCGTGAGATCATCGCTGTTTACGGAAGGATCTGTTACGGAAACGCCGGCATCGAACTTAACCATTTCGTTGATATCAAGTTTGCCTCCCAGCGTTTTGCCATCGAATTTAAGTCCCTTGATGTTGAGCGATTTCTTAAGCTTTCCGTCGGTAAGAGGTTCATCAAAGGCCCAAACATTTTGCGCATCTACCATGCCCGGCATAAACTCAAACAATTCCGGGAATTCCAGTGCAAAGTCAACCATTAAGGGACTGGACAAATCCGGCATATTTGTAATGTTAACACTGAGTTCCAACACAGCACCCTCTCCCAGGACAATACTGTCCAACGAAAGGATTGCTTCAGGCAGATCATCTATGGATATCTCAATCAGGGTTGAATCAGAAAAGTCCGCCTCCAGAGTATTCAATTGTAAAGAGGTGGACGAAATTCTCAGATCGTCGGTTGTTGCTTTGACGGACATGGTTTTGCTCGACAAGCCCTCGATGTCCTTGCTGCTGACTAAGCCTGACAACATATTAACGTTTCCGGAAACCTGAACGGAGTCATGGAGGTTAAGTGTACCGTCGTTCAGATTTTTATTAATATTCAAAGAAGCCAGTTCCAAATCTATCGATTCAGGAATTGCTCCCTGGATAAGGTATTCGTTATTGGGTAAAGCCGGCTCAAAGCTGAACAGGGGAGGAAATTTAACCTTTAGATTGCCTTCAATATTCAGTGGCAACTCAGGTAAGTTTAGTTCAAGATGAATAAAGGTATTGTCAGCCATCTTTATAGTATCCAGTCGTTTGACTTCTTTTGCGATGTCTATATCGAAAGATAAGTCGATGTTGGTCGATGGCAAGGCTTCTGTGATTTCGTTGGTTGTTACTTCTGCATAGTCAAAACCTAAATTGGAACTGATTTGTATTTTCATACCTGCATCGCTGCCTTCGGCAGGAATGTTCTTGCTGTCGATTCTGCCGTTTACGCTAACCGTACCGCTAAAGCAGATGGAATCTTCCCAGTTGATGCTTTGAACTTCTCCATTCTTTACAAAGGCAACATCTTCCATGTTGAGTTGACGAAGATTCAGGCTGATGCTTTTACCTTGTTCAGGAATAAAAATCTCGTTCGTAATGAGATATTTATTGTCACTGAGCCCTGCTACTGGTTCAAAAACAAATTGCTCGGGGAAACTAATCACCAGAGAATCGATAAGAATAGTTTGGCTCTCCATAGTGGGGAAGTTTTCACTGCTAATATCGATGTTAATACTTCCCGGATCGTCAAAATGCACTGTGTTAATCTTGTTGATTTCTTCCTCCATTTCGTTATCCAGCGAGAACGGAGTATTGCCGGAAATCTCTGTTTTGAGTTCAGGAATATCAAATTTCATGGACTCAATTACTACATCATTGATAGAGATTTCTACAATAAAGTTAAGGGTCTTGGCCGTATTGAATTTATTGGTGTACAAATAAAGTGTATCTACAACCACATGCCCTAGAGCAGCGACTGTTCTTGCCAGTGCGATGTTGCCGTCGACGGGATTCTCGTCAATGTTAAAGGCATCGATGTACATTTGTTTTTCGGCCCTAAAAGCATTTTCGTTGCTCAGTGTTTGTTCGACACCAAAAACAATTTTACCCTCGCCATCGAGAGGAGTACTTGCATTAAAGACAAAAAGTTGAGTAGGGTCTATGCTGATGTTGGGGATAATACTGCCTCGGGTAAAGACAGTGTCTGTTTCTGTAACAGCTCCGTCCAATTTTAATTCTATTTTGAATACAGCTTTCTCAGGATTCTTTTTCAACTCAACGGTATCAATATTGCTCACACCATCGGGTACATCGAATGAAAAATCAATATCACTTTGGGTTGAGATGCTTATAGTGTCGTTAGGCATCAATAAAGGAACTTCTATTGGCGGATCAATGGTTGGTACTACTGCAAGATAACCATCTTTTAACAGAGTAGGTGTGGTGGCCTGTACCGGATCGATAT
>CAZNQD010000101.1:0-4712 GCA_964575345.1 uncultured Bacteroidales bacterium
GCCGACTCAATAGCCGCCTTCACAGTAGCTTTATCCGCCGAAGCCTCAAAAGGAATAAAAGGATCATTCCCCGCCTCAAACTTGCGACCAACCATATCCGCCACAAAAGCCGCAGGATCATCCCTACGTTGAGCCACACGAACCAAATCAAACCACCGATGCCCCTCAAACGCCAACTCCAAAGCCGCCTCCTGCAAAATCTTATCCTCCACAAACAAAACAGAATCCACCAAAGTCGGCAAATCAGCATTAAAAGTATAAGGCTCCAAATCCACACGCCCGCGAATCCCCATAGAAGTAGCATAAGCACTGTGATCAAAATTCACAACCTCCGGCTTACCCGCCAGCTCCTTGCGCTTAACCAAAGTAGAATCGTTCAGATAAAGCGGACGCGGCCCCCTGTTAATCATCTGCAAAGCCAGCCCCGGACGTCCTGTCCGATTAATAGCCTCCGCATAACGCAAATGATACATAGCCGCCCTTTCGATGACTATATTCATTTCGACAGAGTCGCTGGCAAATTTGTTAATCAGCGGCCGGACCGTATTTTCGGGAGCCTCCCAGTCGGGCATCCAGGCATTACTCAAGCCTCTGCGATCACCCAGTTTCTTCAATTCCAGATTGGTAGTGCCTATAGGCTGAGTAATCCAGTCTTCGATAATGGCCGACGAAGGCTTAATCTTGTTGCTGCCCTCCCTGCCAAAGTACAAAGAACTCAGGCTGTTGGACTTACCGTAGGTGTTATCATAAAAAATGGAAGCATTATTCTCGTAAGTAATTGCATAATTGGAATTCTCGAAGATTTGAAACCAGGACAGTATAACACTGCCATCGTCCTCGTAAGTGATAGAGAAGTTGTCGTCGCAGACAAAACGATAATTGTCCTTTTCGATAGCCCTTTTGTACCACAAAGCCGCGTTTTCGTAATCGTTGAGCCACAAATAACATTCACCCAGCAAAAACTCGTTGCCCGGAATCATTTTGCCCACCGAAATGCTGTTCATCCGGCGAAAAGGCCTGGGAATGTGTAAAACTTCCTGTACCTGAGCAATAAGTACAGGCAGGAGTTCCGCCTGGGTCTTTTTGGGGAAATCGGCAGTAAGCGCCTCTTCCGTATCGAGAATGCAATGTTCAAAATAAGGCACAGAACCGTATATCTTACTCATCTGCAAATACGTCCAGGCCCTGATGGCCACAGCCGCGGCATAATCCTGCAGCAAAGCATTGTCGCCCACCAGAGTATCCATATGCTGAATCATATAATTGCAATCGTTGATGATGCGATAAAAAGCGGTCGCTTTCAGATAAGGATTACCGACGCTCACCCTGTGCTCGTTGATTTCCCGGAGATCCAGGTCGGCATTGGGAGTCAGGTCCATCAGATCGGCCTGCAATTCACCCAACAGCACGCAGACTGGCCCGATGTCCTGCATGCCCGACAGCAAACCAAACACGGAATAAACCGAATCGTTGGGCGTATTCAGCCGGTTGTCTTCGATGTCGAGGTAGGCCTTGGAATCAACTTCGAAAAAGTTGGAGCAGGAAAAACCCCAAACAGTCAGGAGGAAAAGAAGGAATATGTGAGAAGAAGTTTTCATAGTTCTTTGCTTAGAGATTGATTTTGATACCGGCCATAAACGATCGGGACTGAGGCAGATAACCACGGTCGATGCCCTGCAGCAGGCTGTAATTGGAATGGCTGACATCCGGATCCCTGCCCAGGTAATTGGTCCAGGTGATGAGGTTTTCGGCATAAATAAACACACGCAGGCCGTCGAGGAAGAAGACTTCCCCGGGAGCCGCCCATTCAAAGCCCAGTTTCTGAAGCTTCAGGTAGGAACCGTCTTCGATCCATCGATCCGAGAAACGGGCATTGCCACCGGGATCGTTGTAGGCAGCCCTGGGAATGTCGGCAGGATGGCCCTGGCCTTTCCAGCGGTTCAGCACACTGGCCGACTGGTTGTTGAAACTGTCCATTGCTTCCATCCGGGCTCTGAGGTGGTTGTAGATATCGTTACCGTACACTCCGCTGAATACCGCATCGAGGCTAAAGCCGCCATAACTCAGGCGGGTCGACAGCGTACCGTAAAAATCGGGATTGGGATCACCAATGATATAACGGTCGTCTTCGTCTATCCAGCCGTCGTTGTTTTTATCGGTAAAATGCATGTCGCCGGCCTCGAACTGATAAACCGTGCTGTTGTTGTACAAAGTTTTGAGGTTGGCGGCCTGAGCTTCCTGGTAGGTACTGAAGACCCCCTGGGTTTTGTAGCCGTAAAATACGCCCAGGGGATTGCCCTGCCGCGACAGCACAGTAGCTCCTGAATATTCGGTAAAAATATCGTCCGCCACGTCTTTCAACGTGTTTTTGTAATGCCCCAGGCCGACCTGCAGGCTCCATTTGAACTTTCGGGTATCAACCAACCTCAGGTTCAAAGAGGCTTCCAGCCCCCGGTTTTGCAGCGAGCCCTCGTTGACCCAGACGTAATCAAAACCCGATACTTGTTTGGCCTCGCGCATGCTGATTAAATCATGGGTAAGATGCTGATACAGGTCGATCGACAAGGCCAGCCTCTCGTTAAAGACAGCCAGATCCAGACCTAAATTGATTTTGTCGGTGGTTTCGTATTTGAGCTCCTCGTTGTTGAGGTTTCTCAGGCTGAGCCCCATCATATTCATATAACTGACCGAGCCGAAATAACCGCGTGGATCGGCCGGACCCAGGTCGTCACTGCCGTTGTGGCCGGCGCTTACCCGGAGTTTCAGCAGATCGACAGCCCGGACATCGGCCATGAATTTTTCGGAAGACAGCAACCAGGAAGCGCCGGCCGAAGTGAAGAGCCCGACGCGATGTTTGCTGCCCGTTCTGGAGCTGGCGTCGGCCGAGAGGTTGAACGAAAAGTCGAAGGTGTTTTTCAAGGTGTATTGAGCGTCCAGGTAAGCAGAGCCCCAGAGCCATTGGCTGTTTTCGTTAAAGATAGCCTTGGCCAGCAGGTTGTTGGTGAGGTAGATAAATTTATCCTCCACGGTGTTGTAGCCCGAACCTCCCTGCGAGAGGTATTGATTGGAATGATAACGCAGCCCTGCGTTGAGCCTGAGTTGATGAATATAATCCCAGACTTCGCGGTATTGAGCGTTCAGGTTGGTATACACGCCAATGTAACGGGCAGAACGGTTTTGAACGTAATTCCTGGAATCCTGCCTGATGCGTTCCAGTTCTACACTGGCCACCCCGTAATCGGGCAGGAAATACGATTCGGTCAGTTTGTCGGTGTTATAGCCAAAAATGCCGGTAAACAAAAAGTGTTTATTCAGTGCATACTCCAGCTTGCCGTTCAAATCAACCCTTTGCTGAGTGTTTTCGCCCAAACCTCTGAGCAGGATGGCTACAGGATTGCTCAATCCCCAGAAATCTTCGTCGGCTTCGGTAGGCAGACGGCTGCCGTCATCATCGAGCAGATAGGGCGATACCAGAGGCGATTTGATCAGCGACAGGTAAGTGGGCGAGGAGAGTTGCTGGCAGCCGTCGTCGCGCAATTTTTTGTTAAGCTGGCTAAAGGAGAGCCCCAGCGAAAAAGTCAATTGATCGGTAAACTTAATGTCGCTGTTGAAGCGGGAGCTGAAACGGTTCATCCCGCCTGTTTTCATGGTACTTTCCACATCGTCGTAGCCTATGGAAATGGCGTAGCCGGCAATGTCGTCACCACCGGTTACCTGGCCGTAATAACGTTGAACCATGGCGTTTTGAAAGATTTCGTCCTGCCAGTTGGTGTTGTTGTGGAAGGTATTGTAATACGGCCTGGACGGATCGTCGCTCAGGTAGAGCTGATCCTGAATCTCCTGTTCGGTATAGCCGGCGCCGCCGATTTGTTCCAGGGCATAGGCCCGGTAATCGTTGTTCTGCAGGACGGGAATTTGCCTGGGAGCCGAAATCATTCCCCAGGAGGTGCTGACCGAAATGCGCGAGGTTTGTTCCCTGGCTCTTTTGGTTCTGATCAGAACGGCTCCGTTGGCTGCTTTGATGCCGTACAGGGCATAAGCATCGCGGATCAGGGTAATGCTTTCGATGTCTTCGGGATTAATGGCACTGAGAGGGTCGCTGTAATTTCCTTCGATGATGCTGTGTTTGCCGGTGAGCGTCTCGTAAGGAATGCCGTCGATGATGTAAAGCGGCTGGGAACTGCCGTACAAACTGTTGAGCCCCCTCAGATAGGTGTTTTTACCGCTGGCGGGAGCTGCCGAACGATTGATACTTCGAAGGATTCCAAGTTCTTTCTGCACATTCTCCACCAGGCTCAGGCTTTGTGCAGGCGATTCGGGCCTGAAGCCGCTGACGGCATGGGGACCGCTTTGCAGTGCCTGCTCACCAAATGGAAATTCAAGCAAGGGGTTCAGGTTTTTAAAATCGTCCGATACGAGCAATACGACTACATTGCTGCGTCCTTTCAGGGCCAGGGTTTTGGCCTGATAGCCCCAGGCGCTGACCCGGATTACGGCGTTTTCGACGGGCACTTTAATGCTGAAACTTCCGTCTTCGTCGCTGATGGCCGAAGCGAAATTATCCACACTGATCTGAGCTGCATATACCGGCGTTTTGCCCGTTGCGTCCAATACTTTACCCTCTACTGTCAAAGAAGGAGCAGCCAGACCGCTGGCACTAAAAAGTACACAGACTGAAAAAATGCTCCAAAATGACTTTATTTTGTTTCTTG
>CAZNQD010000102.1:0-4674 GCA_964575345.1 uncultured Bacteroidales bacterium
ATTATTACGCGGCCGGAGTGTATGGCCTGGCGGTGTTAGACAATATGTTCCGTCTTGGGCTGAAATCGGGCTTGCCCGGTACCAAACCTGACATTCTCTACCTAAAACCGGTATTGCCCGATATGCAGATAATCAATAATTTAACTACAAAGGAGAATACCAAAGACAGTGCTTATTTTTACGGGATTCCTTATAGTTGGGAGCGGGTATTGTACGGCAGCGTGCCAGCCGGTAAAGAGGAATTCATCATCAGGGGCGATATTCCCGATCCGCCTGCTTATTTGGCTTTTCGGCTGCAACAGGAATTAATTAAGGCTGGTATCAGCATACAAGGCAAAGTCTGTACCAAGAACAAGCCGGGTTTTGTCCGTGAGCCGCTTGTTTTTGACTCCTCAAATAATCCGATGATTGTCAATGAGGCTGTTGTTTTTTATACCCGCTATTCCAAACCTCTGGGCGAACTGGTGAAAATAATCAATTACCACAGCCATAATTTATATACCGAATACCTGCTGCGACATTTGGCACTGGCCGCCGGGGCAAAGGCACCGGTCTCTGCCCGGGAAGGACTGGAAGTGTTACAGCGTTTTTGGGCTCAAAAAGGAGTGGATATCAGTACCTGGCAATTGTACGATGCTTCGGGTTTGTCTCCCCTGAACAGGGTGGATGCGGCAGGTCTTGCTGCGGTATTACGTTATATGGCCCTGGAAAGCCCGCAGGCTGATTTATTTTTCAACAGCCTGCCTCAGGCAGCGTTGGAAGGCACTGTGGTGAACTTTGGGAAAAAATTACCGGGAACACTGCGCATCAAAAGCGGATCGATGAAATCGGTAACGGCTTACGCCGGTTATTGGCAACTGAAAGATAAAACCTATGTGGTGGTTCTTTTATGCAATCAATACAAACAGCCTGCCGCCCGGATACGCACAGAAATGGAACAAGTATTAAAAACAATCTACAATAAGAGATTAAAATGAATAAGGAAAGACTTCTCAAGGAACTGAAAGAATTAAATTTATTATGGTCAGGTTTAAGCCGGATTCCAAATTTTCCCAAGGAATTGCTGGAGCTCTCGCTGTACAAACTCGAAAGCATCAACAATCTGGTAGAGGACCGCAAGGAGCCGAGCCCTAAGCCACATGTGGAAGCCCTTCCGGCAGAGCCGGAAACGGATCCGGTACCTGCTACGGCAAGCTCACTCCCGGCACAGGCAGCCGCGCAGACTGAAGAATTTGTTTCGCCTTCAACCAGGAGGATACCCATACAACAAACCGCAAAACCCGAAAGCCTGGTGGATCGTTATGAAAAAAACAGTACCAAGTCATCATTGCAAAAGAAGTTGGAAAGCAGGCATTTCGCCGATTTATCCAAAGCCCTGAGCCTGAACGATCGTTTCCGTTTCAGGCGCGACCTCTTTGGCAATTCTCCCGAAAAAATGGATCAGGCCTTAAAGGAAATCAATGCTTTACAAAGCATGGACGAAGCGATCACTTATTTGAATAAGAATTATTCCGAATACAGTGAATCGGAAAGTTTTACCGATTTTTGCAATTTACTGGACAATCATTTTACCAGCTAAGCACAGCAGCCATGTCAAAACTCAGCTTGGTACCCACGCCTTTGGGAAACCTGGAAGACATTACGCTCAGAGCGCTCAGAATACTTAAGGAAGCCGATCTGATTCTGGCCGAAGACACCCGTACCACTTCCAAACTGCTAAAGCATTACGACATCGGCACACCAATGCAGTCGCATCATAAATTTAATGAGCATAAGACTGTTGAACAGGTAGTGTCACGCATACAGGCCGGTGAGCATATTGCTCTGGTCTCCGATGCGGGCACACCGGGCATTTCCGATCCGGGTTTTCTTTTGGTGAGGCAATGTTTGCAAGCCGGCCTGCAGGTAGAATGCCTGCCCGGAGCTACCGCTTTTGTGCCTGCTCTGGTGGTATCGGGCCTGCCCGAGGAACATTTTCATTTCGAGGGCTTTTTGCCCCAGAAAAAAGGCCGCCTCAGCCGCTTGCATTATTTAGCTGAACTGACACAGACTTTTGTGTTATACGAATCACCCTACAGAGTGCTCAAAACACTGACACAACTGGCCGAAGTATGTGGCCCGGAGCGCAGAGCTTCGGTTAGCCGTGAAATCAGTAAAATCTACGAAGAGACTCTGCGAGGCAGCCTGGAGGAACTTATCCGTCACTTCAGCCTGAACGAAGCCCGGGGGGAATTTGTTATGGTCGTGGCCGGAAAAAGCGAATCCCGGGAGCAGCCTTCTTCTGAGAAAGGCTATCCCCGGGAATAAACTTATTTTTCGGAAATACTAATCTTTAGAGAAAAGTTTGGCAGAAGACATTTTTACCACTTTTCCGTATGCGGCCAGGGCTTTCAGATCGATGAGCTTAGGATCGCCCACGACAGCGATTGCCATGGGTTTGCCTTTCAATTCCTGTTGATAGAATTCCAGTATTTGCTGCAGGTTGAATTGTTGAATTTCTGCTTCTTGCTGTAAAGCGGGATTGGCTGTATAGCCCAGACGTTTCCATTCTTCGTATTGCTGGCTTCTGCTTCTGAAATCGGGTTGAGTAGTGAAGGGTTCGAGTTCCAGGTAGGCTTTCAGATTCTTTTCTCTTTCCTGATACAGGGGCATATCGTTGACCAATTTCATATACAGGCCAATGGCATCGTTTACCTTGTCCGACTGCGTTCCCACATAACCCTGAAATCCTGCTTGTTTGCCGGGCAGCGGGGGAGTTACTAAGACTCCGTAGGAAGTGTAAGCCATGGAATTCTTTTCCCGGATTTCTTCAAATACCAGACTGCTAAACCCTCCCGATCCGAAATAGCGATTGAAGGCTTTGTATTTAAGATCGTTTTCGGGCATATACACATTGCCTGGAGCGAAGAAATATACATTAGCCTGTTTGGTGTCGCTACGGGGTAGAAAGTAAATAGTGTTTTGTGAATATTCCTTGTATGCTTTCCATTCGGGTGAGCTGCTCTCTTTCTCGTTGGCTTTCAGAGGCAAGTATTGACTCAAAATATCGTAAGCCTCGTCAAAGGACATTTTTCCGCAAAAATGTACTTCTGCTTCGTAGTCTGTAGCTCGTTGGAATTCGCCCGTGAGTTTACTCAGGCCCATTTCGGTGAATATGTTATACAGAGTCGGCCGGTCAAGGTATTCGGATTTATCTCCATAAATCATATATTCAGCCAGGGCTTCGGCTATTATGTTGGGATCTTTGCTTTCGCGCATGCGGCTTTGATAGATGCTGCCCTGAATATTGAGAAATTGTTTTTCGTCCAGTTGAGGCATCAGTATCTGGCGAGTCAATAAACCCAGCGATTCTGTCAAATTGTCTTCGAAGCCTTCCATCACTACATAAAGATAATCTTCGTCAACCGTATAGCGACAGGTAACATTCAGTTCGGTGATGGCTTTTTTGAATTCCTGGGGAGAATACCCACCCATAATACCTGCGTTGTTCATCAAGGCAGTAGCATATTCCAGGTAAGGCATTTTTTCGGTACCGATGCCGTATTTTAAAATCAAAGAAAAAACTTCGTTTTCGGTGTTTTGTGTATAAAATAGTTTGGACTTGGTATTGATTGGTTTTATGATGACTTCTTCGAAATCTTTTACAGGCAAGACTTGTTTTTCGTAACTCAGTTCTTCAAAGGCCAGAGCAAATGCCGATTTCTTTCCGGAACTTTGAGTTATAGGTTTGATGTCGGGCTTTTCCAATTTTTCGCTTTCCGGAATTTTACCGGTACCGATATCGAAGAGCATGTAGTTGTTGTTGCAATATTCTGTAGCAACCCGTTGTATATCGTTGGCTTGAATTTTATTGAGTCTTTCGGTGTAATTCAGAGTTTCTTCCAGTGTTTTACCTGCAATATAAGCTTCGGTCAGGATTTCTGCTTTGGCACTGTTGCTTTCCATTTTGAGCTGATAACTCCGGATCATGGCTTTTTTAATATTTTCCACGAGAACGGCATCGATGTTGCCTTGTTTAATGCGTTCGATTTCCTGGAAAAGCAGTTTCTCAACAGATTTGGTGCTGGCAAAAATTCCCTGATTGGGATCGAACGAAGGGATGGCGGTGATAGCAATACGCCCTTGGTCTTCGAGGCTCAAATGACTGGCAGAAGTTCCCATCAGATCTCCGTCAAGCACCAGTTTGTCCAGGTAGCCGGTCTGGCTTCTGTTGGACAATAAATTCATAAACAGCTCAATCACCAGTGCATCGGGATTTCCCATTCCGACGCCTTCAAAACTAATGTGAATGCGGGGAATATATGCCAGGTTGGCTTTAAAATCCTGGCGGCCTTCTACGTTCCAGTCTGAAAATTCCGGCAATGAGGGGCTGGTTTTGGCGGGCAAGGCTCCAAAGCTTTTCTCAATCAATGGTTTGGCGGTTTGAGGATCAATATTTCCTACCAGAATCAGCGCCATATTTCCGGGCACATACCAATTATTGTAAAAATCAATCAGTTTGCTTAATTGCGGATTTTTGAGGTGTTCTGATAAACCGATAACCGGCCTTTCGTAGGGATGTCCCTTAAAAAGATGACTCAATAAAAAATTCAATTCTTTTTGGTCCAGCTGGTCTTCGTACAGATTGTATTCTTCGTAAACGGTTTCCAGTTCCGATTGAAAAGTTCTGAAAAC
>CAZNQD010000103.1:0-2464 GCA_964575345.1 uncultured Bacteroidales bacterium
ACAAAATCGGACAATAGTTACAGCCTTCTGGATTTTACTGATATTTCTTTTTACTCTTAATGAGTTTCTTTGTGGGCAGCTTAAATTATAACGATGGAAGCTGGCATTATAATGAAAGAACCAGATACTGATCGTCTTTGTTCATTAATAACTATCTTTAGACTTTAATTTTATTCAATACACTATAAACGACAACTATGAAAAAACTGTTCATTCTTGCCTTAACGCTTTGCCTGACTGCAGGCATACAAGCCAAAACACAAAACAGCCATCACGGTTATCCCATCGATCCGGTTCCCTTTACTTCGGTCAAGGTGACGGATGTCTTCTGGGGACAAAGACTCAAAGCCAGCCGCGAGGTCACCATTCCTCTGGCTTTCAGTAAATGCGAGGAAACCGGACGTTACGAGAATTTTGTACGGGCCGCCAATCCAAGTTCCGAATACAAAGTAGAAGGTTATTCCTTTGACGATACCGACGTGTACAAAACCATCGAAGGAGCCAGCTATTCCATGCAGACTTATCCCGACAAAGCGCTGGACAAATACATCGACAGCGTACTCGTTATTGTGGCTGCCGCCCAGGAACCCGACGGCTATTTGTTTACTGCCCGCACCCAGAATCCTGAACATCCCCATGAATGGGCCGGATCGAAACGCTGGGAAAAAGTAGAGGATCTCAGCCACGAATTTTACAACCTGGGACACATGATCGAAGGAGCCATTGCTCATTATCAGGCTACCGGCAAACGTAACTTCCTGGATATTGCCATTAAGTACGCCGACTGTGTTTGCAGAGAGATCGGCGACGGCGAAGGTCAGATTGTAGCTGTTCCCGGCCATCAGATTGCCGAAATGGCTCTGGCTAAATTATACCTGATTACTGGTGAGCAAAAATACCTCGATCAGGCCAAGTTTTTCTTGGACAAAAGGGGCTACACTTCGCGTAGAGACGAATACAGCCAGGCTCACCAACCTGTAGTTGAACAGGACGAAGCCGTCGGCCATGCCGTACGTGCTGCTTACATGTATTCCGGAATGGCCGATGTAGCAGCCCTGACCGGAGATTCCTCCTACATTAAAGCCATTGACCGTATCTGGGACAATATTGTAGGCAAAAAACTTTATCTCACCGGCGGAATAGGTGCCACCGGCAGCGGTGAAGCTTTTGGCAGGAATTACGAATTACCCAATATGTCGGCTTATTGCGAAACCTGTGCGGCCATCGGAAATGTATACATGAACTACCGCCTTTTCCTCTTGCATGGCGACTCAAAGTATTACGATGTTTTGGAACGCACTTTGTATAACGGATTGATTTCGGGCGTCGCCTTGGATGGCGGCACTTTCTTCTATCCCAATCCTTTGGAATCGATGGGCCAACATCAACGTCAGGCCTGGTTCGGCTGCGCCTGTTGTCCCTCCAACATCTGCCGTTTCATCCCTTCTGTGCCGGGCTATGTTTATGCCACCAAAGATCAGGCCGTCTTTGTTAACCTTTTCATGTCAAACAATACCGATCTTCAATTGAATAAGAAAAAAATCAATCTCCAACAAAGCACCCATTATCCATGGGATGGTGATGTGAGCATAACCGTTAATCCTGCCGGAAGACAAAATTTCATCTTGAAAATACGTATCCCGGGATGGGTAAGAAATCAGGTTGTTCCCAGCAATTTATATTCCTATAACGATGGCAAACGCCTGAATTATACCATCAGGCTTAATGGTGAAGAATTGGCTGCTCAGGAACTGAATGACGGCTATTTCTGCATCGACAGAAAATGGAAAAAAGGCGATAAAATAGAGCTACATTTCGACATGCAGCCCCGTACGGTAAAAGCCAATCCCAATGTGGAAGCCGACAAAGGTAAAATTGCGGTTGAACGCGGTCCTATCGTTTATTGTGCCGAATGGCCAGACAACGATTTCGATATCCTCAGTACTTTTATGAATCAAAAACCCCAATTTGAACTTGTTGAAAAACCGGACCTGCTTTCAGGTATTTTACAACTACGCACGGATGCACAGGTTCTCCGTTACGACAACAAAGGCCGCCTCCAGACTCAGGATGTCAAACTGAACCTTATTCCCTACTATGCCTGGGCCCACCGCGGCAGCGGTAATATGGCCGTTTGGCTGGCTCAGGATTTGAGTGCTTCGCGCCCCACTATGCCCGCGACTTTGGCCTCTGAAAGTAAAATTTCGGTTTCACACAGAGCCGGCTCTATTTCATCCATCAACGACCGCCTGATGCCGAACAGCCCCGAAGACCGCTCCGTACCCTATTATCATTGGTGGCCCAAAGAAAATACGCTGGAATGGATTACTTACGACTTTAAAGAAAAAGCCGAAGTCTCTTCCACCACTGTCTTTTGGTTCGACGACGGCCCCTGGGGAGGCTGTCGGGTACCCAAAACCTGGAAATTGTATTACAAAGACGCCGAAGGCAATTGGGCTCCTGT
>CAZNQD010000103.1:2564-4617 GCA_964575345.1 uncultured Bacteroidales bacterium
AAAGGATGCATTACAGGACTTGTCGCTCTGTTCATATTAAGCCTCAGCTTGAACACCAGGGCTCAGAACCTTATTCCACCGGGCAAAAAGATCTATATCCCCGAAGAATTCAGGGAGATGGATTTTAACGATCCCGCCGGTCGCTACAGTTATCATCGTATGGCGTATTCCGACAATATCGTGATCTTCTGGGAAGCCGGATTCGGGCCGGATCTGAATAATCCCCCGGAATTAAACGGAAAAAACATGCAAGTCGATTTGCAAAACCTGCTCAACAAAGCCGAAGGCTTTTATCGCTATTACCGTGACAGTCTGAGATTTTTAAAAGGTGAATCCCTGGCCGACCAATACCGCATGATGATTATGATTAATTATTCCGAAGACGGCACGGCCTACGGAGGCGCCTACGACAACAAAATAGGCGCCCTCTGGGTAACACCTTTTCGGCTAAAAGACCCCAAATGCAATGTCATTGCACACGAACTCGGTCATTCTTTCCAGGCCCAGATCGGTGCTGACGGTCACTTAAACCTCAAAGGCGGCCCCATTTGGGAAATGACTTCGCAATGGATGCTTTTCAATGTGAATCCGCATTGGATGACCGACGAGAATTACCATTTGGTCGACTATCTCAAACAAACCCATCTGGCTTTGATGCATCCTCAAAATATGTATCATTCTCCTTACATGCTGGAATACTGGACCGATAAACACGGACCTGAAATTATTGCAGCCATATGGAACGATGCCGAAAAAGGAGAAGACCCTGCCAGTGCCTATCAGCGTCTGAGCGGTATTGATCAGGAAACATTTAACGCCGAGATCTTTGAGGCTGCTCAAAAGTTCATGACCTGGGATTTTGATCGCGTTCGGCACTACGCTAAACCCTATGCCAATATGCATTACAGCAAAATCAGACAGGGATCTCAGGGCTGGTATACAATTGCAGAAGAAAACTGCCCGCAGAATTACGGGTATAACGGCATTCGCCTGGATGTTCCCCGGCCCGGGAAGAATATCAGGCTGAATTTCGAAGGCCTTGCTCCCACAGAGCAGGCGGGCGGCTGGCGTTACGGAATTGTTGCCGTTGACAAAAAGGGCAAAGTCTCTTACGGAAAAATGCAAAATAAAAGCAAGGGTAAATTTCACTATCGTGTACCCAAAGAAGGCTTAAGCCATCTTTGGCTGGTTGTCAGCACGGCTCCCGAACAACATTCGCCGGATACTAAAACTACCTGGCCCTATCGTTTCAGCATTCAGGGCGGACAAGTAGCCAGCGAACAACTTGTGCAATAATCTTTATTTTAACTAAATTCTAGTTCCCCAAAAAGCTGCCCTTCGTGTTGAGTGCAGCTTTTTTTTACAAAAAACACGCATTTATATTTTAGAATTGCATAATATAGGTATATTTGGGCGATTTTAGTGAAAGATTGCGTTGATTAATATTATTGATGAACCCTAAGCACCCCTTGAATATGAAAACAAAAAATCCCGGCAAATGGGCCATAGGCGGTTTATTTGCTCTATTGATGCTGATGAGCATTAGCTCCTGCATTGACACCCGCTACGATATGAGCAAAGGCATTTCTACCAAAATAGCTTTTGGCGGAGATTCCCTGGCCATCCCTTTGGGCAGTACTGATACCATCCGGGTCGGTGACTTGCTAAATACCGATTCCATCGATTTAATATCTGTGGGCGAAGACGGAGGCTACGGTATTAACATGAGCGATTCCATCAGTGTTGAGGTTCCCAGTATTGATAAATCGGCTTTAATGCTCGGAGATCAGTACTTCAGACCGGAACCGATTTCGGTGAGCTTTGGCGATATAAGCCTGGAGGACTTTAGCATCCCAGGCATAGAACAGACGTCCAACCTAAGCCTGAATATGAGCGAAATCTCTCTGGAAGATTTCGAATTGCCGGACATTGATAAGACTGACAGTTATGGATCAGGCATGAAAGATTACGCCCTTGATCCCGAAGCTTTGGCAGTTAATATCGATCCGGTACAGGCCACCACACCTACTCTGTTAAAAGATGGTTATCTTGC
>CAZNQD010000104.1:0-4452 GCA_964575345.1 uncultured Bacteroidales bacterium
GAAAAGAAATCGGCTCCCGAACGGTCCATCTTGTTGATGTAAGCCACGCGGGGCACATTGTACTTATCGGCCTGTCTCCATACAGTCTCTGATTGAGGCTCTACCCCGCCGACTGCACAAAAAACAGCCACGGCGCCGTCCAATACTCTCAGGGAGCGTTCCACCTCTACGGTGAAGTCTACGTGTCCCGGAGTGTCAATCAGATTGATCTTATATTTATTGTCGTTGTATTTCCAAAAAGTGGTGGTAGCTGCAGAAGTAACGGTAATACCCCTCTCCTGCTCCTGCTCCATCCAGTCCATAGTAGCAGCACCATCGTGCACCTCGCCCATTTTGTGAGTAAGCCCGGTGTAAAAAAGAATACGCTCCGAGGTGGTAGTCTTTCCCGCATCGATATGGGCCATTATGCCTATATTTCTGGTGTACTGAAAGTCTGCTTTCGCCATCGTATGATCAATTAAAACCGGAAGTGAGCAAAAGCACGGTTGGCTTCGGCCATTCTGTGCATGTCTTCCTTACGTTTGAATGCTCCGCCCTGGTTGTTGAAGGCATCAACAATTTCTGCAGCCAGTTTGTCAGACATGGATTTACCTCCACGTTTGCGGGCATATAAAATAACATTTTTCATTGAAATGGATTCCTTGCGATCCGGGCGGATCTCTGTAGGAACCTGGAAAGTGGCACCTCCCACGCGGCGGGATTTTACTTCGACTTGAGGAGTGATGTTGTCGAGGGCAGTCTTCCAGATTTCGAGTGCGGATTTTTCTTCGTTAGGCAACTTGGCCTTAACGGTTTTCAAAGCGGAATAGAAAATTTCGTAAGAAACATTCTTTTTCCCGTCATACATCAAGTGATTGACAAATTTTGTCACCTTGGTGTCATTAAAAACAGGATCCGGGAGGATAACCCGTTTTTTCGGTTTGCTTTTTCTCATTTTCTCAAATAATTGACCGTTTTATTGTTTTGGTTGTTTGTCTTCAACGTTCCCACCGGAACATTTACTCAACCCGGAAGAACGAGTCTCCCTTATTTACCAATACGCTAAAAACTGGTGATGAATGTATGATGCTTTAATTTATTTTTTTGTTGTTTCCTTGGGCCTTTTGGCTCCGTACTTGGAACGACGTTGTTTACGACCGCCTACACCAGCAGTGTCGAGTGTGCCGCGAACAATGTGATAACGAACACCGGGTAAATCTTTTACACGACCCCCGCGAACCAACACTATAGAGTGTTCCTGCAGGTTATGGCCTTCGCCGGGAATGTAGCAGTTTACCTCTTTCTGGTTGGTCAGGCGAACCCTGGCCACTTTGCGCATTGCAGAATTCGGTTTTTTGGGTGTGGTTGTATAGACACGTACACAAACACCACGCCTTTGCGGACAGGAATCCAGGGCAGGTGCCTTGCTGTTGTCGGTCAGATTTACCCTTCCTTTTCTTACTAATTGCTGAATTGTTGGCATTTTACTTCTTTTGGTCTTAAATCATTAATCCTTAAATATGTGCCCATTTTCTTGCTCAAAACGGGCTGCAAAGATAGAAAGTCTTTTTATTTTATACAAATAAGTTTACGAAAAAATTTTTAAGCCTCGCCCGTACTGAAACCCAGCGGAGGCAGAGGGCCTGCCTGAGGATTCTTAATGGGGCCGAATTGTTTTTCGTACTTCACCACGTTATCCTGCAAAGCCATCAGCAAACGCTTGGCATGCTCGGGAGTAAGAATGATACGCGATTTCACCTTTGCCTTGGGAATTCCTGGCATCACACGAATGAAATCCAGAATAAATTCAGCACTGGAGTGCGAAATAATGGCCAGGTTGGAATAAGTTCCCTGAGCGACCTCTTCGGGTAATTCAATGTTGAGCTGATTTTCGTTTTTTTCCATGAGGATATAGATTAATGGTATATATTATTTCTGACGGATAAACACCTGCACGGGAGTGCCGGTAAAATTCCAGCGGGAACGGAGTTTGTTCTCGAGAAAACGTTTGTAGGGCTCTTTAATGTATTGGGGCAGGTTGGCAAAAAACACAAAACTGGGAGTGTAAGGCCCCTGGATTTGAGTCACGTATTTAATTTTAATGTATTTACCCTTATTGGCCGGCGGGGGAAATTTCTCGATCAGAGGCAAAAAGTATTCATTAAGCTGACTGGTCGAAATATGTTGTTTCCTGGTTTTATACACAGCATCAGCTGTTTCGAGCACTTTAAAGATTCGTTGCCTGGTCGTAGCCGAAATAAATAAAATGGGGAAATCCACAAAAGGAGCAAAACGTTCTTTGATGGCCGTTTCAAAGGTTTTAATGGCTTCGGTGCTTTTGTTTTCGACCAAATCCCATTTATTCACACAAACCACCAGCCCTTTTTTGTTTTTCTGTACCAGCGAAAATATATTCATGTCCTGACTTTCGATGCCCCTGGTGGCGTCAATCATCAGGATACAGACATCGGCGTTTTCGATGGAACGTATGGAGCGCATCACTGAATAATATTCCAGGTCTGCAGTTACTTTGCTTTTTTTGCGGATTCCGGCCGTATCTACCAGATAAAAATCAAACCCGAATTTATTGAAACGAGTATACACCGAATCACGGGTGGTTCCGGCAATATCGGTCACAATATGCCTCTCCTCGCCTATAAAGGAATTGATCAGTGAAGATTTTCCGGCATTGGGACGGCCCACAACCGCAAAACGGGGTAAATCCTCCAGTTCCCTTTCAACAGAGGAAGTTTTGTCAAATTTTGCAACGAGCAGATCCAGCAGGTCACCGGTTCCTGAACCGTTGATGGCCGAAACGACAATCGGATCGCCCAGCCCCAGTTTATAAAACTCGGCGGCATTCATGCCAATCTCGTAATTATCGGCTTTGTTGGCAACCAGCAGAACAGGTTGTTTATTCAGGCGTCGTAAACGGGAAGCCAGCATCTGGTCCAGGTCGGTGATGCCGTGCACAACATCAACCAAAAACAAAATAAGGTCAGCTTCGTCTATGGCCAGTTGCACTTGCTTGTTGATAGCCTCCTCAAACACATCGTTCGAACCTTCTACCCAGCCGCCGGTATCAATTACAGAAAACTCGCAGTCATTCCATTGAGCAAATCCATAATGCCGGTCACGGGTGGTGCCGGCTTCCTCGTCTACTATGGCCTGACGGCTTTCGACCAAACGATTGAACAAAGTTGATTTTCCCACGTTGGGACGGCCCACTATGGCCACTATATTTCCCATATTGATGTCGTTAATCCTGAATGTATCCGAAGTTTTTCAAACTGTTCTCGTTTGTACGCCAGTCTTTTTCGACCTTGACGAACAATTCGAGGAATACGTTCTTTTCTGTAAAACGTTCTATTTCCCGGCGGGCCACAGTCCCCAGTTTTTTTAGCGCTTTGCCCTGATGCCCGATTATAATCCCTTTTTGTGTTTCCCGCTCAACCAGGATCAGGGCTGTTATGTATATTTTTTCTTTCTCTTCTTTATAAGTTTCCACTACTACCTCTACGGCGTAGGGAATTTCTTGTTGATAATAAAGCAGAATTTTTTCGCGTATGATTTCAGACACAAAAAAACGCGCCGGACGATCTGTCAAAGCATCTTTACCAAAATAGGGCGGCGATTCGGGCAACAAAGCCAATAGACGTTTCATTAAATAGTCCAGGCCAAATTTATGCAACGCCGACAAGGGTATTATTTCGGCCCGGGGCAAAATTGCCTGCAAAGCCTGAACTTGTTTTTGCAAAGCCTCTTCGCTGCTCAGATCTATTTTGTTAATTATTGCCAGCACAGGCATTGTGGCCTGTTTTACTTTTTCGAGAAAGCTTTCGTTTTTTTCGATCTTCTCGACGGTATCGGTCATATACAAAAGTATATCCGCGTCTACCAGGGCCGATGAAGAAAAGTTTAGCATGCTTTCCTGCAACTTGTATTTGGGCTTTAACACCCCGGGGGTATCCGAAAAAACAATCTGATAATCGGGCCCGTTAACGATTCCGATAATCCTGTGGCGGGTGGTTTGAGCTTTGGATGTAATAATGGACATCTTCTCTCCCACCAGGATATTCATCAGGCTTGACTTACCGACATTCGGATTCCCGACTATATTTACAAAACCGGATTTATGCATAATCTGTACAAATAAAAAAAACGGACATTCACGTTATATACGTAACACCATATATATTGTGACATCCGTTATACCAATTCTTCAGCCACCGTATCACTACCGGGGGAAGAAGCAAATCCCGAAAAAAGGCCCTTCAATCAGGACTCTTTTTGTTCAATAGCCAGTTTTCCGCGATAATATCCGCATTCTCCACAAACAGTATGGAAAATATACTGGGCGCCACAGTTGGGACAAACGGCCAGTGTGGGAAGTTCTGCTTTGTAATGCGTTCTTCTTTTGGCTGTTCTGGTATTCGAATGTTTGTGCTTAGGGTGTGCCATTTGAGTATATAT
>CAZNQD010000105.1:0-4302 GCA_964575345.1 uncultured Bacteroidales bacterium
TTTTCTTCTCTTCTGTACGAAAGCCTGCGTACCATGTCGAAGCGCTCGTACAAAAGATTGCGTTGGGCAGTCCACAGGGATAAAGGTACAAAGTAGCCATCGACTCCTTCAAGCTCACATGAGCTCACTTCGTAGGGTGGGCAGGTATTTTTACTCAGGGTTTTTAGCAGGATTTCTCTCTGGGATTTATTGGCAGGTATTTTCTCTGATTCAAAAGCAATACTTGCGTTACTCCCCTCCCGGTCTTTCATTTCCAAAACGAAGCCAAAAGCTAAGGCTCTGCAACTCAGTTGAACAGGAATGTAGCGAGTGGCAGAGGGCTTTGCCAGTTCTTGCTCAAACACCTGATTGTGCGTACGATACAAAAAAACTGCTTTGTCGGGTAAGGATGTTCTCCCGGCCGGAATCAAACGTTTACCTTCTATTTTATTCAGACGGAATCCGTCGAATTCGCCTTTTTCATTAAAAAAGCTCAGACCGTCACCGTTATGCAGAGCAAGCTCTCCTTTATACGACATTGTATGATTCTGCGGTTCAGCCATTCCCAAAGCTTCTCCCAATGATTTGGGAGTTCCGGGCTGAATAAAGATCTCTCGTTTGCCTGTCAAGAAATAGGGAGTGAATCCTCTGTTGAAGGATTTATTTACATCAGGTTCAAAGCTATAACGGCAATAAGGCGAAGAGGTGGCTTGCAAATCATCCCGCCTCGAAATGATTTCATCCAGCTTTTGCCGGTACCAGGCCGTCACATTTTTGCAATAGCTGCTGTCTTTGAGTCTCCCTTCGATCTTGAAAGAACTGACTCCGGCATCAATCAAGGCTTCGAGTTGTTCCGTTCGGTTCAGGTCTTTTAGCGACAAGAGATGCTTGTCTTTGATCAAAACCCTGCCCTTTGAGTCGATCAGCGTATAGGGCAAACGGCAATATTGCGCACAAACGCCCCGATTGGCACTGCGCGAAGCCAGCACCTGACTTATATAACACTGTCCGCTGTAGCTCACACATAAGGCTCCGTGCACAAAAACTTCCAGACGCACAGCCGATTTATCTGCTATTTGGCGAATTTCTTCCAGCGATAATTCCCGGGCCAACACCACTTGCGAGAATCCGGCCTCTTCGAGGAAACGGACTTTTTCCATACTGCGGTTGTCCGTCTGGGTGCTGGCGTGTAAGGGAATAGGCGGCAAATCCAGTTGACAGATTCCCATATCCTGAACGATCAGCGCATCGACACCGATTTGATGCAATTGCTGAATCATTTTTTCGGCTTCCGGCAATTCCTCGTCGTAAAGAATAGTATTAAGAGCCACATACACTTTTACCCTGTAGGGATGGGCAAAATTTACCAGGGCCTCGATGTCTTGCAGGGAATTGGAAGCAGCTGCCCTGGCACTGAATTTTGGTGCACCGATGTACACGGCATCAGCCCCATGCAGAATAGCCTCAATACCTGAATTCAGGTCTTTGGCGGGGGCAAGAAGCTCAATTTTCTTAGGTGGCCGGTTCGGAGCCAAAGACTGATTGCTTGCTATCTTTTGAGGGGTCATTGCTTTAGTTGCCATATAAACCCTTTAGCCGTCAATGCACCTGGCTGATATCAAAGGGAGTTTCCTGATATACAAAATAATTCAGCCAATTGCTAAACAGCAGGTTGGCATGTCCTCTCCAGCGAACCAGTGGTTGTTTGGCAGGATCGTTGTCTGTGTAATAATTGCGGGGAGCGGTTATGTTCAGCCCTTTGTCCAGATCTCTGG
The DNA here is from genome assembly GCA_964575345.1 of uncultured Bacteroidales bacterium. Taxonomy (GTDB): domain Bacteria; phylum Bacteroidota; class Bacteroidia; order Bacteroidales; family UBA1402; genus UBA1402. The sequence continues at coordinate 1,755 of CAZNQD010000105.1, forward strand.
TATATTCCTTATGCAGAGTGTCGGGTGCGTACTCAGAATGACCCGTCACATAAAACTCTCTGCCATTGCGACCCATAACGATATACACGCCGGCTTCTTCCGATTCGGCCAGCAGGGTCAATTCCGGCTTGTTTAGAATATCCTCGCGGCGGATTTCGGTGTAACGGCTGTGAGGCACGTAAAATTCATCGTCAAAGCCTCTGAACAAGGGATATTCCGGTTGATTGGCCCTGTGTTTGAAAATGCCGAATTTTTTTTCGGGCAAATTGTATTTGGGAATTCCGTATTGATGGTATAAACCAGCTTGCGCAGCCCAACAAATATACATGGTCGAGGTAACGTGAGTGCCAGACCAGTCGAATATTTCTTTGATTTCGTCCCAATAAGTGACCTCTTCATAATCAAGGTGCTCAACGGGGGCTCCGGTAATAATCATTCCGTCAAATTTTTCGTTGCGCAGCCGTTCAAAGGTTTTATAAAAAGCCTTCATATGCTCCACCGGAGTATTTTTTGGCGTATGGCTTTTTATTTTCATCAACATGAGTTCCAATTGCAGAGGAGAATTGGAAAGCAGACGAATTAAATCGGTTTCGGTGGTGATTTTGATTGGCATTAAATTGAGCACCACTATCCTGAGTGGACGAATGTCCTGAGTAGATGCCCGGCCTTCGTCCATTACGAAGATATTTTCTTTTTTCAAAATATCTATGGCGGGCAATTGAGGAGGCAGATTTAATGGCATATTCTTAAAATGAGAAATTTAACCCACAAAAATACTGCAAAATTTCGTCTAAATGGCTACCTTTGCGCGATTTTTTAAAAAACGACCAGAGTGGCTGGAAAAAGAATGAATACTACTAAGTTTAAGTTTGATCAGGTTTTCAGACCTAAGTTTTACGAACTGATTAGAAACCGGAATTACTCCAAAGCCTTATTGTTTAAAGACCTGACGGCAGGTATTATTGTGGGAGTGATTGCCATACCCCTGGCTATTGCATTTGGCATTGCCAGCGGGGTGAGCCCGCAACAAGGCCTTATTACTGCCATTATTGGAGGCTTGGCTATATCCGTTTTCGGAGGTTCCCATGTACAGATTGGCGGCCCCACTGGTGCTTTTATAGTGATTGTTGCCGGAGTGGTTGCCCAATTCGGACTTACGGGATTGATTATAGCCACTGCCATCGCAGGAGTTTTACTGATATTGATGGGACTGCTCAAATTGGGAGACGTTATTAAATTTATGCCTTATCCCATCATAGTAGGTTTTACCAGCGGAATAGCCCTGGTTATTTTCTCAACCCAGATAAAAGACTTCTTGGGTTTGAAAGCCCTGGATGGTTCGGCTCTGTCAGTACCTTCCGATTTTATCGAAAAATGGATCTGTTATGCCAAAAACCTGGGAAGCATCAATCCCTGGGCTGCCGGTATTGCTGTGTTTACAGTTATGCTGAGCTTCCTTTGGAAAAAAGTCAGTAAGGTCATTCCAGGATCGCTTGTCGCTATTGTCGTATCTACCTTGCTGGTTATCGTGCTCAAAAAAAACGGAGTCGAAATCGATACCATAGGTAATGTTTATCCTGAACTGAGTGGTGGCGCTCCGCTGCCCAAACCAAGCACACCGCCCATTACCCTGCAATCCATCCGTTTGTTGCTGGGCCCTGCATTTACCATAGCCATGCTGGGAGCCATCGAAAGCCTGCTCTCTGCCATGGTAGCAGACGGGGTTACCGGGAAAAAGCACAATTCCAATACCGAATTGATCGGCCAGGGCCTGGCCAATATAATGTCCTCCTTTTTTGGCGGTATTCCGGCCACAGGAGCCATAGCCAGAACCATGGCCAATATAAACAACGGTGGCCGCACTCCGGTGGCCGGCATTGTACACGCAGTCTTTTTGCTCTTGGTCTATCTGTTTTTGATGCCTCTGGCTGCAAACATTCCCTTTGCCTGCCTGGCAGGGATTTTGGTAGTGGTGGCTTATAATATGAGCGAATGGCGTTCTTTTAGATCCCTGCTAAAAAATCCCAAGAGCGATGTGCTGGTATTATTGTTAACCTTCTTTTTAACAGTAATTTTCGATCTTACTATAGCCATTTCGCTGGGATTATTGCTGGCCTGTATACTGTTTATCAAACGGGTAATGGAAACTTCAAGCATCAAAGTAATCGAAAACGAAATTGAGAGAAGCGAAGATCCCGAAGCCAATGCTATTTTGGAAAAGATAAACAGCGATATCGAAATCTACGAAATTGACGGCCCCTTCTTTTTTGGCGTAGCCAACACTTTCAACGAGATCAATTCGGGAATCAAAAAGCGTCGGGCCAAAGTGCGTATCATTCGGATGCGTAAAGTGCCCTTTATTGATTCTACCGGTATTAAAAACCTGCGCAGCCTCTGTGAGAATTCCAAAAAAGATAATATTCACATCATACTGAGCGGTGTAAACAAAAAAGTCTACGATGTCCTTGACCACTCAGGTCTTGCCGACTATATTGGCAAAGACTTCATTTTTGACCACATCAGTAAGGCACTTGATAAGGCGGAAGAA
>CAZNQD010000106.1:0-4290 GCA_964575345.1 uncultured Bacteroidales bacterium
GAGCGCCTGATTGGCTGGCATTGGAATAACTGTAATCCAGGAGATTTTGCCAGGCATAATAATTGGGCCTGGATTCTGCATTTAACAAAGCCTCGTTACCCTGAACACCGTAACTTGCTCTAATAGCCATATGGTCAATAACGTTACTGTTTTTCATGCAGGCAGTTCCTGACAGAGGATAATTGAGCCCAATGCTCCAGAAATTTCCCCGGCGGCTGGAACAGTGAAAGCGAGAGGAAGCATCGTTTCTCAGGCTGGCCGAAAGATAAAAACGATCCTGGTATTGATAATTAAGTCTGGCCAAATAAGATTCTATGCCGTGAGATTCAGCGGAGCCGGCGCAATCATCAATCACAGCAGCAGCATCGAGTTCCCGGAGTTTCTCGCTGGCAAAGCCGGTTTTATAAGCGCTCAAACGACTGTAGCTTGCCTTATAGAATTCATGTGCCAGAAACCAGTCCAGTTTGTGATTTTTCCAAAAGAGCTGCTGTTTGAGTTGTTGATTAAAAGAACAAACCAGTTCCTTCTGCTGTTGAACATTCAGCCTTCCCCGGCTTAAAACAGCATTTCCGGCTATAGGATTCAGATACATACGGTCTTCCTTCCAGACTTGGTCTGCTGCAACATGAATACTGAACTGCAGAGCTCCCGGTGCTTTGCTGCCCAGATTCAGTTGCAGAGCAAGACCAATATCGTCTGATAAGGTGGAATACTTGTCTTTGTACAATAAAGCTACTGAATTGAAGTGCTGCTGCTGTCCTGCCGGTCGCTGCTCTCCGTAATCGAACAACAAGCTGCCCTGTTCATCCTCCAGCCATTCCCCACTATTAGGATCCCGTTGGTAAACCGGATAAATCGGCCCCATCATCAAAGCAGAATACCAGACATTGGACAAAGCCAGGGCCTGAGCTCCAAGGCTCCGGTATTTCTTATGAGCAAAACGGGCCGCCATGCTTGTGGAAATCCAGGAAGCAGATTGTACTTCCAGCTTGCTACTGCCGGCTAAACGCTTAAATCCGGTAGAAGTCAGTAAGCCCTGTTCATCCAGCCAGGAAACCGACATTCGATACCGCAGCCTTTCGGTTCCTCCTTCAAGCTCGAAGGCATAATCCCTGATAACAGGGACCCTGGCCTCTATCGCAGCGATCCAGTCTGCTTCCCAAAGCAGGGAGGCTTCCGGGCGAATAGTTCCGCTTTGAGGATCAAACAAGGCCTCCAATGGGAGATCATAGGGATTGTATTGTTCTTTGAGTCCAAAAATATTCTCCGGCCCTTGAGCAAGCTCTTGCACAGCGGCGGCATTGGCCTGCTCCGGTGCTATCCCTCCGGAAATCAATTTGTTTTTGCAAGCTCTCAAAAGACATTCCATATAGGGTTTTACGCCCATGACAGCATAAGAGGCTGTCGCTTTGCTAACACTTCCACAACTTGTACGTAGCCGACACTGGGGAGCGCAGGCTTGTCCCTTTTTGGTTTCAATAAGTACTACACCGTTGGCCGCCCTGCTCCCATACAAAGCCGAGGCTGAGGCATCCCTGAGTACACTGACAACAGCAATATCCGACGGATTAAGCGAAGAAATATCCCCATTATAAGGCAAACCATCCAAGACGATCAGTGGAGCAGCAGAGGCCGTAACAGATCCTATACCTCTGAGTAGCAGGCTTGCCCCCGAACCAGGTTGTCCTCCGCCTGAACTGAGTTGCAGGCCGGGGACCAAACCATCCAGGGCTTTGATTACATTGGACAGCGGCCGCTGCTCCAGGGCTGTTCCCTGAAGTTGAAAAACGGAACCTGTAAGTGTTTTGGCAGAACTCAAACCATAAGCCACTCTGACGAACTCCTGTAATTCGGCAGACAACAATTCCAGTTCTATAAGCATAAAACTGTCTTCTGTCAGACATTCCCTGCTTTGCCTCCCTACACAGGAAATTTTTAATATCAATAAAGAGTCGGAACATTTATTCGATACATTGTCTGATAATACTTCTGAATTGAATTGAAAATAACCATCTACATCCGTAAGACAAACATTATTGGTTCCTTTAAGCTGTATCCAGGCCCCCTGCAAGGCGGATCCGTCTTCGGCTGAAACTACCCTGCCGCAGTAATTGCACGATGAAGCATTAGCTGTTATATTTTGAATCATATAAATTACCGTCGAAAAAAGTATGACTATAATTTTCATGTTTTAAAGCTCTTTGTTCGACAAATCTATTATATATTCATTCTTTCTTTATTATTAATTCTATACTATTTATTAATCACTGACTGCTATTTAATTACTTCTGATAAGGAAAATTGATGTCGGGTAAAAACAAGCAGCCCCGGCAGTTCTCACTACCGGGGCCGAAAATTTGAAATGTTGTTTTAATTACTACAAGAGTTAAATTAGAGGGCTTCCTGATAAGTAACAGAAATACTGGTTCCCATAGCAGAAATCAATTCTATTTCTATGGTATAGTTTTCTGTATCCTGAGTTACGGTCATTTGACCCGCTACGGCATACCAAATCTTATCAAAAACCAAGGCATCCCTGTCGATCAATGTTCTGACATAGGTGCCGGAAGGAACGCCATTGTAAATCTCTCCGGGTGTAAAAGTAGCTGCAGCATAAGTCCATGGAGCCATATTATAGGTGCCGGGGGCCGGTTTTTTAGGTTTACCCTCTCCATAAAGCGGGCCTGCAAGTTCTTCCATATAAACATAGGCATCGTCTCCTATTAAAACCAACTCGGCAATTGAGAAGCCATAGGAGTTGTAATCCTCAACAGCAAAGGTCATTTCATTGGTAACAAATTCCAACTCACCGGCATCATCGGATTCTCCAAGATACAATGGATCTCCCACAAAGATTTTACCTTGGTAAGAGGCTTCCAGCTCTGTACCCAGAATGGTTTCTGCTTCAAAAGTAAAGTTCATTGTAGAATCTGCCGATTTGTTTAAAACAATACTTCCGTCCACTAAATCAATTTTTTTTGCGGTGGAAGCAGAAGCACTCGTATTTACAATGATGCAATAGGCATTTTCGATAGTAAGGGAATCGTGCAGGTCTGCCAGGCTTATAGTATAGGTGCCTGCTGCAGGTCCCGGTATGGTTTCTGCGGATGCTTTAGCTATCAAATCGAAACCAAGGATATAACCACTTCCGTAATAATTGGTCTCTGCCTGATCTTGGTCATAACCTATACTCATGCCTTCTGAAAGGAATTGATAAGTGAACACTTCATTACCATTGCTGTATGCGTCACCATAATAATGAGAAGCTGCAATCTTTAGAGTTCCCCTCTCTTTAACCAGATTTTCCAGGTCTTCTGTGTTTCTTTCTATAGGCTTGCAAGAAAAGGCTGCAACCGCCAGTATACACAGTATTGCATTAATAGTCTTTTTCATATAGATATTTTATTTAAATCATTAACTATATTATTGCCTGTCCTCAGCGCATAAAGCCTGAGTGGCCTTTTTTAGGCATCCTTGGGTAAAGCACCGGGGTTGTTGCAGCCCTGGTTTGTCCGTTGTTGACAAAAGGATTAATTACACTAAGTGCACCGCTCCAGGTGGCCCGGAAACTAACATTACTTGCTGAAAGAGCCTCTACGTTTATGGTTGTAACACCAAGCTCCTCGGTTACGGTCACAGTACCCTCGACCAGATAGAAAGTAGAGTTAACAGACGGTGCAAACGCATATGTTCCATCCTTTCCATTAGCTCCGTTATATCCGGCAAGAGCAGTACCGACTTCAATATCCTGGTTGATCTTATATTCACCTTCGGGTAGTGTGATTGGGTCGGTTTCATCGGCAAGATCAGCAAAAAGAACCAAATTAACATAATTGCTTCCATCATCCAGAACTAAATCAAATTCAGATACTTCATTGTAATAGTAATCTGCGTACCAAATAGCCCAGGGATTTGTCAGGTTCCAGCTGATGGAATCAACTCCTTCGCCTTCGTAAGGATCAGTCATAACGCCGGGGAAGCCTTCTTTCCAAACAAATGAAGCACCCCCTATATATAGCGCACTCCTGTCCGGAGTCAGGATATAACCCAGAAAATATTCATTACCACTACTTGTAAAGGTACAATACGCGCCATAATTTGTAGTATTGTAGTATACTTCGTAACCTGTACCCAGATCCTGGAATCCGGCAGGAAGATTAATAGCTGCAAATGTCGTCGTGTCTATATAAAATAAGAGATGAAAACCGGTCGGAATTTCTTCATCGAAGTAATTATACAGATTGGGCAAACGGAACAATTGAGTTCCTTCTGCTTGTTGAATAGGTACAG
>CAZNQD010000107.1:0-2098 GCA_964575345.1 uncultured Bacteroidales bacterium
TTAATCTATCAAAACCATGAAAAACACCGAATATGATAAAGAAGATTTTTTATACCGTGCATTATTTGGCTATTACGGCATCCCTGATTCTGTATAGTTTGCTTATCAGAATCGATGTAGCCTTCGGATATACCTATCCTCAGATATTTAATGATCCAAAAGAAATGGGTATGAATATTCATTATGGCATAGTATATCCCTACGCATTGGTGCTTAATTGGATTGTATTTCTTCCGATTAGCTTCCTGTTGATGTTGTATTTAGTCATAAAAAAGGACTTGCATAGAGACACGGTGATATTATGCCTTCTGAATATTGTGTCTTTTTACCTCATCACATTAGGTGATTATGGTCCAATGGCATGGCTGGTAGATTAGAAAGCTTTATTTTACTATTTGGGGTGTGATTTTAATTACGTTATTGTCTGACTAAATTTAGTGACTAAAAGTTGTTCATTTAATTCTGCAAATAAAATGAAAACAAATTCATTAATATTATTCATGTTGTCTATTTTAATTAGCAATATGACGATAGAAGCCAACACAAGTGAGAAAGAAAACGGCAAAAATGACCCGACGAAAACAGATTGGGAAGAAATATCCAAATCTGCTGTCTTGTTGAGTTTTCTTGTGGAACCCGCGTTTGATTCACCTTATGGTTTTTGCATGATAGAAAAGAAAGGCGAATACTTCCTGATTACAAAAATCATTGATAATTGGGAGGAAGTGAATAAGCAAATGCAGGATGAATTTCCTACGAGTTCAATAAAATTATTTGAAATGGATACTATTTCCCAGGCAGAAAAAGATCGAAGAGGTGCATTAAACAAAATCCAAAGACAAAAACGAGCCGAAAAAGCTTTAACATTATACAGCGAAGCGATCAAAGAATACCCCATCGATAAAGAGGAGGCTAAAGAACTTTATCTTCATTTTGTGAGCTTTATCGATCAATACAAAAAAACCGATTTACCAAAGAAAGATGTGGTATCCGAGGAAGATACTATAGAAATAGAGTTGATATTTGATGACGGTTTCGGCATTACTATATCATACACCAAAGATAACAGCACCAAAAGTGTATCTGAGCGCGAAATTTATTTATCTGAGGGTTTTAAAGAAATCTACGAAAAATGTCAAAATATTATGGAGAATCTTTGATTCTGAACAGAGCCTTATTTGTATTCTTTCCAGCTTTTTATTTGTAAATCTTCCAGTTTGTATTCGCAGAAGGCAGTGATAAAAGCGCTGGCCAGCTGGGCGTTGGTCAGCAGAGGGACGTTCAGGTCAATGGCTGCCCGGCGGATTTTGTAGCCGTTGTCCAGTTCCCGGCTGCTCAGGTTGCGGGGAATATTTACTACCATATCGATGCTTTTGTTGTGCAGCAGATCCAGCGCCTGAGGCTGACCCTCTTCGCTGGGCCAGTATACCAGCTCGCAATCGATGTCGTTCTCACGGAGAAAGCGTTGAGTTCCTCCGGTGGCAAATAGTTTGAATCCTTTGTTGTAGAGCAGGCGCACCGCCTCCAGCATTTCTACTTTTTGCTTGGCAGAACCGGTGGAGAGTAAAATGTTTTTCTTTGGAATACGATAACCCACCGAGAGCATACTTTTGAGTACGGCCTCGAGGGTATCGTCGGCAATACAGCCTACTTCGCCCGTCGAGGCCATATCCACACCCAAAACAGGATCGGCTTTCTGTAAGCGGTTGAAGGAGAACTGCGATGCCTTGATACCCACATAATCGAGGTCGAATTCGTTTTTGTCCGGTTGTTGGACGGGCAGGCCCAGCATGACTTTGGTGGCCTGTTCTATAAAGTTGATTTTCAAAACCTTGCTTACAAAGGGAAAACTACGGGAAGCTCTCAGGTTGCATTCGATTACTTTGATTTCGTTGCCTTTGGCCAGGTATTGAATATTGAAGGGTCCGCTGATATCAAGTTCTTTGGCAATTTGTCGGCTGATGCGTTTAATGCGCCTTAGGGTTTCGACATAAAGCTTCTGGGGAGGAAACTGTATGGTGGCATCCCCGCTGTGCACTCCCGCGAATTCTATGTGTTCACTGATGGCGTATAAAAGGATCTCACCCTTACCGGCCAC
>CAZNQD010000107.1:2198-4171 GCA_964575345.1 uncultured Bacteroidales bacterium
CGAATTCTATGTGTTCACTGATGGCGTATAAAAGGATCTCACCCTTACCGGCCACCGCGTCAAGCTCAATTTCCTTGGCGTGTTCAATGAATTGACTCACTACCACCGGGTGTTGTTTGCTTACATTGGCTGCCAGTTGCAGAAAGCGCTCCAGTTCTTCCATGTTGGAACAGACGTTCATGGCCGCCCCGCTCAGTACATAACTGGGTCTGACCAGGACGGGGAAACCTACCTCCTGTACAAAAAACTGAATGTCTTCGAGCGAGCTCAGTTCTTTCCAACGGGGCTGATCTACCCCGATGCGGTCGAGCATGGCCGAGAACTTGTGTCGGTCTTCGGCCTTATCGATGCTTTTGGCCGAGGTGCCCAGGATGGGGATATGTTGTTCGTCCAGCCTCAAGGCCAAATTGTTGGGAATTTGTCCTCCGGTGGAAACGATAACTCCTTTGGGATTTTCGAGTTCCAGAATATCCATTACTCTTTCAAAACTCAGTTCGTCGAAATACAAGCGGTCGCACATATCGTAATCGGTCGATACGGTTTCGGGATTGTAATTGATCATCACCGAGCGCCAGCCTTCTTTGCGGATGGTGTTTAAAGCCTGAACGCCACACCAGTCGAATTCCACCGAACTGCCAATTCGGTAAGCCCCAGATCCCAGCACAACTATCGATTTGCCATCGTTTTCGTAGTTGATGTCGTGCTCAATGCCGCCGTAGGTAAGGTAGAGGTAATTGGTTTGTGCCGGATATTCAGCGGCCAGGGTATCGATTTGTTTCACAGAGGGCAATACGCCCAATTCTTTTCGGTAATTTCTTATCTGAAGCAGGTGTTGCTCGTTCATCTGGTCTTTCCACAAGGCCCGGGCCAGTTGGAAATCGGAGAATCCCAACACTTTGGCTTTGATCAAAAGCTCTTTGTCCAAGCCTATGTTTTCCCCGTTCAGCGGAGGATTCAGGGCTTCGAGCTCCTCGGCGGTACGCACGATTTTGAGCAACTTTTGCAGAAACCAGGGGTCAATTTTGGTGAGTTGGTGTATTTGTTCCACGGTATAGCCGGCCCTGAAAGCTTTGCTGATGACAAAGATGCGTCGGTCGGTGGGTTCGCGCAGGGCCTTGTCGATGTCCGAAATTTGCAATTCTTTGTTTTCGACAAAACCGTGCATGCCCTGACCTATCATGCGCAGGCCCTTTTGGATGGATTCTTCGAAGGTTCTGCCTATGGCCATTACTTCGCCCACCGATTTCATGCTGCTGCCCAACTCACGGGCTACGCCCTGAAACTTACCCAAATCCCAGCGGGGGATTTTGCAGACTACGTAATCCAGGGCCGGTTCAAAAAAGGCGGTAGTGGTTTTGGTAACAGAATTTTTGAGTTCAAATAAGCCATAACCCAAGCCCAGTTTGGCGGCCACAAAAGCCAGAGGGTAGCCGGTGGCCTTCGATGCCAGGGCCGAGGAGCGACTCAGGCGGGCATTCACTTCTATTACGCGGTAGTCTTCGCTTTCGGGATCGAAAGCGTATTGTACGTTACACTCGCCCACGATACCGATATGCCTGATGATGCGAATGGCCAGCTCCCGGAGTTTATGGTATTCGGTGTTGGTGAGTGTTTGCGAAGGGGCGATGACTATGCTTTCGCCTGTATGGATACCCAGGGGGTCGAAATTTTCCATGTTGCAGACGGTGATGCAATTGTCGTAACAGTCGCGTACTACCTCGTATTCAATTTCTTTCCAGCCTTTCAGACTTTTTTCAACCAAAATCTGATCGGAGAAGGCAAAAGCCTTTTCTGCCAATTGATCGAGTTCTTCTTCGTTTTCGCAAAATCCCGAGCCTAAGCCTCCCAGGGCGTAAGCTGCCCGGATAATGACGGGATAGCCCAGACCGGAAGCTGCCAGGCGGGCCTCTGCTATGCCGGAGACAGCCTGGCTTTTGATGGTTTTGACTTTGATCTCGTCCAGTTTGCGTACA
>CAZNQD010000108.1:0-4165 GCA_964575345.1 uncultured Bacteroidales bacterium
GAAATCCGGACACTTGTTTTAAAAAAAGAAGGTTGTCTCGCGACAACCAATCTTCATTAACCTTAAATCTAATACCATGAAAAACACAGTGCAAATGTAGCGCTCAAATTTATTCCCTGCAAATGTTTTTACATAATTATACGCAGGTTTAACGCGATTTAACTCTAAGTGTTGTTTCTACACTTATAATTGAAGAATTTCAACATTTTTTTCCTCTTTTGGATGCAATTTGAGTCAAAAAAATTAGGTAGCAAGACCGCTTCTTTACTTATTCAGCAGATGTAATTCGCTTTCTTCCAGTATTAAGTAAACATCAGTAAATAAGAGGGGAAAATTCTATTCCAGGCAGTTTTGTTGTTCAAAAACCGACCATAGTGCTTCGTCCACGGGGAAAGGCGCCTTAATGCTCAGTTCAATTTTGCTTACCGGATGTACAAAATGCACCCTTCCGGCATGCAGCGAAATGCCTTTGTTGGGGTTGGAGCGCGGGTAGCCGTATTTAAGATCCCCTTTGATGGGGCAGCCAATGCCGGCCAATTGGCAACGAATCTGGTGATGGCGGCCGGTTTTCAAATCAATTTCGAGTAAGGCATAGCGGTCGGAGCGCCCCAACAGCTTATAATCTAAAATCGCTTTTTTCGATCCCGGTTTTTCCTGTTCGCAGATGTAACTTTTGTTTTGTTTTTCGTTACGCCATAAAAAATGCTCCAGCCGGCCTTCGGTAGCAGGAGGACTGTTTTTGACCAGGGCAAAATAAGTCTTGTGAATTTCCCCTTTGCGAAACATTTCGTTTAAACGGGCCAGCGCTTTGCTGGTTTTTGCAAAGATCACAACTCCTGTGACCGGTCGGTCCAGACGGTGTGTCACACCCAAAAAAACATTGCCGGCTTTGTTGTAGGTTTGCTTAAGCCATTGCTTGATCTCTTCCTCCAGTGAGGGATCGCCCGTTTTGTCGGCCTGAACAATTTCGGAACAGGACTTATTTACAATAATCAGGTGATTGTCTTCGTAGAGGATAGTCATAAAATGCTTAGCGGTTCATTCCCCCGCAACAATGGATTACCTGTCCGCTTACATACGAAGAGAGGTCTGAGCCCAGGAAAACACAAACATTAGCCACCTCTTCGGGGCTGCCACCACGGCGAAGCGGAATTCCATCGCACCAGGCTTTGCGTACGTCTTCGGGCAATTGGCCTGTCATTTCCGTGATGATAAAGCCGGGAGCAACCGCGTTGGCGCGTATGCCTCTGGATCCAAGCTCGGCAGCCACCGATTTGGCCAGGCCGATCATACCGGCTTTGGAGGCCGAATAATTGGCTTGCCCGGCATTGCCCGATACGCCTACCACAGAACTCATATTGATAATGCTGCCTCCGCGTTGTTTCATCATTACCGGGGTAAGGGCATGAACGAAATTAAAGGCCGATTTCAGGTTGATGTTGATTACGGCGTCCCACTGAGCTTCGGTCATGCGCATCATTAAGCCGTCTTTGGTAATACCGGCGTTATTGACCAGAATATCTACTTTTCCAAATTCCTTCACTATATCGTTGACCACCTGATGGGTTTGTTCAAAATTGGAAGCGTCGGAGGCATAGGCTTTCACTTTGACTCCGCAGGCTGCTATCTCGGCTTCGGTTTCGAGAACCTGTTCATTCAAAAACAAATCGGTAAAAGCAATGTTGGCGCCTTCTTGTGCAAAACGCAGTGCAACTGCTTTGCCTATTCCTCTGGCAGCGCCGGTTATTAAAGCGGTTTTTCCTTCTAATAATTTCATAATCGTACTATTTCTTAAGGGCAGGAGGTAAGCCGTAAATGTAAAGCTTTCGTTCTTGCTGTTAATAGAATTCCGCAAAAGTAAGATTTTCTGGTGGTTTAGCAAGCAGAGAGCATAAAAAAGACCACAGGAAACCCGTGGTCTGGCTTGTTAAGACGGCAAGTGGAGAAGCTTATTAGAGCTTGGCCACGTTTTTTGCCAGCTTAGATTTTAAATTGGCAGCTTTGTTTTTGTGGATAATTCCCTTTTGGGCCAAACGATCCAACATGGAAACAACACCGGGAAACATTTTTTCTGCTTCGGTTTTGTCGGTAGTGGCACGCAGATTGCGGACAGCGTTACGGGCAGTCTTGGCGTAATAACGGTTACGCAGGCGCCTGGCCAGCGTCTGGCGTATTCTTTTGAGGGATGATTTGTGGTTTGCCATTGTCTTTATTCTTAAGTGTTTGATTGGTAGCCCATAGCGGAATCGAACCGCTCTTTCAAGAATGAAAATCTTGCGTCCTAACCGATAGACGAATGGGCCAGCCTGCGGCAAAAAAGCGGATCAACCATTGCTGGCGCTAATTTTGCGGCTGCAAAGATAAGACGATTTTATTTTACGGCAAAAGTTTTTCGGGAAAAATTTTACAAGACCGCATATAATTTCAAAATCAACTGATTTTCAACATTGCAGTGAAATTTTTATAATCAAATCACTTTCCTTTTCTACGCCCGGGAGAAAAGTGCATCAAAGAGTTGATGGTTGCCCCGAAGGTTTGAGAATGGCTTCGTAGCTTTCTTTGTTCATTAGCAAATCCAGGGCTTTTGACACACATTCATCTGTTTTGAGCGATTCCTGAATTTCTCCTTTTTGATAATAGTAACGCCTGATAATCTCCAGGCTTAAAATGCGTTCAATGTCGGTCCTGAAGGTTTCAAGATCTTTGTCCAGATCGTAAACCAGCTTGGATTCGAGCGATTTGAAATCATCGCTGACTTCGTCCCAATAGCCTTCGGATTCCAACAGCTTCCTGAGTTCGTTCAATTTGTTTTTGCTGTACAATTCATACGTAAAATCGCTGTTTCGAATATAGTCCCTGAAGTCGTTAAAATCCTGTTCGCTGAGCTTAAAGTTTTCAACCGAAGTTATTTTGGCGTGTTTGCGATAGTAGTTGTTGGCAAAATCGAAACAATGCAAATTGTTTACCAGTTGCCAGCAAAAGTTGGAATACTCTTTTTCGACACAACTAACATCTGGGCTGATGCCTCCTCCGTCTTTGACCGGGCGGCCGTTGCGGGTGGAAAATTCGGTGGTCAGGCTGTCGGGCAGTCTTCCGCTGCGCCCATTGGCATAATTGACGGCCTGAATGCAACGTCCGCTGGGAATGTAATATTTGGCGGTGGTCACTTTGAGCACTCCGTTGTAGGCCAATTCTCTGGTGGTTTGTACCAGGCCCTTGCCAAACGTGCGGCTGCCCAAAATAACGGCCCTGTCCAAATCTTGCAGAGCTCCGGCTACAATTTCCGAAGAAGAAGCCGAAAGTTTATTGGTGAGCACAACCACCGGCATATCCTTAAAAAGCGGCTCCATAAGGGTTTTATAGGTTTTGTCCCATTGAGGTACCTTGCCCTTGGTGGTGACGATAATTTCGCCTTTGTCTACAAATAAGTTGCAGATGGAAACCGCTTCGCTCAGTAAACCCCCTCCGTTGTCGCGTAAATCGAGGATGAGGCTTTGTGCGCCTTGTTTGTTGAGATTCATCAAGGTTTGTCTGAGCTCCTGGTAGGATTTGTCGGTGAAACTGCTCAGATATACATAGCCCACGCCCGGTTTTAGTAAGCCGGCGTATTCTACGGGATTCATTTGTATGAGTTTGCGCTGCAGTGATTTTTTGATCAGTTTCTTTTCGCCTTCGCGTCTTATCAGCAATTCTATGGTCGTGTTGGGCTGGCCTTTCAGGCAGTCACTGGCAAAGGAGACGCTTTGGCCTTGCATACTGATGCCGTCAATCTCGACCAGTTCATCGCCAAAAAGCAGCCCGGCTTCCTGAGCGGGCATGTTTTCATAAGGTTCTGCAACGATGATGGCTTCGCCCCTTTTGCTGATGATGGCTCCTATGCCTCCGTATTCGCCGGTGGTCATATATTTGAGCTCAGACATTTGCGATTCGGGAATATAGCTGGTATAGGGATCGTAGGAACTCAACAGCCCGTCGATGGCGTTGGAAAACACCTGATCCACATCGGTACTGTCCACGTAAAACAAATTGAGCTCTCTGAAGAGTGAGTGGAAAATATCGAAATTTTTACTGATCAAAAAATTTCTATCCTGAGCCTTAAAAGCGTAAAAAACTCCAAGGCTACACACCAGCGCGGTGGACAGGATTATAAAGTAGAGTTTGTTTT
>CAZNQD010000109.1:0-4052 GCA_964575345.1 uncultured Bacteroidales bacterium
CACGATATTTATTCTATCGAAGACCTGGCTCAACTGATTTTCGATTTGAAAAATGTGAATCCATCCGCAGAGATTAGTGTCAAGCTGGTTTCGGGTACGGGAGTGGGCACCATCGCTGCCGGAGTAGCCAAGGCCAAAGCCGATCGAATTATTTTGTCCGGCGCCGAGGGCGGGACAGGAGCATCGCCCATGAGCTCCATACGCTATGCCGGCTTACCAACCGAAATCGGCTTGTCCGAAAGCCAACAAACCCTGGTGCTGAATAAACTCAGAAAACAAGTTCGCCTGCAGACGGACGGCCAGCTCAAAACGGGACGGGATATAGTTATAATGGCGGCTTTGGGTGCCGAAGAATTTGGCTTTGCCACTTCGGCTTTGATTGTGCTTGGCTGTGTTATGATGCGAAAGTGTCATATGAACACCTGCCCGGTGGGAGTGGCCACTCAGGACGAGGAATTGCGTAAGCGCTTTAGGGGAAAGTACGTTTTTCTGGTTAACTTTTTCCGTTTTCTGGCCCGGGAAGTACGTGAACATTTGTCTCAATTGGGGTATCGTCGTCTGGAAGATATTATCGGACATACTGAATTGTTGCAACGCAAAGCTTTCGATGGTATTCGCAAACATGAACTGATCAATTTTGATCGCTTGCTGCACCGGGAAAATCTGGCGGAAGATAGTGAACTGTATTGTACGCAGGCTCAGGTTCATAAAATTGACAATGTGCTTGACAGGCGTTTGATTACGGATACTGCAGAGGCAATTGAACAAAGAAAGGATCTCAACCTGACTTACAGAATACACAATACGGATCGCTCCACCGGGACCATGCTGTCGGGGCAAATAGCTCTGCGTTACGGTAACGGGGGTTTGCCGGGACATAATCTGAATATTACTTTCAAAGGCTCGGCAGGCCAGAGTTTCGGTGCTTTTTTGGTAAAAGGGCTACATTTTAAACTCGAAGGCGAAGCCAACGATTATGTGGGCAAAGGCTTGAGCGGAGGGCGAATCGCACTGTTACCTCCCAAGGGGGCTGATTTTGTCCCCGAAAACAACACCATAGCCGGTAATACTTTGCTTTACGGAGCCACAGCAGGAGAAATGTATATCAGCGGCAGAGCCGGGGAGCGTTTTGCTGTCAGAAACAGCGGGGCTTTGGCTGTAGTCGAAGGTGTAGGTGATCATTGCTGTGAATACATGACCGGTGGAAGAGTAGTGGTGTTGGGAACAACCGGACGAAATTTTGCCGCAGGAATGAGTGGGGGTCTGGCCTATGTCTGGAACAAACAGGGTAATTTTGATTATTACTGCAACATGGATATGGTGGAACTATCCCTGATAGAAGACAGCCGTTCACGCAAAGAATTGCTGGATCTGATACAACGACATTATCAGCATACCGGCAGCCCTCTGGCTGTAAGAATTCTGGCCAGGCCGGAGCAATACCTGGATGAATTTATACAGGTAACACCGATTGAATATAAAAAAGTGCTGCAGGAAGAGCAACTCAAAAGCCTGCAACAACGCATAGAAAAAGTGGAACGAGATTTTTAGCAAACAGCTATGGGAAACCCTAAAGCCTTTTTAAACCTGCCCCGTAAAGAGGCCGGATATCGGCCTGTAAGCGAACGCATACAGGATTTCAGCGAAGTGGAACAAACCCTCAACAGCGGAGATCGCCGTTTACAGGCCTCGCGTTGTATGGATTGCGGTGTTCCTTTTTGTCATTGGGCCTGCCCCTTGGGCAACAAAGTCCCGGAATGGCAGGATTTGCTCTATAAAGGCAAGTGGAAAGATGCTTTTTACCTGCTGGAACAAACCAACGATTTCCCGGAATTTACCGGCAGAGTGTGCCCGGCCCTCTGTGAGAAAAGTTGTGTATTGAACCTTAGTCAGACAGAAGCTGTCACCATACGCGAGAACGAGTTGGCAATAATCGAGGCCGCCTTCAGAGAAGACTATTTACAACCGCGACAATATAAACGTAACGGTAAAACCGTGGCTATAGTGGGTAGCGGGCCAGCCGGCTTGACTCTGGCAAACAGGTTGAATCGTAAAGGTTTTAGTGTGACTGTTTACGAAAAAGAAAGCTTGATCGGCGGCCTTTTGCGTTATGGGATACCCAATTTCAAATTGAGTAAAAGTATTTTAAATCGTCGCCTGGATGTGATGCGTCAGGAAGGTGTCGTCTTTTGCCCAAATACTCAGGTGGGTAAAGATATGGCTGTGGAAACCTTGCTTTCCCAATGCGATGCCCTTTGTCTGGCCATAGGGGCTGAACGTCCACGGGATTTGCCGGTAGAAGGCCGTCAGCTCAATGGGGTGCATTTTGCCATGGATTTACTGGCTCAGCAAAACAATATCATACAGGGCATTGCCCCTGAAGCCGATACACAGATCAGGCTAAAAGACAAACACGTGTTGGTAATTGGCGGGGGTGATACCGGCAGCGATTGTGTGGGAACTGCCCGCAGGCAGGGAGCAGCTTCGGTCACTCAGATAGAAATATTACCCCAGCCCCCGGCAGGCAGCAATCCGGAAACCCCCTGGCCCATGTATCCCCTGATACTCAAGACGACCAGTAGCCACGAAGAAGGCTGCCTGCGTCGCTGGAATTTGTCCACTACCCGTTTTTTGGGCAAAGAGGGGCAACTGGAGGCAGTCGAAGTGGAAGAAGTTTCCTGGATGCCCGGTATAAACGGTAGTCGCCCTCAAATGAAAGTCAGCGGGAAAAAAGAATTGATCAGGGCTGATGTCGCCTTGTTGGCCATGGGATTTGCAGGCGTCTGTACAGAGGGATTGTCCGAAGAATTGGGTTTAGAAAGCACCAAAGCTAACACAATCTCTGTTGATAACGTTTTCAGAACTTCTCATCCGAAAGTTTTTGCCTGTGGCGATGCGGCAACGGGTGCCAGCTTGGTGGTCAGGGCAATGGCAACAGCAGTAAGTCTGGCTGAAACCATTGATAAAGCATTTAAGAACAATAAATTATAACAAAAGAATATGTGCGGCATTACAGGAATATTCAATATAAAGGGCGAAACGGAATCGTATCGCCGGCAGGTGCTTGAAATGAGTAAACTCATACGTCACCGGGGTCCCGACTGGAGTGGTATTTATTGTGGTAAATCGGCCATTCTGGCTCATGAACGCCTGGCCATTGTGGATCCGGCTTCGGGAGGTCAGCCTTTGCTCAGTCCCGACGGTAAGCTGGTGCTATGCGTAAACGGCGAAATTTACAATCATTTGGAGTTGCGCAGGGAACTTCAAAAGGAGTATGATTTTCAAACAGGTTCCGATTGTGAGGTTATTTTGGCCTTGTACAGAAAAAAGGGCAAGGATTTTCTGGAGGAACTGAACGGTATATTTGCCTTTGCTCTTTACGACAGCGAGAAAGATGTTTTTCTGATAGCCCGTGATCCTATAGGTGTAATACCATTGTATATGGGAACTGACAAGGAAGGACATATTTTGGTGTCGTCCGAGTTGAAAGGCCTGGAGCTTTATGCCGACGAGTATACCAACTTTTTGCCCGGTCATTATTATTACAGCCAGGAAGGCAGGATGTTGCCCTGGTATAGTCGCGACTGGAGTTCGTACGATGCGGTAAAAGAGAATCCGGCTTCTGTGCATGACCTGAGAGTAGCACTGGAGGCTGCCGTGCAACGACAGTTGATGAGCGATGTGCCCTACGGCGTGTTGTTGTCGGGAGGATTGGATTCATCTATTATTTCGGCAGTGGCCAAAAAATTCTCTGCCAAACGGATCGAAACTCAAAGTACCCAGGAAGCCTGGTGGCCCCGGCTGCACTCCTTTGCCGTTGGACTGAAAGGGGCTCCCGATTTGACGGCAGCCCGCAAAGTAGCCGATCACATTGGAACCGTGCATCACGAAATCCATTATACAGTGCAGGAAGGAATAGATGCACTCAGAGATGTGATTTATCACATCGAAACCTACGATGTGACTACGATCAGAGCTTCCACGCCCATGTTCCTGTTGGCCAGGGTGATAAAAAGTATGGGAATAAAAATGGTGCTTAGCGGCGAGGGAGC
>CAZNQD010000110.1:0-4007 GCA_964575345.1 uncultured Bacteroidales bacterium
TTATCGAATAGGTAAAAATTTTTCACTGAAATATTTTTAATTTATTAAGCTACAATTCAATAAGTTATAATTTTATATTTTGATCTTTACGCACAATGATTTTTCCGATAATGAAAAATATTTTATGACTTATTTGTTTATTTCAGAAAAAGTATTACATTTGCATTGGATGTAATACATAGATTGATATGAAAACAAAAGTTATGTTCTCAATCAGAATAGCCCCGGATATTAAATACTACATCGAACAGCTTGCAAAGAGTGAGAGAAGGTCGGTTGGCAATTATTTGGAGGGAGTACTGTTAGAAGAAATCAACAGGAGGAGGATGGGGGGATTTGTCTTTGATAAATTAGAGAATATAGTTGAAAAGAACAAAATAAATAAACCTTTAATCGATGGGAAAAATAATAAACATTAACCCTGATACTCCAAAAGATGGAGAGAATAATCCGCAGAAGGGAATTGCCGATATTTTGCTGGATAAGGCGGCTGAAATGGAATATAAACTATTCGTTCAGGCGGTGAGGACGAAAGCGGTACCACCTATAAAGGGAAGACTCACAAAAAAGAAATTGGAGGAAGCCGGAATTGTTCGTTGCTTTAATGAGGAAACGATGGAAAGCTGGCTGGAACAACGCGGAGAACGTATTTCTGAGATTTTTAGAATTGTTTGGAAATAATTTCACTGATAACATAAACAAAACAAGACCTCCCATGAAGAACTTTCTTATTTTTTTAACAATCACAATGCTTACAGGATGTGTGAGTACAGCCAAACTGTTTGAGAATTACAAAATTTATGAATACTCGTACAGATTTGAAGGAAACGGAACCGATTCACTGCTTGTTTTTGACGATACCATAGTGAATGTGAGATTTGTAATAGGCAGAGAGGGGATCGGGTTTACAATGCTTAACAAATTAAACACTCCATTGCGGATAATTTGGGATGAGACCAGCTTTATAGACGGAACCAACGCCGAAAAAATTGTACACGCCGGCGTAAAGTACTCAGAAATGAGCAATTCGCAACCCCCGACACTTATTCCGCCCGGATCGTCAATCGAAGATGAAGTTACACCGGTGAAAAATGTACGATTCGATAGTGGGAGTTTGTATAGCAGCCCGGAATGGAGGGTTAATCCTTTGTTTCCACGCACTGATTATGGCAAAATTGAGGATAGAGACCAGATATTGGCGCTGAAGGGACATAGGTTCTCGCTGTTTATGCCGGTACAAAATGGGAACGAGATTGTTGACTACCGCTGGAAATTCGAGATAACGGATGTACGGTCGAAAATGTTTGACAGAAGCAAAGGGTATGACCAATTATAGCCAGATTATTTAAAATCGGAAACTAAAGAGGGGAGTAAGAAGTCCCCTCTTTTTTTTGTCCTTTCAATAAACAGGAAGTGAATTCATCTTTGCTATAATAACCACATGGCATGGATGAATTAACTATTTCGATATGGGAAGCCATACGCCAGATGCGCGAAATTACGGGGCGGGGAGATACTTTCAGTATGGTGTTTATGAGCTACGACCGCGGACGACAGAAATCGCAGGGAGTGGTTAGTGTAAACCGGGCAAAACTGCGAAATGCCACCCCAAAAGATCAGAACAAAAACGCAAAGCACATGCTCAACTTCCTGGATGTTGACCTGAACCTGCCAAGGCAAATGTATCTTATCACTTTAATGGAATTTAACGGACAAAAAATCATAGTTACATGAAAGAAATCAACATTGGTAAAGGGCAAGTTGTAAAGTTTGCCGAATTTACCAGGGGAATCCGTACAAACAATATTCAGGCATCAAGTTATGGCGAAACGAACTCGATTGTTACCACAAAATCGACCATAACTTCCCCTGATAAGACTTCAATTACGGGCGGTTATTATATTGTGCCCGATGGAAGCGATAACAAATTCGGATACCAACTTGCACAACTTCTGGAAGATAATAACCTTGGGCTTGGTGTAGTGAGAAGGCAAAGGGGATTACAATACGGACAGGGATTGGGGCTCTATACTGTTAAGTACACAGAGGGAAGACGCGAAGTTGAATGGTTTATGGATGAGAAAATTGAAAAGTGGCTCGACGGATGGGATTACGAGGAATACCTTATCAATATTCTCCTTGACCTTTTGATAAAACAGGAGTATTACACGAAACTGATACGCAACAGGGAAACCCGTATTACCGGAACGGCGGGAATGCCTGCCGCACTGCAACACGTACCAGCGGTTGAGTGCCGGCGACAATGGCCCGACGAAAAGGGAAGAGTTGCAAATATTTTCGTTGCTGACTGGAGAGATACTTCGCCGGAAAATATTGAGCGGTACCCGGTATTCGACAAAACAAAGGGGATGACCGCACAGGCATACATGATATGGACCAGCTTCTACCAGTTTGGGAGGGGACAACATGACGAAGTGGTGCCCTCGTACTTCGGATCGCGGAAATGGATGCAACGCAGCAATGTTGCTCCCGATATTCTGAAGGCTCAGACCGATAATGGACTGAACATTAAATGGCATATTATTTCGCCGCAATCGTATTGGAACGACAAACGCGAAGTTATTATGCGCCAGTGCCAACAGAAAGAGGAGGAATATAAGGAGAGCATGCTCGAAGAACTGAAGGACGAAATACTTACCGGACTTGCAAATGTTCTGAGTGGGGTCGATAACGTAGGTAAATTCTTCCATTCAGAAGCGGTTGCCAGGGAGCTTGGAATCGGGAAGATTGATCTTCAGAAATGGGAAATCATACCGATTGACATGAAGGTGAAGGAATTCACCGATGCGCAGATTGCTATTTCAGACAAAGCCGACAGCGCAATTACAAGCGCAATGGGATTGCACCCGTCGCTGAGTAATATCATTATAAACGGGAAACTGGCAAGCGGAAGTGAAATGCTCTACGCCTATAAATTGTTTCTGGCTACGGAGACCAAAGTAGTTGAGAAGAAAGCTCTGGAGGTTCTGAATATGATCAAGAGCCAATACTTTGCCAATGTGCCTGGGAAATTCGGATTCTACCACGACATTGTGAAACGGGAGGAAGATATTACTGCAAGCGAACGTACAACAAATAACGACAACTGAAATGGAACTGATACTTGGAAATAATGTTGACAACGGGATTGCTGAAATGCAGAAGTATTTTTCGCATATCCCGGGGACGATTGAATTTGTGGAGCTTCAGGATGATATTGAAATGGCCCAGGAAGAGCTGGAGAAGTATGTTGGAGAAGATGTTGTTGACACTGCCGTTGAACACTACAACAGCGATTCGTTTGAGAGGGGACTGGATGGAAGTTACGTTTATGCGGACGAGGAGGATGATTACTCCGGCAGCGAAAGCGGTGGACTGACTATGAGAGAGACTGACCTGCAAAGCGATGAACTTGTTTATTGCGTTCAAAGGGCGGTGACCTTAATTGGATACCGTGAATATGCCCTGAATAACGATGCCACACATACCAAAACGGGACGCATGGCCCGGATGGATAAGGACACAGACGAATGGACCGATAAACTGATTGACCGCGACGACTGGGCACTTCAACGGAAGATACAACGGGCGATTGACAGACTGATCAAATTTTGTGACGACAACCAACTTGCATGCTGGGTGGGCAGTGATAAATACGAAGAGACACGCGAACTGCTGGTTTGGAATGCTACCTGCTTTAACCAATTCCATAACATCGATTTTTCGCAAAGGCTGTACATGCTTATGCTGCCGATGATAAGGAGCGTGCAACAGGAATACATTGAACCATCGTTAGGGACTGAAAGATTCGCCTTACTGCTGGCAAAGGTGAAAGCCAATGAACTGACCGATGCTGCCGACAAATTGCTGTACTCGAAATGCGGGTACCCGATTTGCTACCTCACCCTGGGGAAAGCATACAGGGAACTGCCAGTACAACTGTTTCCGGAAAGCATGAGCAAGAACTTTTGGGCTGCAGGGAACGGGGCTGCCTTTATCGCCTTCCG
>CAZNQD010000111.1:0-3979 GCA_964575345.1 uncultured Bacteroidales bacterium
CACAGCAGTGATCTCTTTCAATTGCAGGCCACCAGTGCCGAAACCAATGTGGCCAGTGTTTCCTCTATCCTTGGCCTGCCGGTAAAAGTGCTGACTACTTTTGTAAAAGGCAGCCCCTTCGCTCACTTTATCAAAGCCAATCTGCGCAGCCGCCATATGGATTACGAAGGGGTGGAAGTAGAACAGGGCGGCCCCTGGGGATATCGTCATCAGATTAATATTGCCGACAGTGGCTATGGTTCACGAGGCCCCAGAGTTTGGAACGACCGGGCTGGCGAAGTGGGACGCACGCTGAACGTGAAAGATTTTGACCTGGATCGGATCTTCGGACAGGAAGGTGTGCAGATTGTTCATCTCTCGGGCCTGATTGGCGCTTTGTCGCAGGATACCAGCAAATTCTGCCTGGAACTGGCCCGTGCCGCAAAAAAACACGGCACCCGCATCTCCTTCGATTTGAATTACCGCGCTTC
Source organism: uncultured Bacteroidales bacterium (assembly GCA_964575345.1). Classification (GTDB taxonomy): domain Bacteria; phylum Bacteroidota; class Bacteroidia; order Bacteroidales; family UBA1402; genus UBA1402. Next base: position 471 of record CAZNQD010000111.1, read on the forward strand.
GTTCTGGAAAGGCCGCGAAAAGGAATTGCATGAGATATTTACCGAGATTGCCTCTGTGTCGGATATTCTGATTGGTAACGAAGAAGATTTCCAGCTTTGTCTGGGCATCAAAGGCCCCGAAGCCGGAGGTAAAGGCATCGCTGCCAAAATTGACGGATTCAAGGAAATGATTAAACGCGTCAAAGCCAGCTTCCCCAATGCTTCGGTTTTTGCCACCACCCTGCGCGAAGTAAACCACACCAACAGTCACAACTGGGGAGCCATCATGCTCGAAGGCGACAACTGGCACGTGATTGAGCCCCGCGAAATACATGTATTGGATCGCATCGGTGGCGGTGACGGCTTTGTAGGAGGCATGCTCTACGGAATCCTGAAAGCATGGGCTCCCGAAAAATGGATACAGTTTGGTTGGGCCAGCGGTGCTCTGGCTACTACCTTCCTTACCGATTACGGCCAACCGGCCGACGAAGAACAGGTTTGGAGCATCTGGGAAGGCAATGCACGCGTTAAGCGTTAAATAAACACAGCCGATAGTTTAGTCGTTATGCATGGCTGTTCGCTCAGATAGCGAACAGCCATTTTTTTGCCGGCCGGGAATTTTATGTTATCGCGCAGGGCATGATCATTTATTTAAATTAAATACCCAAATACAAAAGTGAACAAAGCTTATAATATTAACATATAAAAGCATAAGAAGCAGAAAACAGATATAAGGATAAAAAAATATAGCAAATAATAAATAAATTGATTCCTAAAAACATATTATATAACATAATTATGAAGCATAATATTGTAGAAATTCTACTTTTGTCCTGTGCTTGACCGGGCCAATTGCATTCATTTAACTGAGCTTCGGCACAAGCAAATGATTTTTCGCAACTATGCATTATGATTAATCAATCGATTTGCCGGCAAGGCTTGTATAAATCCGAGTATGAACACGATGCCTGCGGCGTAGGCATGTTGGTCAACATTCATGGAAACAAATCGCACGAATTGGTCGAGAAAGCGCTGTTGATCCTTGAGAATATGAGACATCGCGGAGCCGAGGCCGCCGATCAGAAAACAGGTGACGGAGCGGGTATACTTGTTCAGATTCCCCATGAATTTATTCTACTACAAGGCATTCCTGTACCCGAAAAAGGAAAATACGGAACAGGGCTGATGTTTATGCCCAAAGACCCGAAGCAGCAAAAACAGGTTTTCGATATTCTGTACGAAGAAACCCAAAAAGCCAATCTTGAATTGATGCACATTCGGGAAGTTCCCGTCAATTCTTCGGTATTGGGCGATACAGCCAGACTAACAGAACCGCAGATTTTTCAATTGTTTATCACCGGAGGCAAAGATCAGCCAAACCTCGAATTGGAGTTGTATATCTTACGCAAAAAAGCAGAAAACAGATTACGACAATCGCTCATTCCCGATAGGCAAAGTTGCTACATCCCTTCTTTATCTACTCAACGTATAGTTTATAAAGGAATGCTGGAAACGATGCAATTGCGTCGTTATTTTTTTGACTTAAGCAACCTGTATTTCACCAGCGGGCTGGCCCTGGTTCATTCCCGTTTCAGTACCAATACCTTTCCAAGCTGGGCCTTGGCACAGCCTTTTCGTCTGTTGGCTCATAACGGCGAAATCAATACTGTCTGTGGAAACCGTTCCTGGATGGAAGCCCGCGAGAGTGTACTCAAGTCGCCGGTGCTGGGTGATATCGCTCAACTTTGCCCACTGATACAAGCGGGCATGAGCGACAGTGCGTCACTCGACAACGTATTGGAGTTTTTGACAGCCTCCGGACTGAGCCTGCCTCATGCAATGTCGATGTTGATTCCCGAAAGTTTTACCGAAAAGAATCCGATCAGCGAAGATTTGAAAGCATTTTATGAATACCATTCCATCCTGATGGAGCCCTGGGACGGCCCGGCAGCCCTTTTGTTCAGCGACGGACGCTATGCCGGCGGTATGCTCGACCGAAACGGTCTGAGGCCGGCCCGTTACCTTATTACCAAAGACAATCAATTGCTGGTGGCTTCCGAAGTAGGGGTAATGCCTGTAGATGCTTCCGAAATCAAAGAAAAAGGCCGTTTGCAGCCGGGCAAATTACTTATGGTCGATACTCAGGAAGGCAAATTGTATTACGATGCAGAATTAAAAGACGAATTGGCCAGAGCCAAACCCTACAGACAATGGCTCAGCAACAACCGGGTGGAGCTCAATGAGCTCAAATCAGGTTTTAAAGCCATTCAAAAACAGGAGCACTTTATAGAAAAACAAATGGCCTTTGCCTACAGCCGTGAAGACCTTGAACGAATCATAATACCCATGAGCAGCGGAGCCGCCGAACCGGTGGGTTCCATGGGAAACGACACGCCCCTGGCCGTGATTTCGGAACAGGCTCAGCTCCTTTTTAATTATTTCCGGCAGCAATTTGCTCAGGTAACCAATCCTCCCATAGATCCTCTGCGCGAGGAATTGGTAATGAGTTTAACGGAATACATTGGAACAGTAGGCAATAATATACTGTTCCCCTCGGAAAACCATTGCAAGATGGTCAGTCTTCAGTATCCCATTCTGAACAACACACAGTTGGAATTGATCAGCAATATCCGGTATAAAGGCTTCAACTCGGTTAAGCTGGATACACTCTATTCGCCGGATCAGGGCAAAGAAGCTATGGAACAGGCTTTGCACAATCTTTGTCTGCAAGCGGAGCATTCCGTGGACCAGGGCGTGAATTATATTATTCTCAGCGATAAAAATATGGACGCCACCCGCGCTTATATTCCTTCTTTGCTGGCAGTAAGTGCAGTACATCATCATCTGATTTCGGTACACAAAAGGGTACAGACGGCTTTGGTGGTTGAAAGCGGCGAAATGCGCGAGGTAATGCATGCCGCGCTTTTACTGGGGTATGGAGCCAGCGCCGTGAATCCCTATATGGTATTTGCCATTTTGGAAGAGTTGGTTCAAAAACAGGAAATTCAACTGGATTACGCAACAGCAGAGAAAAATTATATCAAAGCGTTGTGTAAAGGTTTATACAAGATCCTGAGCAAAATGGGTATTAGCACTATCCGTAGCTACAGAGGGGCAAAATTATTCGAAGCCCTGGGATTGTCTTCTGCTCTGCTGCAAAAGTATTTTGGCGGCCGTGCCGGCGACAGCCTGCTCGAAGGTATTGGTCTGGAAGAAATTGAACAGGATGTAAATGCATTGCACCGACAAGCTTTTAAGGAGGCTTTGCCGCCTCTGCTCCCCAACAAAGGTTGGTATTGTTTCCGCAAAGATGGTGAGCAGCATGCCTGGAATCCAGAAAGTATTTCCAAACTTCAACTGGCAACCAGCCGTGGAAGTTACGAGCTTTTCAAAGACTACAGCCGTCTGGTTGACCAAAAAGAAATTCCCATTTTCTTGCGTGACTTTCTGGAATTTAAAAAAGGTAAAGCGATACCTCTGGAAGAAGTGGAGCCTGAGGAAGCAATAATGCGACGTTTTGTAACCGGAGC
>CAZNQD010000112.1:0-3909 GCA_964575345.1 uncultured Bacteroidales bacterium
TGTGTAATGGTAGCACTACAGATTCTGGTTCTGTCTGTCTGGGTTCGAATCCTAGCGGAGCAACAAATTTGCCATGAGACGCGTTCGATTTCTACTCTTCTGCCTGATTTTGATAAGCTGTCAACTAAAGGCTCAAAAACAGGATACCATTTACATCTCTACCAGCCTTGGCACGATGAAGGCTGTTTTTTATGATGATGTCCCCCGACACCGGGAGATGTACACAGAACGTATTAGTTACGAGGCTTTTGACGGCACACTTTTTTTTAGAGTGGTGCCGCATTTTATTATACAGGGGGGCTCTCCCGATTCGCGAAATGCTGCTCCCGGGGAACGTGTGGGCCAGGGCAGTAATCAGTTTTTGCTTAAACCTGAATTTCGTTCTGTCCATTTTGCCCGTAAAGGTGCCATTGCAGCTCCCAGACAGCCGGACAGTATGAATCCCGAAAAGGAATCCGATTGCAGTCAGTTTTTCATTGTTAAAGGAAAAGTTTATACACAGGGCTATCTGGACAGCCTGGAGATGCAGCGCAACAATCCACTCAAAAATGCCTGGTGGACAGTTAATTACACGCCTCAAAAGGCGGAAATGGACAGCCTCAGGAAAGCCGATCCCCGGCAATTCAATCAACGCCTCAGAGCCTATCGTGCCGAAATGGACTCTGCTTTGCACAACAATCCCCAGGCTCTTTTCTTTTCGGAAGAGCAGCGAACTATTCTCACAACGCTTGGAGGAGAGCTCAGCCTGGACAATCAGTACACTTTTTTTGCCGAAGTCGTCGAAGGTCTGGAAGTCATAGATAAAATAGCAGCACTCAAAACTGATGCTCATGAACGTCCCCTTCAAGACGTGGTGATTCATTCTGTTCGTATTAAATAAAACCCGGTCTTATGATTACAACTATTGCAATAGTCCTGTTTTATCTTCTTGTTCCGGCCATTGTACTACGTTTGTGCCATCTGTCAAAAATGGCTGATAAAATTGGAGCTGTATTGATTTGCTATTTAGTCGGTATGGTTTTTGGTGCTCTGGTAATTAATGAGGAGCGTTATGCCATTCCCGATACCATTTCCACCATAATGATACCCCTGGCTTTACCCATGTTGTTGTTCGAAGTCAACATTCGCGATTGGAGCAAAATGGCCGGTAAGGCCTTTCTCTCGATGCTGGCTGGAGTCTTCGGCTTGGTTATTGTGGTTGTACTCGGCTATTTCTTGTTCAAAGAATCTGTACCTGAAGCAGCAAAAGTAAGCGGCATGCTGGCCGGAGTCTATACCGGAGGAACTCCCAATCTGGCTTCTATTAAGACTGCTCTGGGAGTACCAGAAGATTTATATATTGCTGTCAATACGGTGGATATGCTTATCAGTGCAGTTTATCTGCTTTTCTTGCTATCTTATGCCAAACCCTTACTGAGTAAAATACTTCCTTTGTACAAGCCAAAAGAAGAGCAGCAGCAATTCAACAACAATAGTGAACTAGCGCAGGAAGAGGTGAAATTGGCCCTGATACCCTGGCTTAAAAAAGTGAAGATTCGTCATATTTTAGCTGCCTTTGGAGTGACTTTGCTCTGTGCGGGCGGTGGTGCGGGTTTGGGATTCCTGGTCAAGAATCCGGCTTACCAGATGGCTGTTATTATATTGTCCATCACCACATTGGGTATAATTGCAGCCAATTTTAAACCGGTAAAGAAGATTCAAGGTAGTTTTGATACCGGCATGTACCTTATTTTGATTTTTAGTGTCGCTGTAGCCAGTATGGCCGATTTTGATGACATATCATCGAGGCTTTTACCTCTGATCGGCTTACTCTCTTTTGTGATTTTTGGCTCCATGCTATCGCACCTGTTGTTGTGCAAACTATTTAAGATTGACACCGACACAGCCATGGTGACATCGGTAGCATTGGTGTGTTCACCTCCCTTTGTGCCGGTGGTATGCGGAGCAATAAAAAACCGCGAAGTGATGATCTCCGGTATCACCGTGGGTGTAGTAGGCTATGCCCTGGGAAATTACCTGGGCATAGCCATCGCTTATTTTTTACAAAGTTTCTGATTATTTTACGCGTCGATATTGGCGTAGGTAGCGTTGGCTTCGATAAAGTCGCGACGGGGCCCTACGTCTTCGCCCATCAGCATCGAAAAGATGTGATCGGCAGCTGCGGCGTTTTCTATGGTGACTTGCCGTAAAATACGATGTTCCGGATCCATGGTGGTGCTGGCCAGCTGTTCTGCATTCATTTCACCCAAACCTTTGTAACGTTGGGTATGAATGGCGTTTTCGTTGCCGCCGCCGTGTTGTTCGATAAAACGCTGACGTTGCGTCTCGTTCCAGCAATATTCTTCAATCTTGCCTTTCTTGCAGAGATAGAGCGGAGGATTTGCAATATACAGGAAACCTTGCTCGATGAGTGGTTTCATGTAGCGGAAGAAGAAAGTCATGATCAGAGTGTCGATGTGGCTGCCGTCCACATCGGCGTCGGTCATGATGATGATTTTGTGGTAGCGCAGTTTGGAGATGTTCAATTCTTTGGTATCGTCTTCGGTGCCGATACTTACGCCCAAAGCGGTGTAAATGTTGCGGATTTCCTCGCTCTCGAACACTTTGTGGGGCATAGCCTTTTCCACATTGAGAATTTTACCCCTTAAAGGCAGGATGGCCTGAAATTCACGGTTTCTTCCCTGTTTGGCTGTGCCGCCGGCTGAATCACCTTCAACCAGGAAGATCTCGCATTTTTGGGCATCACGGCTGGAACAGTCGGCCAGTTTGCCGGGAAGGCCGCCTCCCGAGAGAGGTGTTTTGCGCTGAACCAGTTCCCTGGCTTTGCGGGCGGCATGGCGGGCAGTAGCAGCCAGGATTACCTTGTCAACAATGACTTTGGCTTCCCTGGGATGTTCCTCAAGGTAATATCCCAGAGCCTCACTTACTGTTTGATCTACTACCCCTATTACATCGTTGTTGCCCAATTTTGTCTTGGTCTGGCCTTCGAATTGAGGTTCTGCCACCTTAACCGAAATTACCGCTGTCAGACCTTCTCTAAAGTCATCACCGGAAATTTCAATTTTAAGCTTTTCGAGCATTTTGGAATCTTCGGCGTATTTTTTCAGGGTACGTGTAAGGCCACGGCGAAATCCGGTTAAATGGGTGCCGCCCTCGATGGTGTTGATGTTGTTTACGTAGGAATGCACGTTTTCCACATAGGAATTGTTGTAGATCATGGCAATTTCTACGGGAGTGCCGTATTTCTCGGTGGTAATGTGGATTACCTCCTCGATAAGGGGTTCTCGCGAAGCGTCTATGAAGCGGACAAACTCGTTCAGACCCTGCTCCGAGTAGAACAGTTCGCTTTTGTAGCTGCCGTCTTCGTTTTTTACCCGTTTGTCGGTCATGGTCAAAGAGATGCCTGCGTTCAGGTAGGCGAGTTCACGCAAACGATTGGCCAGTATGTCGTATTTATATTCCAACGTGGTGAAGATTTCACTGTCGGGTATGAATGTGATGATAGTTCCGGTTCGGTTGGCAGTTCCTGTTTCTTTGACAGGGTAGAGAGGTTTGCCTCTGTGGTATTCCTGTTCGTAAGATTTTCCGTCTCTGAATATTTGCACAAAAAGACGATCAGAAAGGGCGTTGACACAGGAAACACCCACTCCGTGAAGTCCTCCGGAAACCTTGTACGAACCCTTATCGAATTTCCCGCCTGCGTGCAGCACAGTTAGTACTACTTCCAGCGCCGAGCGGCCTTCTTTTTCGTGCAAATCTACCGGAATACCCCTTCCGTTGTCGGAAACCGTTACAGAGCCATCTTCGTTTATCCAGACCCTGATGTCGGAACAATAACCTGCCAGTGCTTCGTCGATACAATTGTCTACAAGTTCGTATACCAAGTGGTGTAAGCTTTTTTTAATGGTA
>CAZNQD010000113.1:0-3835 GCA_964575345.1 uncultured Bacteroidales bacterium
AATTGCCTGGCTGCTTTTGCGGCAAAAGGCGGCAAGGTTTTTTATCACAAGGCTTTTGGCTGGAAAGACCTGGAAAACCGTGTTCCTGCCTCTGTCGAAGATTATTACGTTTTGTTTTCGCAAACCAAGGCCATTACCACCGTGGCTTTTATGACCCTGGTGGAACAAGGCCTGGTGGCCATTGACGATAAGGTGGCAGACTATTTTCCGGAGATTCCCGACCGGGTGGTGACCAAGGTAAACGAAGACGGCAGTTACGAAACAAGGCCGGTGGAAACAGCTATGACTTTTGTACACCTGATGTCGCATACTTCGGGCCTGAACGCCGGACTGGTGGGAGCAATCAAGCGCGCAGAGAGGGCGCAAATGCGAAAAGCCGGCGCTGCTTCGGGGGCCGAAGCCGGACAGCGCAGTTTCGAAACTGATCCCCGCTCGGGAACACTCGAAGACGAAATGATAAAATTAGCCAACTATCCCCTGGGATTTGATCCGGGCTCGGAATGGAACTACCACATCAGCACCAATATGCTGGCCTACATGGTGGAACGTATTTCGGGCAAGCCTCTGCGTCAATATGTAAAGGAAAACATTCTGGAGCCTCTGGGCATGAATCATACCGATTGGTATTATTCCGGGGAAGCCCTGGAGCGATTCGTGCTTCCCGGCAGTATCGTCGAAGGCAAATTGGTTGCGGGCACGGATATGTTTGCCCGTGGAGCCGTGAGCCAACAACAAAGCTATTGCGAAGGCGCCATCGGCCTGAACGGACCCATCGAAGACTACGCTAAATTTTGCCAGATGATGCTGAACAAGGGCGAATTCAACGGCCGGCGTATCCTTAAGCCCGAAACCGTGGAGCTGATGACCGGCATCAACCGGCTGCCCGAAAAGAACGCCGGAGGCCGGGGTTTTCAATTCGGCCTGGGATTTGAATTGTACAACGCAAGCAAAAAACCCGTTCCGGCCGTATCCAACACGGCCTACGCCTGGGGCGGCATGCTGGGAACGGAATACATCATTGATCCCGAAAATGACCTGATCGTGCTTTATTACACCAATATGTTTGGTAATGAGCGCCTGTATCCGGTTTATTTAGCCGCTGTTTATGAATTGTTTTTGCCATAACAAAGCTGTACGTATTAGTTCTCTTCTTGCAAGTAAACTGAGATTTCTTGTTGCCTGTTGCTGCCTGTTGTCAGGTGCTTTGTCGGTTTTTCCTCTTTATGCGGCAGAAGGAATAATTCCTATTGATGAACGCTATCTGAATGTGGATGCCAAACAAAAAATTATTTTGGTTAATCAATCCACGACAGAGCTGAACGCTTTGTGTCCAGGCGCAAAGCAGAGCCTCGTTTGCGGAGAAAAGACCTATACTTTTGATGCAGCAGTTCAATGTCTTGAAACCGGACAGGCTTATGTGGTGACAGACAATGAACAGATTCTATACGACTTTTATTGCACGATGCTCCCGGTAATTCGTATCGAAACCAAAAACACCATCAGGGATGAACCCAGGGTACCAGCCATCTTTTATCTCTGCACTAAAGAGGGAAACATTGTCCAAGATACCATCGGAGTAGAATACCGCGGAGGTACTACTCAGTCTTATCCAAAAAAATCGCTAAGAATAGAATTTTGGGCCGATTCGGAGGGAAAAAGCACCAAAGATTACAGCCTGCTGGGCATGAGAAACGACGACGACTGGAACCTACAGGCCATGTACAACGAGCCTTTGAGAATACGTAGCAAACTTTGCTTTGAACTTTGGCAGAGTATGTCGGCTTTGTATTATGCCCAGGAAGAACCCGAAGCCTTAAACGGAGTGAGGCAGGAGTATGTGGAATTGTTCATAAACAACGAATACCGTGGTGTTTATACCTTGAGCGAAAGAGTAGACCGGAAACAACTCAAACTCAGGAAATACAAAAACGGAACCCTCAGAGGAGAACTGTACAAAGGAGTGGGCTGGGGGGCTTCCACCTTTACCTCCCTGCCCGCTTACGACAACAAGAAAATACTGTGGGGAGGCCTGGAATATAAGTATCCCGATCCCGATGCTTATTTCGATTCTTATGAAAGTCCCGAATCTCACGATAATTCCGATCCCGACGATAATTCCGATCCCGAAAAGCTTATAGACTGGGCGAATATCTACGACTTTGTGCGTTTCGTTTTGCAGGAACAGTCCGCCGGTTTTTACGAGGGCATACCAGCTGTCTTTGATCAGGCCAACGCAGTGGATTATTTTATTTTTCTGAACCTTATCAGAGCCAGGGACAATTGCGGTAAAAACATCTATATTGCCCGTTACGACAGCGATGAGCCTTATTTTTACGTGCCCTGGGATTTGGACGGCAGCCTGGGTATGAAATGGGACGGCACTCGTCGCCCTCTGACGCATGGCCTTATCGGGAATGGTCTTTTCAACAGATTGATCAGTCCTCACGAAAACAATAATTTCCCCCTGAAATTGCAGGAACGCTGGGCTGAACTGCGAAGCGAACAGCTTACTCATGAACGAATTATGCAGATGTTTCGGGAGCAGTTCGATTACCTGGACAACAACGGAGTGTATCAAAGAGAATTAAAAGTTTGGAACAAAAGCCTGGCAGTAGATTACGATAATCTCCACTATACGGCCGATTGGCTGGAAAAGCGTCTGGCCTGGCTGGACGATGTTTTCGATGATCCCGAAAAGCTCAGTTCGCTTCAAACCACAGACGCTTCGATACAGCAACAACTTTGCATCAACCTGCGACCCTCAACATTCCTTCTGGAGTATCAGCTTTTTAGCGATCATTACCTAATAGAGGACATCAGCCTGATGAACATGGCCGGCTGTATTTTCCTTAAATCGCCTGTCGCCGCAACAAAAGGCCTGATGGATATTTCTCCGCTTCCCCCGGGGCTTTATCTGGCAGTCTTTACTTTGAGCGATGGCTCCGTTCAGGTGAAAAAGCTGATTCGATAAGCCCTCACAGTCATTCTTGCATTATACCTTTCTTCTGCAATCACTAAGCGGATTTTGCCGGTTTACACAACTTCCGCCACCAGCTGCACTTCGTTAGGGAGCAGGGTTTCACCGCGCAGCCAGCGGCTTTCGTTTTCGGGACGGAGGATCAGGGGCATGCGTTGTTTGCTGTTGTGAATGACCGACATCAGCTCGTTGGCTTGTTGAGTGATGATGGTATAGGTATGGAGGGGGTGGCCTGATTCCGGATCGATCCAGCGGTTCCACAGGCCGGCGTAGGCGTAAACGGATTCGTCTCTGACTTGTATGCAGTATTTTTTCTTTTGTTTGCCTTTGGAATCAAGCCATTGCCATTCGTAAAACACATTGGCCGGAATCAGGCAGCGTTGGTTGAGGTAAGGACTAAAAGAAGGTTTTTCGCTGAGACTTTCCCTTTTGGCATTGAGAGTGAATTTGGCAAAACTGCTTTCGTTGGCCCAGGAGGGCAATAAGCCCCACCGAAACAATTGCAGGCGACCGGGATCGCGGTTGGTAATAACCGGAGTTTGAGGGAAGCTAAAAGCATTCCATTCGGCGCTTGGCTCGTAGTGGAAGACGCTTGCAGATTGCTCCAGCCTGAAATGACTGATCAGTTCAGAAACAGGGACGGTGAGGCCGGAAAAAAAACACATAATCTGAACGTTACTAAGAATTTCTCTGTCTTTTAACAACAGAACAAAGATAGAGATTCAGCACATTTTGGGCAAATGAATTGTTGTAGATTTAATTATTGTCGGTAAAACAGGAATGCAAAAATACCTGGTTGACAGTAATCTAGTTTTTTTAAGAGTCCTGACATTGTGGTTTTTTATTTCAATTTTTTGC
>CAZNQD010000114.1:0-3822 GCA_964575345.1 uncultured Bacteroidales bacterium
CTGCACTTTCCAATAATAATAACGGCTGCTTTGCAATTCGGGGCCGACATAGGGAATCAGGATAGAGGCATCGGAATTTTGTTTACCTGAATCCCACACATCTGCCTGACCTGCAGCCAGTTTTTCCTTGCTCGAAGCCACCATAATCCTGTAGGCTGTTTGTATGACTCCACGGGCGTCTGTTTGTAATTCCCAGCTTAAACGAGGATTTGGTGCATCGAGACCAACCGGGTTCTTCATCATTTCACAGCTTAATTCCACCGCTTTGAGATCGGAGGCGGAAGACAGATCTTGTTTGCAAGATACTAACATCAGGCTTAGCAGCGTTGATATAAGAATAACTCTTTTCATAGCTCTTTTATTTTAAATCGGGTAATACGGTCCACTTTTTATCAATATATTTTTTTTCAGCGTCTACGGCAATCAATACGATATCGTTGCCTTCGGACTGTGCTTTGGGGGATTGAAAAAGCTGAATGCCGTTTTCGAATTCACCCAGGTAACTGAGGGCTCCGTCGATTGGATCCATCCACCAAACTGACTTAGAATCACCACTTATTTTGCTCAGGTCAATTTCCATGGGACGACTGGTGTAATTGTAAACCAACAGATAATCATTACCGCGGGTTGCACTGAGACGCTCATAACGAAATCCGTTTTCTCCGGCTATGACTGTTTGATCGGGAATACGTTCAAAAAAGGGAAAAGATAAAATCAGATTCTTAAGATATTTCATTTGATTGAAGCCTCCATCCTTAAGTGCTTCCACCCAATGTTTGGTCGCTCCGTAAGCTCCGGGACGAGCACCTCCTTTATGCATCTGCATAATGGAACTGTTACCGTAGGTATGACCAAAAGAACCGGCAAAAACTGACCAATAGGCATAACGACGGGCGTCTTTGGCTTGCCAGAGCGGCTCTTTGGGATCGTGCAAACCTTGAGGAATACCTTCGTAACTGGGCTCACCATCAATAACCGGCTTGAGCGGCTCGTAAGTCTTGCTGATTTCCACATAACGCCAGTTGTCTTCTTCCGTTGAGTCGGGCAAAAATTCTTTACCCGGTTCCGACTGTTCGTAGCGTCGGTGTCCGCTTTGGAACATATTGAAATCCAGCCATTCTGCATTGTTCATCCATATAGCTGATAATGTACGCCCAAAGGGATGGAAAGTCATCAAATGATTCTTATCAACTGCTTTGATGCTTTCTGCCAGGGCATGCCAGACTTCGGGTTTAACATCTCCATGAATGTCTCCTCCGATAAACCAGATAATATTGGGCTGGTCTTTATAGCGTTCTGCCAGGAAAGTACCGTAGGCTCTGGCTTGTTCTTCGTCCATCAGGCCTTTTTTGACCAAACCTCCCCAAATACAGACCATACCGATATAAATGCCTTTGGATTCCGCGGTTTCAATGATGTAGTCCATGTGGTCCCAATAGCCATAAACGCCTTCCTGATTGATCTTACTGAAATCAAATCCGTCAATCATGGAACGCTGACCGTAAGCATTGACTGCAGGCACCCCGTTGATGGTTTGTACCTGAACTACGTTGTATCCTGCCTGACGGCAGTTTTCAAGATAAAATTCAGCTTCGTTTCTGTTAAGTCGTTCGGGTAAAAGCCATCCGGTTTCGCCCAACCAGAAAAATGGTTTGCCGTTTTCGTGCTGTAAATAGCATTGGGTGGCATCTACCTGCAACTTTCCGTTATCCCAGGGCAATTCTTCCTTTTGTCCGCAGGCCAGGAGCATGAGCATCACTACCAGCAGGCTGTTCTTTAAAATTAAATTCTTTAGTTTCATAGGTATAAAGCTTAGTGTAGTTGTTTAGTAAATCTGTATTTTCCACTTTGGATAAGTTCAGGCAGATCGTTCCCGGGTAAATACACTTTGGCAGTAGAATTGGCCGGAATCTCCAGATTCATCGAGAATTGTTTGTTTTCGTCTATTTTCCATTCAACACAGATCTTGCCGTAAAGACTTTGAGTATTGCATTTCACCCGGTTCAGATCTCCAACAACTTCCGGTTTAATGATGAGATGTTGAGCTCCCGGAGCTTTTTCGTTATCAAACTGTATACCGCCCAGAGAACGGAAAAACCATTCGTCAATAGATCCGAGCATGAAATGATTCCAGGAAGCGCCCAATCTGGGATCCCATTGTTCGGTAAGGGTGGTGGCTCCGAATTTGAGCTGAAAGCCGTAACCCGGTGCTTCTTCGTGATTATGCATTTTATACATCAGTTCATTCAGGCCGTTGCGGGCCAGTACCTGAAACATATAGCGGTTACCCACTTCGCCTGTACTAAGCCTGTTGCCATGGGCTTGGATATCAGCCACGAGATTGTCCATCACCCGTTGGCGGTATTGCGGTTCCACCATGTCCAAAAAAAGCGGCAAGGCATAGGAAGTCTGGCTTCCGCTGCCGTAAATACAGCTGTCAGCCCTGAAGAAGCGTTCATGAAAAGCCTTATTGACTTCATTGCCAAGTTGGGTATAAAAGTCTGCGTCTTCGTGTATTCCCAACATCGTGGCAGCACGAATCAGCAATTGAATGTCAAAATACAAATGCGCAGTTCCAACCAAAGGCACAGGAGTATTGCGTGAAAATCCCGCCCTGAAATCGCCGTAATCGTACCAGTCTCCCAGGCCATGCATCACTATGTGGTTTTCCGCCCTGTTTTCGAGGTAATCGACGTATTTCTTCATGACCGGATAATATTCTCTGATCAGGCGGTCATCGCCGTAGCGTTCATAATACAAAAAAGGCAGAATGACCGAGGTACTTCCCCATTCCGGCGAATCATTCCACAATTCTCCAAACTCCGTATACATTGGAGCTGTGGTGGGTACAAGGCCATTGGGATATTGTTCATCGGCCATGTCACGCATAATCTTGGGAAAAAGTCTGCTTAAATCGTAATTGTACAGCAGGCCTTCGCCGTTGAGTTGCACCTGTTCGAGCCAGCCCAGTTTTTCTCTGTGCGGGCAATCGGTAAAGACCGCATGCATATTGCTCCTCACAGCCATTTTAATGAGTTTGTGTATATTGTTGAAAATGGTGTTGGACGACTCGAAATGTCCGATATCCTCTACTGAGTTATATACAAAGCAGGAATTTAGTTCGTTGATTACCGGTAAATTATTCGGATTCTCACCGCCCTTCATTACTGCTCCCTCTACCTGAATATAACGGAAGCCGTAATAAGAGAAACGGGGACGCCAGTATTCTTCTTTATCGCCTTTGAGGGTATATTCATAATAATGCGGGCCACCTGATTGTCCTTGGCTTACCAGCCCCCGGCCGTTGAGTGATTCACCTACGGTCAGTTTAACTTTATCGCCTTTTTTCCCTTTTACTTTGATTTCGGGATAACCGGAAAGATTCTGGGCCATATCCAGTACGTAAACCCAAACCGTATCTCTTTTTTCTGCCCGGGCCTCCCCCGAATTTCTGTTACGGGAGGGCAACATAGGCAGGCGTTGGGCTGTTTTAACCGGATATCGATCCATTATCTTAACGGGATTGGCCGCCTGGGGCAACAATTCTCCTTTGGGAGCTTCCTGTAAAACTACCGGTTTCCAACGGCTGTCATCAAAACCGGGTTTATCCCAGCCATTCTGTTCCAGATTGGCATCGTAATCTTCGCCTCCGTAAATGCAATTGAACGTAATGGGGCTGAAATCGTATTTCCAGTTTTGATCCGAGATCCATTCCCCTGTTGTTCCATCTTTGTAACGTACATATAATTTAAAAAACAAAGTCGGAGGACCAAAACTGATCAGCAATTTGCGATAACGCCCTCCCTGAACATTGTAAAAACC
>CAZNQD010000115.1:0-3660 GCA_964575345.1 uncultured Bacteroidales bacterium
TTGCTTTTTGCCTGTACTACGAAGCAAGAGCAGATTACCCGCCTTTTTTTAATTGGCGATTCCACCGTGGCCGATTACGCCAATAATTACGATCCGGGGAAAGATTATTTTAAAACCCGTTATCCGGTGACCGGCTGGGGACAGGTATTTCAGGAATTATTTGTGGAGAATGAGCTAAAGAACTTCAAGCATTTATTCGACACCGACAGTGTGTTGATTGATAATCGTGCCCGCGGGGGACGCAGCACACGGTCTTTTTTCGAAGAAGGCCGCTGGCGCAGCGTTTATGAACAATTAAAACCCGGCGATCTGGTAATTATGCAATTTGGGCACAACGATGCCGCCGTCGATAAAGTAGAACGTTACGTAAGTGTGGAAGGTTACAAAGAATATTTGCGCATGTATGTGTTACAAACCAGAGCCAAACAAGCCATCCCGATTATTCTGACTCCGGTTTGTCGCAATTATCCCTGGCAGCAGGGCCGTCTGGAAAATGTCCACGGAGCATATCCACAGGCGGCCAAAGAAGTGGCCGAAGAAATGGAAGTCTTTTTTATCGATTTGAATCAACTTTCGATGGAGGCTTTCAGCGAAAAAGGACAGGATTACGTGAGCAGTCATTATTTTATGAATTTACCGGCCGGACTTTACGAAGCCTATCCCAACGGACAGTCCGACAATACTCATTTCCAGCCCGAAGGGGCCAGGGTGGTGGCCGCTTTGGTTTTCGAAGCAATGAAATCGCTGAAATAATTGAAACAACAAGCGATCCATTTACTATTATTCTATGAAAATAAAAATCCTGTTTATACTATTGTTGGCCGGCAGCATATTTACAGCCTGTCTGAACGGTTCTAAAAAGAAAGACAGCCAGAATTCCGGGACTGAAATATCCGTGAATTCCAATCTCAAGCTCAAGATCTATTATTTTCATCTCAAGGATCGAAGCGAAAACTGCTTAAACATAGAAAGCAGAATAAAAGAGCTGCTGGAAACGAATTACAGTGAAGAATTACAAAAAGGAACAATCGAATTTTTTGTCTTAAATGCAAATAAATTTGCCAACAAAGCCCTGGTAAAAAAATATGAGGTGGAAAGCACTGCTCTGCATTTGGTTTATGTGGGCGGTGGAGCAGAAAATAATTACGACCTGAGTGTTTTTGCGCTCAAATATGCCTCAGAGCATCCGGAGATATTCAAAAAAGGTCTCAAAGACAGCATCGACAAAATGTTGAGCTTGTAAATTAGAATTCTAATTCTAATTCTAATTCATTATTGAGTAGGCGCTTTTTACAGAATAAGAAAAAATAACAGAAAAAAAGCGAGCAATAATAATCGATTTCAAAATCATTTCGTATTTTTGCGAAATACTAAATGAAATTGGTTTTGAAAACGAAGTATTACACAGAACAACAAGAGAAAGTAGCTCTTTATGCCAAAGCACTTTCTCATCCGGCCAGGGTTTTCATTCTGAATTATTTATCGAAAAATCTAAATCGTTGCTGTTACAGCGGTGATATGGCCGAAGAATTACCCATTGCCCGTTCCACACTTTCGGAGCATCTGAAAGAATTGAAAAAAGTCGGATTAATTCAGGGAGAGATCAATCCTCCCTACATCAAATATTGCATTAATCCTGATAATTGGGAAGAGGCAAAAAATACTCTGGGACAATTTTTTAGGGAAGAAATCAATTTAAAATCGCTGTCGACCAGTTGCAATTCGTTGGATAATAAATAGCCGAATAAATAATAAGAAGGCAATTTTTTGAAATAAATTAATGACAGATGAAATGGTCGGCGAATAAATCAAATAATAAATAAGTGGTTAAATGAGAATGTTTTAATCAATAGAATATTTTAAACAAGCAGTATGGAAGTTAAAATTCTGGGTACAGGCTGCCCTAAGTGCAAGACACTTGAAAAAATGACCCGCGAAGTCGTTGAACAAAACGGTTTTGATGCAAAAATTACCAAAGTAGAAGATATTATGGACATTATGAAATACAACATCATGTCGACACCGGCCCTGGTGGTGAACGAAAAAGTAGTCGTTAAAGGCAGGATTCCCTCGGCTGAGGAAATTAAGGAAATTCTTTCTAACTTTTAAACTTTAATATTCAATGAAAAAGTCATTCATTCAAATTTTTGCCCTCCTGATCCTGTTGGGCTCCTGGTCCTGCAACGCCAAAACAAAAAAGAATGAAGTAAGCGCCGCTGTTTCGGACAAAGTGGAAGTATATTATTTTCATTTTACCGGAAGGTGTGTTACTTGCCAGGCGGTTGAATCTGTTGCAAAAGCCAGTTTGCAAAGTTTTTACGGAGATAAAATTCCTTTTAGTTCTGTCAATCTCGATGAGGCCTACGGCAAAGCGCTGGCAAAGAAATTAGGGGTAGCCGGACAAACCCTGTTGATAGTAAAAGGCGAGACCAAAATAAATATTACCAACGAAGGTTTTATGTATGCCCGCAACAATCCGGATAAATTTAAATCCATTATTAAAGAAAAAATTGACCCCTTAGTCAACTAAACCAGCAATGGATTTTTTAACCGCCATCTTAGAAAACAGCAGCATGCCCTGGCTTTCGGCCTTGGTGCTTGGCTTGATGACGGCCGTCAGTCCCTGCCCGCTGGCCACAAATATTACGGCCGTAGGATTTGTAAGCAGGGACATTGAAAACCGAAATCGTGTTTTCGTTAATGGATTAATTTATACCCTGGGCAGGGCAATAACGTACACTTCCATAGCATTAATCATCTATTTGGGAGCAGATCAGTTTAAGTTTTCGGGTTTTCTTCAGCAATACGGTGAGAAATTTTTGGGCCCGCTATTAATTATTATTGGTGTTTTTATGCTGGGCATTATTAAAATTAATTTCCCGGCTTTGGGAAAATTAAGCGCAGGTCTGGAGAATAAAAAATCCTGGAATTATTGGGATACTCTTTTATTGGGAATAGTATTTGCCCTGGCTTTTTGCCCCTACAGCGGAGTCTTGTATTTTGGTATGCTGGTTCCCCTGACGGTGGCCAGCGCTTCGGGTTTATATCTTCCCCTTATTTTTGCCCTTGCAACAGGTATTCCGGTAATTATTTTTGCCTGGCTGCTGGCTTATACCGTAGCGGGCGTGGGGAAAGTCTACCAAAAAATAAAAACAATAGAATTCTGGTTTCGACGAATTATTGCCGTTTTGTTTATTCTGGTGGGTATTTATTACGTGCTGAGAATGTTTATATAATTTTTTTGATCATATATTTCGGTTTTTGACGAAATTCAAATTTTACCAAATAGAAATTCAAAGTAGACCTATTAATGGAAACGAAGAAAGAATTTAAAATTCTGTTTTGGATTGCCCTGATTTTTGGCTTTGCTTTTTTCCTGCCTATCGAAAGTGCAAGATTCAATACGGCCGTTGCCGCCACTTTTGATTTAGTCAAATGGTATGCCCGCGAGCACGTAATTTTGTGTTTGTTGCCGGCCTTTTTTATTGCCGGTGTTATTGCTGTTTTTGTAAGCCAGGGTTCAGTATTGCGCTATTTTGGAGCAAACGCCAAGAAATGGTTGGCGTATACAGTTGCGGCAGTTTCCGGCACCATTCTGGCCGTTTGCAGTTGTACCATTCTTCCGCTGTTTTCGAGCATTCACAAAAGGGGCGCCGGTTT
>CAZNQD010000116.1:0-3628 GCA_964575345.1 uncultured Bacteroidales bacterium
TATCCTACATCGGGCTGCCCTGTCCCAATATTTTTCCCGGCGGACTGAATTTTCACGGTCGCTACGAATTCATCCCCATACCCTCCATGCAAAAAGCCATGGAAGTGGTGGTAAAAATTGCCGAAATCAATTGCAACTAAGTTTCAGATCAGCATGAAATCAACTCCTTTTACAGACATCCACATCGGGCTCAAGGCCAAAATGCATGAATTTGCCGGCTTCAATATGCCCATAGAATATACCGGAATTTTGCCCGAACATCTCTGTGTATGCCAACAAGTAGGCGTGTTCGATGTTTCCCACATGGGTGAATTCAGAGTAAGCGGTCCCAGGGCCCTGGATTTCCTCCAGCAGCTCTGCTCCAACGACATTTCGGTAATGGCCGACGGCCAGGCTCAGTACAATTGCTTCCCTAACGACCGGGGCGGCCTAGTGGACGATTTACTGGTTTATCGCATTCATCAGGGCGAATACCTGCTGGTGGTGAATGCCTCCAACATCGAAAAAGACTGGAATTGGTGTTGTTCGCACAATCAGAGCGGTGCCAGACTCGAAAACCTCTCCGACCGTACGGCGCAGCTGGCCATTCAGGGGCCTAAAGCGCTCGATGTATTGCAAAAATTAAGCACGGTCGACCTCAAAGCCATTCCTTACTATCATTTCGCTTACGGCAAAATGGCCGGTATAGACAATGTCCTGATCTCCAACACAGGCTATACGGGTGCCGGCGGTTTTGAACTCTATTTTAAGCCCAAAGAGGGTCCGAAGCTCTGGGAGGCTATTTTCGAAGCCGGTGCAGCCTACGGCATTCAGCCCATAGGACTGGGAGCCCGCGATACCCTGAGGCTGGAAATGGGTTTTTGTCTGTACGGCAACGACATCGACGATACTACCAGCCCCCTCGAAGCCGGCCTGAGCTGGATTACCAAATTTCTGCCCGGAAAAAATTTCCCCGGCAGAGCCATTTTGGAAAAACAAAAACAAGAGGGAGTAAGTAAAAAACTCTGCGGCCTGGAAATGATCGACAAGGGGATTGCCCGACACGGTTATGAAGTGCTTGATGCCCGGGGCAACATCATAGGACGGGTGACCTCGGGTACCATATCGCCCATGCTCAAAACCGGCATAGCACTGGCCTATGTGGAAACGGCTTTTGCACAGCCCGGGACGGAGGTTTTTGTTCGCGTTCGCAATCGCGACCTCAAAGCCGGGGTGGTTAAACTGCCTTTCAGAAAATAAAACTCAGTTCCGGTGGATAAGGCCGGACGACTTTAGGAAAATAACGTAGCAGGTTCTGTGTAGTATAATAAGCCTGAGTTCAGTCGGGGGACAGGATCAATTCAGCGAAGGAATCAGGGGATACTTGCTCCAGACGCTGTATTTGTCGCCCAATTGCCGCAGGCATTTCTTCCACATCGTGGAGCTCCTTGACTGGAAGACTTCTTTGGGGCTGATTCTGCCTACCAGCCAGGAATCGTCTCTGATTTCGGCCTCGAGTTGTTCTTCGACCCAGCCGGAATAACCCACGAAAAAACGAATGTTGTTTCTGGTGCTTTCGTCACGGGCCAGCAGGCTCAGCAGTTGATTTAAATCTCCGTCCATATACAGTTGATCGCTGACCGGAATCGTTCCTTTGATGTCGCTGCCCAGAGAGTGAACATAAAACAAGCGTTTGGCTGCCACCGGGCCTCCCAGGTATACAGGAATTTTGGGAATTTTTTCGTTGGTGCTGACTACCTCGTCCAGGTTGAATCCTATGGGTTTGTTCAGCACAAAGCCCAGGTGTCCGTTCGGCCCTTTTTCGCAAATCAGCACCACGGAACGTTCAAAAGGTTCGCCGGGCAGAAAGGGCTCTGCGATCAGAATGCGTCCTTTTTCGGGTTTCAGGGCGTTGTGTTTGATGATAAGGTCCTGGATACGCATGGGCAGAATCTCTTTATTAGTTCAGGGGATGGTCTGTCCGGAATTTTTTAAGCCGAAATTCCAGGTCTTCGTACTGATCGTCTTTGATAAACGAGGTGCAAATCCGGAGGCCTTGCTGGTCGCTGCCGGTGGTTTCGAGCGAGATGGCGCTGATGCCGTAAAAAAGCAATTCCTTCATCAGCTCCGCTCCGCTCATGCCGGGGTAGCGAACGGTAAAATAAAAGCCGTCGGCCAGGGCTTCGCCAAGGTCGTTGTCGTAGACGATCCCGAATTGATTCGCCAGCAGGATTTTTTTTACTTTCCCGGCGCGCCGGCCGTATTCGCGCACTTCGTCCAAAAAGCGGTATTCACCGTCGGAAGCCGCCTTCATCATGGCAGCCATGGCGTATTGGGCCGAATGGCTGGTGCCCGACGACAGCGAATAGAGCACCCGGTTGACGAAAACGTTGCCGAATTCGCATACGCCGTATTGCTTTTTGAGGTCTGCGTAAGGGCGCTTATACAGTTTTTCGGAAATGGCGGCCACGCCTATGCGTTGTCCGGCGTAGCTGAAGGCTTTGGAGGCTGAGATGAGCAATATGTAATTGTCGGTGTATTTTGCCACGCTCGGCTGGAAGGGCGGTTCAAAGGGGCGTCCCAAATCCTGGCGGAAGTCCATGGCAAAATAGGCCAGGTCTTCGATCACGATGACATCGTATTTATCGGCCAGTTCGGCAATGATTTTCAATTCGCTGTCCTGCAGGCAGAACCAGGCCGGGTTGTTGGGGTTGGAATAGATCAGGGCCGAGGTTTTGCCCAGGCTCAGGATGCTTTCGAGTTTTTCTCTCAGGGCCTCTCCCCGGTAATGGTAAACATCGAAGGAATCGTAAGCGGTGTTGAGTACTACCAGTTGCTGTTTTTGTACCGGGAAGCCGGGGTCGATAAAAAGCAGGCGGTCTTTGCTGCGATCGCACTGGCTGCAGGTGATAAAGGAGGCGAAGCTGCCCTGCATGGAGCCGGTGACGGGCACGCAGCAGGCGGCAGGCACCTCTACATCGATAAAGGCTTTGACAAAACGAGAGGCTTCTTCTTTGAGTGGAGGATGGCCGTCGAGCATGGGGTAGATGGAGGCTACGCCTTTTTGCAGGGCGGCTATTTCGGCTTCGACGCCTACTTTGGAGGGGGGGAGTCCGGGTACGCCCATTTCCATGCGGATGTAGCGTTTGCCGCTGCGTCTTTCGGCCTGGTTTACCATAGAGACGACTTCGCGTATGGTGGCTTTGCCGAAATCGGGTAAATTGAATTCGTCCAGGATGCTCTGTACTATAGTTGGGTCGATGGGGGTGTCTTTGTGTTGGCTCATTTGGTTGAAAGCTGTTGTCTGTTGTCTGTTGTTGTTCCTTTGATCTGGACAGGCAAAGGTATAGCAATTCGCCGGGAAATAAAAATGTAAAAAAATCCAATCCTTTGCTTGTAGATTGATTAAATCTGTCTATCTTTGTGCCCGCAAATGATGACTTGCTCATTGGTGTGGTAGTTCAGCTGGTTAGAATACCTGCCTGTCACGCAGGGGGTCGCGGGTTCGAGTCCCGTCCATACCGCAGGAGAAAACGCTAAGATTCTGTAACAAGATTCCTGGCGTTTTTGCTTTTACTACACTCCCCGCTTTTTTTGACAGCGCTCCCCGCTGCTTTTTTTTTACAGCGCTTCCCGCCCTACAACCCCG
>CAZNQD010000117.1:0-3596 GCA_964575345.1 uncultured Bacteroidales bacterium
ATCGAAGAAATGACCATTAATGTCACCGAAGAAGCCGCCAGTAAAATGATAGATATGGTCAGCCGCCGTAAGGGGGAGTTAACCAAAATGGAAAGCAAAAACGACCGCGTACATCTGGAATTTATGATTCCCTCCCGGGGAATTATAGGTTTACGCAGCCTCTTACTCACATTATCATCAGGCGAAGCTGTCATTGCTCATCGTTTCAAGGAATATCAACCATATAAGGGTGAAATTGATAAAAGAGAAAACGGCTCTATGATTGCCATAGAAACCGGTGTTGCCGTGGCTTACGGTATGGATAAGTTACAGGACCGGGGCCGCTTTTTCATCTATCCCGGCGACGAAGTCTACGCCGGCCAGGTAGTGGGCGAAAGCACCAAAGAAGGCGATTTAGTCATTAATGTCAATAAGACAAAAAAATTAACAAACGTACGTGCTTCGGGCACCGACGACAAAGCCAGCCTGCCTCCTCCCGTAATTTTTTCGCTCGAAGAAGCTCTGGAATATATCAAGGCCGACGAATACGTAGAAGTTACTCCTCACTTTATGCGTATGCGCAAAATTATCCTGGACGAAAACGAACGCAAGCGTCAGAACAAATAGAAGAATATCAAGAAAACCATGTAAAAACGCTAAACCTGCCTATATTTGTTAAATATTACAAAAAATCAGGGATTTATTTCTTAAAAATTTTTGCATTAATCTTATTGTGTATATATTTGCAGCCATTTGAAAACAGGCTTAGGTTGTTATCGGGTTGTTTGAATTTATTTGCTTAACTAGCAGGTAATTATTGTGGTAAGTTAATTCTTCTGATTGCCTTTCCAGACCAGAAATATGAAGAAAATTCTAATAATTGCTGTATTATTAGCAAATGTTTGCTATTTGTCCGGCCAGTCACTAGCGATAAAAACCAATGCGCTGTATCTGGGCACGGCATCTTTCAATCTGGGTTTGGAGACCAAATTGGGTAAACGTTACAGTTTAGCTTTGAATGGAGCGTACAACCCTTTTACATTTCGAGATAACTCCAAATGGAAGCATTTTTTGATTCAGCCGGAATTACGTTATTGGTTTTGTGAAAGTTTTTACGGCTCTTTTTTGAGTTTGGATGCCGCACTTTTGCGTTTTAACGTTGGAGGGATTTCTTTGCCCTATGCCCCAACAACAAAAAAATACCGCTACGACGGCATAGCCTATATGGGCGGTTTATCTTACGGTTACAGCAGAGTTCTGGGGAAAAGGCTGAATTTGGAATTGATGTTGGGTTTTAATATAGGACGGGCTTTTTACGATCGTTATCAATGCCCCACTTGCGGAGACATACTGGACGAAGATGCTCGGGCTGAATTTTTAAGCCCCAATATCGCCATGTCCTTGATTTATATGTTGAAATAAACAATTAATTTTTTACAAGCGGGCAATAAAACAGATTAATTAAAACCATGGAAACTTTCATTAACAGGATAACAAAATCTCTAAGCTTCTTATTCTTGCTATGTTCAATGACAGTTTTTGCTGTTGAAGGGAACATTAGAATATCCGAACTGATTGTAACCAAGAGGGATGTTAATCTGCATGTTTCTTTTTACCTCACAGTACCCGGTAATGCGGTCGCTTCAAAATTTCAAAAACAACTCAGACCTCATATTTTTAACGAAAAAGGAGAAGCCTGGCTCGATCCTATAACCATAAATGGAAATTTAAAGCAAAAACAAGAAGAGCAAAAAGCGGCACTTAGTAATTCGGTTTACAATCCGGTGTTTTTAGTAAAACGTGGCACGATATTTGCTTATGTTAAAGAGATAGCTTACGAAGATTGGATGGGAACAAATATTACTCTTGAACTCGGTGTAACGCAGCACGGATGCTGTGATGTGGATACATTGGAATCAATCTACGGAGCTGAGTTGACCTTTTTACGAGTGCCTGCCACCATAAAAAGAACGCAAGCAATTGTTAGCAATACCAAACGCCAGGCTGAAAGAATTCCTTTTTTAAGGGCGGTAGATGCCAAGGATTCCACCCTGGCCGACAGAGGTTCTCCTGTGCGTTTTCGTCAGGGGAGCGCTCAGTTGTACAGGACCTATATGTCGAATGACGAAACTTTGAAGGCAATAGACGATGCCTTGAGTATTTTACAATCAGATAACAAGGCCTTACTCTCCAAAATCACTATAATTGGATTTGCTTCTCCGGAAGGAGATCCTGAATTGAATTACAGATTATCCGAAAAAAGAGCCAAAGCTCTGCGCGATGAAATTGTTAACATACATCCCGAAATCACGGAAGAACAGTTTGAAATTATCCCCGGTGGTGAAGATTGGCAAGGTTTACGCAAACTGGTTGCACAAAGCGAGATGCGTTACCGTGACGAAATTCTGGATATCATTGACAATACCCCAGAAGGCTCCATAAGAGAATTGAGATTAAGGCGTTTAAGGGGAGGTGCTCCCTACCGCTCGCTAATAGATTTGATTTATCCCCAGCTCAGGGATGCCTGTTACATTCGTGTCTGGTTCGAAGAAAAGCCCGATATGGAATCAAGAATCATAAATGAGGCCATCGAAGATATTGAACGAAATCTGGTAGACGATGCCCTGGAACAATTATTAACGGTGGAATACGATCAGCGTTCCTGGAATGCTTTGGGAACCTGTTATTTAATAAAAGGAGAAATTGCCAAAGCCCGGCATTATTTTGTGCAGGCAGTAGATGCCGGAAACGACGATGCCAAATCTAATTTGTTGCTGATCAGTACTAAAGAGACTATCAATCTGGAAACGAATTGATGCAGCACAACAGTATATATTAACGCAATAGAATTTTTATCAACAAATTATACATAATTAGGTCGGCACATAGAAAAATAGTAAGTAAAATCATTTATAACATTTAAATTATTAACCTTTCAAAACAAACAAACAAATCATGAAAAAGTTATCTATTTTTAGTATGCTTATTGCCGCATTTTTAGTGGCAAGTTGTGACCGGAATATTCCGGGTGGAGAAACTCCTGTAGGAGACGCCACTCTTTCTGTAAGGGTGGCCGGTACTCAGGCTACCAGAGCGTTGGTTGGATCCAATGCAACAATAGACGGGGCCATTAATGTTGCTATCGAAGACCTGACGGTATTCGTATTTAATGCTACTGACCATAAATTAGCGGCTATGGGGATGGGGAGCGCTTCAAGTGCCACTGAAGTTATTGATATCCCTGTGAACTCAGGTATTACATACAACATCTATGTGGTTGGAAACAAAAAGTCCCTGGACTTCAGTTCCTATCAAATTGGTACAACGCTTGAATCTGCTTTGATTTTTACAAATACTACTGATCTTAGCACTCAGGAAGCTATCAGCAGCAGCAAGCTTACACCAACAGTTACGGGTTATTATTTAGGAGCAAAAATGGCCTATGGAAAAAATTATTTAGGATATAGTAATTCTGCTATTACCAGCGGAAATAACTTTATCGATGGTGCTTTTTATGTGCATCGTTTGATCTCACGGGTATTCCTTTCAGGTGTAACAAACAATAACGACAGTTTGAAAATTACGGCAATCAGTATCTTGAATGCCAAATCCAAATC
>CAZNQD010000118.1:0-3550 GCA_964575345.1 uncultured Bacteroidales bacterium
TGTTTTCGGGACGAATTAAAAACAAACGGTATTACGTTCATTGTTTCGTCTGCAAACAATATGCGCGCCGGGTGGAAGAAAGAATTTGTTCAGGCAGCCGTAAAGAACTCGCGCCTCATAGGCGACGGCATAAGTTTCGATCCAAAAGATTTAGATGGCTCCTTTCTTCTAACCATAAAAGGCCTCCCGGTTGGAAGACACAACATAAAAACCTATCACAATACCTGGCAAGATTCAACCATAACAGCCGGATGGCCTATTTTCGTTTACTGCAATGATTCTTTGGTCGGCAAAGTACAACGTACGTTCAGAGAAACTTCTGCCGGCAAAGCCGCTTTTGCTGGTACTTATTTTGAGATTCTTCAACCGGGCGACAGTGCTGTGCTGCGTTTTGAAACATTGAGAGATTCTTTTCCTGCCGATAGCGCATACAAAACCAAATACGATGTTACTCCCCTGCTCAACGGTTTTGAGCTGAATACTGCCGATGTTCGGGTTTACTGGCCATTCGCAAACAATCTAAACGGTGCAGATTCGGTAGCAATCCGGGCAGCCGCAACTGCCGAGGTTACCGATAAAACTTACCCGGCCTCCTTCTTGTTTACAACCGGAGTCAGCAAAGGCAGCAACCTTAATTGGAACGATGCTCAGGAAGTTTTTTCCGAAAACGACAGCACCGATGGCATACGGATGTGTAAATTGAAAACCACAGCCCTGACATCCGATTCCGACGAAGATGCCCTGGTTTTTTCGCTCAAACCTGAACTTGGCTCAAGTTTCTACCCTAAATTACTGAATATTAGCCTGGCTTTTAACGACCAGTCGGCCGATCAGAGTTTTATTATTGAGTTGAATAATGGAACTAAAAGCTATACACTCGATACTGTTTACGCCCTTTCTGCTGCCAGAAGTCGACTTGACTTGCAATACGATTTATTTACTTTAAAACAGCTGGCACCCTCTTCTGAAATCTGGCAACTCTCGCTTCGCCTGCGCTCCAACAAGGCGGAAACCAAAGTTTTTGTGGGCCAGATCTCCATTTCGGGCGACGGCACCGATCCCGATTCCAGTGTTTATTTTGCACAGACCGAGGTATTTCCCCAAGGCAGCGGCTCTGTTGATCCTGCAAGTTGTTATTTTGTCAAAGGCCAGACGGTTGCTTTCCTGGCTCAGGCTACGGATCAATACAAGCTAAAACATTGGGAAGTGGATGGTGAGGTAGTTTCGACAGAAAATCCATTGGTGCGCAATGATTTTTGGGGTGATACTACCTTAAGGGCTGTCTTCGCCAAAAAGGACAATTACAATTTTACTTGTTCTGTAGAAGGTGGCGAAGCAAACAAAGTGAGAATCGAACCTCTAAGCGAAATACAATTCAACGGAAGTTATTTATATGAAGATGCAGACAGGATAACCCTTACGGCTTTCCCCTCTGACAGTATGTATTTCGCATTGTGGAAAGACTCCCTGGGAAATGTCGTTTCCAGAACCAATCCCTACAGTTTTATCATACACGAGAATACACATCTTGTGGCTGTCTTTACAGACGAAGAGGTGTTACCTCTGCGCGCTTTCCCCACGGCACAGGGTTACGGGCAATATGCTACAGGCGGTCGGGGTGGCTATGTGGTAGAAGTTACCAATTTATCGACAGATCCAACGGTTCCGGGAAGTATCATGTGGGCTATCAGACAACATTCGGGTAAGCCCATCACAGTAGTCTTCCGTGTTTCAGGCATCATCGAAAGCGACAATCGTTACATTAGTTTGGATCGCTCCAATGTTACATATGCCGGACAAACGGCTCCGGGTGATGGTATTTGCTTTAAAAAAGCCAAAGTGAAATTAAACGGTACTAACATTATTGTTCGTAACCTGCGATTCAGAGTAGGCGATGAACTGGGATTAAGTCTTTCGGCCATCGGTGTCGAAAATTGCAAGCGGGTCATTATCGACCATTGCTCTTTCAGCTGGTCTACCGAAGAAAACATCACCATGTACGACAACGATAGTACCACCATGCAGTACTGCATAGTGAGTGAGCCTCTTTACAACTCCAACAATTACAAGGGAGCCAGAGCTTACGGATCGCAATGGGGCGGTGAATACGCCACCTATCACCACAACCTGTTGGCTCATTGCGTCAGTCGTGCACCGCGTTTCAACGGTTCCAGCAACAACGACCTTTACGGCTTTGTGGACTTCCGTAATAATGTGATGTACAATTGCGGAGGTTCTTACGGAGGCGAAATTCGCAACGGAGGCCTGGCTTGCTTTACGCAGATGATAAACAACTATTACAAAACCGGACCAATTTCGGGCAATTCCTTTGTCAATCCGAGCAGCCCTTACGGGAAATGGTACATAGAAGGGAATTATATGGAAAACAATTCCGAAGCCAACGCAAACAATTGGAAAGCTGTTTCGGGCGGTAATCACGAAAATGAACTTCGTTCTTACACCCTGTACGACGAATTCCCCATCCTGACAGAAACAGCTCAGGAAGCCTATCAATCAGTACTCGCAGGTGCAGGTGCCATCTATCCCAAACGCGATACCATCGATGTCCGCATCATCAAAGAAGCCAAAGGGGATTTATCTCCCACCATCGTCGCCACTCATGGTTCTCCGGGTATTATTGACACCCCTGCCGAAGCAGGTGGTTGGCCTTTGTACCAATCGCCTTCAGCTCCTTCCGACAGCGATCACGATGGTATGCCCGACGACTGGGAAATTGCAAACAACCTCAATCCTAATAATCCCGAAGACCGCAATAAAATCACCCAAAGCGGCTACACCTGTCTGGAAGTCTATTTGAATGAACTGTGCAACGAAAAAATACAATTAACCTTCCCGGACGCAGCTAAACAAACTCCTTATTTGAACACCCATTGCTACCTGAATCCTTCTTCGGGGATCTTGTATGTTCAATCTGAGACCATCATTCATACCGCCTTTTTATACGATCTGAACGGCAGAATGATCAAGTCCTTTCATGCACCCGAAATTACTGAATGGAATCTTTTGGGCTTGAATCCGGGATGGTATCTTTTAGAATTACGATCGGATACTTTTACCTACAAAACCAAACTAACTGTATATTAAGCATGAAACATCTTCCTCTTTTTTTATTTATTGCTATTCATTTTTCGGTCAGCGCACAAAGCCCCGTCCTTAAAATCGACGTCAACGTGGACGAATCTCGTCAGGAATCCGAAGTGAACGAACCGGGCTATACCCCTTGGAAAATCGGTAAAGGTATCATGACCAGTTCAGCCACTTTCGAAGGAGTACAATTCACCATTTCATGTGTGGAAGCCACCGGTGGGCAATTAAGAGGCAGCTGGGCCAAAGTGATGGTGCAGAACCCCAATTACGCCCGACTTACCTGCGACGGTGCCAATATTGATTACGGCTCACAAACCATAGAGGCCGGAGGCAAACTTCTGCTCGAAATCGCAGGGCTGCCCGTAGGAACACACACCATTCAGACCATGCACAATTCCTGGCAGGATCCCGCCTCTAAAGCGCCTTCGCCCATGAACGTCTA
>CAZNQD010000119.1:0-3492 GCA_964575345.1 uncultured Bacteroidales bacterium
TCAGTTTTGTCATCAACCCACCTGGTGGCTTGCAGGTATGCTCTGGCCAAAAAGCCTATAGCCGACTTTTTGGTTGGCCGGGTAATAGCAGTATAATCACCCTTTGGGAGCCATTCCATCGCATAAAGCAAATCCGGAATAATGATTTGATCGTATATTTCCTGAGGGGTATTTTTAACAGGAACGTACACGCTCTGATCTATACTGGTATTTTTTTCTGTCACTATGGTAGCTCCACCAAATTGTTCAGCCGCATGATAATAATACACAGCACGCATAAAACGGGCTTCTGCCGCTTTTGCATTTCGTTCTGCTTCGGTATTATAAGGCGGTATATGCACAAATTGCAACACTTTGTTACAGGATCCTATTCCGTCGTACAGAGAATACCAGAAATTCAACATATATGTTGTGTTGGGAGAACCTCCGGCATAGAACCAAAAATACTGAGGATTGTTATTATCCATGTTGCGTGGTGTTGTCCATAAGTCTGTTTGCGCTTCGGTAATGGCCATAAAGTTTACTTTGTTGGCATTACCGTAAAAACTTCTTTCCAGTCCAAAATAGATATTGTTGACCAGCGTTTGAAATCCTGTGGTTGTTTGAGACAAATTTTCGAAAGTGAAACCACCGGGATCGTCTTCGTCTAGTGAACAAGAGTTGAAAGTGGTACAGAGGCTTATTGCCACGGCAATAAAAGCAATGTTTCTAACTATATTTTTCATAACTGTAATCTCCTTTCAATGATTAAAATGTAAGATTAAGACCAAACACAAATTGTTTGTACAAAGGATAGCGCGAAGAAGCAGATTCAGGATCCACTCCTTTGAGCTGTTTGCTCTTGGTCCATACAGCCGGATTGTAAGCTGTTGCATAAACACGCAATCTGTTGATCAGGGCCTTTTTGGTGAGGCTCGAAGGCAAGGTATAACCTAAGGTAACATTCTTGACCTTGATAAAATCACCGTCCAGAAAATGAGCAGCCGAGGCTGCCGGATTGTAATTCAGACCCGGTGCAAAATAATAAGCATCGGTATTGTCCGGAGTCCAGTAATCCACTCCCGAGGGCTGGTTGCCTGTTACAGAAGCCGAACCGCTGTAATAGCTGTACTCAGTCAGATGCCCGAAACGTCCCATTAAATATACGCTCAAATCGATGTTTTTGTAGTTAAAAGCATTGTTCAGGCCAGCAGTGATTCTGGGAATATACGAACCAATAACCTGCATATCGTTGGAGTTGTAAATGTGAACGCCACCGTCTCCGTCCTGTTCAACCGTTTCGATTTTAACAGCACCCGGTTCGCATCCATAGGTCTGGGCTTCTGTGGCTTCGTCTTGCTGCCAGATACCCAGGTATTTATAGGCATATACCGAATAAATGGATTCTCCTTCGAAGAACCAACCTAGTTCGTTGTCTTTGAAATCACCTCCAGGCAGAGAAACGATATGATCTTTTTGCCAGGCCAGGTCAAAAGAGCTAGTCCAGCTAAAATCTTTGCGAACAATGTTGCGGGAATTCAGGGTAAACTCCAAACCTGTGTTCATGGTTTCACCCAGGTTCTGCCAGGTAGCCAGGGTCCATCCCCAACCGGTGATACCGGTGGTAACAGGCATAGCGCGCATGTAAAGTAAATCCTTTGTGCGGGTGTCATACCATTCCAAAGATCCATCAAGCCTGTTGCCGAAAAGACCAAAATCCAATCCGACATTCCAGGTATAGGATTTTTCCCAGCCGATACCGGCATTACCGTAAGTTCCGGTATACTGCGTCATACCTCCCGCGTTAGGCGAATCGGGGCCGTCAACAGAAATATTCTGTGCGTATTTGAACATACCGGAGGCTGTAGAATAGGCTGTCATTCCACCGGCATTACCGGTTTTACCGTAACTGACACGCAATTTCAGGTTATCCAGCCAGCCTTCCATATCTTCCATGAAAGCTTCGTCGCTGATGCGCCAGGCCAAAGCTACGGAAGGGAAATAATCCCATTTTCTGCCTTCCGACAACCAGGAAACACCATCGTAACGAATGGAAGCGGTAGCCAAGTATTTTCCTTTATAGGCATAATTGGCACGTCCGGCATACGACATTTGTTGGGTTTGCTTGTAGTTACTGTTGGCATAGAAACTGTTTCCTGCTGCCATCCTGTAAAACAACCAGGCATCCAATTCCTGTCCCATAGACCCTGTATATAAATCATTTATCTGACGGTAGTTCCAGGAACTCAAACCGGTCAGTGTTACTGAATGATCTTCGTTAAACACTTTATCGTAGGTCAGGATGTTATCCCAAATATACGACCACTCGTTTTGCTGATAGATTTCAGCATAAGGAGTTACATAACCCACATAATGCGGCGACTGGGTGATGCTCTGAGAGCCGTAATAGCGGCCGCGCTGAACATTGGCATGTGAGCCGCCCAGTTGTGATTTAAAAATTAAATCCTTGAAGGGCTTAATCTGAAGGTAAGCTGTAGGTTGAACATATACGCTCTTTTGCTGATTGGCATATTGATCCTTGCGCCAGTCGGCCAAAGGCGACAGTTGTCCGTTACCGGAGTCCAAACCGATGTAATAGTAATTCAAATTATCGTATTCATCGTACACTTGTCCCAAAGGCAATCTTCCAACGGAACTCTCAAATACCGGACTACAGGTATTGTTCATCTGGAAAGTACTATTGGTAAAGAAACCCACTTTGGCCCAGCTGAAAAGATCCTGATCGATATTCAAGCGGAAAACCACCTGATCTGAACCTTCAAGACTCATCAGACCTTGCTCGGTTGTATAGGACAAGGAACTGTAGACCTGCGATTTGGGACCACCGGCCGAAACAGACAAACTGTATTTTTGAGTGGTTGCTCTTTGTCCGTTCGACACAGCTTCGTCCACCCAGTCAATCCACTTACCCTGATTGTAGGCATCCAGATAATAGGAATTACCTCCAAACAAGGTAGACATATCAATCAAGTCTGCTCCATTGGCATTTTTATAAGCAGTCCTGTAATATTGCAGCCATTCTTCACCCTGCATTCCGTGTTTAAATAGCGGAGTGCCTTTGAGGGAAAAATAAGAATCGAAATTGACTACAGCATCACCGGCCTGGCCTTTTCTGGTAGTGATCAGAATAACACCATTGGCACCGGCCGATCCGTATATAGCGGTAGATGCGGCATCTTTGAGCACATCAATGCTTTCGATGTCAGCAGGATTGAGTTGATTCAGGTAGTTATTTACATTCATATTAGTACTATTGTCGCCTGTATTTACAACCAAATCTTCCACAATAGTACTTGTAGGCATTATCACACCGTCTATAACCAACAGGGGATCGTTGTTGCCATAAATGGAGCGGACACCGCGCAGTGTGACACTGGGGTTGCTGCCCACAGCACCACTGGAAGTAGTAATATCCAGACCGGCAATGCGTCCCTGTAAGGCTTCCATTATATTGTTGGTGGGTGCCAGTACAATTTCTTTAGGACCGATCGA
>CAZNQD010000120.1:0-3418 GCA_964575345.1 uncultured Bacteroidales bacterium
AGCCGGCAACCAGGCCGTCAAAGACCGGCACTTCGCCTTTTTCGATGTTTTTGTACACCTTAATCTCGTTAACAACAAAATCTCTGTACATCCCATAACGCTCCCCTTTTTTATGTTGGTAGGAATTGTACATAACTCCGCTGCTGGAGCCCGCTCCCAGGGTGTTGCTATACCAGTCGTTGGAAGTGGCTATTGCGACAATACGTATGGAATCATTCTTATGATATCTTCGCTTGATTATAATTGGTTTATTGACAGGATTTGAGCTTCCACAAAACCAGATAGTATCACTAACACTACTTTTCATAATGAAACCATGTCCAAATCCCTTTATATAAATCGAATCACAAAAAGGCAGGTTTAGAACAATGGAATCTGCAGCAGGTATAAAAATCCCTCCAAAACTACCAAAAGGAGAATTGTTGTAAGTAAAATGCCAGTTCCCTTCAATCCATTTTAATAACTCCGGGACTACAGTTGCTGAATCCGCCTGAGTCAAGTCTCCCGTACCAAATGCTATGTAATCATCCGGATCGGTAATGATGGCCTTGCCGGGTGATGTAGCAAGGCATAGAACAACTACTGTAATGAAGAACATTAAAATAAACTTTTTCATGGCTTAAGAATTTAAGAAGGTGCTAAACTAAGGTTAGGAATGACAAATCAGGCGTGTTTTATGCGGTCAAATGTAAAACTTAAACGTTATAGTTACTAAACCGGATCGGATATTATGTTTTTTTAACCCGCAAGAATCCCCTATAACAATATCTTTGGTCACTATTTTCAGTGTTTAAATGTTTAACTACCAGCCTTAAATACAAATCAATGAATAAACGCTTCTTAATTATTGGAATTATTCTCTTGTTTTCTGCCGGAATAGTTGCCCAAAATTCCCGGTACATCTACGAAATTCTTAGAAAATCGGAAATCATGATGAAAGAGGTAGAAAGGCAAAGTGATTCGGCCTGGAAAATAGCGTATCCGATAGTTCAAAACGAAAAAGCCGGTGGTCGTCCGTACATCCCCTGGGCTTCCAGGCCATACGATTTACCACAGGCTGAAATCCCTGCATTTCCAGGGGCGGAAGGAGGAGGTAAATACAGTTTTGGTGGCCGGGGAGGCAAGGTTTTGGTCGTTACCAACACCAAAGACAGTGGTGAAGGTTCTTTACGCTGGGCTTGCGAGCAGGGAGGTGCCCGGATTGTGGTCTTTAATGTAGCCGGAATCATTCATCTAAAAACACCCATAAAAGTACGTGCTCCATACATCACCATTGCCGGACAGACCGCTCCCGGTGATGGAGTTTGTGTTGCAGGTGAATCTTTTTTAATTGACACGCATGATGTAATCATCAGGCACATGCGTTTCAGGCGGGGAACAATTCACGGAAGACTGGACGATTGTTTAGGAGGTAATCCGGTCGGGAATATTATGCTTGACCATATTTCAACTTCGTGGGGTACAGATGAAAACTTATCAATTTACAGACATATGTATAACGATGGCAACGGAGGAGCAGATCAAAAACTTGGAACAGTAAACATTACCATACAAAACTCCATTTCTTCTGAAGCACTGGATATTTGGGGGGCCAGTCACGGCAGCACTTTAGGAGGAGAAAATAACACCTACATACGAAATCTTTGGGCGTGTAACGCCGGAAGGAATCCTTCCATAGGATGGTACGGTATCTTTAATTTTGTCAACAATGTTATTTTCAACTGGTGGAACCGCAGTGTTGACGGCGGCGATTACAGAGCAATGTACAACATCATCAATAATTACTATAAACCGGGGCCTTGCACACCCCTGGATGAACCTATTGCCTATCGAATCATTCGGACTCAATCCGGCAGAAGTAAATTACCCTACAGATCTTATGGATTGTTTTATGTTGACGGAAATGTCGTGGAAAATTTCGATGAAATCAGTAAAGATAATTGGAATGGAGGCGTTCAGTTAGAGGGAGACGATCGTCTTGAAGATTATATTGATTCCATCCGCTGGAATAAGCCATTCCTCATGCCCGAAATCTCCATCATGTCTGCCCGCGACGCATATGAATATGTATTAAACCACGCCGGAGCCACACTGCCTGAAAGAGACCCGGTTGATGAACGAATTATCAATACTGTTCGTACAGGAATCGTTTATTTCGAAAAAGACATCAACCCTGACAGCTTGCCGGTTTTTACTTCCAGGCGTTTGCCGGCTGATTCTTACAAAAAAGGCATCATCTATGATATCTCGCAGGTAGGAGGCTATCCGGAGTACAAAGGGAAACCATACAAAGACGGTGATGCTGACGGCATGCCAGATAAATGGGAAATCAAATATGGATTGAATCCAGATAATCCTTCAGATGCGAACGAAGATTGCAATGGAGATGGATATACCAATATTGAAAAATTTATTAACGGTATTGATCCTTCCAAAACTGTAGATTGGAAAAATCCCGGGAACAACGTCGATGTCTTGTCTCAAACCGGGCGCTTGAATCCTTAAAACTAATATCTATAAGAACGGTCGGGCAAGCAGACGTCGATATTCCGGATTTTTCTGACTATATTGTCAGCCCTGTTTCCTGAAAATATTCTATCTTTACGACGTATTCAAATTGATTTTTTTACGCTGTCTGCCTGCATTATACTAATTCTTACATGCGTCGTTCCATACTCTTCAGCCTCTATTTTTTTGTTATTGGTTTTTGTACCTGTCTTGTTATGATAGCCCTGGTACGCTTTTTGGGCGATAACGAGCGTAAAGAGGCTAAGCAGTCCGGGACGGCCAGTTTTTATAAGCTGGGGCAATGTCCCGATTGTAAGGTGATTTCTACCCGGCATTGGAAGGTGGGCAGGCTCAAGGACAAGCTTGACCTGCACCTGGAAAGTGCCAAACGGATGGGCATCAAGCCCTTTGCAACCAACGCGGCGATGGAGGAGGAGCTGCCGGGATTATTGAGGCGTCGCAAGCTCAAGGCCTTAGAAGAAAAGGCAGATACCTATCGCTTGAAAAATCTGACGCACTCACAGCCTTATCTGGTACCGGAGGCGGTTGAGCTGCTGGAGGAGATTGGCGAGCGTTTTCACGACAAGCTGAAGGAACTGAATCTGCCGCCTTATTACTTAATGGTGAGTTCGGTATTGCGAACAGACGAAAGCCAGCAGGGCCTCAGTAAACGCAACATCAACGCCACTCAAAACGAATCGTCTCACATCTACGGAACATCCTTTGACATCTCGTACAAGGAATTTTTGCCTAAACACGAGAAGCCGGCACCCGAAGGCTTTTGCCGGCACGACATGATGCGCCACCCCCTGGCCGAGGTCTTGACCGAAATGTCAGAGGAAGGTCGTTGCCTTGTAATCAGGGAAGTTAAGCAGGCCTGTTTCCACATCACGGTTTTGGAATAAAATCG
>CAZNQD010000121.1:0-3405 GCA_964575345.1 uncultured Bacteroidales bacterium
CCCAACGGAGGATTTGAATATTGGGAGACCAAAGGCTACGATTATCCTCTGAATTATCCATATAATACCAATACTATCCTTGATGTCGATTTGAATCTGGAGCCCTCGGTTTTCAAAACCAATGATGCCGTTCAGGGAAATTGGGCCTTGAACATGATAACCAGGAAGTATCACGAGGAACTAATGACCGGCTTTGTGCTTAATGCCGATCCGAATGAGGATTTTGAGAAATGGCACGGGGGATTACCTATTAATGAAGCACCTACAGGTATAAGCCTGTATTATAAATATTTCCCTCAAGGCAGTGATACGGCAGTCGTATTATTGGCTTTCAGCAAAGAAGGACAGAATCTGGGTACTTATGCTTTTCCTTTGACAGCGGCCTCGAGCTATGTCTTGTTTGATACCATTCTGGATCCTCCGCTGTTGCAAGTTCCCGATTCATTTATTCTCGGTTTTGCTTCGGGTAATGCGATGACTGAGACTTATGTTGAAGGATCGGAATTGTTTATTGACAAAGTCACATTTACAGGGTTATATACGCAGCCTGCTGATATGAACGGCGATTTTGAAGCCTGGGTTGAGAAGCGGATAGAGAAACCCTTGTCCTGGAGTTCACCTTACGGTGTTGCAGGAGGGGTGCTTAAAACCACAGAGGCCTTTGCGGGTTCTTACGCAGTTGAGTTGCATACACAAGCGGTTGAGGACGAGGAAGAAACTTTCAGCATGCCCGGAATATTGTTCTCTGGATCGTGGATTGGAGCAGGTCTTGAAGGCGGTTTGCCCATATGGAACTTAACAGATACACTCTTCTTTTATTACAAATACCAGCCTGCCAATCCTCTGGATTCGGCCATCTTTAGTGTTTTCTTACTCTCGGGAGGGGATATGGTAAATGCAAGAAGCCTTTATTTAGGGG
Organism: uncultured Bacteroidales bacterium; assembly: GCA_964575345.1. Lineage (GTDB taxonomy): Bacteria > Bacteroidota > Bacteroidia > Bacteroidales > UBA1402 > UBA1402. The sequence goes on from CAZNQD010000121.1 coordinate 920, forward strand.
CCAGTGATACCTATACTTTGCTTGAAATACCTTTGGAGGCTCAGAATGAGTATTGGTTACCGGACAACATATTTATTATGGCCAGTTCCTCTATGCCCCAAAATTCAGACAGCAGTTTTGCCGGTGCTGTGTTGACCCTGGACGAAATTCATCTCAAAACAAGAGGCTGGACGATAGACCTGAGTCCGGAACCGCTTAAAGAGGTGCAGGCCGCTTTGTATCCGAATCCAAGCAGGGGCAAAGTCTTTGTTTCTGATCCCGGGCAAGAGTTTAAGCAAATCAGTGTTTACACCCTGACCGGCCAGTTGATAATCAATCAGGACAAAGCAACAGACCAAATCCTGACAGAGCTTGACCTGAGCGGACAGCCCGAAGGGATTTACCTGATTAAGCTGAGTTCCGATGTGGATAAAGTACTGTTGAAGTTGATGCTTAGAAATGAATAAGCTGTTATAATACTACTGTGGGCCAGCCTTGTTCGTCCCAGCTGATTTCGCGTATCAGCAGGATGGAGCGGCCGTTGCGTTCCATGTCGTAGCCGTGAAAGAAAAGGTAATCTTTGCCTTCGAAGCCGGCTACGGCATTGTGTCCTACTCCGGGAAAACGTTCGTTGCCTTTGACAACTAAGGTCCCTGCGCCTTTGGCCATTACATTGCCTTCTCTGTCCACATAAGGGCCGGTTACTTTACGTGAACGGCCCACCACCACGTTGTAGGTGCTTTGGGCTCCCCGGCAGCACATGTCAAAGGATACAAAGAGATAATAGAAACTGCTTTTACGAAAAATAAAAGGGGCCTCGACTGCTCCGCCTCCGGGTTCTACATCAAGGTCGTTAATGGTGCGTGGCCTGCGCGAAAGAGATTGCCATTCCTGAGGTTCTGCCAAAGCGCAAAGGCTGCTGTCGAGTCTGACCAGCTTAATGCCTTCCCAGAAAGAGCCGAAACTCATCCAGCCCCTGCCGTTTTCATCTATGACGATGTTAGGATCGATGGCGTTCCACATATCGCGGTTGGGAATGGAACGCAGCACCATGCCCTGATCTTCCCATTTGAAGTCGGGAGAGGCCGGATCGAGAGTTTTGTTGGTGGCAACACCAATGCAGGAATTGTTTTTGCCGAAAGTGGATACCGAATAATATAAATAATACTTGTCGTTGTGTTTAATTATATCGGGAGCCCAGGTATGACCTCTGTAGCCCGGGACAGCTTCGACAGCCCAGGCGGGAGCTTCCGGAAAAACCGGTTTTTCGCGCTTCCAGTTGACCATGTCTGTCGAAGAAAGAACAGAAATGCCAAATCCGGTACAAAATAAATAATAGGTATCGCCTTCTTTGGCTACTACTGGGTCATGAACAGAGGGATCGGGGCCGGGTTCCGGATTAAAACGATTGTCCTGGGCGACAAGTCGCATTGTAAGACTCAACAATAGGCTGAGGCATGCAACCAATAACAAATTTCTCATATTGAGGGGATATTAAAAGATTCAGCTTTCGGTAAAACACTATCAACGAAGCTCAAAAATAGCTATTTTCGACTAAAAAGAAAACCGGGAAACAAAAATATAGGCATATTCTTGCAGAACAAAAAAAGCTGATGTACTTTTGTGGCGTCTTATGTGGAAGGATTTGGACGCTTGCAACCACGTGAAAAAATGCTAAAGAATCATGTTCTTTTTTGCAATCTCCCCTCACTTCCAAGACTTTTATTAAGTATCACTGGCCCCTGATCATGCCGGTTTGGTGTGTTTGCGGGCTATAAAACAAATAGAACGATGGGATATTTATTTACTTCAGAATCGGTGTCCGAAGGACACCCCGACAAAGTAGCCGATCAGATTTCGGATGCTTTGGTTGATGCCTTTCTGGCATACGACGAAAACTCCAAAACAGCTTGTGAAACCCTGGTAACTACCGGTCAGGTTGTCCTGGCCGGCGAAGTGAAGTCGAGCATTTATGTCGATGTGCAAGAGGTGGCCAGGCAGGTTATTAACAAGATTGGTTATACCAAAAGCGAATACAAATTCGACGGAGATTCCTGTGGAGTGTTTTCTTCTATACACGAACAGTCGGAAGACATCAACCGGGGGGTTGACGGTGTCGCTAAAATTGATCCTATGAATCAGGGCGCCGGCGATCAGGGTATGATGTTTGGGTATGCCTGCAAGGATACCGACAATTACATGCCCCTGCCTTTGGAACTTTCGCATCGCCTGCTCAAGGAGTTGGCAGCCATCCGGCGCAAAGGGAAAGTAATGACTTACCTGCGTCCCGATTCCAAATCGCAGGTTACCATTGAATACAACGATAATGGAAAGCCTGTACGTATTCATACCATAGTAATCTCCACCCAGCACGATGAATTTATTCCTTCAGGTAAGGGGCTTAGCCAGGAGCAGGCAGATGCGGAAATGTTAAGTATTATCCGTAAAGATATCCGGCAATACCTGCTGCCCGAAGTTTTTAACGCTGATCCGGGCCTGAAAGCCTT
>CAZNQD010000122.1:0-3165 GCA_964575345.1 uncultured Bacteroidales bacterium
ATCAATCAGCGAAGCCAGATCAAAACTTTGAGACAAATCTCTGTATTTGCCTTGATTGACCAGGAGTTCCAATTCCTGAAAATCGGCTTTAATCAGGTCGATGATCTCTTCGGTGGGGTCATCAGGGTGTTTGACGCAGATGGGCAGATGATAATAAGCGGACCAAAAATTATCTCCGGCATCGGGTGCCAGTTCTGGTCCGTCGTCCTTGTCCAGCGAAAGCAGCACTCCTTCGTTGACGTCTATATCAACCCGGTCACCTGCCTGCTCGACTTGTTCGGTCAGCTGATACAAACCTATATAGTCGCCGTTGAGAGTCACTTCCACAAAACGGGTATGGTTGGTAAAAGGCAGTCCCAGCCAGGAGGCCATTTCAAAACCGAAAGCATTCATCAGATTGGTGGGGTCCCGGTAGTTGGCCAGCAAGACCCAGTCTTTGTTGGAACCCAGTCCCAGTATTTTGGCTTTTTCGTCCAGCTTGATGCGATAGGGCTTTTTGTCGTACCACAACCAGGTAGAATTTCCCCGGCCTCTGATACGGGCTGTACCGATGTAATCTGCATACATTTCTTTGCCATCGATCTCAACGACACAGGGCAGATAATCCTCCTTGTCCTTGGACAAAACGGGAGCGTTGTCCTGAACCTGAATGTTGATGGTAGGAACTTCAAATCGCCTGAGGCATTCTGAGGCAGACCATTCAAAAAAGACCAGGCTGTCTGCCTGACGATCGGAATAAAAAAGCAGGCTGTCTGTCTTATGTATCCAAAAACCTTCCTGGTCCTCGTTTACAAAACGGATGCTGTCAATTTTGGACAAAAGATGTTGCTCCCTGATTTGACCATCGCGGTATATCGCCAGCCTCTTTTGGGAAAAGGCCGGAAAGACTGCCGACAGAATAAAGGCAAGTACCATTAAGGTCGGTATCGGATTTTTTTTCTTGATCATCAGGTTAATACATTTCGGCTTTCCTAAGCTCTATGCCGCCGTTGATTGGAATTATCCGCAGGGGCAAACAACAACACGAGGCAAATGTACTTGATATCAGTCGGGGCTGTCTGAATTTTTGTCCTAAGCACTACGAAAATCGTCCAGAATTTAGTCTATTCATTCGTTAATCATCGCAAAAAAGCTTTTTATACCCGGCAGAAGCTTTCTGTTACAGAAACAAAATTTTACATTTGTTCCCGCAGCCCTCAAAGCTCGGGCATACCGAAACGCTAAACATTATATACTATGAAATTCTTCCGAACACTCCTATTGTTGACAACATTAAGCCTTTTTTTATGTAATTGCCGTAAAGAACCGGATTTTCGACTGTGGGCTCCTACTCCGCCCATGGGCTGGAACAGCTGGGACTGCTACGGCCCTACGGTCGAAGAGCACGAAGTGAAGGCCAATGCCGATTATATGGCCGAAAACCTCAAGGAATACGGCTGGGAATACATAGTGGTGGATATCCGTTGGTTTGTTGAAAACGACAAAGCCGGAGGTTACAATCAGACCGATCCGCGCTACGTTATGGACGAATATGGCCGGTATTTGCCGGCCCTGAACCGTTTTCCATCGGCAGCCAAAGGCAAAGGCTTCAGACCCCTGGCCGATTACATACACAGCAAAGGCCTTAAATTCGGTATCCATATTATGAGGGGTATTCCGGTGGAAGCGGTCAATAAAAAACTGCCCGTCAAGGGAGCCAAAGGCATTACAGCCGACCAGCTATTCTCCCCCGATTTGCAATGCACCTGGCTAAGGGACAATTACACCATTCAGGCTGACAAACCCGGAGCACAAGAGTATTACAATTCCATTTTTGACCTCTATGCTTCCTGGGGAGTGGATTTTATAAAAATTGACGATCTCTCCAGGCCTTATCACCAGGCCGAGATTGAATTGATTCGCAAAGCCATAGACCAGTGCGGCCGGAAAATAGTGCTCAGCACTTCGCCCGGAGCCACCCCCCTGTGGGCCGCTGAGCACGTGAGCAGGCACGCCAATATGTGGCGCATGGTCGACGACGTCTGGGATTCCTGGTGGCATATCGCCCATTTGATGGAAGTGGCCCAAGGCTGGTATTCCTATATTAAAGCAGGCACCTGGCCCGACTGCGACATGATTCCCCTGGGACGAATATCCATAAGGGGCGAACGGGGCAGTGAGCGCATGAGCCGGCTCACACCCGACGAACAGTATCTGCTGATGACTTTCTTCAGTATTTTCCGTTCCCCTTTGATGTTTGGCGGCGATCTGCCCGGCAACGACGCATTTACCCTCTCACTGCTCACCAACAGGGAAGTTCTCAGGATGCACCGCGAAAGCAGTAATGTACGTCAACTCTACCGAAAAGACAATAAAATTGCCCTGACTTCCGAAAATACAGCTACAGGTGAACGCTATCTGGCTTTGTTCAACATGGATGGCCACAGCACCCAGAACCTTGCGGTGAATTTAGCTGAACTTGGGCTTCAGGGAGATTGTCGCGCCACCGAACTCTGGCAGAACCAGACTCTGACTTTCAGCGACAGCATCCACAGCAATCTAAGGCCTCATGCTGCCGTGCTCTACAAAATCCAGCCGGCAGAAAACCCCTGATAAGTGTCCTGCTCAATTAGGAAGAAGCTGAAACAGAAACAGAAACATACTGTACACTCTTTTCATATGAACCCACTTTAACTATCATTTCAATATGTACAAAAAAGATAAACGCATAGTAATGACCCTGGACGCCGGAGGAACGAATTTTGTTTTCTCGGCTGTACAAGCTCAACGCGAGATAGTGGAGCCCGTCCGTCTGCCGTCGTCGGCAGACAATCTGGAACAGAGCCTCGATAATATGGAACTAGGGTTTTCGCAGGTTCTGTCGCAATTGAAACAGATTCCGGCAGCCATTAGTTTTGCCTTTCCCGGACCGGCCGACTACAGCCGGGGCATCATCATGGATTTAAATAATTTCCCGGCTTACAGGGGAGGTATTGCATTAGGAGCTTTCCTGAAGAATAAGTTCAACCTACCTGTATTCATCAACAACGACGCCGATTTATTTGCTTACGGGGAATGCATAGCCGGAGCTCTGCCTTATGTAAATCAACGCCTCGAAAAGGCCGGCAGTTCCAAACGTTACCACAACCTGATCGGATTCACTTTGGGTACGGGCTTTGGCTGCGG
>CAZNQD010000123.1:0-3107 GCA_964575345.1 uncultured Bacteroidales bacterium
TACTCGGAAAGTGGCACTTTGGATGGCCCCTGGGTACAGGAACAGGAACCCATCACTCCGCCCAATTTCGGACATGGTATGTTGTTCCACAGCTTAGAGGGAAAACTGCTCATGTCGGTACACAGTCATAAAGACGTAAATGGCCGCTATGTGCGAATACCTCATCTGTTCGAGGTCGATGATTCGGGCGACAAGATAGTCGTGAAAGCGGAATATCATCCATAAGCCAATTCTTTTACAATTGAAATAAAAATCTTCTGACATGCTAATCAACCTCATCAAAAAATGTTTTCTGCTCAGCCTGATAGCAGGCTTCCCGTTAACAACAATCGCCCGGAACCAAACACGGGCAAGGGATTCAAAAGGATATCCGGCACAGGATCCTGTCATGATAAGCAAGACCACGGAAGTTCCAAATTAATTGTAAAGGAAGGAACACACATCAAGACATATAAAACAAATTATGAAAACAAGACTGGGTATTTTTTGTCTGGCGGCGCTGGTCGTTTTGTTCACTGCCTGTAAGGGTAAAGAGGAGAGTCCCGATTATAGGGAAGCCATGCAAACAGGTTTACAGCAAATCCTTGATTCTGCTATGCTGGCCTATAAAAGCGAAGTTCCGGACTTTCCCGGCGGCATTGCAATGAAAGTCATTCATCAGGGAAATTCGTTTTTCGTTTCGTCGGGCATGGGGGAGGCTGTTACGGGAAAAATTCATTTCAGGGCCGCCAGTATCACCAAAACCTTTACAGCAACAGCAATATTGTTGTTACATCAACAGGGGAAACTGAATGTCAATGATCTGATTACGGATACTATGCCTGGAACAACAGAGCCCTATATTCCTGCCGATCCGGCTTACGATATTCCCTTTAAAGAGTCGATCAAAATTCTGGATTTATTGAAACATAGGGCAGGGGTATTCGACCTGGTAAACGATCCTGTTCCGGACACCCTATCCGTGTCGCTGCCTTACAAGGGTTATAATTATGTTGATTACCAAACAGCCATCGATTCTTTGCACACTTTCAGTTTTGATGAACTGATTCAGGTCTTGTCCGAAACCGGGCTTTCGTATTTTGAACCGGCTAGAGCGTATCATTATTCGAACACAGGCTATACGATTCTTGGAAAAATTATTGAGAGGGTTGCCAACAAAACGTACCAAAACTATTTGATGGAGAATGTAGTCTTGCCTATGGGCATGACCAACAGTAGTTTTCCTGTGCTTGGTGATGATCTGGAGCTGCCCGATCCCTATGCTCCCGGTTGGGTGATGTACGGCAACGATGTCTATGATTTTAGCTTAAGTAATGTTTCTGCTACTGTGGCCGAAGGGAATTTAATCAGCTGTCCGGATGATCTGTCCTTGTTTTTGTCTGAGCTTTTTGCCGGACAGGGGGTGCTGAATTATCATACGGTGTATTCGCTGATGATGCATTATCTTCCTTTGAGTGAAGATCTTGCTGATGGTTATGCTTGTGGACTCAGGTATATGAATATGTTGGGTTACGGGCATACCGGTGCGATTGCGGGCTATCTTTCCATTATGGTTTGTGATCCGGAAATGGATTTCACTGTGGTGGCTTTTACCAATGCCTGGAATTTTAATCAGGGTGTACCGGGCTTAGAGCAGCAAGTCAGCCAACTTTTGAAAAACACCTGCTACGAGGCTAAGGCTTTGATGAGAAATAACACTGACTAAGTTTTAAGTTTAAATTCCTTAAGTATGAAAACAACTATCAAATCGGCTGTCGTTTGCCTGTTCGCATTCTTCAGTATCAACATCGCCGGGCAAACAAAGCCATTTCCTCAGAATGTGACTTATCCTTATGGTTACAAACCGACAAGCCTGAATTCCGACCTGGCCTATAAGGAGTACAACAAGTTAATGACTTCTTTTCTGGTAGAATGTGGTGGTGACATCAGACCCACAGCGGAGACCAAAGATTATACCAATAGCGAGTCTGTGGGTTATTGCATGCTTGTTGCGGCCTATCAGGGAGACAAAACAACTTACGATAAGTTGTTGAATTTCTATAAATTAAAACGCAGTTCTGCGGCGAATAATATGATGGCCTGGAAGGTAAGCTGCGAGGGAATCGTTTCTTCAGGAAGTTCAAGTGATGCGGACATCGATGTGGCTTTCTCGCTTATTGTTGCGCACGAACAATGGAAAGAACAATACAAAAACAACTATTTGGAAGAAGCCAAAACAATCATCGGAACACTTAAAAACAACGTATTAACAAACTGTGCGGGTACATATGTACTCAAACCCGGTTATGGATACGGAGGATGCAACGAAACCAGTATATCGCATTATACGCCTGCCTTTTTTCGGATTTTTGCACAGCTAACCGGCGATAACACCTGGTCAGCTCTTGCAGATGACACCTATACACTTTTAAATAGGGCTATGAATCCGACAACGGGTCTGGTTCCCGACTGGCAAACTGTTGCAGGTGGTCAGGCAGATTTCTCCAGAAGCTGGAATTACAAGTTCGATGCCTGTCGTGTTCCGTGGCGAATAGCACTCGATTACCTGTGGAACGGTAACTCAGAAGCGCAGCAATGGTGTGCCAGAGTCACCAATTGGGCGAATGGCAAAGGTGCTGCGAATATCGTAGATGGATATACTCTCGATGGAACTCCTATAGGGACATACAATAACAGTGCTTTTGTCGGTGCTTTCGCTGTCGGTGCCATGTGCAACAGTCAAACCGTAACAGATACATTCAGTACCAGAATCACTAAACTAAACGAAAGTAATTACTATGTTTTTTATTTACGTTTGATTTATTTGCATGTCCTGACCGGGAACTTCTGGAAACCAAACCTGAGCACCGATGTCCCTTCTGTCGTAAATCAGGCACTGAAGATTTATCCAAATCCCTCATCGAATCAGATTACCATCGAAGGATTGCAAGGCTTTGAAAAACTCGAAATCCTTGGAATTAACGGAATCGTATTGCAGGCTGAACAAATTCATGCAGTGGATAAAGTTACCCTGAGTATTCAATCACTCGATAAAGGGGAATATCTCTTAAAAGTCACGGATAAAACCGGAGCTTCAGAATGCCTTAAATTTTTAAGATAAGTATTGT
>CAZNQD010000124.1:0-3085 GCA_964575345.1 uncultured Bacteroidales bacterium
CTTAAAAAGCAAAGAAGATGTCACTCTTAATAGGTTCCGTAACCATAGGCCTGATCTTGTCCCTGCTGGCTCTGGGCATTTTTATCAGCTTTCGAATATTCGATTTTCCCGATATCACCGCCGAAGGCTCTTTTACTTTTGGGGCTTCGGTGGCGGCAGCTTTGATTATTGCCGGTCTAAATCCCTGGCTGGCCAGTTTTATTGCTTTTATTGCCGGCATGCTGGCAGGAGCAACTACCGGCATAATTCACACCCGCTTCAAAATCAATCCCCTGCTGGCCGGCATCCTGGTCATGACTGCTTTATATTCGGTCAACCTGCATGTAATGGGCAAAAGCAATTTACCGCTTATGCATCACGGCAGTATTTTCAGCTGGGTCGAAAACCTGTCGGCTCAATGGGCAGGAGAAGGCAGCAAAATCAGTCTGCTGGGCTGGAATGTCCTGGTCAAGGATTTGTACGTTATGGTGTTTTGCCTGATAGCCATTGTGCTGTTTTGCCTGATTCTCTGGTGGTTTTTCAAAACCAACCTGGGAACGGCCATGCGAGCCACCGGCGACAACAAACAAATGATACGTGCATTGGGCGTCAATACAAAATTGATGATCACAGCAGGGATTGCCCTGTCCAACGGATTTATTGCTCTTTCGGGTGCTATCCTGGCTCAATACCAGGGCTTTGCCGATGTCCAGATGGGTATAGGCATGATGGTTTGGGGACTGGCCAGCGTCATCATAGGCGAGGCTATTATCAACGACAACAGCGTGGGTTTTGTCATCACGGGGGCCGTCACCGGCTCTGTGCTGTTCAGGCTGCTGGTGGCCATTGCCCTGCGCTGGGGCCTCAACCCCAACGATCTGAAACTGATTACGGCCATATTTGTTTTTATTGCCCTGATTTTGCCCGTTATCATGAAAAACAAAAAGAAAATCTCACTCAAATCACAGCCCCATGCTTAAGATAGAAAATTTAGCCAAAACCTTCAATCCCGGCACAGTAAACGAAGTCTGCGCTTTGAGGGGGGTTGATCTGGAAATAGAAGAGGGCAGCTTTGTCTGTGTGCTGGGCACCAACGGTTCGGGCAAATCTACTCTGCTCAATGCCGTTGCAGGTTGCTTTAGTCCCGATCGGGGAAGAATAGTTTTGAACGGCAAAGACATCACCAAGTGGGAAGAGCACAAACGTGCCGACTTCATCGGTCGTGTGTTTCAAAATCCCTTCAGCGGAACTGCTCCCAATATGTCGATTATGGAGAACCTGTCTCTGGCTATGAAACGCGGCAAATCAAGAGGCCTGGGCTGGGGATTGCCCAAGAATCTGATCGATGATTTTAAACAATTGGTCCGCCCGCTCAACATGGGCATGGAAGACAGGCTGGAAAACCCCATTGGCAAATTATCGGGCGGTCAGCGCCAGGCTCTCACGCTCTTGATGGCCACTGCGATTAAACCCGACTTATTGTTGCTCGACGAACATACGGCCGCTCTCGACCCCAAAACTGCCGCCAAAGTGATTGACCTGACGCAAAAAGTGATAAACAAAGACCGCTTGACTACCCTGATGGTAACCCATTCCATGCAACAGGCTGTCAGCCTGGGCGACCGCATCATTATGATGCACCAGGGGAAAATTGCCTACGACTTTAGGGGGGATGAAAAAAAGCGCCTCAAAGTACAGGACTTATTGCTGCTCTTTGACGATTTGCGCCGAAAAGACAGCATCGATGCTGCCGTGGCTGCTATGTTGCAAGATATTTACGTGTAGTTTCGGACGAGTTTTGTTTCTTTTCGGGCGAGTCTGGCTTGGCTTTTTCAGAGAGTTATTTTGGTATGGAGCGAATTTAAAAAATCGCTGATTACTTTATTGTTTTGTTCCGGCTCGTCCTGCATGGTCAAATGGGCGGCTCCCTTTATTACAGCCATTTGGGCTCCCGGAACCCGGCTTTTGAAAAACTCCACGCTGGGCGGTGTGGCTTCGTCAAATTCTCCACAGACAAAGAGCGTCGGAATCTTGATGCCGGCCAGTTCTTCTGTTCTATCGTAGCCCGCCAGTTCGCCGGTGGCGTTAAATTCACTCGGCCCCCACATGTATTGGTAATTGCTGCCCATTTCAGAAAATGTGCGTTCTATCTCGGCTGACCAGGGTTGTTTTCGCGCTACAAAATGCTTGTAGAATTCTTGTACTGCCTGCGCATAATCGGGATTTGCGTAGGTTTTGGCTCTCTCGTTAATACGGATGCTTTCTTGTACTTCTTCGGGCAATTGACCTATCAGGACGGCTGCGTCTGCCAGCCATACAGGGGTACTCAGGCAGGGGCTGCTGAAAATGAGTGCTTTTACTCCTTTGGGATATTTCATATAATAATCCATGGCCAGCATCGCTCCCCAGGATTGACCGTAAAGATAAAATTCCTTGATTCCAAAATGTTTCACCAAAGTTCTCAATTCTTCTACGTAGTGTTTTACGGTCATCAGGCTGGTATCTGTTATCCGGTCGGACTTGCCGCAACCCAGCTGATGATAAAAAATCAGCTTGCGCTCCTTGCCCAGGGCTTTCATGGGTTCCAGGTAATAGGATGGGGCGCCCGGGCCTCCGTGTAAGAGCAGCAAGGGGGTTTTGTTGCCTTCTCCGGAGATTTCGTACCAGATTTTGCCTCCGTCCACTTGTATGTAACCTTCGCTGTTTTGCAATTCGGGGGCTTTTTTGCAGCTCTTCAGTATAAAAAATACCGCCAGGGCCGTAATGATTAGAATACTGCTTAGGATCATTTTCATGGTTTTTGAGGGTTTGTGATGTTTCTGTTTGCGGCGATAAATGTAGAATTTTTTTTGAATTTCAAGGCAGAAAAAAATTTACAGCAAGGCTGTTAGCAAATTATTTAACGGCAGTCGTCGCTGATTTGCTAACAGCGCTCACCGCTCTCCAAGCCCTGCTGCTCAGCTGCTTTTGGAGCTTCCTCTGGGGCGCTCGCTATACCGCCTGTTTTGTTTTGGAGTTTCCCCTGGAACGCTTCCTTCGCTATACCGCCTGCCGCTCAGCCTCCCGATATCCCCGGCTGGTCAGCGCTGGACGCCGGCGTTGCCTG
>CAZNQD010000125.1:0-3057 GCA_964575345.1 uncultured Bacteroidales bacterium
ATCAGGCCTATGGTTACGGAACCTATTAAGAGTGACATCTTCTTTGCTTTTTAAGAATTAAACTGAAAGGATTCTACCGGAGCCAGCCAACAAAATCCATGGATAAACTGACTTTCACCCAATCCTGCAATTTCGCGGGAATCGCAGGCCAGATGCAGTATGGAATGAAGCGCTCCCTGATCGAAAAGAGAACGGATGCTTTCGTGCACGTCAATACCGCTCTTTTTGAGTGGTACATAGGGGAAAACGGCGGTATGAAAATGACTGTACCAGTCAGAACCCGGGCAGAGCGGCCGGGTAAATTGCTGAAGTTTCAGGTCCGGGTTGCGGCTGCAAACCCCCAGATTCACAGACAGCATCCGGTTGTAGGCCGGCTCAGTGGTAAAATTCAGGCTTTCTCTAACCTGGGGAAAACCAAAAATGCTCTTATTGTCAACCGGAGACTGATTCAGCGAAACGCCTACCAAACCGCTGATTTCGGCGATACTTAAGATCAGAAACGCTTTGTGTCCGGTTATTTCTTCAATGCTTTCGATGAGTTCACTCAAGCCCAGGCTGGCGTTTTTATTTTCGCTTTCAAAGCGAAGCAAAGCCGAAAAGTCACCCTCGAAACGCAAACCGTAGAGAGCCGTCAGGCTTGCCCTGAAATCGCCGCTGTTCATCATATAATCCGGTTTTTTTGAACCATCTCCGGGCAAATAGGCAATGTTGCCGTCCACCATGATAAATTCACCGAAGCGATTTTTGCAGTTTTCGTAGGAATCGCCAATGGCTCCCAGCCCAAGGGCATACTGCTTGTCTTTTGCCTCAATCGATAAAGTGTTTTCTGCCCGAAATCCCGAGTCCCGGAGAAGTTCCGGTTGCCCAAAAATTACAGCTTTCATGCCGGCTTTGCTGTCCAGGCTGTCCAGGCTGAATTTGTAATTGAACTTGCTGAGACTGTCCCCGGGGCTTTTTTCGGTTTCAGTTTTGTTTGCAGCCGGGGCCTTGGCTTTCAGCATTTCGGACATACCCACCAGTTTCAGGATTTGCTCTACAGGTTCCGAAACGGCCTTGAGATGAAAACTACCATTAACTTGCTGTAAAGTTTTGTATTGCGAAATCAGCAGACGAATACCGGCTGAGCTCAGGTATTCCAGGTCGGAAAAGTCCATCAGTATCGTATAATGACCTTCCCTCAGCAGTTGATCCAGCAGGTCTTGCAATTGGCCGGTATGATTAGCGTCCAGCCGACCTTTGCAGGAGATGAGCATGCCTTGTTCACAAAGGCTGGTATTAATTTCCAAACTAGTCATTGTGTTTTGCTTGTTATGTTTAAGTATTTTTCAGGAATTGCGATATTGAGTTTTTCCATCACTTCCCGGTTGATTACGACATTCGATTTGGAAACCAGCCGGAAAGGAAGGTCACGGGGTGATTTGCCGTTCAGAATCTTCAAAGCCGTTTTGACAGCATCTGATCCTGCTGTGCGATAATCGCGGGCGATGGCTGCCAGGGCGCCTTTTTCGATTTGGCTGGTAATAAAAGCGAAATAGGGAATGTTGTTGTCGTTTGCGTGTTTGATAATGACCGAACTGCATCCGGCCGTCAGGTTGTCCGAAATTTGAGTGATGGCTTCCACTCCTTTGGCAATCAGCGTAGATGCTGCATCCGACACTTCGGTCACGGAATTGGCTGCCGTTGCGGTGAGCGTTAAACCCTCTTTTGCTGCTGCTTTTTTCAACTCTTCCATGTAAAAAACGGAATTGATTTCACCGGGAGTAAATACCGTGCCTATGGTTTTGATGCCGGGCATACAATCTTTGACCAGCCGGCACATGCCCTCGAAATCGCTGACCGTTGAAATGCCGGTCACGTTGGGTAAATGATCAATAAAATCTTTTCCCGCGCCCGCTCCCACGGGATCTCCCGAATTGGTAAAAACTATGGGAATGTCGCTGATTTTTTGAATAAAGACCTGCAGAGTGGGGGTAGAAGCCGTAAAAATCAAATCCCAGGCTTCGGCAGCCACCGATTCGGCAATGCTGTTGGCCGTGGAAATGTCGCCTGCCGCGTTATAGATTTTGAGCGTATAATCCAGGCCTTCTACCAGACCGGTGTTTTTGAGTTCCTCCAGCAAGCCGCTTTCGGCTTCTTCGCTGATCTCGCTCAGGGAATAATGCACCAGGCAGAGTTTGAGATTTTTGCCTTTGAGGCTGTTTGCGTACATATCCGGAACCGATGAGGCTGATTCGTCTGATGTTTGCCTGTATTGTTCCGGAATGTTCAGGCCAAAGCGTTGAACCTCTTTTTCGTTGATGGTAATGAGCTCTTCTACGTAATTTTCGATGGGAATATGTGCCGGGCTTTCGCCGTTCAAAACCCTGGCCACGTAAGGAGCCGTGCGGTAGCCCGATGCACTCCAGCTGATACCGATGCCGGCCAGCACGCCCTCTTTTACAAAGTCGTTGTCGTTGATGATGAGTGGAATGTCATTCTCGGTGCAAATCTTTACAACGGCATCAAAGGATTGTAACAGGGTATTGTCTCCGGTAATCCACATGACATCAATATTTCGTTGGCACAAAGCCGCAACAGCCTGATAGACTTCGCTGGTGTTGATGACGGTATTTTCGACCAGACTCAATCCTTTGTTTTCCATGAGAGTCTTAGCTGTTTCCACCACCTTGCGCGAATTGACTTCGGAGGAATTGTAGGCCGTTCCTACTCTTTTGGCCTGAGGAAATACATGCTTGATAAATTCCACTGTTTTTTCAACCGGAGGATAAGAACCGACCCCGGTTATAAACGGAAGGTGGTCGTCGTAACTTTTCCCGGCACCGGCTTCCAGGGGAGTATAGGAGTAAGTAAAAACCACCGGTTTATTTTTGACCGCCGTCACTGCCGAAGAAATGGCCGGAGTACTGGTGGCCAGAATCAAATCAATATTGAGGTTGTCAAGGTTGCTGTGTATGGCGTGGAAGTTGGCCATTTCGGCGTTTGCGCTTTGAACAATTTCGGTAATGTTGCTGTCTCTGACAAAACCAAGTTCACGCATGCCCTGCCAAAAACCATCCA
>CAZNQD010000126.1:0-3057 GCA_964575345.1 uncultured Bacteroidales bacterium
ATCAGGCCTATGGTTACGGAACCTATTAAGAGTGACATCTTCTTTGCTTTTTAAGGATTAAACTGAAAGGATTCTACCGGAGCCAGCCAGCAAAATCCGTGGATAAACTGACTTTCGCCCAGGCCGGTTATTTCGCGGGAATCGCAGGCCAGATGCAGAATGGACTGAAGTGCTCCCGAGTCAAAAAGCGAATGGAGCGTTTCGTGCAAATCAATATCGGTCTTTTTGAGCGGGATATACGGGAACACGGCTGTGTGAAAATGACTGTGCCAGTCGGAGCCGGGGCAGAGAGGGCGGGTAAACCGCTGAAGTTCGCTGTCGGGACGACGGCTGCAAATCCCCAGGTTTACCGAAAGCATCCGATTGTAGGCCGGTTCGGTGGTAAAATTAAGGCTTTCCCTGACTTCGGGGAAACCAAAAATGTTTTTGTGGTCCACCGGAGACTGATTCAGGGCAAGGCCTACCAGAGCGTTGATTTCGGCGATGCTCAAGACCAGGAATTCTTTGTGCCCGGTCAATTCTTCTATGCTTTCGATGAGTTGACTCAAGCCCAGGCCCGCGTTTTTGTTTTCGCTTTCGAAACGGAGCAAGGCCGAAAAATCACCTTCGAAACGCAAGCCGTAGAGAGCCGTCAGGCTAGCTCTGAAATCGCCGCTGTTTATCATATAATCAGGTTTTTTGGAACCATCCCCCGGCAAATATGCAAGGTTGCCGTCCATCATGATAAATTCACCGAAGCGATTTTTGCAGTTTTCGTAGGAATCGCCAATGGCTCCCAGCCCAAGGGCAAATTGCCTTTCTTTGGCTTCAATTTGTACGACGTGTTCTGCTTCAAAAGCGGAGTCTTGCAGCAGTTCCGGTTGACCAAACAGGCAGGCCTGCATGGCTGTTTTGCTGTCCAGAGCGCTCAAATTGAATTTGTAATCGAACTTTTGAAGACTGTTTTCGGGGCTTTGTTCGGGCGCTGTTTTTTTACTCTTTGGAGCCTTGGCTGTCAGTAGCTCGGACATACCCACCAGTTTCAGGATTTGCTCCACCGGTTCAGAAACTGCTCTGAGCTGAAAACTTCCGTTGACTTGCTTCAAAGTTTTGTATTGCGAAACCAGCAGTCGGATGCCGGCAGAACTCAGGTATTCCAAACCGGAAAAGTCCATTATCATAGTATAATGCCCTTCTCTCAGCAGTTGATCCATCAGGTCCTGGAGCTGGCCGGTGTGATTGGCGTCCAGGCGACCTTTGCAGCAGATGAGCATGCCTTCATCGCAGAGGCTGGTAGTTGTTTCCAGGTTTGTCATTGTGCCTTGTTTGATGTGTTTAGGTATTTTTTGGGGATTGCTATGTTGAGTTTGTTCATCACTTCCCGGTTGACTACTACATTGGATTTGGAAACCAGACAGAAAGGTATATCCCGGGGCGATTTGCCGTTCAGAATTTTCAAGGCTGTTTTAACAGCATCCGATCCGGCTGTACGATAATCGCGGGCAATGGCTGCCAGGGCGCCTTTTTCTATTTGGCTGGTGATAAAAGCAAAATAGGGGATGGAGTTGTCGTTGGCCTGTTTGATGATGACCGAACTGCAACCGGCCGTCAGGTTGTCCGAAATTTGAGTGATGGCTTCCACTCCTTTGGCAATCAGCGTGGAGGCTGCATCCGACACTTCGGTCACGGAATTGGCTGCCGCTGTGCTGAGAGTTAAACCCTCTTTTGCTGCCGCTTTTCTCAGTTCTTCCATATAAAAAACTGAATTGATTTCGCCGGGTGTAAATACCGTACCTATGGTTTTGATGCCCGGCATACTTTCTTTGACCAGCCGGCACATGCCTTCGAAATCGCTGACGGTGGAAATGCCGGTGACGTTGGGCAGATGATTTACGAAGTCTTTGCCTGCGCCCGCACCCACGGGATCGCCCGAATTGGTAAAGACAATGGGGATGTCGCTGATTTTTTGAATAAAGACCTGAAGAGTGGGAGTGGAGGCGGTGAAAATCAAATCCCAGGATTCGGCTGCCACCGATTCGGCAATGCTGTTGGCCGTGGCAATGTCGCCCGCAGCGTTATAGATTTTGAGCGTGTAATCTTCGCCTTCCGTCAGACCGGTATTTTTGAGCTCCTGCAGTAGGCCGCTTTCGGCTTCTTCGCTGATTTCGCTCAGGGAATAATGCACCAGGCAGAGTTTGAGTTTTTTGCCTTTGAGGCTGTTTGCGTAAATATCCGGAACCGATGCGGCTGATTCCTCTGTTGTTTGCCTGTATTGTTCCGGTATGTTCAGGCCAAAGCGTTTTACTTCCTGTTCGTTGATGGTGATGAGCTCTTCCACGTAATTCTCGATGGGAATCTTTGCTGGGCTTTCGCCGTTCAAAACCCTGGCCACGTAAGGAGCAGTGCGGTAGCCCGAAGCACTCCAACTGATGCCGATACCCGCCAGTACGCCCTCTTTTACAAAATCGTTGTCGTTGATGATAAGTGGAATATGGTTCTCCTTACAAATTTTCACGACCGCATCAAAGGATTGCAGCATGGTATTGTCGCCGGTAATCCACATAACATCTATGTTTCGTTGGCACAAAGCGGCTACAGCCTGATAGACCTCGCTGGTGTTTATCACGGTGTTTTCGACCAGGCTCAGGCTTTTGCTTTCCATAAGTTTTTTCGCTGTTTCCACCACTTTGCGCGAATTGACTTCGGAGGAATTATACACTGTTCCAACTTTTTTGGCTTGAGGTAAAACATCTTTGATAAAATCCACCGTCTTTTCGACCGGAGGATAAGAGCCCACTCCGGTAATAAATGGCAGGTGGTCGGTATAGCTTTTTCCGGCACCTGCTTCAAGGGGAGTGTAGGTGAAAGTAAAAACGACCGGTTTATTCTTGACGGCTGTCACTGCCGAAGAAATGGCCGGTGTGCTGGTGACCAGAATCAAATCAATAGCGAGATTGTCCAGGTTGCTATGTATGGGGTGGAAGTTGGCCAGCTCTGCGTTAGCGCTTTGTACTATTGTTGTGATGTTGCTGTCTCTGACAAAACCAAGTTCACGCATGCCCTGCCAAAAACCATCCA
>CAZNQD010000127.1:0-2997 GCA_964575345.1 uncultured Bacteroidales bacterium
CCGGGTTAATTCCCGGCTTGCTTCGTAACGGCTGCTTCTGGTTTGGGCTGCGCGCATCAAATTGAATTCAGGTATTTGTGCTGAACGGGTGGCTACCTGAGTTCCGGCCTTGTGGTTTCCTATGTTGAGTTTGCCTTGATTATCGTAATCAGCATAATAATAAAATCCGTCGGTTTTTTGAGCAATGATATAACCATTACGATCGGTGGTGTAGTTAAAAAATTCATCACCGTGAAGTTGAATTTCCAATCTCGAACCATCAGGCAATTCAACATCAACAGGAAAGGGATAGGCCATTACTGCCCATAATGCCTGCCAGTGAAGCAAGCAAAACAGGAATAATAAAAAATATTTCTTGTACATTTTCTATTTGATAATGTACAAAAATACATATTTATTTTTAATCTGATGAGCTCCGCGATGCGAATGTATTGTCTTGCTCAGCGGGGATTTTGATGCGTGGCATTTATGTTGGGGTTATTATCTGTTTCGTACTGAGGCAGCAGCATTTGATAACGAGGATCTCCGGGTAGGAGCTTAATCAAACGAGTATGATTGCTGCCTGAATAATTCCGGTCATATCCTAAATAAAGACGTCTCAGGTCGAAACAACGCCCGAAACCTTCGCACCACAATTCCACCCGGCGTTGAAACAAGATTTCATCCATCAGGCTGACAATCTCAGCCTGCGTATCGATATTAAATAGGTTGCTGTCTGTGCATTCGGACAATCTGAAAGCATACAGACTATCCCTTTTGGCTCCAAGCTTCAACAAGAGAGTCCTGGCCTGTTGATAATTTTGCTGCTGGCAGGCTGCTTCGGCTTTCATCAAAAGCAATTCCTCCGCTCTCAAGTAAATAAGATCACCCGTAAAGGAGAGCGGATCGGCATAGCGGAACTTTAACTGACAATAGGGATAATAAATGTAATTATCAGGAGATTCCCACCAGGATTTACGCAGATCGCTGTCCGGTATCCGCTTATACAGGCCGGCATCTATGCATTGAAAGGCATTCTGTCCATAACCTCCTTGGGGATCCACATGCGACAAAAAAGGGCCATAGGGACTGGTTTGTTCCGTCAGCACCTTGAAGCCCCATAGCAGGTTTTTGGCCCTTAAATCGTTGAATTGTCCAAGTTCTTCGATGTCTGCGACCTGAACCAGGCCCGGTTTTGAAAGAGCGAGAGTCGCCAGAGAATCTACCATGGCCCAATCCCTGCATATCAGAGCAAGCCTGGCCCATAAACCGTAGCAAGCATAGAGATCAATATAGGAAGGATGCAAACGCCCAGAAGAGCTTAGTTTGAACAACTCCGCTGCTCTGCCGTAATCGGTATTTATCTGCATCAAAACTGTATCTATCCTGGCCCTTGGATTACCCCGACTTTCTATACTGCTTGCTTCTGTATACAAGGGAACACCCTGGCTGGTAAGATTTTCAGGATAATTTCCCTCGCAAAAACATTCATACAGGCAGGTATAGGCAAAGGCTCTCAAGGCATAGGCCTGCGCAAACACCGAGAGGGCCAGACTGTCTGCCTTTAGTTGATCCCGGGCTGACAAAACCAGATTGGCCTGGTTAACAATAGTGTAACACATCAACCAGAAGGCATATTGCCGTCCATTGGTTCCGGCAAAATCAGCATCGGTTTCATAAGTATAATCATACCAGAACCAGCCGTTGCCCTGTCCGGACATC
Organism: uncultured Bacteroidales bacterium; assembly: GCA_964575345.1. Taxonomy (GTDB): domain Bacteria; phylum Bacteroidota; class Bacteroidia; order Bacteroidales; family UBA1402; genus UBA1402. Next base: position 1,702 of record CAZNQD010000127.1, read on the forward strand.
AAATGATCTTCGCCCTGAAGGTCACGAACCAATGTTATTGCCATGATGCCCGGATTTTCCTGAGACCAGGCCGTTGACCAGGCATTCATATACATAGCCCGGTATATACCGTTCACCAGTGTTTGCAGGCTTTGAGCATCCTTCAAAGAGCCGGTAAGCAAGCTTTTGTCAGCCGGACTTAATTCCAGTGCTTCAGAGCTGCAAGACGGAATCAGAACTACCACAGTTAGAGAGATGACACAGTATTTAAAAACTGCAGGACAACTGCAGGCTAATCGTTCGAACGGGCACATAAGCGTATTCTGTTAATCCAATAAAATCATGTTGGGGATCCATCCCCTTGAGATGGGTGCAGATAAAAAGATTTTCTGCTGCCAGACTAAGCTTGCAATCTTTTAATTGCGGCAGGTTTTTAAGTTTAAGATTGTAGCTTATACTCAGCTGCTTCAGGCTCAGATAAGAAGCGTCAATCAAGAACTGATCGGTCATTTGATAAGTTTTCCCGACTTCGTAGCGAGGAAGTACTGCCTCGTCTCCGGCTTGTTTCCAGGCTTGTTCCAAATCGCTGTGTTTAGCCTGGGCGGGATTACGAAAACTCAGCATGTCCAGGTAAATCTTGTCCATTATTTTTCCCCCCAGGGAATAATTGATCTGCATATTAAGATCCACTTTCCGGAAACTGAACATATGCTGCAAAGCCCCATAGAACAAAGGCGCTCTGTTGCCGGATATTTTCCTTGACATCAGTGCAAAATTCAGGTCTTTGGTAATGTAGGGCTCAACAGGATTGGCCTCCTCATCAAAACAGGCCCAATAGAGTTGTGCCCCGTCAGCGGGATCCACACCGGCAGACCTGCATAGATAGAATGAATATATGGGCTCTCCAACCCGTATGATCTGATGTCCGAGATTAATATCCCTGTTTTGATCGCTTAAAGCCAACACCCGATTGCGGTTGGAGGAAGCCGAGAAAGTGCTCTGCAAGCGGAAAGGCCCTTGCTGAAGCAGCTGTGCCCGGAAAAACAACTCAAATCCGCTGTTGAGCATACGGCCTGTGTTTTTATTGTATCCGCTGAAGCCGGTGGAGGGAGCCATGGGAAACCACAACAAGATATCTTCGTTTATGCGCATATAGGCATCCAGAGTCAGTTGAAATCTATTCAAAACAGCGAGGTCATAGCCCAGATTGAAATTCTTACAGCTTTCCCAGCTTATTTCCGGATCAGCCAAATCCAGCCACAGAGCGCCTGATTGGCTGGCATTGGAATAACTGTAATCCAGGAGATTTTGCCAGGC
>CAZNQD010000128.1:0-2942 GCA_964575345.1 uncultured Bacteroidales bacterium
TCCAGGTGGTTGTCCTGCCCAGGCCCATCCAGGCTTTGCCTATGAATCCGCGGATGTTGAGTTTGGTGTCGCCGTCAAATTTCATAAAGCAATTGTAGGTTTTGCCGTTGTCCGGGTCGTATATGCTGCCGTCAACCCATTCCTGGGATTTGGTATCGTATTTGAAACCTTTGAGCAGTTCCAGTCCAATAATGGGTTTATTTTGCAGGGCCTTGTCGGGATTTTGGTCATCTACTTTGGGTTTGCCGTTTTCGTTGGGTTCTTTGAGCCAGACAATTTTGCCGTAGTATTTGCCGTCGGCGGCTTTGAAAATCTGCACCTGTGAACTTTCTTCGCCGGTGTCGTCGTTAAAGGTGGTGTAGAAACCGATGATTTTGTCGGCCTTGTTTGGTGCTTGTGCATTACCGGCCACGAGGCTCAGCATAAAAATACAGGCAAAGAGGGAAACAATTTTTTTCATAATATCAGGGTTTAGAAAGTACTAAGACAAAAAGCAGGAACTTGTATTGCGAAAAATGGAATGCAAGGATTCTTTTATCACTTTGTGCCGGGACAAAAATAGCCCTTTTTTGATAAGAGCAGCAAAAGTCGAAAAAAGTTTTTAATTTTGATCGTTCAAAACCATAAACATGATCCACGAAAAATACCTTGACAAAGCAGACCCCGTCCTTGTTCAAAAAGCTTCGGGAGAGGTGCAGCCTTTTGAAATCAAAAAACTGGAACTTTCTTTACAAAATGCCGGAGCCCGAAAAGAAACTATCGCGGATATTTTGGCCGACATCCAATCCTGGGTGTACAGCGGAGTGAGTACCAAAAAAATATATTCCAGGGCCTTTAAATTGCTCAAGCGCGAAAAAACCATTTCGGCCTTGCGCTATAAACTCAAGCAGGCCATTATGGAGTTAGGGCCCACCGGTTATCCTTTTGAGCGTTTTATAGGTCAATTGTACCAGATACAAGACTACGAAGTACAAGTTGGTGTTGTGGTGGAGGGTTACAGTGTGATGCACGAAATGGACGTGATCGCCACCAAAGACGGTGTGCAGCAGCTGCTCGAATGCAAATACAGCCAGGATCAGGGGCGGCATGTAAGCGTGCAGGTGCCGCTTTATGTCCGTTCCCGGGTGGACGATATTGTGCGCAAACGCAAGGAACATCCTTTGTACAAAGAGTTACGTTTCGAGGGGGGGGTGGTGACCAATACCCGCTTTTCGACCGATTCCATACAATACGGCCGGGCAGCCGGTTTGCATTTGCTGGCCTGGGATTATCCCGCCGGTGAAGGGCTCAAGGAGTTGATAGAAAAATACAAATTGTACCCGCTTACTGTATTGACTACGCTTACAAAAAAAGAGAAAAACCTCTTAATGGAGCGTTTCGTAGTGAGTTGCCGTCAGTTGAAACAACAACCCGAATGGCTGCAGGAGCTGGGCCTCAATCCCAAAAAGAGCAGGGCTGTACAGCGGGAACTCGATGAAATTTGTATGTAAAGCTCAACTTACATTTCCTATGAACAGTCAATATTCCTTTCTGAACCGAAAAAAGACCGACCCTGCAAACTACGTGTTTACCGGTAAAGTCCTGAGTGAAAAAACAGGCATTCAGCTCTTTCGTTACAACAAGGACGAATGCGTTGAAAGTGTCGTCGAAGGGCCCGCTAAGCTGGAAAAGTTTGAAGAAGGCTATCATTATTGGCTGAATATTCATGGCCTGAGCCGGCCGGAAGAAATTGCGGCCATTTGTAAGCAGCTCAATATTCACAGCCTGGTCATTCAGGACATTCTCGACGTCAACCAGCGCCCCAAATACCAGGAATTCGAATCCTTTAGTTTTCTGACCATTAAAACGACGGTGCCCGATAAGGAAGAGCGCAGCACCGAACAAATCAGTTTTGTGCTGGGGCCCGGTTATCTGATTTCGTTTCAGGAACGCAAGGCCGATTATTTTGATCACCTGCGCTATCGCCTCCGGGAAAAAGTGGGTTTGTTGCGCGAGCGAACGCCCGATTTTTTGCTCTACACCCTGCTGGAGTCTATACTGGACAATTATTTCAAGACCCTGGACAAGCTGGACGAGCAAACCGCAGCCTTCGATCTGTCCAACCTGAACGCAGACCCGGCTCCCTCGGTGCTGGCGCAAATTGAACAGCACAAACGCTACGTGCAGTTTATCAAAAAAGCCATCGTTCCCATCAAAGAATTCACTTTCAGCATAGAACGCGAAAAAAGCCCCTACATTCAGGAGCGGCATATGAAGTATTTTCTGGAAATCCGCGATTTGAGCCTCACGCTCATTGACCAGTGCGACAGCATCCTGTCCTCGCTCGAGAGCAGCAACGACCTGTTTTTCTCCATACAGGGGCACCGCATGAATCAGGTGATGAAAACCCTCACCATCGTTTCCACCATCTTTATCCCGGCCACTTTTGTCGCCGGCATTTATGGGATGAATTTTCTCAACATGCCCGAACTGCGCTGGCATTACGGTTATTTTGCCGTCTGGCTGCTGATCCTCCTGATTGTGGTGGGGATGCTGATTTATTTTAAAAGGAAGAAGTGGTTTTGAGAAGCAGTAATTAGAATAATTGCAAGCCGCTTTTTTAAAATTCATAGTTGTTCAACAAACTAAGCTGTTCATTGACAATGAACAAGCAAATTTATTAAACGAACTTGATCAATTTGAATTTTTTCAAAGAATCAGTTTGTTTTAAGTAAATCAAGAATCTCCGCCGGAGTATCAAGCACGTAATCGGCTCCGTTGTCGAGGAGTTCCTGCCGGCTGCGAAAGCCCCAGCTGACGCCCAGGGCGATCATGCCTGCGTTTTTGGCGGTTTGCATGTCCACGCCGCTGTCGCCGATGTAGAGCACTTCGGCGGGCGTACAGCCTAATTGTTCGGCCAGGTACAAGCTCGACTGAATATCGGGTTTGCGGGGGAAGCGGGG
>CAZNQD010000129.1:0-2859 GCA_964575345.1 uncultured Bacteroidales bacterium
GAAAACTATGTGTTCTGGGGTGGTCGCGAAGGCTATATGAGCCTGCTCAATACCGACATGAAACGCGAAAAAGAGCATTTGGCCACGATGTTGACCAAAGCCCGCGATTATGCCCGTGCCAGGGGATTCAAGGGGACTTTTCTGATTGAGCCCAAACCCATGGAGCCCACCAAACACCAATACGATGCCGATACAGAAACCGTTATTGGATTTTTGAAAGCCCATGGTTTGGACAAAGATTTCAAAGTAAACGTAGAAGTGAACCATGCTACACTGGCCGGCCATACTTTTGAACACGAGCTGCAATGTGCTGCCGATGCCGGCATGCTGGGCAGTATCGATGCCAACCGCGGTGATTATCAAAATGGCTGGGATACCGATCAATTCCCTATTAACCTGAACGAATTGACCGAGGCCTGGCTGGTTATTTTACAAGCCGGCGGACTTGGCACGGGTGGTACCAATTTCGACGCCAAAACACGCAGAAATTCCACCGATCCGGAAGATATTTTCATTGCTCACGTTGCCGGCATGGATGCTTTTGCACGTGCTTTGCTCGCTGCTGCCGACATCCTGGAAAAATCGCCTTACAAAAAAATGCGTAAAGAACGCTATGCTTCCTTTGATCAGGGCGAAGGCAAGGCTTTCGAAGAAGGACGCCTGGGATTGGAAGATCTTCGTACTTTTGCCCTTAAAAATGGTGAACCCCGCCAGGTAAGCGGCAAACAGGAATTGTACGAGGCAATAGTAAATATGTACATTTGATTCTCTTTAGAGATTGCTATAAAAAAGAAGAGGATGTCGTTTAGGCACCCTCTTCTTTTTTTGATCCTGAGCCTTAGTCAATCTTAAAATTGCAGTTTGAAACAAAGGGCAGTTTTATGAAGATTAAGCCCTTCGGGCACAACAATGGACAATGCTTCTTCGTTTCGTTCCCATTTTATAGGAGATTTGCAGCCCAGGAGATGGATCGCAGAAATTCTTTTGTCTAAAAGTCCTGTTCTCTTCCCTAGTGAATAAATCTTGAGTTCTGTTCCGGGGGCAGGTATCGTCATGCAAAAAACATACAAATCGCCCTGTTTCCCTTCGGTAAATCTAAAATCCGCGGGGCTGAACTGAAATTCTGCTTGTTTTTGACCAATCTTGCCGCCGGGCAGGGTTCTGATTGTGCCGTCTTTTCCTTCGCCCGCTTTTTTCCAGGCTTTGCTGCCGTAAACGCCTTCTCCATTGATTTTCATCCATGATCCGATTTCTGCAAGCATTGTTTTGCACTCTTCTTCGAGAGAGCCGTCCGGTCGTATGGGAACACTTACGGCATAGGCACCGTCACGGGAGACGCACTCCAACAGAAAACGGATTACAGCATCGGCGCTGTAGACGAAATCAGGAGCATAATACCAATCTCCTATAGGGTTTTCTCCTATCCAGGCTTGGTCGGTTTTGATTTCCCTGGGGAATTTGCCTTCGAAAGTAGTCACGATACCTCTTCTTCCGGCAGGATGAAATTTGACGATGCTAAATACGTCGATTTTGCCATGATTGGCCAAGGCCTGATTGTAGTAAGAGGCTATGACGCGTTGAGCCGCATCGCATTTGTAACCAGTGCCGCTTTTTTTGCCACTGAAAGGCTGAGTATCGTTGCCGTCGGTGTAGATAAAATCCGGATCGTATTTGTTGATTACATCCAGTATTCGTAAAGCCCAGTTGGTTGCGTACCAATAGGCATAGTCCAGGTGTTTGCTGAAGATGCCTTTGCCTGGAGCATAACGCGAAACACCAATACCTTTGTATTCTCTGAGATTGATTCCGTAGAGTTTTTTTAAATCGTATTGTTCGTACCAGGCTTGCTGCGTCTTGCTTTTATACACCAATTTCCCATCGTAGGGAATGCCCGCATAACTTCCTGCGGAGTCGGATCTGAAGGCAGATTCCCACCACCACCAGGTATATTCGTGATGAAAAGTCACCCCGAAGTACATGTTTTTTGCGCGTACCGCTTTGGCCCATTCCGCCAGAAAATCGCGCTTAGGCCCCAGGTTGACAGAATTCCAGCTTTGGTATTTTGAATCCCAGAGATCGTAATTGTCGTGGTGAACTCCCTGGATAAACAAGAAGCGGGCACCGGCTTCATAATACAAATCAGTAAGTTCTTCAGGACTATAATGTCCTGGATTCCATGTTCTCAGCAAATCTTTATATCCATTGCCCTCGAGGGCAGGATGTCCATAATCCCTAAGATGGTTTTTGTATGCTTGTTCCTCTTCTACATACATTCTGCGGGCATACCAGTCGCCACTCATTCCTGAAGCCTGAGGCCCAAAATGCACCCAAATGCCAAATTTTGATTCTCTCAGCCAGGCGGGATAATCTCCGTAATGTTCATGGATTGATTCCCAGCTGGGCTCGAAGGGGCCCTTGAACATGGGAAAATCCATACGGACAAGTTCGAATGTATCTGGATCACCCATAGGAACTGACTTTTCTGCTGCCGGTACAGGAAAAACAGGTATTGGTTCGGGTTCAGGCAAGCTTAATTGTTTGTTTTCGTGGCAGCCAAATAATCCAAGGCAAAGCAGCAGGGAAATATGTCCTGTCAGTTTTAATCTGCCCGTTGGATTAAAGTGATTGGCAGTTTTCATAAGACTTAAAACTGAATATTTTGATGAGGATAGTTATATTTTGAACGAAGTATTGTCAATCAAATATAGATAAATTTAAAATTTTATTATCCACATTAGGCAAAACCATGTAAAAACTTAGCCCCGAACCGGACCAATCACGGTTCCGTTCGGGGCTTGAGTTTCAGCTATTACTGATGGTTGTTTAAAAACCGAAAGATATTCGTTTTTATAACCAAAG
>CAZNQD010000130.1:0-2823 GCA_964575345.1 uncultured Bacteroidales bacterium
CTCGACATGGTGGACGAAGGCCGTATGCCCCATGCCCTGATGTTGTCGGGCAATCCCGGCAGAGGCAAACTGGCTTTGGCCCTGGCCCTGGCCCGTTATCTTTGCTGCACAGACCGACAGGCAGGCGACTCCTGCGGACAATGCGCCTCCTGCCGCAAATTCAACAAACTGATTCATCCCGATTTGCACTTTGTGTTTCCTATTTATAAACCCGACAGCAAGAAAAAGTGGATCTGCGACGATTTTCTCCCGCAGTGGAGGGAAACGGCCACAGCCAAACCCTACTTTAGTTACAACAGCTGGCTGGAACACATCGGAGCCGGTAATGCCCAGGGTATGATCTATGCCGAAGAAAGTTCCGAGATTTTGCGCAAACTCAGCTTCAAGAGCATCGAAGCCGAATTTAAAGTGATGCTGATCTGGTTGCCCGAAAAAATGCATGCTTCCTGCGCCAACAAATTGCTTAAAATACTGGAGGAGCCACCGGGCAACACTGTCTTCCTTTTAGTATCGGAAAACAGCGAAAAAAACCTGGAAACCGTTTATTCCAGGGCTCAGCATATTCAGGTGCCCCGCATCGCCGATGACGATATGGAAACGGCTCTGCAAGAGCTCAAAGCTATGGACCCGGCAGCCCTCAAATCGCTCGTTCGTCTGGCTGGAGGCAGCTGGCTCGAAGCACTCCATTTACTGGAATCGTACGAAGAAGACCGTTTCTGCCTGGAACAATTCATGCGCAGCATGCGGGGAGCCTATACCATTGCCCATTTTCCCTCCTCCAAATTGCCCGAAAAGCAAAAAAGCCTGCAAGACCTCAGGCTTTGGTCCGAAGAGATGGCCAGGATAGGCAGGGAACGCCAAAAGAATTACCTGAGTTTTGCCCAACGCATGGTTCGTGAAAATTTTATCCTGAACACCCGCGAAGAAAAACTCAGCTACCTCAATCCTGAGGAAAGGTCTTTTTCTTCTAAGTTTTTTCCCTACATCAACCAGGGCAATGTTCAGGCTTTCATGGATCTCTTTGACCTGGCCGAACGACACATCGAACAAAACGTACAGGCCAAAATGGTTTTTTTCGATACGGCCCTGCAAGCTGTCCTCTTGTTTAAATAATTGCGTTGGAAGCTAAAAAAAATTACTTTTGTAGCTCAAACAAGCTTTTTATGACCTATAAATTACAAAACAACGGCTTCCTGGTGTCAACCAAGGCATGCGGTTGTACCAAAATAAAAAAACTGAACACCTTCGACTGGCTTTGCGATTTACCCGAAGCCCAGGCTTCGACGGATTACGTTGAGGTACAATTCAAGAATACCCGCAAGGGATATTACCTGAACAGCAACAAAATTCCTCTGCAAAAAGGCGATCTGGTGGCGGTGGAATCCTCGCCGGGTCACGACATCGGAGAAGTGACCCTCACCGGCCATCTGGTGCTCAAGCAGATGAAAAAAGTCAATTATCGCTTCGATCAGCAGGAAGTCCGCCGGATTTACCGCAAAGCCCGTCCCGTGGACCTCGAAAAATTCGCTGAATCCAAAGCCCTTGAGCACGACACCATGCTGCGTTCGCGCAAAATTGCCGAAGAGCTCAAACTCAACATGAAAATAGGCGACGTAGAATACCAGGGCGACGGAAACAAAGCCATTTTTTATTACATAGCCGACGACCGGGTGGACTTCAGGCAACTGATACGGGTACTGGCCGACACCTTCCATGTGCGTATAGAAATGAAACAGATCGGAGCCCGCCAGGAAGCCGGCCGCATAGGAGGCATAGGCCCTTGCGGCAGGGAAATGTGTTGCTCGGCCTGGATGACCAACTTTGTTTCTGTATCTACCAGTTCTGCCCGTTACCAGGACCTAAGCCTGAATCCTCAAAAATTGGCCGGTCAGTGCAGCAAACTAAAATGCTGCCTCAACTACGAAACAGATATGTATGTAGAGGCTCAAAAGGGTTTCCCGGCCAAAGAAATAGTGCTCGAAACCAAGGACGCCAGCTATTTTCAGATCAAAACCGACCTCTTTAAACGTCAGGTTAGTTATTCCACCGCCAAAGATTCTATGGTCAATGCAGTCAGCATACCTGTCGAGAGGGCTTTACACATTATAGCGCTGAACAAAAAAGGCATCCGTGTGGACGCACTGCAGGAACAAGCCAAAGAAAAAGACCGGAACGAATTTGGCGATGTCCTCAACAGCGATCTGCAGCGTTTCGACAAAAAAAGAAACAAAGACAACAAAAAACGTCCTGATTTCAGGGACAATCAAGGCAACAACGCAACAAGAGAGGCCGACAACCGAACCGACAGGAACAGGAAAAATCGTTCCCGCAACCGGGGCAGACAAAGCGGCAGCAATACAGGTAACGACAACAGAAACAATCAAAATAACCCGGACACGAAATGAAGCCAGGCCAAATCAGCAAAATCTTTCTGATCCTGCTTCCGCTTATACTCTTGTTCAGCGCCTGCCGGGAGCATAGCGTCTACCATGAATTTAAGCCGCTGGCACAATGGAACAGAGCTGAGGTTTTGTGTTTTGAAGACAGCCTTGCATTTGTTTCCGGTAAAGCCAGGTATTTAGAAGTCCTCATTCAACTACGCAACGACAACAGCTATCCTTATACCAATCTCTGCCTGAATGCAGCTATTTATTTGCCTGATACCACCTATCACGAGTCTATAGTTATCAATCTGATCCGGGAAAATGGGAAATGGGCAGGTTCAGGCTGGGGATCCTTGTATACGCAGGAGGTTTTCTTAAAAAAATTGCCTGTAGCCAATACTTTCAGAATTGAGCTCAGCCACGCCATGCAGGACGAAGT
>CAZNQD010000131.1:0-2782 GCA_964575345.1 uncultured Bacteroidales bacterium
CACATGGACACCCTCGGGCAACACCAAAGTCCAGGGTATAGAGTGATAACATTTGGAAGAAGGATTGTTATACGAAACATTGTCAATAGGGCAAGTACCCGGATAAGTTGCACCGAGCAAAAGCTGGTTGTTGCCTTCTTTGACTTCGATAGTGAGCGTACCGGTAAATTCGCCCAAACCTGAAATGGCCAAGTCGGAATCCAGAATGGTAGAGTCGCCGACCACCAATGTCAGATTTCCGGTGCCGGTAATAATTCCTCCGAAACGGCATTTGCTGTCGGCCACAATGCGGCAGTTTCCATTAATCATAAAATTAAAGGGAACGGATGTTACTTTTTGTCCCTCAGTATCGGTTAAATAATCGATGTAATCCATGTTCTCTTCTGCATCTGCATCGGGGAACCAGGTTTCGGGTGAATCAAACATAATCAGTTCAGCACCCTCTTCCATGGTAATCAGCGTGCCGGTGCCAAAAGGTAAACCGCAGGTATTAAAAGCGTCTGCGGTAAAAGTGACAGTTGCATCGGCAATGGTAACCTGGGTTTCACCGGCATAATCCGATTCGTCAAAAGGGGATTCCACTACATAATCTGTTTCAATCAAAGCTTGAGCATAAGCTCCGGCCGAAATCAGACAGAGTAGAAAAACAAAAGTCAGGTAGTAGATTTTTTTCATAGTTAATTGGTTTTAGGAGTGATTGTTCATACTTGATTAGTTCGTTGTTTTATTGTTGTTCGTTGTTTTATTAAGGAAGAAACCACTTTTCTTCACTTGAATAATCGGGAACGTCACGTCCCGATTTTAGGTATTTGCCCTGCAATACAGCCTGCAGATAGCTGTTACCACTACCCTCGGCTTCGCGGTTCATGCGCCGGGCCACACGCACCAGGTCGGGAAAACGATGACCTTCGTAGGCACATTCCAGGGCACATTCGTCCATAATGATTTTTTCCATCACCAGGATGGAATCCTGTTTGCCGGCACATTCGGCCAGTGTCTTGTCTGCAAAAACAGAAGACTCCTTGGATTGCAGCCAGGCGCGTCCCCTGATGCCAAAATTATACCTCCATGGGCCTCTGTAATAAGGCGTAGTGGTATAACGGGGATCAAAATAAAAGGGTTCAGGGTAATCAACCACCGATTCCAGCCCGACTCCGTAGGTGCCGGCAATACCCTGGTTAACAATAGCATATGCCACATCCGGGTAACCCGCCCGGTTGGCGGCTTCTGCATAACGCAGGTGGAGCAGGCCTCCCCGGTATAAATACAAACGGCCGGCCCGTTCGTAAGGTTTGGAGGGATCGTAGCGATAGAGGTATTTACTTATGACGTATTCCCCATCGGGACTTTGATAATAGGAAGCTTCGGGCCCACGTCCGTCCAAAGTAAAACCATTTTGCATCTTTTGACTGCCATACAAGTCTTCGATCGCGTAGGCTGAAGGCTTCAGTAAATAACTGCCCCCGTCTTCGGGTTTGGCAAACAACTCAATCAGAGGAAAAGAGGGGGCAAAAGCCGCATCGTAACTCATGCTCCAAATCCATTCATATTGAATTCTCCGGGCAGTCATATCGTCCGAAAAGATATTCACCCACTGATTGTTATAAGCTTCCATGTCGTCCTCTTTGTACCTGAGGAAAAAGATCTGATATGCCCAGGTGGAATAAGCAGTAGCCGTAGTCCAGGTGGTAGCCGCAGCCAATTTATAGGTATAGCAGTTTACTGTGGCATCTCCGTCACTGTAGGTGTCCATCAATTCTTTGTACAGGGAGGCAGCCTGAAGATAGTCGCCGTTCCAGAGATAAAGGTCAGCCAGCATCAGTTTTTTGTTGATGAAAAAATACGACAGGTCGTAGCCGTCCAGATTATACTGTACCAAAGGCGAAGTGACATAAGAATCCATAAATTCCAGGCTTTCCATATCGGCAATCAACCTGGGCAGCAATTGATCAATGCTAATTCCGGCCGAATCGGAATATACCCGCATATCTTCCAGGGTGACAATGGGTTTGTCGATGTAATATACCTGGCCAAATTGGGCAGCCAACTGCAGATACATATAGCAACGCATGGCCATCAGGTCGGCATAACGTTCGCGGAATTCTTCCTGAGTCATCCGGTTGTTTTCGAACATTATTTTAAAATTCTCCAGGGCATCGTTGCAGTTCAGAATCACATTGTAATAAGGAGTAGGATCGGCCAGCGTATTGGATTCTGAAGGATTGGCAGCATCAATTTCCTGCAGTTCCAGGCCGGAATAGGCAGTCAGATCTGTCAGTTCTCCGCGGAGTTCATTCAGGATTAACATCTGATCGGCCATACCCATAAAAGACGAATACACTCCCAAAACGGCATTATCGGCATCTTCGGTTGTCTTGTAATGCTTGTTGTATTCCAGGGCATCATCGACGTCGGTCTGCACGCAGGAAAACAACATCAGGCTGCTGATCAAAACAACTAAGGCTATATGTTTGTTTGTCTTCATAATGGTAGAATTCTTATGCTTATAGTCCAATTTTAATACCTAAATAAAAAGTCCGGCAGGCAGGTGTAGAAAAAGCATCAATACCGTAATGAAGCGGATTTTCGGCCGATGAGCTGATTATCTCGGGATCATAACCTTTGTAAGCGGTCAGGCAGAGCAGGTTTTCGGCGGCTCCAAATACTGTGAGGTTTCTTAAAATTCCGCTTTGAATCGGAATAACATAGGCCAGGCTCAGGGTTTTGAGCTTCAGGTAAGAACCGTCTTCTATCCAACGGTCCGAAAAAGCAGAATTACCCA
>CAZNQD010000132.1:0-2779 GCA_964575345.1 uncultured Bacteroidales bacterium
GGGTATCCGATTTCGAAAACAAGGAACAAAACCAGAAAAAATCCCGAAGAAATCAGCAGTTGGAACAGTTATTAATCAAATACCATGAAGAACAGCGAAAGATTGGTTTACGGAATCGCTCTTACTGCAGCCATTTATTTTGTAGCCGTATTATTGAGCCCGCTCATCAAGATTAATAATGCGTTTATTACCAAATCTTTCATCACATATGTCATACTATTTAGCCTATCGGCGCTTGCTATTTTGTTAATGAAAAAACACCTAAGGTACAGCATCTCAATGCCGAAGTTTAAGTTGATGCTCAGACCTGTAGTTATAACCCTGATGAGCTATGTGGGGCTGTCGCTGTTGTTGAGTTTTATTGCTAAATTATCCGGAGCACCGCAAGGAGAAGTTCATCCCGCGATCCGCCTGCATCCCCTGCAATTCCTCTGTTTTATAGTTTTGGCTGCCAGCATTGCCGAAGAAATCTTGTTCCGGGGTTTTTTCCTTAATTTGCTCGCTCCCTTTAAACAGAAAGGAATCAGGATTCTAAACAGAAAAATAAGTTTATCGGTGATGATTAGCGCCCTGCTCTTTGGTTTAGCTCATTTGAGCCTGATTTCTTACGGTTGTAGCGCCTATTTTTTGATTCGTACCATTGTTTTTACCAGCAGCATAGGTTTAATTGCCGGCTATTACCAGGAAAAATACAACTACAATGCCTACGCCATTGTAGTGCACATGACATCTAATCTGCTTGGCATGCTTCCTTTACTCTTGATGGCTCTGTACAAAATCTGACTAATCCTCTGAATTAAATCTCCAAACAAACGCTTCGAAATAAATATTCTTGCTGGAATTTTATTATTTTTATCGACTGAATAGCTTAAATAATACCTTGAATTAAAGGATTTCAAACTCATTTCCAGGCTTTTAAAGACCGGATGTAATGCAGAGTAATTGGAAAAATCATAAATAAGTACGAATTAAAAACAGAAAACAATGGAAACATCTAAAAAAGGAAAATGCCCTGTGATGCACGGCGCAAACACCGAAACCAGCGATACAGTAATGAGTTGGTGGCCTAATGCCCTGAATCTCGATATTTTGCATCAACACGACAGCAAGACCAATCCTATGGGGCAAGACTATAATTACAGAGAAGAATTTAAGAAGCTCGATTATAAGGCTTTGAAAGAAGACCTGAAAAAACTGATGACCGATAGCCAGGACTGGTGGCCTGCCGATTGGGGGCATTACGGCGGCCTGATGATTCGCATGGCCTGGCACAGCGCCGGTACCTACCGCACCACCGACGGCCGCGGAGGAAGTAACACAGGAAACCAGCGTTTTGCCCCGCTCAACAGCTGGCCCGACAACGTCAACCTGGACAAAGCCCGCCGCTTGCTTTGGCCCATCAAGAAAAAATACGGGAACAAACTTTCCTGGGCAGATTTATTTATCCTGGCAGGCAACGCGGCCTATGAGTCGATGGGTTTTAAGACCTTTGGTTTTGGGGGCGGCCGCGAGGATATCTGGCATCCCGAAAAAGACATTTATTGGGGAGCCGAAAAAGAATGGCTGGCAGCTACCAAAAACCGTTACAGCGATGACGAAAATCGCGAATCGCTCGAAAATCCACTGGCAGCCGTTCAGATGGGCTTGATTTATGTGAACCCCGAAGGCGTGGACGGCAAACCCGATCCTCTGAGAACAGCCAAAGATGTTCGCCTCACCTTTAAGCGCATGGGAATGAACGACGAAGAAACCGTAGCCCTGACTGCCGGAGGACACACCGTGGGCAAAGCGCACGGAAACGGCGATGCTGCCAAACTGGGCCCGGCCCCCGAAGGAGCAGAGCTTCAGGAGCAAGGACTGGGCTGGCACAATCCCAAAGGCCAAGGTAATGCGGAGCATACTGTTACCAGCGGTCTGGAGGGTGCCTGGACCACGCATCCCGACAAATGGAACCATACGTATTTCCATTTATTGCTCGACTACGACTGGGAACTCACCAAGAGCCCCGCAGGAGCCTGGCAATGGGAACCCGTCAATATCAAAGAAGAAGACAAACCCTTCGACGCCCATAAACCCGGAGTGCGCAGAAATCCTATGATGACCGATGCGGATATGGCCATGAAAATGGATCCCGAATACCGCAAAATATCCGAGCGCTTTTACCAGGATCCCGAATGTTTTGCCCGTGCTTTTGCCCGTGCCTGGTTCAAGCTGACCCACCGTGATTTGGGCCCCAGGAGCCGTTATCTCGGGCCGGAAGTTCCCGCCGAAGATCTTATTTGGCAAGATCCGGTTCCCGCTGTTGACTATACTTTGAGTGAAAGCGAAATCAAAGACTTAAAAGCAAAACTGCTGAATAGTGGATTGAGCCCGGTAGAATTGATTAATACAGCCTGGGACAGTGCCCGCACTTTCCGGGGATCCGATTTCAGGGGAGGAGCCAACGGAGCCAGAATCAGGCTTGAACCACAAAGAAGCTGGGAAGGCAATGAGCCCCAACGCCTGGAAAAAGTGCTGGCAACACTCGAAAAAATTCAGGCCGGCTTGCCAAAGAAAGTGAGCATTGCCGACCTCATAGTGCTGGGAGGAAGTGCCGCTGTCGAAAAGGCCGCCCGCGATGCCGGTCTTGATATCTGTGTGCCTTTCAGCCCCGGACGTGGCGACGCCACAGCCGAAATGACCGACCCGGAATCTTTTGCCGTATTGGAACCCATACACGACGGCTACCGCAACTGGCTCAAAAAAGACTACGCGGTAAAACCCGAAGAATTGCTGCTCG
>CAZNQD010000133.1:0-2755 GCA_964575345.1 uncultured Bacteroidales bacterium
AAGAATCGAGCAGCGGGAAGCGCTGTGCGAAGAATTGAACGGCGGGGAGCGCTGTGCGAAGAATTGAACAGCGGGAAGCGCCGGTCAAAAAAAAGCCGTCGCAATCAAATTGCAACGGCCTTTCCTTGTTATGAAAAATCTCCAGTGTTATTTTACACTGTCCATGTAAGCAATCAAATCCAGGGTCTTGTTGGAATAACCCCATTCGTTGTCGTACCAGCTGACCAGCTTAACGAACTTATCGTTCAAAGCAATACCGGCCTTGGCGTCAAAAATGGAAGTATGGGCATCGTGGATAAAGTCAGTAGAAACCACATCGTCTTCGGTATATTCCATGATACCTTTCAGATAAGTCTGAGAAGCTTTCTTGACAGCAGCCTTGATTTCTTCGTAAGAAGCAGCCTTTTTCAGACGAACGGTCAGGTCAACCACCGAAACATCAGAAGTGGGAACACGGAAAGCCATACCGGTCAGTTTACCGTTCAGATCGGGAATAACTTTACCAACCGCTTTGGCAGCACCGGTCGAAGAAGGAATAATGTTGTTCAGAATGGAACGGCCACCTCTCCAGTCTTTCTTGGAAGGAGCATCCACTGTCTTCTGCGTATTGGTAGCAGCGTGAACAGTAGTCATCAGGCCTTCTTCGATACCAAAGTTATCGTGGATCACCTTAGCAAGAGGAGCCAGACAGTTCGTGGTACAAGAAGCATTGGAAACCACGTTCATATCTGTGGAATATTTGTCCAGGTTGACACCGCAAACAAACATGGGAGCGTCAGCAGAGGGAGCAGAAATAACTACCTTTTTGGCACCACCCTTCAGGTGTTCGGAAGCACCTTCGAGTTTGGTAAATACACCGGTTGATTCAACCACGTAATCAGCACCGACTTTTCCCCAGGGAATTTCTGCAGGATTCTTTTCGGCGAAGAAAGCCACTTCCTTACCGTTGACCACCAATTTACCATCCTTGTTTTCGGCTGTACCCTGGAAACGTCCGTGTACAGTATCGTATTTCAACATATAGATGACATAGTCCAGATCCATAAAGGGATCGTTCACTGCAACTATCTGCACGTCGTTCCTTTCCTGAGCGGCGCGGAAAACCAAACGGCCGATACGGCCAAAACCGTTAATACCTACTTTGATCATGTTTGTTCGATTTTTAAATTAAACTTGAATTTGAGCACAAAGATAGTATTATTCTTTAAAAAAACCTGTTTCAGGACATATTTTTTCAAATTATACCCGGTATAACAGAAGAATCAAAAACGATCTGCCTGCTTCGTAAAATTGCCTGCACTTAGAGGGGGATTTCCAACAAAATTCATGTAAATTTGCCCTTCAAACAAATAAGTATGTCCCCGATGAAACAACTATTTCAGGTTTTGAGCCCTCCGGTCCTTATGCTTTTGCTGCTCCTGGCGGTGATTGGCTGCCGTCAAGGCAACAAAACTGAAAAAACAAGAATGCCCCCCGAACAAACAACAGAAAAAGCAGAAGTCCCGGAAAATCCCGCTCAGTATTTTCTGGGCATCCGCATCGATACACTGAACATTCAACAAGCCAAAGTACCCAGGGGAGGCAGCTTGTCGCAGATACTGGGAAATCTGGGTATCAGCCCCTTAGCTATTGACCAATGCGCCAAAAGAGCAAAACCGGTATTCAATATCAGGCATCTGCAGGCAGGTAAGCCCTATCTCAGTTTAAACAGCAAAGACAGTATCAACAGCCTTAGGTATTTTATATATCAGGAAAATACCACCGATTTTGTGGTTTTCGATTTTGCCGACAGTCTGCAAGTATATCGTGCACAAAAAGAAATCAGCACCAAAACCCGACTGGCCGAAGGTGTAATTAATCATTCTCTGTGGATGAGCCTGAAAAACCAGGGCTACAACATCAACCTGGCTCTGGATCTTTCGGATATTTACGCCTGGCAAATCGATTTCTTCGGCATCCAGAGCGGTGACAGCTATAAGGTGCTCTACGATGAGCACTTTGTCGACGACACGGTGTCGGTAGGTATAGGCAAAATCCACGGAGCCGTTTTTAATCATACGGGCCGCGATTATTTTGCCATTCCCTTTGTACAGGACGGATACAGGGATTATTTCGACGACAGGGGCATCAACCTGCGCAAAGCCTTTCTGAAAGCTCCTTTGCGTTATTCCCGCATCAGCTCCCGCTACAGCCACGGACGGATGCATCCGGTGCTTCGGATCCGCAGGCCGCATCACGGAGTGGATTATGCTGCCCCCTCAGGCACTCCTGTATACAGCATCGGTGCCGGCACCGTGGTAAAAAAAGCCTATCAGGCCGGAGGCGGTGGCAATTACGTCAGCGTCAAACACAACAGCACCTATACCAGCACCTATATGCACCTGAACGGTTTTGCCAAAGGCCTGGCGGTGGGGCAAAAGGTTTCTCAGGGAGAATTGTTGGGTTATGTGGGTTCGACCGGGCTCTCGACCGGCCCCCATCTGGATTTCAGGGTCTATAAAAACGGCAGCCCCATCGATCCGCTCAAAATGGAATCGCCTCCCTCTACCCCATTGAAGCCCGAATACAAAGACAGTTTTGAACTGGTCAAACTGGAAATAATGCAGCAATTGCGACCTTTGATAGCCAGTACGGACACAACACTTACCAAAGATGTATTTTAGAGATATCATAGGCCAGCAGGCCGTCAAAAAACACTTGCTCGACATGGTGGACGAAGGCCGTATGCCCCATGCCCTGATGTTGTCGGGCAATC
>CAZNQD010000134.1:0-2638 GCA_964575345.1 uncultured Bacteroidales bacterium
TTTTTTATATCTTTGCTGACAGTTGAAGCGCAGTTTTCAAACGAAAACAGGTGATACTGTATAGATAAACTTTCGAGGCTTATGGAACTTTTATACATTCTGGCAGCAGTAGTTGTGGGTGGGCTTATCGCCTGGTTTATATCAGTATTGAGCATGAAAGCTAAGACCGTCCCCAAAGCTCAAATGGATGAGCTGAACAGGCTTGCTCAGGAATTGAAAACCACTTTGCTGATTGAACAGGAAAAGAACAAAAACCTGACTGATCAGCTGGAAACAGCCCGAGAACAAGCAATGGCACTGAACACTTCTATCGGCGATCTTACCAAAACAACGGCTGAATATACAGCCAGGCTGAATTCGGCTCAGGAGAGTATAAAAGAAAAAAACCTCAGCCTGGATCAACTCAAAGAAGAACTGAGGCTCAAAACCGAAGAATTCAACAATGCCAACAAGAGCCTGGCCGAATTCAGAGCCAACAACCAGGCTCTGCAGGAGAAGCTGGAAACCCAAAAAAAAGAAATCGAAGAACTGGCCAAAAAATTCAACACCGAGTTTGAAAATATAGCCAACAAAATCCTGGAAGAAAAGACTCAAAAATTTACCACCCAAAACCAGAGCAATCTGGAGCAGATTCTAAAACCCCTGGGCGAAAATATTGATCAGTTCAGAAAAAAAGTGGAAGAGGTTTACAATACCGAAGCCAAAGAACGTTTTTCGCTGGGCAGGGAAGTGCAAAAGCTGGTGGAATTGAATCTGCAAATCGGCAAGGAAGCCACCAATTTAACCAATGCCCTGAAAGGCAGCTCCAAAACCCAGGGTGACTGGGGTCAGATGATCCTGGAGAATATCCTGGAAAAATCGGGACTGGTCAAAGACCGGGAATATTTTGTGCAGGAATTTCTCAAAGACGAAGACGGCAACTACCTCAAAAACGAACAGGGGAACAAAATGCAGCCGGATATCATTGTGGCTTATCCCGACAACAGAAAAATAATCATCGACTCCAAAGTTTCGCTCACGGCCTACACCCGCTATGTGGCTGCCGATGATTCCGATCAGCAGCAAAAAGCCCTGAAGGAACACCTTGTTTCGCTAAGGAAACACATAGATGAACTCAGCCTCAAATCTTACCAGGATTACACTGCCTCACTGGATTTTGTCATGATGTTCGTGCCCAACGAACCGGCTTTTTTGCTGGCCATGCAGCAGGATGCAGAAATCTGGAATTACGCTTACCAAAAACGCATCATCCTGATCAGCCCCACCAACCTGATTGCAGCCCTCAAAATGATCGTGGATTTGTGGAAGCGTGAATACCAGAATCAGAACGCCCAGGCCATCGCCGAAAGAGGCAAATTGCTCTACGAAAAATTCGTGGGTTTTGTCGACGACCTTTCCAACCTGGGCGGCCACCTGGACAAAGCCCACAGCAGCTACTCCGACGCCTTCGATAAATTAAAATCAGGCAAAGGCAACCTCATCAGCCAGGCCGACAAACTCATGAGCCTGGGTGTCAAAGCCAAAAAGAGCCTGCCCAACTCCCTCGTCGGCGAAGCGCTGCTGGGGGAGGGGGAAGAGGACGGGAATCGGAACTGAAGTTGCTTTAAGCAAAAGGAACGGTTTTACAGCATTTGGAAAGCATCCCTTTCTAATCAAACCGAACAAACATCCTCGAAAAATTGATCGTCATTTTTTCGAATTGCCCAATTAAATCCTGTCCGATGTTGCCGTAAACATTTTCGTTGTCTTTTATTCTTTCTCTGAGCAGATGAATATCTTTGAGAACGATACGGCGTCCGCTGATGTTGAACGTATCCGTTACAACGTAAGCTTCGAAATTCTTCTTGCCTCCGGCACCGCCAAAGGACACCGGAACCGGGCTGTACGCTGCTTCGATTTTGGCTTTGTTATCCAGGTAATAGGCTTGATAAAGGATGGTGTTGTCGGCTCCGGTGTCGAAGCTGAAATGTTTGCCCTCGATACAGATAAGGGGCGTCAGTCCGTTCATGGCCAGGTTGGAGCTGCCTTTGAAGCGGCTTTGTCTTTGAGGCACGATAAACCAATCGTCTTTTGTGATCTGGATTTCGCCCAGGGCTTCCATCACAGGAAAGCCCAATATGCCATGAATTTGGTAATCTACCTGAGGGAAGCTCAAGCAGCTGTCTTCCATCACCAAAAAAACAGCATTGTGAATCTGAATCTGCCCCAGTTGCATGTCCGGACAATAAGCCAGGCTGGCGTTTACTTTGTCGCCGGTAATGGTGCCCACCTGTATTGCTGCGGGTATGATGGTCATCTTTAGCTTCCTGGCGGTTGACAGGGCCACGGTCGATAAATTGGCTCCGGTATCAAAGACAAAAGCAATTGTGTCTGCTCCGTTGTTGATTTTTAAATTACTGAGGCCGATTTTGTCTTTTTCGATCCTGATGCGGCTGTTTTCCCTGATGACTATTTCTTGTTTTGGAACATTTTCCAGCGCTTTCCAGAGTGTCAGGCTGTTGTTGGTTTCGGCCAGCTGATTTTCGTCGAGTAGATGTGGAAAAGAATTCAGTATCACCTCCAGGGCTTCTTTTGCTCCCCGGTAATCGCAGAGCTTAATGGCGTTGTCGGCCCGGAGCTGATAGAGTTGAACCAGCAC
>CAZNQD010000135.1:0-2636 GCA_964575345.1 uncultured Bacteroidales bacterium
CTGAGCCGGCCAGGCGTAGTTTAGTTTGCCTTCGGATACTTCGTGCACGTAGGAAGCGGGCACTTCGCCCACGGTTACCACGTCGTTGCGCCAATCGTGTACACGAAACAGGTTCAAAGGAATATTCCCAAACATGGTTTTTATTTCCTTTTCCGTCATCGGTACATGAGTTCCCAGGGCCGGCATCACATCGGTCAGGGCTTTTCCGTAATAATCCCAGGCCATTTCGGTAATCTGTCCGGCGAAGGAATGGAAGCGGGTAAAATCGGGTGGAAGACCCAATACCCGCTTTTTTTTGCCAAAACGCTCAAAAACCTCATACAGAATCTTTCTCAGTTCTTCCGGACCGATGCTGTCGTTTTTGGAGCCTCTGCTATAATACAACATACTAATAAATTTTAAATTTATACTCCGCCAAAAGCACTGTAGCCTCCGTCAACCGGAATGATGACCCCGGTAACAAAAGAAGAAATATCGCTCAGCAAATACAACATGGCACCGATCAGGTCTTCGGGTTCGCCGTATTTTCCCATCGGGGTATTGGAAATTATTTTTAGACCGCGGGGTGTAGCCTGTCCTGTTTTTTCGTCAGTAAGCAGGAAGCGGTTTTGATTGGTCAGGAAAAAGCCGGGAGCAATGGCATTGACGCGGATACCCACTTTGGCCAGGTGAACCGACATCCATTGGGTCAGGTTGTTGATAGAAGCCTTGGCAGCCGAATAAGCCGGAATCTTGGTCAGCGGACGGTAAGCATTCATCGAGGAAATGTTCAGTACACAACCTTTGCCGCTATCGAGCATATCCAGGGTAAAGACCATGGTGGGAAGCAAGGTGCCTTTGAAGTTAAGATCGTATACTCTCTGGAAACCCTCCATACCTAAACCATAAAAAGTTTTACTCAAATCGTTCAGGTCTTCTTTTTGCATTTGCTCAACGGCTGTGGTAGCCTTGGGAGAATTGCCTCCGGCTCCGTTGATCAGGATATCGATCTTACCCAGCTTTTGGTTGATGGTAAGTTTGGCTGCTTCGAGCGATTCTTTTTCCAATACATTGGCCGAAATGCCGATGCATTTTACGCCGGATTCTTTTTCGACTTCGGCAGCCAGTTTGACGGCAGCTTCTTCGTTGATATCTACTATGGCGGTTTTGATACCGGCAGCGGCCAGGCCTCTTGCCAATGAAGCGCCAATAACACCGGCACCCCCGGTCAGGACACAGACCTTGCCTTTGAGGTCTTCGAATGTGAATTTATTCATAATGAGTATGTTTTTGTGACAATTAAGCGAACATGCGCAAAATATGTCGTTCGTAAATATTAGCGATAACCTGTTCGGCCACCACGGCTTTGTTGCGTTTGAGGGCATCGGTGTATTCCTTGCCGTATTCGGCGGCAATTTTGTAGCCCACGTGAATCAGCTGACGGAAATTGGCATTGTAATCGGGATTACCCGGAATATGACGAAGGGAATTGGCAAACTTTTCGCCATCCCATTTTTCCATTTCTTTGGGTGTGGGCAATTGGCTCTTGTCGATATCAATTACGGTAGCATAGGGGCCGCAGAGTTCATCGAAACGAGCCAGGGCGCCGGCGTAAATGGCTTTGGCCAGATCCAGTGCTTCTTCGTCGGCCATAGCCAGACCAATGATTTCTTCGAGCCAGGTGGTTCCGGCTGTTTTGACGTGAATACCTTTGTCGTATTTGCGGATCAACTCGCCCATGACGGGATAAATGGAGAATTTATCGCTGCCGGAATGAATACTCAGTTTCAGGTTGTCGGGCAAGCCGAATTCCTTGACGGCAAAAGCAATAACCAGCAGATCCTGTTCAAATTCCTTAGTGAAACGGGCAATATCACCTACATAATCAACTCCTTTGTTGAAGCGGCCGGTGAATTTGGGCGCAATGGTCTGGGCAGGCACTTTTTCGGCTGCCAGGGCGCTCAGAATAAAAAACATTTCTACCGGAGTCTGGGCGTCGTTGACTTCGTCCATCGATACTTCGGCAACGAAGTTGTCGGCGCCTTTGTGTTCGGCAATAAAACGATAAATGCGGCCGGCTTCCTGGGCGGCAAAAAGAAATTTTTCGGCTGCTTCTTTCAGCATGTCATTGGTAATGACGAAAGCTTCGGGAATGCCGGGAATGCTTAATTTACCCAGGTATTTGGCATTGCGTTTTACAAAAGCGTCAATGTCGGATTGTTCGGCTTTCTTGCCAATAAAATCAGCCAAATCGATGGTGAAAAAGTCGGAGGAATCTACAAATTTTTCGACATTTGACATGTTGATATGGTCAGCATCAACGAAATAGGGACCGTCGTAGCCCAGGGCTTTTACGGCAGCATCTGCTTCGATGCGGGTATCCGCAGGCGAAGAATGCACGATCATATGTTCGCGGTTCGATTTGTTCCAAACGGGAGTAATGTCCAAACCAAGCTCTTTGCGGGCTTTCAACAATGCATTCAGCTGAGCTTCGCCCTGGTGGGCAAAACGGTCGCCTGTGCCAAAAGAATATTTACCGATTCTCATGATAATAAAGGATTAAAGGGCGTTCATAAGCCGCCGTTAGTAATGAAATTATTTTCCACAAAAATAGCAGAATTATTTACTAAAAGCGAAGGCTTTTCAAAAAAACAAGA
>CAZNQD010000136.1:0-2586 GCA_964575345.1 uncultured Bacteroidales bacterium
AATGAAAACGAAAATCCCGAACTGCTCATACCCTCGGATTTTGATTTTGCTACCACCCGTTCTGTGAATGTTCAGGTAACTACTGTCGACAACTTCGAAGGCCAGTATTATTCCAGGCTGGAAATTTTTGATCAAAATCCTTTCACTACCGACACGGTGGTGAATTTGCTGGCGGCAGGGGTTATCAAAGGCCAGGAGGCTTTCAATGCCAAAATTGTGCTTCCTGCTCACATTAAGACATTGTTTGTGCGTCAAACCGATCCGCAAAAACGTCAAGTGGTTAAAATACTGGATATGGAGGCTGAAGAAGGTCCCTATCAGGTGGATTTTAATAACAGGCCGGCTGCTGAAACCAAAGCCCCTTCAGTTATGATGAAAGCAGCCACTGCAGGCGAAACGGCTGCCGGATATACATTGCCCGACACGTATACTACTCTGGGAACGGAAGCTGTTACATTGGATGGGGTTGATTATTATATACCTGCAGGTGTAAGCAACAGTCAGATTGATTTTGGATGGAAAGCCAATTCGGCCCTTTATGTCGCCGGTGAATTGCTTATTGCTCCTAATGCCAATGTTTATCTGCCCGCCGGAACCAAAATTGTGGTACTGCCCGGTGGAAAGATCACAGCCAATGCAGCTCTGAACCTTACTCAGGCTGAATCGGTGCTGGCTATACATCAGGGAGGCGAAGTGGAATTTAATGCCGCTTCGAAAGCTGAAAATAATACCCGCTGGATCAACGACGGAACAGTAAGCCTGAACGCGGATTTTTCTTTGATACAGAGTTCTTTGATGGTTAATAACGGCAGTTTGTCGGCAACATCTCTAACGTTGACTAATAGTTCGGTAATGAAGAATTACGGGGACTTGCTGATGAGCGGAGATTTCAGTATGAATTCCAGTGCCACGCTAATAAACAACGGCTCGCTGGAAACTCTGGCTTCGCTGGCCTCGCGCAATACCACTTGTGTGGTCGAGAATTACGGTCATATCAAAGCCTTGTATCTGGATTATAAAAACGGAGGCGGCCAGCTGCACAACTATTGCAGCATCGAAGCCGAAGATTTTGCCTTTGAAGGCAGTACGGTGATCAGTGAAACCGGCACCCGTATGCTTTGTCAGGATCTGTACGCCAACAACACCACTTTCACTCTCAATGGCAATGCTATACTGGAAGTGAAGAATATGGAAACAGACAACAGTAAGGCTGTCAAAAAAGGAGCCACTTTTAATTATAACGTCACTATAGCAGGAAATCCGGCCGAAGCAGACCTGCCTTTGGTAAGTGTCTGGAAAATCGACAACAAAAAAGGCTGGAAGGTTTTGCAGCTGGACGGCAGCATGGAAATGGCCATAGCCGCAGGCGAATCTCCCTCGGGTAATTATTTTAAATCGATCAGCAAAGGAGTAAGCTTTGTGGAAGAACCTGCTATGGTGATTGCCGCCACCGATTGTAACGGAGGTGGTGTAAATTACGTACCCGAAGATGATCCCGAAGATCCCGAATTTCCGGTGCAGGTGATCGAAGGCAACGAATATACCTTTGCCATGGAAGATCTCTGGCCGCACAAGGGCGACTACGATATGAACGATTTTGTCTTCAGAATTAAAAACATTCAAAAGTGGGTTGGCAGTGACAATAAGGTAGTCAGCATGAGTTTCGATCTTTTGCCAGTGGCTGCCGGCAGCACCAAATACCTCACTGTAGCCGTTCAATTTGATGATCTTGCTGCAGGCACTTTCACTCTGACTGCCGGTAACGAAAACAGCAGAATGGAAGAAGGACAAGACAAAGCTACCGTCATACTGTTTGAAGGTGTGCATAATTTGTTTGGACTGGAAACCCCGGTATCTGTGAATACTTTTGCTCATCTTGATAAAAAGCCTGCCGAGGCTCTTTCTTTTAGATTGGATTTCATCGAGGCTGTTCATCCGGACTATTTGACAGTAGATCGGTTGAATTTCTATATGATAGTGGGAGAAGACCTGGACAACACCGACCGTAAAGAAGTGCATCTGGCCAATTTTGCTCCCAGTTCCAAGGTGAAAAAAGCCACCAACAACTACAAGGACGAAAACAATATGGTTTGGGCCATTATGTTGCCGGTAGGCGACTTTAAACATCCCACCGAAATGACCAATATAGTAGATGCTTATCCCGGCTTCGAAGAATGGGCTTTTTCGGGTGGCCAAAGTCAGCAGGACTGGTATCTGGCTCCGGCTGATGACCAAAAATGGGTTTATTCAAGGTAACAATGAATGTTGATTTTTAGAATGTCCGGACCCCAAAATCCGGACATTCTTTGTTTAATGTCAAATCGTTCCGGATGAAAGAGGATGTTACTTAGTGGAGAATTTATTCGTTAATATGCATTCTAAACAGTATTTTTGACTGCTGTTAAACGTGTTGTTCGCTGCAAGCTGTTTTAGGCTTTTAACCGGCTCAATATGGAAATTTTGGAGATACTATTCTGGCTATTGTTTGCCCTGGTGTTTTACACCTATCTTGGTTACGGGATGCTTTTGTTTGTGCTGGTCAGGCTCAAGAGGCTGTCTGGCCGGGGCGGAAAACAGGGCAGCCGG
>CAZNQD010000137.1:0-2572 GCA_964575345.1 uncultured Bacteroidales bacterium
CGGGCGCCGTGTCTATATGTCGGCTTCGGGGCAGGACTTTCACGGCGGTACGCTTTCGGGAAATTAAAGTTTCAATATAAATCCTCCATTTCCTGCGTCCATTTTGCAATCATATTTTTATGAATTTTGGAAACAATGCTGTTGAAAATTAATATCAGAATAAACAGAATTGAAATAAAAATTATCATGGGCAATTCCCAGTTGATGGCGTTCCATTTGATCAGCAAAATACCTGCATAAATAATCGGAAAATTAAAACGTCCATATTTATAACGAGCCTTGTATATCTTTTTTATTCTGTTGCTTTTTTGCGCTGATTCAATCACAGAATCCTTTCCAATATTTATACTCCTGAAAGCTTGAAATGTTTTACTATTACTATAAATAACATAGGCTACTATTGGTAATACAAGAACTCCTCCTAAAAAGAATTTCCAATCATACTCCATTGCTATAATATTTGGGGAAATCAAAAGAAGAATTGCCAATGGAAATAGCAGCATGCTTTCAATCGTTTTAAATTTGAAAAAGTTCAATTTTCTTTTTGGCCTTTTTATCAGCATTTCTTTAATCATTGTTGTGTTCAACTCTTCAAGTCTATTTAGTTTATCGTCAAATTTTCCCCAAAGAGAAACTAATTCTTCGTATTCCATAATTCTTTATTTAACTGTTTGATTTGTAATTTTTTAGATTCGTCTTAATCCGACTGACTTTTGTGGCTACATTGGTTTTTGTTAATCCTGTTATTTCTGCAATTTCATTGTATGAATAGCCGTCAAGCTGCAATAAAATTAAGGCCTTGTCGATACTATTTAATTGGTTAATCATAGCTTGCAGTTTTTCGTAAACATCTTTGGTCTCAGAATCTTCTATCATGTTTGGAATACATTCACAATAGCTGATATGATTGTTTTTGCCAGAAAGGCGTATCCATGAAACAGCTGTATTAATCGCAATTCGGTAAATCCAGGTGCTTAGCTTTGAGTTGCCTTTGAAATCAGGATACGCTTGCCATAAATTGGCAATTATTTCCTGGAAAAGGTCTTCTTTGTCGGTGCTGTTGATGCAATATAAGTGACTAACTTTATAAATGAGCTTCTTATGCTCCTCTATAATTTTTAAAAAATTATTCTCCAATTCTTGATTCCTCATATCCATTTTTCTAATTATCCTGATCAAGCATGACTTCAGCGGTATTAAAAAGCTTGTTCAGGCCTTCTGGTATTATTTGCCGATATGGCCAGGCTGTATAATTCAAATCATGATCATGTCCCTCAAAAGTATAGCAATGTAAGTTTGTTTTACCTGCTTCGCTGAATTTTTTCTTAATCTCAAAAACACCTTCAACAGGAGCGTTGGCATCGTCAATACCCTGAAAGATATAAATCGGTATGTCAATCCTGAGCAAACGTGTATTGTTGGCTTCGAGGGCAAAATGAGCTTTCATCCATTTGCCGGTAACTCTAAAGTAGTTATTCCATATCCATTCATCGTTTTCCTCTTCAATCATTTGCATAAGATATTCATAAAACGGAATTGTTTTGTGGGCAAAATCTTTATAGTCTATTACTGAATCCTGTTCAAGGTTAAGAGCATCAAATGAGGTATTGTTCAGGAGCCGGGTTCTTGCCCATGTGGCTATTGTATCAGCAGATTCATATTCTTCCCGGCTAAAAACCTGGTTGTTGTTTTTGTCGAAATATTTGCGCAGGTTTATAATGGATGTTTTACCCGATAATTGCCATTTTATAATATCCTGAATATTGTCGTTTGCATAACCAAACAGTAACAGGCCATCAACTTCTGCCTTTTTTCTGTCGGCGACCATTGCTGCGATAATGGTCCCTTCGCTTGCCCCAAGCAGCGCTATTTTGGCATGTTCAAGCCGCGGGTGGTTTTTTAAGGCTGAAATAATTTCTTCTACGTCAAGTGCTTCCTGCTGTGGTGTGTACTTCTTGTATTTTGCCGTATCTATTTTATCAAAATAGGGCGCCTGGTCGCCAATTTCTACTCCACGACGGTTGTACGTAAAAAATCCTATTCCTCGTTCGTTAAATTCCCGGGCAAACAGGTCGTAATAGTTAAAGCTTATGTTTCCAGATTGCCTTTTGTTTAAATAAGTATTGGGGCCTGTCCCGGGAATAAATAGTATACAAAGCGGCACGTTTGAACTGTCTTTTGGTAATTCTAATTTTCCTTTGATAATCTCATTGTCCGAAAGCTTGACACTGAGGATTTCGGAACTGTAAACATGACTGCAAGTAACAATAACAACTAAGGCAAAGAGGAACTTTTTCATACTACTACTCTTTTATGTAAAAACTTCAATTTTAGTATTAGTCGAAAAAAGAATCAAAAAAATCACATGTTCGTGTTTTTTATTTCCAGATGGCTGGGTGGTTATGCTCTGAAATAAGCACCGACGGAGCTATGGAAGCTTTTTGCAACGCTCCCCGACGGTTTTTTTCGCAGCGCTCCCCGACGATTTTTTGCAGCGCTCCCCGCCGTTCAAGCCCTACCCGCTCAGCCTCCCGATATCCCCGGCTGGTCAGCGCTGGACGCCGGCGTTGCC
>CAZNQD010000138.1:0-2524 GCA_964575345.1 uncultured Bacteroidales bacterium
TCATTTTTTGGGAAGCTTTCTGGTTGATTGTTCTATTTTCTTTTCGTCGGTTACTGCCCGGCGCTCCAACTTTTTTATGTCTTCGGCAGGTGGCAGTTCTTCGGGTTTAATGCCTCGTTTTCCCAACATGTCACGCACGGTTCTGTTGTTTTGCACATGCTCGGTGGTAATAGACGATTCACCCTTCAAATCTTTTTCGCTTACGTTGTGGTTGGTCATTTCGGTTGCCAGATTCTTGGCGGCTATGGTAAGAGTTGGCAGAAAGTCGGCAAGCGGACGGGTAGATTTAATGCCCAAGCGGCGTTTCATATCCTCGGTAGTGTGTCCGCCAAACAAAGCTGTGTCTCCTTTTGAACGAATACGCCCAAAACCCTTATCGTCAACGCCTCGCACGTATATGTTTTGCGAGAGTTGCTTTTCGGCAGAGCGCAATTTATCCCTGGTTTCCAGACGAGATCTCAGATTCAACCTTTCTTCGATGTATTCAATTTTACGGGTTTGAATAGCAAAATAACTTTGAGCAAAGGCAATTTCTTCTTTTTTGGGGTCGCCGTTTTGAGCTATCAGATAACAAGCGAAACGAGTAAGCATGTAGTCTTCAACTTCGCGCTTAGCACCGCTTCCTAATTCGACCATTTTCGTGACCTCACGAAAATGGTCATCCACATTGATTTCTTGCGTTTTGCACGATTCGACTGCACGATTTATTGCCAAAACGAAATTTTCCCATCTGGCATAACCTAATATGCTTTGCAATTCTCTTGCAAACCAAATTTCGACCTGTTCTTTTTGTTCGTTTTCGATGTAATGGGCAATTGCATCGAAAATACTTTTATATTTATTTATTTTGAGTTTATCCATGATTCTGCTTAACGATGACCAGCTGTTTCATTTATTACTATTATTCAGATGCTCCTTCCAAATCGGCAACAATCTCATCAATGGCTGCCCTAAGCTTGTTTTGGCGTATGACGATTTCGGCAATTTGGGCGTTGAGTTTTTCAATATCCACTTCCTCGGTGGTGTTTTCCTGCTCTACATAGCTGCTGACGGCAATGTTGTAATCGTTTTCGGCAATTTCGCTGTTGGGCACCAGGCGGCAAAAATAATCTTCGCTTTTTCGTTCAATAAAGGCTTTTAATATCCGCTGGCGGTTGTTGTCCGAAAGTTTGTTTTTGTTGCCGCCACGCACAAACTCGGCCGAGGCATCAATAAACAGTGTGGCATTGTCTTTTTTGCTCTTTTTGATTACAATGATGCAGGTGGCTATGGTTGTACCAAAAAACAAATCGGGCGGAAGCTGAATAATGCTATCAATATAATTGTTGTCCACCAGGTATTTTCTGATTTTCTGTTCGGCACCTCCACGGTACAAGACGCCCGGAAACTCGACAATGGCCGCCGTGCCCGAAGTAGAAAGCCACGAAAGCATGTGCATGGTAAAGGCCAGGTCGGCTTTGCTTTTGGGAGCCAGCACTCCGGCAGGCGAAAAACGGGGGTCGTTAATTAAAAGCGGGTTGGCATCGCCTTCCCATTTGATGGAGTACGGTGGATTGGAAACAATGGCATCGAAGGGTTCATCGTTCCAGTGTTGTGGGTCGGTAAGGGGATCGCCGTGGGCAATATCGAATCTTTCGTAGTTAACGTCGTGCAAAAACATATTGATCCGGCAAAGATTGTAGGTGGTAATATTCACCTCCTGCCCGAAAAAGCCCTGTCGTACATTTTCTTTGCCCAGCACTTTGGCAAATTTCAACAACAAAGAACCCGAGCCACAAGCCGGATCATAGACTTTATTCACCTGCTTTTTCCCCACAACCGTCATTTCGGCCAGCAATTCCGATACTTCCTGCGGAGTAAAAAATTCACCTCCCGATTTACCGGCATTGCTGGCATACATGGTCATTAGAAACTCGTAGGCATCGCCAAAAGTGTCGATGGTATTATCCTGGTAATCGCCCAATTTCAATCCTCCAATGGCTTCGAGTATTTTAACCAGTTTCTCGTTTCTTTTTTGAACCGTACCACCCAGCTTATTGCTGTTTACATCAATATCATCAAACAAACCTTTCAAGTCGTCTTCGCTCTCGGTTCCCTTGGCTGAATTTTCGATATTCTTGAAAACCCGGCTTAGTGTTTCATTCAAATTGGCATCATTCCTGGCCTTCTGCTGAACATTCACAAACAACTCCGAAGGCAAGATATAAAAGCCTTTTTCCTTGACAGTATCTGCCCGTCCAAACTCAGCATCCGCATCAGAAATTTTTGAATAATCGAAATTGCTGTTTCCGGCACCTTGCTCACCCCCATTAATATAAGAACTAAGATTCTCGGAAATAAACCTGTAAAACAACATCCCCAGCACATAGGATTTAAAATCCCAACCATCCACACTCCCCCTAAGATCGTTTGCTATTTGCCATATTGCGCGATGCAGCTCGTCGCGTTGTTGTTCTTTTGTCATGAATTATATAAATTGTCGGTTTGGTTAGTCTTTAAAGTGAATTTATTAATCTGGTTCTTT
>CAZNQD010000139.1:0-2442 GCA_964575345.1 uncultured Bacteroidales bacterium
TGGGCAAACTCAGTTACGACGAAATGTACCGGCAGCTCGAAACAGCCATACATCAGTTTGCCAAACGGCAGATGACCTGGTTCAGGGGCATGGAGCGGCGAGGCCTCGAAATTCACTGGACAAAGACAGGAGTGAATAATTAACCCAGGCGGCTGATTCTTTCGAGTTTATCCTCGTCAATGATTTTAATACGGCGGCCGTCGAGAGTGATGACCTTTTCGGATACAAACATCGATAAGGTACGAATGGCGTTGGACGTAGTCATGTTAGACAGATTGGCCAGGTCTTCGCGCGAGAGGTAGATGTTGATGGTAGCGCCGTCTTCCTCCAGTCCGTAGTGATCGCGCATAAAGAGCAAGGATTCGGCCAGTCGCCCACGAATATGTTTTTGGGTCAGATTTACCTGACGGGAGTCGGAAACTCCCAGGTCAACGGCCAATGCTCTGATAAAATAAAAAGCCAGTGTATTGTTTTGCCGGATTAATCGAATGAGCAATTCGGCAGGAACCATGCCGACATCGGAGGCTTCGAAAGCCGAAGCCGAAGTGGAATGGACAGTTTCGGCCAGATAAGCCCTGTAGGCAAAATAGCCTCCGGGCCTGACCATGCGGACAATGTGGTTGCGTCCGCCTACACCTTTTTTGGTGATTTTGATCTTACCACGCAGCAGACACATGATATGCTCCGGTTTCTCTCCTTCGGCATATAGAATCTGATTTTTTTTTAAATGCTGGACGCTGCAGTTGCGGGTGAATTCCTCTTTTTGTTCAGGACTCAGAATTTGACAAATCTCAAGGATATCTTCCAGTTCACTTTGATCGATCGGTTTTTGTTTCTTTACCATTTCAGGCAGATTTAAAAAGCAAAATAACCGGCCTGCAAGCCGATCAATGCATAAAAGAAGTCTGTTTCTTTTCTAACCTTTGTAACTCTTTGAACGTGCAAAGATAGGAATTTATATTTATACGCAAAAACAGCGAGTAAATTAATACTATAAAATAGGGAGATCAGGTGCTTTTTTCAAAAATCTCAGTGTATAACCGCTTATTTTATTTACTTTTGCAAGCCGTAGCCGGCACTCATTTTCCCGGACACAAGAATAGGTATGAAGGTTATCGTTATCAAGTACAATGCCGGCAACATTCACTCGGTGGTGCACGCTTTACGTCGTTTAGGGCTTGAAGCTCAGGTAACTGACAACAAAGAAGAGATAATGGCGGCCGACAAAGTCGTATTCCCCGGAGTGGGCGAGGCTTCCTCTACCATGGCTTATTTAAAACAACATCGTTTGGATGAGCTGATTGTGAACTTAAAACAACCGGTCCTGGGTATTTGCATCGGTCTGCAGTTGATGTGCCGTCATTCTGAGGAGGGTAATGTAGACTGTCTGGGCATTTTCGATACCTGTGTCAAACGTTTTGAACCTCATCAGGCCGGGATAAAAATTCCCCAGATGGGCTGGAATACCATTCAACATTTGAAATCGCCCCTGTTTAAACCGGATATGGAAGATCGTTATGTGTATTATGTACACAGTTATTACGCTGAATGTTGTGCGCAGACCATTGCAACAAGCGAATATATGCACCCCTACAGCGCTGCCCTGCAGCGGGATAATTTTTATGCCCTGCAGTTTCATCCCGAAAAAAGCAGCGAGCTTGGAGAGCAGATTCTGAGCAATTTCTTGAATTTGAACTTGAATTTGAACAGCTATTGAATTATAAACGATGGAAATTATACCGGCTATAGATCTTATTGATGGCAAATGTGTGCGTCTCAGCCAGGGAGACTACGGCCGGCGCAAGGTCTACAGCGATTCCCCGCTGGAGGTGGCCAAAAGTTTTGAGGCAGCCGGCATTCGTCGTTTGCACCTGGTCGATCTGGATGGGGCAAAAGCGCAACACATTGTAAATCAACGGATTCTTCAGCAGATTTCCACTAAGACTTCTTTGATTGTCGATTTTGGCGGAGGGCTCAAAACCGACGAGGATCTGCGCGTTGCTTTCGAGAGCGGAGCGCAGATGGTGACCGGCGGAAGCATCGCCGTTAAGTCACCCGCGGTCTTTGAAAGCTGGATAAAAGCCTACGGCCCGGAGCGCATCATTCTGGGGGCAGATGTCAGCGAAGGTAAAATTGCCGTAACCGGCTGGACCGAACGTTCTGAACTGGATTTGTGGAGCTTTTTGGAGGATTATATTCAAAAAGGCATCAGCAAAGTGATTTGTACCGACGTCAGCCGCGACGGCATGCTCAGAGGCCCGGCCCTGGAGCTTTATGCTCAGATACTGGCCGGCCACCCGGAACTTTACCTCATTGCCAGCGGAGGAGTGAGCAGTCTAAGGGATCTCGACGACCTGAAGGCCGCTGGCCTGCCTGCCGTGATTATCGGCAAAGCCATTTACGAAGGTCGTATTCAATTGAAAGACTTAAATAACTATCTAT
>CAZNQD010000140.1:0-2263 GCA_964575345.1 uncultured Bacteroidales bacterium
CCCGGCTGGTCAGCGCTGGACGCCGGCGTTGCCTGTTTGTCTCTGGCGAGCCTGCACAGGCAAATGTTGCCGGCCTCTGCGCGCTTCGGGCGCCGGGTCTATATATCGGCTTCGGGCAGGCGGTTTCGCTACAGTACGCTTGCGGGTAAATGTCGTTCTGCGTCTATTTTGAATCTGCTCTTTTTTGTAGTTATGTAAATTAAATATGAAATATAGATCACCAATAAGTATCTTTGCTCTGTTTTAAGAGCTGTTTGGAGTTGGTATTACTTGCCGTATATGGCATATATCCGCAATAATTCAAAGTTTAATTATCAGAGCATAAGATTTTTATGAAAGATTACAAAAACCAGTCTAAACATCCTTTTGACGCAGGGATTCGTATTGAAGTGGCCGGCAGGCGAATTTTTGTAAAAATGCCCAAAAGGGATACCGATGTGCAATTTGTGCGTTCGTTTCGCTTTGCCTATTGGGATGCGGGATCGTTTCTTTGGGTTATTCCTAATTACAAGAATAATTTAGAATTATTGAAAGATTATTTTGCAGAGCGTATTGTTGAATGTAAGGAGATGAAAGCTTTGGAGGCTGCGGGAGCTGCAACTGTTAAAATAAAGGCAAATGAAAATGAGCTACTGATTATCCATACCTCCGCGGGTAGATTGAGGTTGATTCTTCCCTATAATACTGAGTTCAGCCGCCTGATCCGGGAAATTCCTTATTGTCGTTGGGATGCAAAAAACCGATGGTGGTCCATGCCCTTTTCCGATAAGATAATTGCCAGGCTGAAACAAATTGCTGTTGAACTGGGTCTTCAGTTCCGTCAGGAACAAGGAAAACAGCCTGATAAGGGCAAGCCACGCCTGAATCCTTTTGATGTGCCTAACTACAGGCCCTGCCCGGAGATATATGGTCTGAAGCTTAGAGAACTTCGTTACAGTGAACACACTATTAAAAGCTATACCAGTCTGTTTGAGGAGTTTATTAATTATTACCACCGTTTTGACATTGATCGCATTGACGAAACCATGATCACGGCTTTTTTACGTTATCTGGTCATTGAACGCAAAGTGTCTATAGCTTACCAGAACCAGGCGATTAATGCCATCAAGTTTTACTATGAGCGTGTTCTTGGCGGACAGCGAAAAGTCTATCTGGTTGATCGCCCGAGGACGGAAACCAAATTACCGGTGGTGCTCAGTCAGGAAGAGGTTTGTGAGATTTTGAAAGCTACATCCAACCTGAAACACAAAGCCATTCTTACAACGATTTATTCTGCCGGCTTGCGTATCAGTGAGGCAATTCAACTGAAAGTCAGTGATATCGATTCGCAACGCATGCAAATCAGAATTACCCAGGCCAAAGGTAAGAAAGACCGATATACCTTGTTGGCAGTCAAAACATTAGACCTTTTGCGACAATACGTTCGCTTGTATAAACCAAAATTTTGGTTGTTTGAAGGACAAAAAGGAGAGCAATATTCAGACAGCAGTATCCAAGCTATCTTGAAAGTTTCACTCTCAAAAACAAAAATCCAAAAAAGAGTCACAGTACACACCTTACGACATAGTTTTGCTACCCATCTGCTGGAGAACGGTACAGACCTGCGCTATATTCAAAGTTTGCTAGGCCACAGCAGCCCCAAAACTACCGAAATTTACACACACGTCACCACCAGAGGCTTTGAGCAAATTAAAAGTCCCCTGGATAGATTGAATTTGTGAAAATTTTCGAGAAAAGAGGTGAAAATGCAAATAATTTGTATTTTTGTTGGTCATATACTGAACCAAAAGCAAGCACTTTATTAAATCTGCTTGATTTGAAAAAGGTTAACAGGCAGATAATTAATACCATAATAACACAAAACATCCCGAATATGCATAGATTATTTTTGCTTGTAATAGACTATTGCAGCCACCTTTTGGGTAACTATGGGCCTGGGAATAAAGCGGAAATAAACCCAATAGGTTTATTTGGGTGTTAGCGGTCATTGCTAAAAACTATATTCAACCACTTTATGCACTCTTGAAACCCTGCAACAAAAAAAGCCTGTTCTTTTGCATCAAGCGGTGGCGTAATTGCTTCTTCTGAAATTCTAACTGCTACTTTTGTTGCATCGTCTAATGAAGGCAACGAACCGCTAACACACGGTAAAACTCCATTGCCTTTATCTTTTTCTATACCTCGTTCATCGTTCATAATTTCTACTGTTTTGAAAATTTATCTCTCGTATTTAACACGGCAACGAGAGTTTACCGTCAAACGT
>CAZNQD010000141.1:0-2080 GCA_964575345.1 uncultured Bacteroidales bacterium
GGGGGAAGCATGAGCGCGGGAGCGAGAGCACTTCCCCTACTTTTTAAATTATGATCGAACTTTTATGAAGAAACTACTGATTATCCTAACCATTGTTTTGATCTCAGGAATATGGTTTACGGCAGATGCCGGACCATTTTACCGGATGACGAAACACAAACCGGTTTACCGGCAGAGCCGCCAGGCTATTCGCCGGGCTGCAAATGACAAACCTTATTATACCCGGTTTAACGGGAAGGTTGTGCGCAACAGCAGGGCAATTGAAATGGCTAACCGGCGAGTAAAATCGAGCAGAAAACTCACGATGGCTATTAACCGGAAATAAATTCACCTATGGAAAAGCACCCTGATAAAACGAGTTTAAAAGAGTTGATGCAGTGCTTGGACTTGCTGCAGGACAAAATTAAAGAACTTGACACCCAGCGAGAAGATTGCGTAAAAAACCTTGATAGCGTAAAACAGACCTTAATTCTAAGGTTAAGCAATATACTGGACTCGAGTAATTTCAAGATTAAAGTAAGAGGCCAGTACCCATTTATTATTTCGGGGTACCATGCGATGCTTTTGTTGAACCCCCGGATTCCTGGATATGAAGCTTATGATATACAGGATATTGAACTGACAAATATTCCGTTAAGAGAATTGAAGGAACCGGATAAAGGACTGGAACAGTAGAGAAAAATATAGAGTTTAACCTTAATAAATAAAAAGTTATGTATTACATTTTGATTGTTTTATGTATTGCTTTGATTTTTGGCGGTGCTTACATTTTTACACTGCGTAGTGAAATTCAGAGTCAACGGAGTGAAATTAATAGTAAAAATGGAACTATCGAATCGTACATCAGAGATTTGGAACGATTGGGAGAGTATGCAGAAAAACAAGCGGATGAGAAAATTCAGGGGCGAATAAGTGAGATGGAAATGCTTGTGACAGAAGACCAGATGAAGCGCTGGTATCAACTTGTTGAAGATTGCAAACAGCCATTTACAAGCAGGAAAAAGCCTATCAATGTTGGGGGGAAATTTACCAGGACGACCATTATAGCGGTAGGGAATATAATTGATGAATTAGGAAAGATGAAAAAGACGGAAGTGGATGAAAACTGAATTGTGATAATAATAGTTGTAATTAAGCATGATACTCCAAAAGCAAAATATGATTGGTTGAATGCCTGGTGCGAAGAGTTCAAGGAATGTCAGAACAACAGAGGTCAAAAACGGTTTTGTGAAAGTTGTGATCCGGAGGAATGTGAGATTAGCTACAATATATATTGTCTTAATATTGAAATGAAGGAATACAGACATTTTAAAATTGAGTGCCTTTCGTGCGGGAGTGTGTGGGAGGAGTCGTTTACGAAACTTCGGATGGTGAAGGAGGTTAAGGATGAAGTGGAGAAATGCGAGGACTGCGGGAATGATTTGATTAGGGTGAGCGGTATTGAAAACCGACGGAACATTAAAAACTGAACTGTAACGGATGAAGGCTATTAAGGAGCTCGACGAGGTGATTGCATGGCTTGGTAGAACCGGAAGGCTGACCGGTGGTAATTTGTTAAAGACTCAACGCTGCCTGGTGGCGATTGCCCAGGAGCATGACGCGATGGAGGCCCGGGATGCGGAGCACGATGAAACGGTGAGAAGGCTGACGGCTGATTTAGCTACTTTAAAATCGTTGCTAAGGTGCGCGGGATTTTCGGAAAAGGCTATTGCGGAAGCTTTTGGAATGGGTGACGATTTTTTGAATAAGGAACTGGGGATGATTACAAAGGACAGAATGTTTATTCAGGATAACACTGCCTTTGAATTGCTGAGATCGTACAGACGAAGCTTCGGAATTAGGATTGAGATGGACATTTTTAACTTACAGTTTTACCAGCGGTTGCTTGAAATTGCGAATGAGAGCATGGAAAAATCGCAGAAGATTAAACCTCATATTCAGTTTTTGAGGGAGACCTACGTGCACCTGGAGCGGTTTTTTGACATGGCAGATGACCGGGAGGATATATCGGAGGAGAGTACAAAGAAATGGCTTTACACTTATTATTTGAACAACTAACCGTATGGAACTTGAAAGCCTA
>CAZNQD010000142.1:0-2067 GCA_964575345.1 uncultured Bacteroidales bacterium
ATCAGGAATTATGGCCGATCTGAACCGAATCAGGTGTTTTTGAAAACTTTACATTGGAAGCGGATTAAATATTTAACGATTTTTAGTTTTTTAAGCCGCCTCTAAGCTTGTTGTAATTGATTTTTTTATACCTTTGCCCTACTTCTTATACTTTATTAATAACCATTTGTTTAACTAAATCCATACACTATGAGAAAAACACTACTCTTTATTTTTTGCGTAAGCTTCACGCTGAGTCTGTCTTATGCCGGCAAAACCTGGGACTTCAAAGTCTGGAGCCAGGCCACTCTGGACCAACTGGCAGCCGATGCCGGCGGACCGGGTAACTGGGCAGTAGCTTCCGAAACACGCTACCAAAACAACGTTGATTTCGAAGCAGGCCCACTGATGGCCAATGGCCAGGAAATAACAGAAACCAAGGGCCTTACGTTTGGGGCACTTGCAGAAGGCAAAGTCCGTATTGATCACGGTTATGAACCTCCGAGGCTGATGCTGAACGGAAGCAACTTATCATTCAACGTTTTGGGCTGTAAGGCCGGCAATGTGATTACTGTAACGACCTTAACAGGCAACGCGGAACAAGAACGGGGAATAACTGCCACTAACGCTACCAGAACTTCTGGAGCTGAAGTTTCACTGGATGTTATTGTGAATGTGTTTAGCGTAGTCGCCGACGGAGAAGTGACTTTCACCACCAACGGAGGGGGCGTGCATATACGCGATGTAGCAGTAGTTGGGGAAATGATGTCTTTAAATGCTAATACCATTACTGCAAGAATCGTCGAAACCGCCTATTACGACTTGAGCGGCAGAATGGCCGGCAGAGATTTCGAAAGCCTCCGGCAAGGTGCCTATATCCAGAAAACCACCTACGACAACGGAGCTGTTTTGGTGAAGAAATTTCTGAAACCGACTAACTGATTCGTTTCCTGTTAATAAAACACAGGTTTAGAAACTGAATTTAGAATCCCCGGCTCTTTAAGCAAAGAACCGGGGATTCTCTAAAAGATTGCATGACTAAAAATTCTGTTAAGCAAACAGCTCATCCGAAAAAATGCGCTCCCTGGGAATGAATTGGAGGGGAAGGGACATGTTGTATACCGACCTGCGGAGCAAAGCGCCAAAATCTTCGGTATTCCCGTACCGGGACTGTTCTTCGACGCTGATTAATTTACCAACACCCAAACGGGGAAACTGCGTGCTTTTGTTGAATACTTCCCTGGGCATACGAATCAGGCGGATCCGCCAGTTGATGGTGCCCAGAAAATAAAAGAAAGGAGAGTTGCCGTCAAAGAAACGGATAGGCAGTATGGGGACTTTGGCTTTTTGAATGAGCTTGACCACACTGTCCTGCCAGGGGCGATCCTGCACACGCAGGCTGCTGAAACGGAAATCAGACACTGCCCCCGAGGGGAAAAAACCCATGGGATGACCCTCTTGCAAGTGTCCCAGGGTTTCGCGAATACCATTCAGGTTGGCAGTTGGCACCAGTTTTTTGTTACCCTGAGGCCGGACGGAAATAAAATTCACCTCCATGGCCTCAATCAAAGATAAAAGCTTATTGACCATCAGCTTAAAATCCTGCCGGATATGAGCCATCAGGTCAATCAGCATAATGCCGTCCAAGCCTCCGTAAGGGTGATTGGATATGGTGATGAAAGCCCCTTCGGGTAGTTGTTCCAGGCGTTCTGAGTTACCTATGCGGTATTGCACCCCGAGATCTTGTAACAAAGCAGAGGCAAAGGCTGCTCCCTTGTACTCACAACAACGCTGATACAAAGCATTGACCCTGTCGAGCGCGAACATCTTTATGATACGCCCGGCCAGCAGATTTCCCTGTTTACCTCTGAACACAGGGGACATCCGCTCTAAATCACCGATATCTACCACATGTGTTTTCACAAGAACACGTTGTTGTATGCAAAGCTATAAATTAAGTTCCTGTTTTGGAGCCGGGGCTTGATTCTTTTTGGATTCTTTTTCGTCTTTGTCGCGCTTATCAGCAAGAATTAACAATTCTATAGTGCTTATTACATTCACCACCAATAAAACCAAACAGGCCAGCGC
>CAZNQD010000143.1:0-1997 GCA_964575345.1 uncultured Bacteroidales bacterium
GGCCCCTGCGCGCTTCGGGCGCCGTGTCTATATATCGGCTTCGGGGCAGGGCTTTCCCGGCGGTACGCTTTCGGGCAAGTCACGAACGTAGTTATTTTCAAAATAGTAGGCTTGCGGGTAATTCATGATGCGATCGAAAAATCAAGCTGTGCATTATTCACAAAAAGAGTTATTTTTGCCTGCACAAAAAAGACTAATGAAAAAAAGAATAAACCGCCTATGTATATTTCTTTTTTCAAGCTTGCTGTTGGTGGCTTGTAACAGCGTTCCCGATGTGGAAACTCTTGAGGCAGATATCAGCATTGACCATGAGGCAGCCAGGTTTGTTGCCAAAGGACGTCTACTCTCCGACGGCGGCAGTGATGCCCTTTCTTATGGTTTCTGTTAAAGTAAAGATAAATCTTCGCCTAATTTAAACGACGCCAAAGCAGAAAGCGGAACCAATCTGATTATCAGCAGAGAATTTAATGCTGTTTTAATTCTGGAAGATCCAGGGCTTTATTATATCCGTGCTTATGCTTTAAATCAATTGGGGGTGTCTTATGGAGAAGCCTTAAGTGTCAATGTTTGCCTGGAGAGCTACGCTGAAACCTTGCCTGTAAGCAATCTTACCGATAATTCTGCAAGGCTTTCTGTTAAAGTTCGCCCTAATGGAGCCTTAACTGAAGTTTATTTGCAAATTGGTTTTGATGAAAATATCTTAAATAAAAATGTTTATCTTGGTAGTTTTGATACTTACCATGATACTGTTTTAACTTATAATTACCTTAATCTTGAATCTGCCAGTCAACATTTTTACCGGATAAAAACGGTAAATAACAGAGGAACTCTTTACGGAAAACTTTAAATTTTTTTGTTCCCGTAGCAGACATTGACGGTAATCTTTATCCGGTGATTAAACTTGGTAATCAACTTTGGTTGCAAAAGAATTTAGAAACCACCCGTTACGCTAATGGTGACCCCATCCCTAATATCACTGATCAAACCGAATGGGAAAATATGACTGGTCCCGCTTATAGCTATTACAACAACGATAAGGCAATGGGCGAAGTCTATGGCGCCTTGTATAACTGGTATGTTGGCGCTGATTCCCGTGAACTTATTTCCGGTTGGCATGTTCCCAGCTACGATGATTTTATGGAACTAATTGACTATTTAAGGGGAGAAGAATTTGCCGCTGGGAAAATAAAAGAAACGGGCTATACTCATTGGTTAGAACCAAATATTGGTGCTACCAATGAAAGTGGCTTTACCGCTTTAGCAAGTGGAGCGAGATCTGAAGATGGTTTTACTGCTTTATTTTATAGCGGTATAATGTGGTCCAGTACTGAGTTTCCAATAGGTGGAGCTGGTTGGAACTTTGGAGCTCATTATAATGACGCTAGAATGGATATACGTGGCAATTCTTCCTATGACGGAATTATGCTTCGTCTAGTTAAAAACAAGTAAAGAAAGGGGGCACAAACAGTGCCTCCTCTTTTTTATTAGAGACATGCTGTAATTTAAATAGTTATTAATTTTAAGTTATATGTCTAAAAGATTTAGCAAAAAAACGAGATTATTTTTTTATTTGATTATGGGGTTAATTATTTTTATTCCCTTGTATTTATTCGCGCAGGTCT
Organism: uncultured Bacteroidales bacterium; assembly: GCA_964575345.1. GTDB lineage: Bacteria > Bacteroidota > Bacteroidia > Bacteroidales > UBA1402 > UBA1402. The sequence continues at coordinate 1,623 of CAZNQD010000143.1, forward strand.
ACAAGGCAGGTTTCATTGCCCTACCTGTATCTACTATTACAGATACCGCTTCTGATAACAAGGACTTTCGATTTGTAAATTTGTCAGGGAAAACTATTTTTATTCCTAATAAAACTACTGAGGAGTTCTCTGTTTACGGGTAATTCACAATGGGAGGAGACTGTTTGCACAAAATTCTTGCAAATAGTTTAAAAAGAAGTAATTTTGAGCCAACAGCCTGTGTAACTTTTTGATGATTTGTGCAAAATGAAAAGCAAGTTTCTCCTATTGTTCGTTGTGGCAATCGCTTTCGGTGTTTTCGGTGTATTCACTTCCTGTGATGAGCAGCCCGGCGAGCCTCTTATCGAAAAAACCCTGGCTAAGGTAAGGACTGTG
>CAZNQD010000144.1:0-1976 GCA_964575345.1 uncultured Bacteroidales bacterium
ATTTCAAAAGGGAACATTACAGAATATAAAGATTCTAAAATTCAAAAAAGCCGAAGTCCCTAAAAGGTATTAGTTCTGGTTTATTTTGTTTTCTTTGCAGTTTAATCAAAAATACACTCAGCCATTTCCAATATGAGACCAAGCAACTATCAGCTATTTGATTTTCTGGATTTCGACACGGAGCTAAACAAGGGAGAGCGCTTATGGAGAGCCTGCCGTCCGCTGGATATTAGCATAGAAGGCGGGGATGTCCTTATACAACTTCCCTTTCAGCAACAGGAAAATTCCAACGAAATCCATCCTGATGTTTCAGTGCCCCGAAAAACATTCAGCTTGCGACTCAGAGCCTATGGTTCATCTATTTTGCGACTGACCACAGCCTCCCGTCCGGAACTGAGGGAAGATTCCGCAATGCTCGAATTGGATCCCGAATTGAAAGTGGAGCCCTTGTTTGTAGAAAAACAGCCCGAAAAATGGCTGGTTTACGACAGACAAAAAGTGCTCAGAGCCATGGTCAGTTTCACCGAAGCAGAAACAGAGTGGTGGAGCGATCTGCAACCCGCTCCCGATGAAACGATCGATCTGAGGCTTTATCCCGACGGGAAAAAAGAAATTCGCCTGTCGGCTTACGATATGTTCTCTCCAACCAGGCACGACGCCTTTGCTCTGGCGTATGTGGAACAAGATAATAATGTGCGCAGAATGACTTGTGCCTTTCATGCCGAACCCGACGAATGTTTTTTTGGGACAGGTGAACGTTTTGCCAAAATGGATCTTTCGGGCAGAACTATGGCCTTGTACAATCAGGACGGGCAAGGAGTTAATAATCGCCGAACTTACAAAAATATTCCCTTTTACCTCTCCTCGGAGTCTTACGGTCTTTTTTTGCATACCAGTGCTTATGCCAAATTTTCCCTGGCAGACCATTCCACCCGTTCGGCTCAAATTCTGGTGGACGAAGACTGTCTGGATTTGTTTTTAATTGCAGCTGACGAACCCGAATGGATACTTTACAATTACCGTCGCCTCACCGGCTTTCCTCAAATGCCCCCCTTGTGGAGTTTTGGCACCTGGATGAGTCGCATGACTTATTTTTCGGAAGAAGAAGTAAAGGACATTTGTGAGCGCCTGCGCAGCGAGGGCTATCCCTGCGATGTGATCCATCTGGATACCGGCTGGTTCGAAACCGACTGGCTATGCGAATGGAAATTCAACAAAGAACGTTTTCCCGATCCGCCTGCCTTCATCCGTCAGCTCAAGGAAAAGGGTTTCAGGGTCAGCCTGTGGCAGCTGCCTTATATAGCCTACAATGCAGCCCAATACGAGGAAGCCCGTGACAATAATTACATCTGTAAAACCAAAAAGAAGATTCAGGGAGCTTCAAACTTCAGCGTGCAGGATTACGCCGGAACCATAGATTTTACTTACGATAAGGCAACAGAATGGTATAAATCTCTGTTGAAGCCTCTGCTCGAAATGGGAGTGGTTTGCATTAAAACAGATTTTGGCGAAGACATCCATATGGATGCCGAATATTGCAACATGAGCCCGGAAAAACTCCGCAACCTCTATCCTTTGCTGTATCAGAAAGCCGCCTGGGAAATAACTGAAGAAGTCAACAAAGAGGCATTAATATGGGCCAGAGCAGGCTGGGCCGGCTGTCAACGCTATCCCGTTCATTGGGGAGGTGATTCTGCCTGCTCCTGGGACGGTTTGGCCGGTTCCCTCAAAGGTGGCCTGCATCTGGGACTTTCAGGCTTTGGCTTTTGGAGTCACGATGTGCCGGGATTTCATGGCGTTCCTGATTTTATGAATTCGGTTTTACCCGAGGATATCTATGTGCGCTGGACCCAGTTTGGCGTCTTCAGTTCGCATTTACGTTACCACGGCTCTCACAAAAGAGAACCCTGGCATTATCCCCGCATTGCACCCATCATAAAAAAATGGCTTGAACTGCGATATAGCCTGATTCCTTA
>CAZNQD010000145.1:0-1915 GCA_964575345.1 uncultured Bacteroidales bacterium
AATCCGGTGAGCGATTGCGGTTGTTTTGGTGATGCTCTGTTGTTGAGTAACTGGCAGACCTTTGGAAAAAATATTTTCCTTCTTGTGATGTCTCTTATTTTGGTCAGCTTCAAAGAGCCCTTGTATAAAGTGTTTGGGAGAATGACACAAAAATGGGCCTGTTTGGTTTGCCTGCTGATGGTGCTTCTGGTTGCTGTCCATTCTTTGCGTCATTTGCCTATGATGGATTTTCGCCCCTTCAAGACCGGCAATAATATACCGGAATTGATGCAAATTCCTCCCGGAGCCCCTCAGGATTCTGTGGTAATGGAATATATTTACGAAAAAGACGGGGCTTATCATTCCTTTACTTTGGATAATTATCCGGCCGGAGATACAACCTGGACTTTCGTCGATCGCAAAGAGAGAATCATTCGCAAAGGCTATGAGCCTCCCATTCACGATTTTGTATTGCTTCATCCTGTTTACGGAGATATAACTGAGGCAGTACTAAACGACAGCTCTTATACCTTTTTATGGATTTCCTACAAATTGGAAAAAGCAAATCGCTCGGCCATTCAGGATTTCTTGTATATTCAGCGTTATGCGGCTGCCAGGGGCTATGGCTTTTATGCGTTGACGGCTTCGGGCCCGGATATCATTGATGAATGGACTTATGAATACGATATTCCCTTTGCCTTTTGTACGGTGGATGAAATTACGCTTAAAACCATGATTCGTTCAAATCCCGGGCTAATGCTGATCCAAAACGGACAGGTTTTGCACAAATGGGCCTGGAGGGATTTATCTACACTAAAGAAAGACCTGGATTTGCCTCTGGAAGAAACCTTCTGGTCCAAAGCTTATTCAAAAAAAGGCTTGGTGGTGGCAGCTCAATTTTTTGTTCTGGTACTCATAGCCTTGTGTTTTTTGTATCTATTCAGACTAGCTTCTCTTTTGTGGGAACGTAGACGTCTCAAAAAACAAATGAAACAAAACGACTGATTATATAATTATTTTAAAACCCTAAGTATGAGAAAGAAAATTGTCGCAGGCAACTGGAAAATGAACAAAAACCTGCAAGAAGGAGTTCAATTAGCTGTGACCCTGAACGAAGTGTTATCCAAAGAAAGTAATTCCTGCAGGGTAATCATAGGTACACCCTTTATTCATCTGACCGCTGTCAGTGAACGAATAGACAATAAAAAACTGGGTCTGGCTGCTCAAAATTGTGCAGATCACACGGCCGGTGCTTATACCGGTGAAGTATCGGCCGAAATGGTCAAATCTACCGGAGCAGAATATGTGATTTTGGGGCATTCCGAACGCAGAGCTTATTACGGTGAAACTCCGGAAATACTCAAAACCAAGGTTCGTCTTGCCCTGGATCAGCAACTGCAGCCTATTTTCTGCATTGGTGAGGTATTGGCAGAACGCGAAGCCGGCAAACAATTTGAAGTGGTTCGTTCACAGATTGAAGCTTCTTTGTTTGATTTGTCCGTGGCTGATTTCTCCCATGTTATTCTGGCTTACGAACCGGTTTGGGCCATCGGTACAGGTAAAACAGCCAGCGCTGCACAGGCCCAGGAAATGCATGCCTTTATTCGTGGCCTGATTGCTGACAAATACGGCAAACAGGTCGCTGACGACTGCTCTATTTTGTATGGAGGCAGCTGCAAAGCTTCCAATGCCGCCGAATTGTTTGCCAATCCCGATGTGGACGGAGGCCTGATCGGAGGCGCTTCGCTGGCAGTGGAAGATTTTATGGGAATTGTTCGTGCCCGCTAAAACAACAATTAAAGATGTTTAAGCTCCGAAAGGCAGATGCTCAGGATGCCCCTTTGATCAATAGCCTGGCAAGAGAGGTTTTTCCCCCTACTTACCGGGAAATCTTATCGCCGGAGCAGAACGAGTTTATGTTTGAGTGGATGTATGC
>CAZNQD010000146.1:0-1842 GCA_964575345.1 uncultured Bacteroidales bacterium
ACGATGGATTTGTGCGGGTGTTTACCTACATGGGAAATTATAAAGGCGAGGGCTCATTCGAAGGCTGGATGCGAAAGATCTTTGTCAATACTGCATTGGAATATCTGAGGAAACTCAGGGATAAACCGCATTTGATGAGCATTGAGGATGCTTATATGTCGGAAAGCAACGAACACTCTGTGCTGGAAAAGATGACAGAGTCCGAGATAATTTCTTGTATTCAGGAATTGCCTCCCATGTATCGCAGTGTGTTCAACATGTTTGTAATAGAAGGCTATTCCCACAGAGAAATAGGAGAATTAATGAATATAACGGAGAGTTCCTCCAGAGTTTACCTGACCAGAGCAAAGCAACTCATGCAGTCGATGTTGATTAAACGATACGGAAAAAATGAACGATACAGAATATAGGTCCTATTTTCAGCAGCGCTTGTCAAATTACCAAAGCGACAAGGTGCCGGAATTTGATCAGCTTTTTTCCAAGGCGGACCTGGCTCCTGTACCCGCAAAATCGGGCAATTTCCGCTTATGGCCTGTTGTGTTCGGAGTTGCATCGGCGGCTGCCGTCGTTGCTTTACTGCTGATTCTGTGGCCGGGGGTAAAAGACTCAGATTACTACAGCTACAAAAAATACCGGGAGTCTTTTGTACTTCCCAATGCTTCCTCCATAGAGATTAACAACAAAATTCAGGCTTACGATGAGCCGGTACTTTTGGCGACGGCTGCTTTGCCTGATAATTCAAACAGGCACTTCGTAGGTCGTTTCGAGACCATAGATGTTCACATTCCCGTGTCGCCCGTAAGTACCGGTTCCGAGGACGTTTTATCTGATAATGCCGACGATGGAGGGCAGGAAACAGTCGATGCAAATACCCTGCAGGAACAGGCTCCGGCCAGGCGTAATCAGGTAAGTGAAATGATCCGTCAAAACACCTACGAACGAAGTATTCAGGAGGCGCACAGGCTGGCTGCCGAAAATGCCCGGCAGCATAAGAGAATCTTCAGACCCCGCCTGGGTGTTGCCATCAATCAGAACAACGGCTTGTTGGCCTCGGTCAGCCCCAGTAGTTATCAATCGATGGTGGCTTCGGTGGCCAACGATTATCAGAATGCCTATTCTGTGTTGAATTCCGGCAACCTGATGCGCAGCGGAGATGTCGATCCAAATGCCTGGGAACAACCGGGCAATCTGGACTTGCCTGTGGTGGAGAAACCCAACTATCATTTCCCGCTCAATTTATCCCTCAGTGTTTCCCTGCCCTTATCCTCCAGGCTGGAATTGCAGACAGGGCTGAGTTATTCCTACTTATCGGCCACAACAAAGGGAGAGACGAGCGAGTATACTTTTACCCTGTTCCAGGAACTTCATTATCTGGGTATTCCTTTTAGGATTGCCTATCGGATGATTGACAGTGATCGTTTCGGGATGTATGCTTCGTTGGGGGGCAGTATAGAAAAAGGCTTGATAGGCAAACAAAAAAATACCCTCATCAAGGTCGACAACAGAAGAGATGTATGGACAGGGCAACAGTCCGTACATGGCGTACAACCCATAGCCAGCACTCAGCTGGGCTTCGATTATGCGTTGAATTCCAAACTGCAGTTGTATCTTGAACCGGGTGTTGTTTATTATTTCGATACAAACCAGCCATTGAGTATCCGTACCAAAAGCCCGCTCTTCTTCAATTTAGGCTTAGGCCTGCGTTACCGCATCTGATTTTTTTCTCCTTTTCTGTTTTGAGCGTCAAAAATATTGTGTACTTTTACGCCGTTTTTACAATGCTCCGTTGTGTAATGGTAGCACTACAGATTCTGGTTCTGTCTGTCTGGGTTCGAATCCTAG
>CAZNQD010000147.1:0-1790 GCA_964575345.1 uncultured Bacteroidales bacterium
GTTACCATGGGAGCCACCACCATCTGGGAACGCTGGGACGGCATCAAACCCGACGGTTCTTTTCAAACCGTGGGAATGAATTCCTTCAATCATTACGCTTACGGTGCAGTAGGCCAATGGCTCTACAGTACTGTGGCAGGCCTGAACATCGATCCTCTGCAGCCGGGCTACAAACACAGCATTATCAGGCCTTGTCCCACCAAACTGTTAAATTTCGCCAGAGCCAGTCTTCAGACCATGTACGGACTTTTGTTCTCTTCCTGGGAGCTGAAAGGGGAGGAGGTAATATATAAGTTCAGAATACCATCCAATACCACAGCTACCATTTATTTGAAAGCAGAAAAATTAAGTAATTCTCAAAAAGCCCCGGATTTGTCCGTTATTAAACAAACAGGCGATAATCAGTTCACGATCGAACTGGGTTCCGGAAGCTGGGAATTTACAGCGCACAAGGCAATTTAATACATAATCATACTAACAGTTTAATCAAAAGAAGGCTATGTCAGAAACAAGTAACAGGGATCTTGCTGAGTTGAAAGAGAATCACTCCCATCCGGAAAAAATAAGTAAAGAACAATGGAAAGCCTCAGCCCTGGCGGGAATGGCTTCTTACCTGGATGCCGGTTCAATCGTGGCGCTGGGAGCAGGGTATAACTATTTTCAAAAGTTTCTTGGTTTGTCCGATGGAGCTTTAGGGTTTTTAGCAGCTATTGGACCCAATGCCATTGGATGTGCTGTTGGTGCCTTTATCGGTGGTCGTCTTGGAGACAAGCTGGGGCGTAAACGTATTTATCAGATCGATTTACTAGTTTACGCATTAGGAATCCTTTTAATCGTATTTGCTATGAATCCTGTGATGCTATTTGCCGGGACATTTATTATTGGAGTCGCCGTAGGAGCCGACGTGCCAACCTCTCTTGCTTTTGTAGGCGAAGCTGCACCCGATAAGGCCCGGGGTAAACTATTGGGTTTTACTCAGGTTGCATGGAGTTTTGGCCCGGTAGTGGTTCTCTGGTTGGCTATGTTTCTTTCAAACCTGGAAATATTGGGAATTCGGATTGTATTTCTTCATCTATTTATTGTTGCGATTATTACTTGGTATTTAAGGCGAAGTCTTGCTGAATCGGCAAGATGGAAAGAGGCATCAAAAACGGCAAAGGTCAATATCAAAAAATTATTTTCGGGTTTTAATTTAAAAGCGCTTGTGTATACAACTGTTATCTATCTCTTTTGGAACCTGGCAGCCGGTACAGCCGGTAATTTTAATCCCTACATCATTTCCAAATTCGTGAATATTGAAAATGAAGTGATCAAACAAGCAGTAAGTACAGGATTTTCAAGTGCAGGCTTTATTATCTGTATTTTTATGACACTTTTTATCTTTATGCCTCATTCGGACAGAAGCTACAAAACAAGGAGAACTATTTGGGCAGTGGGTGCCATAATGCAAATCGTTGCCTATGGAATGTTGCTTTTCCTTCCTTTTACAGTTCCCGTAATTATTGCTAATGTGTTGTTGTTTTCATCAGGAGCAGCTTTGGCTGGAGAAGCTTTTTACAAGGTGTTTAGTCAGGAATTGTTCCCAACAGTGTTTCGTGGTACCGCTCAGGGTTTGACTTTTGGAATTAGCCGAACCATATTGGGTGTTTGGAGTTTCTTTGTTCCGCTTTTAGCAGATATTGGCATCAAACCCTTAGCAGGCTTGTTGGCCTTTTTTCTCATCATCAGCGGTGCAGTCGGCTTCTTCTTTATGCCGGATACCTCCGGAAAATCACTGGAGCAGATTGCTA
>CAZNQD010000148.1:0-1615 GCA_964575345.1 uncultured Bacteroidales bacterium
CTTTTACCGTTGCACCTTCAGAAATTCTGTTTTCGTAATGGGTTACAAAATCTTCGGCAACGGCTTGCAGACGGTCCGGATCGCCAAGAATGGCGTACATATTTGCCGATTCCTGTTTGCTCTTGTCAATCTGATATTCGTTGGCACCCAGTTCGGCAGCTTCTTCGTAGTATTTTTCAATTTTCTCTAACTCGCCATTTCTCAAAGCCACTTTTGCTGCTCTGCCTTCATACACAATGCGAACGGTGATTTCATCTCTTACTGATTCACTCATCGTGTAGGCATCAACCACTTTACCGAAAACATCCAGTGTGGCATCGATAGGTGTGCCTGTGAAACCGACAAAAGTGGCATTAGGCAACGAGTCGTGCAAGTATTTAGCAAAGCCAAAGGTCTTTTTCACGCCATCTTCGGTCACCCTTATTTTTTGGTCGAGATTGACTTGACTTCGGTGTGCTTCGTCCGAAATACAGATGACGTTGTTACGTTCAGTGAGCAGTTCGGTATCTTCGGTAAACTTGTGAATCGTGGTCAGGAAAACGCCGCCACTTTGCCTGCCTTGCAGTTTTGTTCTCAGGTCAGCACGGCTCTCAACGCTTTCCACGGCATTGTCACCAATAAAACCTTTTGCGTTTAAGAATTGGGCAGACAGCTGGTCATCCAAATCGGTGCGGTCGGTAATCAAAACGATGGTAGGACTTTCAAAGTATTCGCTTTTCATCAACAACCTAGTCAGGTAAAGCATGGTAAAGCTTTTACCACAACCCGTTGCCCCGAAATAGGTTCCTCCTTTTCCGTCTCCTTCTGGTCTTTGGGCTTTTTTTATGTTGTCATACAATGCCCTTGCAGCGTAGTACTGCGGATAGCGACAAACAATCTTTTCTTCTTTATTGCTCGAATCAGGTACGTAAATGAAGTTGCGGATAATATCACGCAAACGGTTTTTATTAAACATCCCCTGCACGAGTGTAAACATACTGTCGATGCCGTCAACATCTTTTGCCAAACCAGCCACCCTGCGCCAGGCATAGAAAAAATCGTACGAGGCAAAAAACGAACCGGCTTTGTTGTTTACGCCATCGCTGATAACGCAAAACGTATTGTATTTAAACAGCTCGGGAATATCGCGGCGGTAACGAATGGTTAGCTGTTTGAAAGCATCATGAATAGTCGCTTCTTCACGAACGGCACTCTTGAATTCAAAAACAACCAAAGGCAAACCATTGATGTAGATAATGCCATCGGGAATACGTTTTTCCGTGCCTACAATCTCCAGTTGATTGACAAATTTATAAATATTGGTGTCGGGCGGGTATTGTTCTTGAGATTCAGCTGCTATGGAAATTAATTGTTCTGTTTCTGGTTGGCGTTGTTTGTTTAATCCGGCGTAGCTTATGAGCTGAATGTAAATGTCTTTTTTGCTGCGGTCTTCACGTTTTAAAATAAAACCATCAGCCAGCATTCTCAAAAACGTCTTATTGCTCTCATAAAGATCAGAAGCAGGAAGTGATTTGAGTTGAAGAATAATTGATTTGACCTCATTAACCGTAATACCCTGACCAGCATACTGATTCAACAGAAAACTCTGCAAATCATCCTCAATCAAAACATCATC